>NZ_JADPIX010000143.1:0-670432 GCF_023073155.1 Bradyrhizobium sp. 45 | reverse complement strand
ATGGTCAGCCCTCCAAGAGCCGACCACCCATGAATCATTGAAAAATTGATTCGGGAATCCTATAAATCGCGGCAAAATCAACAATCTGCCAAAGTAGTGCTAGTCGCCTGGGCTCGATTTGAGCCTTCAGGTCCCCAATGTCCGACCGTGCAGCCGCGGGAAGAACGCTCCGAATGTATCTTTGAAAACTTGAAAATGCCCAAGAGGAACTCGATTGTGGTTTCCTCTCTGTTTTGCCCTGCGGCAAATCACTGGATCTGCCCGTCCCATTTAATGAAATAACCCTCGCAATAATTATTAAATAATATATTATTTATTTATTGTAGTGTGAATTTGAAGCACTGACTTTGCCCTATCGTTGATCCGCTGCTCGGGCAACGATGCCTCGAAAGCTGAGGATGACAGATGCATCAGGCGTCGATCGAACGGTGACGAGAATGCTGCGACGGCAAGATCTCGAAGCCATGGACTTTGAGGAACTTTGGCTCCTTCACGAAGAGCTGACAAAGATACTTGCCGAAAAAATCACAGTCGAGAAGCGGGAGCTCGAAAAACGTCTTGCGCAACTCAACCAGCCGGACCAATTCGGTGACGCTGAAAGCCGGGCCGCCAGCGCCGGAACGAGCGAGCCGCCGCGCCGCAAATACCCAAAAGTCGTGCCAAAATACTTCAATCCACTCCACCCGACAGAGACCTGGTCCGGACGTGGTAAACAGCCTCGCTGGCTAGTTGCCGCGCTCCAATCGGGGCACACGCTCGAAGAGTTCAGGATTCGCGAGAACGACGAGTCGTCCGATCGGAATGCCGGTGGACAAGGGCATTAACTCCGCGCAACTGCAGACATGTCGTTTGCTAAAACTGTTTGGCCTTGAAGGCGTGCGAGCGTGCTGGCTTTACACCTTTCCGACACGAACGGCGGTGGCGGCCCTCAACAGGAACTGTAAGGTGTCCGTTCTTGGCACAGACCACAATCCAGGCCGCCGCATGCCGGTTTGCGTGCAACCAGAGGTCGCCTCCCGCCGGTAGTTTCTGAGGTCCAGGACCGTCATTGCGAGGAACGGCACACGTGTGGCCGGAAGGCGCGCTTGCATTAATTGTCGCATGAACTGCAGACGAGGAATCAGCCGGGTGCGCATTGAGCGCGGGATATCGACCCCAAGCAGCGCAGCAAGGGCGAGCAGTTGGGTTTCGACCGCGTTTTTCATCAGTTCGCCCGAGAAATGAGAGGCAAGTTCCTGCCAGTCCAGCCCTTCGGAATCATTCAAGTCGCGCAACTCAACCAGATGCCGCAGATCGAGTTCGCCAAGCCAGTAGCCGTAGTCTTGAAACTGATCGTGGATGATCAACATCAGCGCTCGATAAGTGGGCGTCGGGACGTACACGCGTCCCCGCCCCAGCAGCGCGGGGACGCAATGGTTCAGGGCATGTCCGGAGCCAGCATAGAGGTACGCGGGGCCTGGAGCGGCCCGTTGCAGATCGATGGTTCCGACATCCCGCGGTCGACTTAGCTCGACATACCATCTCCGGCTTTCGGGGCGCGCTTGATCATGAATTTCATAGCCAATTGCGCCCAGAGCGGCGACCGCCCTTTCAGCTTCGTCCGGCACGACCATAATATCCAGATCACACATCAGCCGAACTCCTCGCCGCTCGACAGGTGCTGTGGCTAGCGTTGCCGCACCCTTGAGCAACACCGGCGTAACTCCCTGGCCGTTCATCGCAATGACGGCCTCTTCCAGTTGACCGGCCAACCGATCGTTGCGCAGCACGTTTCGGCGATGGATCTGGCGGATATAGGTGCACACGTCCTCTGGCAACACCGATGCAAATTGATCAACGAAGTCAATGAGCGCAGGCGTCGTCAACGTCTGGTTTGCGAGCCCGATGACGGAGGTCCACTCCACTTCGACGGGCGGCAAGCCTCGCAAGCAATTGCATAGGCTTGTCAGTGCCGCACTATGCCTTGTCATCGCACAAGTCCATCAGCAGCTGTCGAGCCTGCGCCGATTCCGAATAGATAAGTTGGAACGATCGTGCGCCCGCAACAATCCGCTTCAAAGCGAAAAAGCCGGACTGCGACAGCTTCCCGTCTGCGGCAAAAGCTCCCTCAATGAGCCGCTTGATCGAATCAAGCTGATCCAGGGGGGTCAGCTCGACGGGGCCGCTTGCGACCCGGTTCAGAAAGATGATCCACTTGGCAGAGAGGCTCCCATTGTGCGCATCCGGAATCGGCAAATACCGCACTTCGGCGCCATCGGACCGGCGGTGCGTCACGTCGTTCCAATCGCCATACAGTCGGGATAGCAACCGCCACGATCCCTGCTTGAGGGTGAGGGCAAATGGGATGCCGCAGATCGTTCCGTCAGCCCCAATCAGCGCAACGTCATCGCCGGCATACTGAAATCCAGCGTCTACCAATTCTAGTGCAAGAGTCGACTTGCCGGCTCCCGGTTGGCCGCACAGCAGTAAGCCCATGCCGCACTTTGCAAGAGAAGCGGCGTGGAGCGCGAAAGCCCACTGATTGCTTCGGATAAGTCGCTCGGTGATGTGAGCTTTGATTGTAGGGGCCAGAGCTGCGGCTTCACATCTATGGATGCTCCCGTCATTCCCGCGGAAGAATACCCGATCGCCGAGCATCATTGTCTCGATCGCAATATCCTCCTCCTCGCCGCTGTCGTCCGTAACACAAAATAGCGAAATCAACTGTTGCGAGAGCTCCCGATTTGCAGCCCGGACGCTGATCCTGCGCTGACCAAGAACCGTTGAGAAGGCACAATCGGCCGACATTCGCCAGTCGAGATCGAGCACCCCTCGATCGATCCAGACGTTCATCGCCTGCCACGTGAACTCGCGCGCTGCGCGCTCGCCAATGCCTAGCTGCCCGAGCTCCTGATGGACGTCTTCCAAAGAAGCGCCTTCTGCCAACTTGCACCAAATGAATGCCCCTAGCTGGTCCAACTCATAGAGCTTCTGCCTTGTCTCGCTGAAAAGCACTGATCGACCGTCCACCAGCGCGAAGACTGCACCCGCGGCGGGTCTCAACACCATCTCTGCCGATGTTTTTTCCAGCATGGCTATTCCCGATAGCAACGATATCTGTTTCGCCGCCGTGTCGACGCGGTGGCGACAACATCCTGCAATGTACTGTCCGCGGTGCGTTCAAACGAGCTGCAGTTGCCGAGGAAATTCGGCTTGATTGCCGTGCTGCAGCGGTGCAAATCCACCTTCAGTGCGGATGCACATCGCCTGACTGAGATTCGTTTCGAATGACCATACGGCCCCGGGTCACGCCGCCAGCTGACCACCCTCGTTCACCCCAGATGGAGAAATATTCAACACTTGTCCTCCGAGAAAGGTCGCCGGCGCGGTCGACCGGTGAGAGTCCAGCAGATAGCGGTAAAGTTCGCGAGCAGCACTCCGCTCTCCTAGAACGCGCTCCCTCTCGCTGATGCTCGCTAGGTTCTCGCGCATTTGAGCCAACTGCTTCGCAGCCGAGGTGGAGTTGCGCTTCTTCTGGACTGATTCCCGCATCGTCTCCTCCGACCAAGAAAATGACGAAAACAGCTTACGTCATTGACAACAATTAACAACGATATTTATATGATTTCAATATAATCAATATTTATTTCATGTTTGAACCGGATGCAACCATTCAAATACCAAGAAGCGGGTCCTGCGTAGAAATAACAGCCTACCGAGAACAACATCGCAGAAATCGCCGCGATGATCTTGGCCTCCTGCGTGCAGGACAGCAAAAATAAAACTTGACGAGAGTCGCAAACCAGACCGACAGCGCAAGGCTTAATTTGCAGGATTAAATCCTAACGACGAATATCTCGCTGACGAGAGTGGAGTGAAACCGGTGATCGAATTAGCCAATTTGCCCATCACGGGCGACATGATCGTCTTCGTCGCGAGCGGCATAGCACGCCCAAAACTCACACCCGCTCAGATTGGCCCATTTTCAGTGGCGCCCCAGGAGCTTTCGAGAGACGAATAATCAACGCCCGCGCTGTCGAGCCAAAGAGCGGCGGCGTCCAAGGAATCGCTCAAGCAGCGATCCGGCCGGTTGGAAAAACGTCGTCACGAGCAACCCGCCCTGCTCGAACAAGCACTCCCAGTGTGCGATGCCCCCCAAGTAACCCACACTGAGATGACGACGCGCTCCAGCCGGCCGGTTCTCTTTCGTTCGACAACGAATAATAATTTCCTAGGGAGGCTCGCATGGGAATGATCATGGTCAAATGTCCGCAAACCGGTCGCGCGATTCCTACTGGTATTAGGTCGGACCGTGAGGCTTTCCTGCGGAGCGTTGTGTTTTATGGCAATACTCGTTGCCCGGTCTGTCGCGCCAATCACAACTGGTTCGCTCGCGAGGCCTGGGTCGATGAGCCGGTCGTGCGGCCCGGGGAGATATTCGAGGAAGCGCCGCTGTGCTGATGCGTAGCGGGCTTCGGTACAGACGCGGAGCCGAACTGACTAGCATTACACGAGTTTGGGCCGACCGCCTCATTTGACGCCCCGTGTGCGGAGTTGACCTGTTGCGGCATGGTTGCCGCACCGACTAGTCTTGGTACGGGCTGGATGCGCTCAATCATGGCGCAGCGTTCATCCAGATTCCTGTCTTGGCGGCTATTTCTGCCAGGGCTTACTGGAGGGATGCGAAATATTTTGGCCTATCGCCGTAAAGCGAACTGACGCCCTCATGAACCGTAAGTTAAGCGTCACACCGGCAGGTCGGCGCAAACTAACGCTTCCGATCGCTGATCCTGCAAGGGCCTGTTTGGGGGTATTGTAGTGAGTAGTGGGGTTTGCAGCCGCTTGGCTGTTCTGCGTCAAACGGCGATGGAGCTCGTTAGCCTGCTTGCCCAATTGCACAGGCTACGAGAGCAAGTGCGAAGGGCGGAAGGGCGAAGCCTCGGAGAAAGAGCGAGACTAGGGCCGGCGTCACGGATGCGTAGGCCCCGGTTTGGGACGAGTTGCCGCACGCGGATTCAATGATGGCGAGCGGCGCGCGTAATTTCAGCGAACTCGAAGACGATCGTTTCACGGATCGACCTTGAAGCCTCCGATAACCCTTGCACAGCTCCAAGCCGCCCGATCGCTCCCCAATGAGGCGTGCGCACAGCGGGGTTTCAAGGCAGGCCGATGCGAGTGAAGGCTCTGTGTCGGGAAAAGTGCTGCACTTGGATCCGGCGTCCCTTTCCGGCTCTGACCGAGATCATCCACGAGCGGCATGCTGCGGATCATGTCCCGCACCTGAGTTGGTTTAAGCCTGACTTTTTATCTGTTTTAGTCTTTTGAAGCAGCGCTTCATCTGAAAGACAATTTGAAAGCAAAGCCGAAAGTCGTTCGCGTCAAATCGTTTCGGTAGTCGCGCCACGGAAGGCAAATTTGATTATCCGGTATAATCATAATTAATATGACGCAAAACAGAAAATAAGGTGGGGAAAAATAATGGGAGGAGTGGATGGAGACCGTACGCCGCTTGCGCGCGATGGCGTCGCTGTGCCGACAGACTTCTGCGCATCATCCAGATCGAAGCTGGAAGCTTCTCGCCGAAGCTGAGTTCTGGGAGCACTTGGCTAATGACATGCTTCGCGAGCATTTCGAACAATGCACGGCTGGCTCCTCGCTCCGACCGATCGGACGTGATCCGAATGCCGCGGAATCGAGCGCTCGCATAACCGCGTGAATGCTCTCGCCTAGCCCAAATCCCACTCGGCCGTGTGCCGGGCGTCAGTCCTCTTCAAGGCGCCCCATGGAGAACCAAGCCCTGCCGGCGCCTTCGTCGGGCGGCGCGCAGACCTGAGCAGGGACGCCAAAGCGCGCTCGGCTGCCCGGCTCGGTCCGCTCAGACTACCGAGTTCTGTTTTCTGAGGCGGGAATGCGCTTATGCGAAACTGTCGTTCGCCGTTGGACTTGCACTTTGGCGTCCAGCGGCGTCCAGCACTTTTTCCCCAGTTCGTGCGGCGCGCGGCCGGCTCACTTGGTCCGAAAGGCTGGAGCCCCTACCAACTATTCCAGCGATATTTCCGTCGACCTTCGCTGCCGGTATTTTTCGGTTAGGTGACGGTCCAACGATCATCTGCTCCTCGTTGCTCGTGCCGGTGCCAAAAGCTCCGATCGGCAGACCATTTTGAGCGTGGCCAGCGCAGGCAGTTCTCTTGGCCTCGCCGCCGCCCGCGACTTCGACGTGGTGGGTTGAACGTCCGGGCTGTTGGTTTGACTGGTGCGGTTCAGGTTTGCACCGGTACCAACGTCTCGTGTCCCTATTCCTGGAGGCGCCGATGGACCAGGGTTGGCGCTGCTCGCATTTGTACCCATGCCGGACGGAGCTGACCCACCAGTGTTGGCGCTGCCCGTGCCCGTCCCAGTGCCGGCACCCGCGGAGCCCGCCACTGCGCCGCCTGCTTGGGCCAGGGCCAGTACAGCTACGCTCGTGATAATCGCAATGATCAGCGAGGGGAGTCGGTGCAGCATTGGACGATCTCCTTCTCAAGCGACCGGCAGCATCGGCCGAACATTTAATTGGCGATAAATGATTGAATAAAATAAAATATGGTTTATTTTTGCCTGAGGGTAAATTGAAATTGAGAAACGGATTGACGCATTAATGTCGCGGATGTGGGCACAAGCGTCGATGCAGGCAGGGTCGGGCCTTGGATCGCCCGTTCGCCGCGCAGACGTGTGGATTGCCTCGGATTGTGTTCGTAGCTGTGCGCGCACCTGCGCAACAAGGTCGGCGTGGGTTGCACCGACTGTCCTGACGATAATATCGGTTTTGACCATACCCGTTCTCGCGCAGCAGCCAAATCGGCCGGCGAGCGACGCCCATGTCATGGCGACGCACTTGCGCGGCACGACCGGCTCGGGAGGGTGGCGCGCGGCGCGGCTGAAACCATCTGCCGACACGACACCCCTGAAGCTCGCACAAGCCACAATCAGCAATACCGAGCGATCGCGGCAAGTGCTCGCCACAGAACAGGAGAGGATACGGGCCCTTGCTGCTGACCTTCGAACATGCCGACGGGAGCAGGATACCGTGCTGGGGCTGTTGCAGCATGCACGCGAGCAATGGACCAGCATTGCGGAGGCCACCGAGAATGAAACCGATGAGCTCCAGAAATCGCTCCGGGAGGAGCGCTTGCACACGCAGCGTCTGGAACGGGAACTTGTCAAGGCGCGCAACGATTTCGAAGTGCAGGCACGGCTAAGCCGCGAAATCGGCGCAGAGGGTCGCGAACCCGAACGCCGGGCACAGAGCGATCCGAGAGAGCTGCAACAGGCTGTCGAGCGGGAGAAAGATCGGGCAAACCGGCTGGAGCAGAATCTGACAGCCGCTCATCACGACCTGGAGACCCAGTCCGCAGAGGTAACCAGACAAGCCGCAGAGATCAGTGCAAAAGAGGCAGCGGAGGCTCAGGTACAGGCAAGCCTCCGACAGGAGCACGATCGTACCAAACAGCTGGAGGAGACGCTCGCGACGACGCGAATCGAGCTCGACAACCGATCCCAGCAGATCGCGAAGGCAACCGAAGAAACGGTGCAGACCAAACGAACGGCGGAGAATACCTCGGCTAAACTGAAGCTCTCATTAAAGGAGGAGCACGAAAGAGCAGATGCGCTGGCGCAAGAGCTCTCGTTGGCTCGTTCCACGCTGTTCGCCTATGAAGCGCAAGCCGCGGCAAACGATGATCGAGCCGAACAGTTGAAAAAGCGGCTCCGGCGAGAATGCAACCAATCCGGCCGAGATGAGCAAGAACTTGCCGCAGCGCGCCCGAGTATCGGACCGTGGCTACCCGCCGGGGTGTCGGGCGAAGGCGGAGCCGGCAATTCGCCAACAAGGGAACTGCTCCGAACACTGCTGCTGGGATCGCCGCAGGCGCCGCCCGCGCAATTCGCGCGAGAGCTCGTGGTCACAGCAGCTGAGCCGAAGGCGCCATCCCCGGTTCCCCGGAACGAAAACGCCGCCGAACTCGTGCGATTGATCGCTCGCGCAACCGGATTGCTTCGACAAGGCGATATTGGCGCGGCACGAGTTGTCCTGGAGCGTGCTGCTGAATTAGGGAGCGCACCGGCAAGTTTCGCCCTCGCGGAAACGTATGATCCGAGCCTGCTTGCAAAATGGGGCGCGAGCGGAACGCGCGGCGACACGTCCAAGGCGCGAGAGCTTTACGCCAGAGCAGCAGCCGGAGGGGTCAAGGAGGCAAGGGAGCGATTCGACGCACTTGGTCATTAGCAGCATCGGTGCAGACAAATGGTCGTGCGCTGTATCGACAGATCGAACTTAAACTTACGTGTCGAAGTGAAGAGCGCAGCGGACAAAACAGAGTAGACGTTCCTGGGGAGCCGGATCGATGAAGCAGCTGGTTGGAATACGCTCTTGGTTTCTCCTCATCGTGATAGCCACTCCGCTTTTGATCATGGGCTGTTGCCCAGCAATGGCCCAGCAGACTCCGCGGGCACGTGCGGATCATGCAAGGGCGGAAATTGCGGCCATGAACGATTGGACTGTCGGAATAGCCGGAGGTCTGCTGGAAGGAGCTCCCATTCGGCTTGCCGCGGAAATGGCGCGAGTGGCCGATGATGGAACGGACCTCCACGTGCTGCCCATCGTGACCCGTGGCGCAACCGAAAACGTCAATTCGCTGCTGTATTTGCGGGGCATTGATGCAGCAATCATCAATTCCGACGCACTTGACGAGTACAAGAGCCAAGTGCCGGACATCCAGCGACGGATCACCTATGTGCTCAACCTGTTTCCATCTGAACTGCACGTATTCGTCAGGCCCGAAATTCAGAGCTTGAGTGATCTGGTCGGAAAGAAGGTCAATTTCAACACCCAAGGTACCGCCGCAGCTTATTCGGGCCCGCTGATCTTCAGCCGGCTGGGGATCGAGGTCGATAAGGCATTCATCCCCCATCAGGTTGCGATGGAACAAATGCGCAGGGGTGAGCTGGCCGCCGTCGTTTTCATAACATCGAAGCCGGTGGATGCATTCATACGTGGTCGCTGGGATGCCGGCTTCAAGTTCTTGCCGGTCCCCTACGAGAGCAAGTTCGAAGATTATTATCTGCCATCTTGGCTGGACGCAGCTGATTATCCAAACTTGATCAGGCAGGGGGAACGCGTGACAACTATTGCCGTTCCAACCGTGCTGGTCGCTTTCAATTGGCCGATCAAATCCAATCGCTTTAATCGTGTGGCGCGCTTTGTTGACCGCCTGTTCTCGCGGATCAACAAACTGCAGGAGCCCGGTTTCGATCCGAAATGGAAGTCGATCAACTTGGCGGCGACGGTCCCTGGCCTGACGCGTTCTCCCGCGGCGCAGGCCTGGCTCGATCGTCTGCCGCGTTCGAGCCAGGCGGCGCAATGACGTTCACCCTGATCGCTCTCGTCGTGACGCTCGCGATCGCAAATGACCTCGCTCGGGCCCGAGGCGCCGAAGACCCTATGGCGCCGGTTCGCGTCTCTGATCGGCCCGCAAATGGAGCCGGGGCGTGGATCGTCAGCGAGACCACCTCGCCAGTTGATTATTCATCGATCATCAAGGCGACACTACCATCTCAAGGGGACGCAGCAATGAGCCTGTCGATACGCTGTCGCGGCGGCCTGACCGAAGTGTTGCTTGATGGAGCCGGCCTGTCGGGCCGTCGCGAGGATTACACCCTATCCCTGCGCATCAATGATGATCCACCTCTTCAGGTCTCAACAATTACGTCGGTACGCGGTGTCGCGCTTGAAGGCGATGTCGTTCGCCTGTTGCAATCGATCCCAGGCCACAGCGAACTTTCCGTGCATGTGTCACGCCGAACGGGGACTAGCGCCGGTGCAGTGTTCGCTCTCGATGGTATCGAGAGCGTACGTGCAAAATTGGCGGCAACATGCAAATGGCCACGCGCGATCGCGAAGCCCAACAATTGATCATGAACCTCAGCTTGCTTGGAGAAACAACATAATGCACAAATTTCCGAAGATTATCACAGCGATGATCGCGACAATCATCTCGCTCCCGGTCGGGCTGTCTAGTTCCGCGGCACAGGAGACTCGCCTGCTCTCGGCACAGCCCAGTTTGCCTGCAGCCTCAACACATGGCGCGGCAAGAACGCACGCGAATTCATCGGCGCGGGCCGCGACGCCAAAACAATTTGAGCTGGCGCGCATCGCGCCATCGTCTGCTGCCAAGAAAGAGCACCGCTTAATCCTTCAGGTCAACACAAGCGACTCCGCGTCAATGAATCTTGCATTGAACAATGCACTCAACGTCGCGCAATACTACAAGGAGGTTGGTGAAGGAGTGAAAGTGGAGGTGATTACCTTCGGCCCCGGCCTCCATATGCTCCGCGATGACACATCGCCGGTGAAAGCGCGAATTGAGGAAATGGCTCTGAGCACGCCGGAAGTATCATTCAAAGCCTGTGGAAACACGCAAGAGAAAATGCAAAAGGCCGAAAATAAAGACATTCCGATCGTTGCCCAAGCCCAAGTGGTGAGGTCGGGCGTCGTTAGGGTGATGCAGTTGCAGGAGCAGGGATGGACCTACGTCAAGCCATGAAATGGCGACCAGACAATGCCTATCGAGCGGCTAGGTGCCGGCCTGCGGTCGCGACACCCCGATCGAGTGGGTCGCCGCAGCCGATGCAAATTGACTGGCCTCGATCGGGACAGATCTATCGCGCGCTATTGACCGGGCAGCGCCAGACCGACTGTCTGATCATGCGCACGAGAGCGACTTCGGGAGCGGGTTGAGCGAACATCGGTTCGTCTCAGTCACTTGCGAGGTCTGGTAGCAATTTTGCGGGGCAGCCCCTGCCCCGCCCATCCTACTCGGCCGCCTGCTAAGGTCGATTGTCCCGTAGCAGCATAGGGTATCGGAGATGCAGGGCGGCGCGAGCTGTGACGCACAGTGCTTCGATTTACGTCAGTTCTGATGACCTCTTTTTCGAGGGCAAGCGATTAAATTACACTGGATTTTATTTTGTTAACGCGTCAGATTTCTAAACTTAAAGCGAGTCGATTTTACGTTGGGGATGTTAAATGGCAAAACCTGCCGTTTCCCGTAATGCCTTTCGAGCGTTATTCGCTCTTTATGCGAAAGCTGATCACAAGCACAATGGCGATTATTGTGTGTTGAAGCTGCCTGGATCCGCTCAAGGCATTCCTGATCGGCTGCTACAGCAGTGGTCGCACCAGGCTGATCTACCCGGCGCTGAAGCCATCGCCAGCACACTGGAGCCGCGCACCCGCGAGATCGTGAATGGTCGTAAACGCTATGACCACGCCAGCGACTTTCTCCACGTGCTGCTGAGAGACCTAGAGCTAAGGGAACACTGAAGAGACGTCGCTGCGTCAGGCTCCGCGAGGTCTTGCAGACCTGAATGATAATGCCTTTTGCCTCCGCGCTCTATATGCACCAGTCTGCTATTCCAATGCCGGGCAGCCGGCCCATTTTGTCGATATGGTGCTCGCATGCCGAGGTCGATTTACCAGCCATTGCATGAAAGGCTGCGAACGGAGAACGGTCAAAGTCTCCGCCTCACCTTTTCAGAAATTGAAGCGATCTTGGGGAAGCCTCTGCCGAGATCGGCCTACACCTTCACTGCGTGGTGGAGCACACTGAAGAGAGCAGGTCCTCAAGCGAGAGCGTGGATATCCGCTGGTTATCGTGTCCGGGTCTCAATGAAGCACCGCATCGTCGAATTCTATCGTTCTGATGTGAACACCAATGATCGTCATGGAACGCCCTGGCTGCATTGAAGCTTCCCATGATGGCGGACCTATCAACCTCGGTGTTCGGGACAAACTGCGAGAACAAGCCGGCGCAGAATCAAGTTGCAACTTCAGGGGCGCAGCGAAAACTGCTGCGGCCCTGTTTTTGAGCGGAAGCCGCGAACCGGATGCTCCGGAACGTGGCGAGAAAACTCTAACGGGAACGCTGCGCGATGGCTTTAAGCCGCATGAGGGTTGACGATGGTGTACCCTCGCAGGGAGCGCGGGTGAATTCGCGTTGCGTGCCCACCTGAGTTGGCATCGTACGCCTTCCAGATGTCACCAGCGATGTGCTGTTCAAGGACGAAGACGTGTCCACGTCGCGCGGCAACCATTCCCGGTGCTGGCGAGGTGCGGGGAAAGCGCAGCCAATTGGCTGCGAGGTTCAGTTCCGGTACTACCCGACCAAACACTCGGATCGCCGCACCACATCCGCAGAACGATCGAGGGCAACCGGCCGGACGACCGCTAACGATCTCACTACTTAAGGCCCCTGAGCTGGCCACAGACATCCGTAGGCTAGCAACGGCACCTCGCTGCAGGCGCGGTGCCGGTCTCGTGTATCTCTGCGCCTGCACCAGCGAAGATGAAAAGTCGCATGGCATAATCACGTTGCATTCAGGTGGCAAAGCGGCGCGCAAGGGGCGCGCTTCAGATGAAATGGATGTCGCAAAAGCGAGCAATAAAGCTACGACTACTCGAGTGAACATGCAGGACTCCGGGTTAATAGCCCTGCCCCGACGCGCAGAAAGCGCCTTTTAATTTGGCGAAATTAAGTTGCAAAACTAGCATTAAATAGGATTTTATGGCCGAGTTAAATCAAGAAAGGAACGTTTCGATTTGCCTCGAGTCCTTGTGCGACCGATCCCTTGTTGTCGTGGATCGATAGATGGAAAAGGCAGTCGCCTACGCAATCTCAGCGGCCCTCGTAGGTATCGGTGTTTTGATACTGGTCGTTGGCCTGTCCTCCAGCTCGCCCGCTTTGTGGGTGATGGTCGCGCTCGTGCCGATCACGATCGGGATCGTGAGCGCTTTTGGCCCCGTGTAAGGATGGGGAAAACGGCCGATGCGTCAGATCGTCTGCATTTTCCGAATCGCGCCTCTGTGCACGCTCTCAACTGGTTTCAGATTTGCGGGTACACGCGCGTGAGCCATTTCGTCTCTATGCTTCTGCTTGCCCTCGCCCTGACGCTGACCTTGTGCTTCGGGGTGGCAGCCTGGCGCGTGTCGGCCGGCAATGACGTCGAGATCACCGCAACGATTCCGCATGGGGAATACGGATGGAGATCGAGGTCGAGGAACTGAATGCCTTGCGCTCACCCTTCGGCTACATCCTGGCGACTATGAACGTGGACCTTGACGACTCGCCATCGAGCGGAGGCTGCCCCGCGTCTCCTACCGTTCCTGCCTCGGGCTCGCCGACGGGCCTTTAGGACCGCAGGTCGTCCGTTCGCAACATAGCGATCAGGTTCGCGACCGCCAGCTCCAGGTGCGGCAGGGCATCACAGGGCTCTGCGGCATCGAGATCGTCTACGTGCCAATTCTGGACCCGGTCCGCGATGGCCAGGAAAGCGGCGTTCGACCATCGATTGATGCTCCGCCTCTTTTAATCCTATGACGATATCTGCTTGCCGGAAGTCAGGTAAGGTGCACGGCAGCGGAAGTTCATCAGCATCGTTGCCGAAAAATCCCCGACACGCGGCGAGGTCATAGCTTACCGTCAACTATTCTGACGAAGGAGGAATGGCATCAGCTTCTCAAAGATTTCTATCCGAAAGCGATCAATCTCCCAACTGAGCGCATCGCTGAATCCCGCGGCATACGCATGGATGATCGCTCGGTCCGCAGTCACTTTGGTCGTCACGCCATTTACGACCACCGAGCCTGTCAGGATCTTTCCGTCCCATTCAACAGCGCGACCATAACCCACCGACATGGCAACTCCAAACACAAGAAGGGTTGGTCTTATGCCGCACCAGGCGGTTATCTCACACCCACGTCGTCGCTTGTTTGTTCGTGCTGCCGCTCATCGTCCTCATCTCGGATAAGTTTGTGAGATTAGCGCAAACCAAAGCAAGGCACGACTGCGCACCACAGTCAGTTCCTTCCGATTCTCTCGATGAATTCCAACGCGGCTGGCGCAATGTCATCGAACTCGACAAAGCAGCGGCGCAGTTCATCTGCGATCTCTACGGTTACATCACGCGACCATCCCTCAACCGTGTTGAAGACCACGATCCGAGCAGGGTGCTTGTATTGACCTTCCATTATTTGGCGCATCAGCGTCGCTCGACCAGTGTCGTCTTCGGAGGTTTCGCTCCAGGCACGGCCGAGCCCACCTCCATAATCCTCGAGCACAAGATAGACGTCACGTGGATATGGATGAGGCACGATGGACGGAGAATGAGGCATGATCCCAAAACTCTGAAAATCGTCATTTAATTTCTATATTAAACTATATTAAATATGGAATTTCAATCTAATTTACAGCCGTCCGGCTGCGCTTTCGATCGGTCGACACTGCCTATCGAGCGACCCACTCGCCGGCACACGCGCTTTTGGAGGCGAGCAAAAAGCGAGCCGTGGGGTAACGGCGGCGGCGATGGCTGTCCCGATGGCAAGGACGACAGGGGCCGCTAACGTTTTTCGGAGGCACGGCGGTTGGTACGGGCTCGCCAATTACCGCGTTTGCCCGATTCCTCTCCCCAACTGGGCGATGCAGTCGGGCCCCAGCTTTCCCCACTGCCCCAAGGCAAGGCTCATTTTGTTCGGCTTGGAACGACTTACTGATTGCCAAGTTTTCCCGTGCCTCCCCAAGGGGCAGCTGCCTTCACCAAGGCGGCTCGATAGCCCCAGCTTCACCGCCCTGAGGCTGGGGTCCTTTTGCTGTCTGGATAGCTGCAGACTCAGGAGGGCGTTGATGCAGGGTTATAGCTCGATCCTTCTTGTCCAACGGTTGAACGACCTCGTTTGTCAACTGTCAGAGCTGGAAGATCTGCGGCTTAAAGTCCAAGAGGCGGAGCGACGCGCCTCGGCTGTACCTGCATTGCAGTCGCCTCCGAGCACTCAATCGCAGCGACGGCGAGCCGCGGGGGAGCGGACCCCCGAGGAGTGACTGGAACCCGATTTATCCTGCGTTAGCGAACGAGCGTAGAGGCTGTGCAGCTCGACTGCCCTGAAGGGAGTGAACTTCACGATCCTCGCGTGGTGAGGCTTGAGCAAGGGGCTTCGCATTCCGCATTTATCTTCGGCTTTCTCGCGCGACAACACGCGCCAGTCAATTATCCGCGCAGAGCGACTGGCCGCCGAACTGATTGAAAATATCGATCGGCTGTTTGCCCCTCTTCCTCTCGATGAGGGAAATAGGGCGCAGCGCGCTCGAGCGGTCGACCAGCGCAAGCGTGTATTGGCGGATTGGCGCAGGCCGCACGCGACAGCAATGGCGATGAGACAGCATGGCGTTCTGAAGCCTTGCCCCACGCTGATGTTCGTCAATGGCGCCAGCGAACTCGACCAAAGCACGACCAGGACTTACGTGATACCTGCGTCATGCTGCTCGATCGGGCTGGCTGCGACTTGCTGATGACCTGCGACATCACTGGGCATTCATACCGAAGCGCGCAGACCATTGTGAAACACTACCGCGCCCGGAAGGCGGCTCAGGCCGAGTCCGGCATCGACTGGCTTGAATTGCAGGTGCGGAAGGAAGGGCTGAACCTGGATCGTCATTCTGTCGGTATTCAGCGGTGCATGGCTCCGGCCAAAGCCTTCGGCTATGCGCGCTCTCGGGCGTGAGAGAGGTGCGCGTGAGCTAGTTCATGTCCGCGCTGCTAGTGGTGACTGCGTTGACGCTGACCCTATGCTTCGGCCTGGCAGCCTCGCGCCAGTCCACCGGCAGGGCAGCCGATTTCACCATTGCCTCCCAAAATTCCAGACTGGGACGCGGATGGGATGCCCCTGAAGACTAATGGCCTCGCCTCGGAAGCAGTAGCATGGCTTCCATTTGACGGGGGCTCCCCACCTATCGTGAGCACCGCATCATCAACCGGCAATAAAGGATCTGGAACTATCTTACACGTAGGTTCTTCCGTTCTGATTGGCCACTGGGGGCTAACAGATGACGGATGAACAGCTAGCTCTTCAGGCTGTGAGTGACGCCCAGCGCATTTTGGAAAAATACTTAGAACCGAGGCCCCGGAATAACGAGCGCATCATCTTGGACAAGCTGGTGGAGGTGCTCGAGCGGCCAGATCTTCTGGTCGCTGTTCATCGGATGCAGCGCGGCTCGTAAGCGCGCCGTTGCTGGTCGGCTCGTGCGAATTCGAGCCAGTCCTCAGCAAGCTTTAGCCACGGCTCCGCGTCGACGGGACTGACGGGCTTGCGCCGTCCGTTCCCTGCACACGTCAGCTAACTGGTAGAAGCGAAGTACATCTTCAGACATGCAAAATGACGCGACTAGGCCCATCACCCCGCCTCAAGAGTATCGCCTCTTCCGACACTGCCTGTCGAGTATCTTACATATCATCCTGATTGGGTGACTCCTCGCCCACTGTGCTAACTGGCAACCCCGCCGGCCCGCAGACGCTTTCAAGTGCCGGCTTTGCCGGTTGCCAGCACCATATAGGCAGACGCCGCGTCACAACTCAGCAGGTGGCGTACCAGCCATCAGGAAACGGGAGCGGAGGCCATTCGCCCGCGGTGTCATTCGCGGCCTCCGGCTCGGCGTCGATTGGTCCACCTGCCGAAGGACGCCACGCAGGAGGCGCACCCGGCTCGCGATCATAGGGGTGCTGGTCGGAAGGCGCTGTGCTGCCGAAGTGCATAGACTCTATCGAGGGCATAAGTGCACCCCGCGCTCTTGATATCTCGCAATTAAATAGACAATGCATCTATTAAATATATTAAATGTTTGACTTGTTCAATCGCGAAATGATTGAATAGGTTTGTCCTACGGCGCCCGTGAGCGCGGTATTTTGAGGCCAGCGACCATGTCCTTGGCATTCCCGCACTGGCTGATGATCGCAGGGCAAGGTGACGGCTATATTGGTGTCCTCGTCAGCGGAAAGAAAGCGAACCGGGTTGATCGACCGCCAGGCGAGCCGATCGATGTGCCGGCTTTACCGCTCCTCAACTCGCATGACCCGCAGTAGCTCGCGCGCGTTCCGCTAAGAGCGAGGGTTAGCAATGGCTGTCAGAATTGAATGGGGTCCGCTTGAGGCGATAACGAACGTCCGCAACGAAGCGTGCAAGGCCCGAGACTTCATCATCCAATCCCATGATGGACACGTGCAGGGGCAGATTGTCGTGCCTGACGACGCCGATCAGTTCGTCATGGGGGCATGTGAAATCCGGCTTCTCGAGCTGCTAAAGGACGCCATCAAGGAACTGGAGCGGTGAAAGCGCCGAAGATTGCCGCCAAAGCGAGTACTAAATTCGATACGTGGTCAAAGCGCCCGGCCCGCCTGTGCGAACCGGCGGGCCCTGTCCCAGCCACGCCTACCGTCTCAGATTACCTGCGGACTGCTCGCCCCGATCGCTCACGATCTCGTAGCTCACCTTTGCACCTTCTGCCAAACCACTGAAGCCAGCCTTCTCCACCGCTGAAATGTGGACAAAGACGTCCTTCCCGCCGTCGTCGGGCTGAATGAAGCCATAGCCTTTGGTTGAGCCACTTCACAATACCTGTCGCCACGCACGTCTCTCCTAAATGACCGTCGCCACATGACAGAAGCTGATAAAAACGAAAAGCCCACCAACTTAGGATTTAGTTCAAAATGCGAGTTGGATGAATGACCGCCTGTACTGGGACAGGCGTCATGTTGCCCACATGAGGAAGGCAGCCAACGTGAACCGGCGCCCTCCCGTCAATTTCCCACGGTGGACCAGCAGGGAACGAACACCTCGATAGGGAGCTTGAGAATCTTGCCGGCTCCTCGCGAGCTAACTGAGCGGCCGCGGCCACCCAAAAGTCGGCCTGAAGCCGGAGCAATCTCACTGCTGGCGCCTACACAGCCGGGACGAACTCGTCGGCTTGGAAATGGCCCGCAGTGTGAACCGGCGAATTTTTGTCGCAATCAAATGCGACGCGCTAACGCACTGAGCGCAGATAATGGTCTGGTCGGTTGGCGCGATTCATCTCAGCGAAGGCCTTCCCCAACTCTTCCGCCGTATGCTTCGCCTTGAAATTCTCCCATGCGATCATGAACCGCCCCTTCGCTTCATCGAGTGAGCCAGCTTTCCCGAACGGCGGACCGGGAAGCGTCACGATGCACGTCCACAACCAGAACCCCGGGGAGCATTCGTTGGCATAGCGGATGCGCCCGACTAGCTGCCGGTCCTCGTGAACCGTGTAATCATCCAGGCCTATCATCCGCAGTGTCAGAGGCATTGTGGCTTGCCGCAGGGTAGAAACGAAGATAAGGCGCGGCGGATTACATTGTGCCAATTAAACCTCGCCTGACCTGCGCGGCGAGGAACCCGTGTCCTCCACTGCGCCGTTGCTGTCTCGCTAGCTTGCCCAAGCTGGCGGAGCGGCTCCGGCGTACCTCAAAAGCCAACCCTGAAGCCGGGGCCGTCTCTCCGCCATCGGTCTTTTCGGAGCATATGTTGTTGCGCGGCGCACAACGCAGGTCCTACCGCCATAACCCCAGCTTGAGTCACGACCGCGTGCAGGAAACCGTTTCGAGCCTCACACGCAATGACGCGAAACAACGCCCTCCAAGACTGAACGGCATTGACGTCCTCTCGAGGAGAGTAAGATGAGGAAACTATTTTTCGGTGCGGCCTTACTCGCGATCGCATTCGTGGGGTGTTCAACGATTATCTCGGCCGCTCTTTCTGCAGCCCCGGAGCCAAGGCCGCAACATTCTCCGAACGCTTTGCGCCCGCGCTGAAGTCCGCCTCGAGCGGCTAAATGCACTCATAGCCGTTATGAACCTGATCTGGCGGCGCCTTACTTACATGATACTGGCCGGCATGCGGTCTAGTCGTCCGTGAACAAGGCACTAAGCGATTGAGCAGGAGTCAGTTTTCCGGTTGCGGCGGCATTTGAGATTGCAGGGATTGGGGGCTTGAGGCCCCCAAACCTTGCAATTTTCGTTTGTGGATTCCCTTTCGCTGCGGACCATGATTCTGTGGTGCATCGGAGGGGCCGATGCGACCGAAGAAGCACAGGACGACGGGATCGAACGATCTGTTCCGGGCGCGGCTGGACCAGATCATCAATCTGAAGCACGAGTTGGTTCTGCTTGCCGGCAAGATCGATTGGGACTGGATCGACGGCGAGATCGCGCCGCTCTACAGCGAGAACGGCCGGCCCGGGATCGAGACCCGCTTCATGATCGGGCTGTTGTTGCTCAAGCATATCTACGGGCTGTCCGATGAGGGGGTGTGCGAGCGCTGGGTCCACGACCCTTATTTCCAGTTCTTCACCGGCGAAGAGTTTTTCCAGCACGCTTTCCCGCACGAACGCTCGGACCTGAGCCATTGGCGCAAGCGGCTCGGCGACAAGCTGGAGCTGCTGCTGGCCGAGAGCCTGCGGGTGGCGCACGAAGCCGGCGCCTTACGCAGCCAGGACCTCAAGCGCGTCACGGTTGATACCACGGTGCAGCCGAAGGCCATCACCTTTCCGACCGACGCCAAGCTGCTTCATGCGGCCATCCAGGGCCTCAATCGCCTGGCGAGAAGGCACGCCGTCAGGCTGCGGCAATCCTATTCTCGCGTGGCCAAGGCCGCTGCGATGATGGCGGGCCGCTACGCCCATGCCAAACAGTTCAGCCGGCATCAGCGGCAGTTGCGTATCCTGCGCAGCCGGCTGGGCCGGATCATCCGCGACATCCGTCGCAAGATCGAGCGCCAGCCAGCCCTCGAGGAGGCATTCGCCCTTCCGCTTGGCCGAGCCAGCCAGATCCGCTCCCAGCAGCAGCGCCAGCGCGGCTGGAAGCTCTATTCATTTCATGCCCCGGAGGTGGAGTGCATCGGCAAAGGCAAGGCCTCAGCCCCTTACGAGTTCGGCGTGAAGGCCTCCATCGTCACCAACAATCGCCGAGCTCCCGGTGGCCTGTTCGTACTGCATGCCAGGTCGCTGCCCGATAATCCCTACGACGGTCATACCCTGCGGGACGTCATCGACCGCACCGAGGCGCTCACCGGCTGTCCGATCGAGCGGGCCTATGTCGACAAGGGATATCGCGGCCACGACACGCAAAATCCACGTCGCGTCTTCATTTCGGGCCAGAAGCGCGGCGTGTTCGGCGCCATCAAGCGCGAGCTCCGGCGCCGCTCCGCCATCGAGCCCATCATCGGACATCTGAAGGCCGAAGGTCACCTTGGCCGCTGCTATCTCAAAGGCCGCGCCGGCGACGCCGCCAACGTCGTGCTCTCAGCAGTCGGCCACAACTTCCGCCGTATCCTCGCCTGGCTCAGAGAACTCTTGTGCCTCTTCCTGATCCAGCTATCGCATACGCTTGCCTGTCCGCTCCCGCTCAATTCGGCTTCTTAACGGACGACGAAAGCGCCAATGCAGCGAACGACAAGATACTCGCGTTTGTTCAAGCAAGTCTACATGACCTCGATCTTGGAGTTCCCGAAATCACCACCGGCGAGGTTTTGGTGAACATAGAGCCGAATGAGTTCTCGGGCATAAAGTAGCTGAAACGCCGCCATTTGCGTGCCGGTTGCCCTCCTTTGCTCATGTCGTCGACTTGATGTTTCCATCTCGTTTGCACCGATCGCGCCCTGGACGCGCGTGCCATCCGCCATGAATATGCGACTACGCGTATTCTCGAGGAGTAGCAGCCACATGAAGCAACATACCTTCGAAGCATTTTCCACCGCCGCGATCTACTGGACACCGCTTGTGCTTATGGGCACCGCGATGCCGCCAAGAGATCCCGATGAAGACGACGAGGACGACGAAGAGGAAGATGACGCTGACGAACCGCCGGTCGTGCGCGAGCCGGACGAAGACTAGACTGGCGTGTTCGGCAGCCGGCGCTATAATATCTCTCATGGGCTGGGATGCGAAAGACATAGCGCTCCTCAACAGGCTCTGGTCCGCAGGACAGAGCGCGGCGCAGATTGCGCGTCGTCTCGGGTGCAGTCGTAACGCGGTCTGCGGCATGCTGACCCGTCTGGGGTTGAAGCGCGGCCACAAGCCGCCCACAGCAACGCCCAAGATAAGGCCGCGCCCGAAGCTGAGGCCGACCTCGTCGGCTGCCTGCGCCCGTCCAGTCGCACGGAAGGTGTCGCGGAACGCAGTGCAGAGGCAGCCGCCCAAGGAATTCAGCAAGCAGCAGCTCTACTCCATGCTGGCAGAGGCGGTCAGAAACACTGGCTAAGAGCTCACCAAGAATGTGGTTGTGCTCCCGCAAGTCCCTGGCCCAGTTCGACGGGTTCGGCAGTCGTATACCCATCCCAAGGCTTCATCTGCTTGGAGTCAACAGCAGCG
Organism: Bradyrhizobium sp. 45; assembly: GCF_023073155.1. Lineage (NCBI taxonomy): Bacteria > Pseudomonadati > Pseudomonadota > Alphaproteobacteria > Hyphomicrobiales > Nitrobacteraceae > Bradyrhizobium > Bradyrhizobium sp. 45. Next base: position 649,211 of record NZ_JADPIX010000143.1, on the reverse strand, counting down.
GTAGATGATAGGCTGAACTTACTTGTGGTTTGCCGCCGAAAGCCGACATGTCACCGATTCAAGAGATCTTCGAGTAAGCGGCACGAAGTGGAAGCCGTAATGCCGGATCTGGCCCTTTGAATGACCTGCCGTCGATATCGATGACGCCGCAACGTCGGTGGCGATCGTCGTGCGCTCGAAAAGCGATGCTTGCCAACGGTAAGGCGCTGCTTGCGGCCAACTCACCTGTTCCGCCGCGAGGAACGATTGCATCAGCCGTGCTTTAACCGTCCGCACCTTTAATTGTTCGATCAGCAGTTTGCGAAAGCCGCCGCCGATCGAAGGACCAGTCAATGCGCATCCGTCTCGTTGGTGGCACGGGGCTTGTTCGATCGGCAATCCAGGCCAGACTGTCCGCCGAAGGGCCCGAATGCGTATTGGTGTCGCGCCACCCACCGCACCTGATACGCACCACATCACCCTCGATATGGTCGGACCACCGACGCTTCGAAATGGAAGGACGCTCTTGCCGGCGTTGATGTCGTTGTCAATGCGGCGGGTGCCCTGCAGGAACGGGACATGCAGGCGGTTCATGTTGCTGGCAGCGCGGCGCGGGGGCCAATGCAACAGTGCGAAGTCATTGGAGGTCTCAGCAGGCAGTTGCTGGGCCCGGCCCGGACCTAGCAGAATCCCGCGCTAGCTTCATTGTATGCGGCGCGCGAACCGTTGGGGCTGACTGACATCAGCGCCGAACTGAACCAAGGCTGGAGCCGAGTGACTTCCGCAGTTTGCCCGAAGCTGCAAATCAGAGTCCTCTGCTCTTGTCGCCGTTTGACCCTGAACGGACGTGCTAGGCATAAACAGCTGGACGCGGTGTGGTGTGAGGTCTTGGCTTTGGTTTGCTCGGACGTCCGCATCACGGACTGACGCGCTCGCACCAAACCCCTGTCTTACTGGGCTTGATCGCAGGCCTGCAGGATCCGGACAAAATCAGCCATGCTGGATCGATCTTCAGCCATAGCTGCAACCTGAGTATTGGACACGCGTTGGCTTCCCCGTCTGAACCACATCAGGAGGTCGGCGATGTTTCTCATGGCGGACTCTCTGCACAAACTACGGCCGTAAGCGTCTGTTGAGCGGCGAAGCGCCGCTAGATCGGGAGAAGGGCCGGCGGGCGCTACGCCGCCGGTCTCGTCCCGCAACTGCCGGCTCGCAGGGCCGGTTCCGTTACTTTTCAGTCTGGATGTATCAGTAACATTAGCCCTCGGTCGGCGCCATCGCGCGCAGGTATGAAGTGACCATACTTAGGTAGACGTGGGTTAGTGAATCGGGATCGGGAGCCATCCCGACCGGCACCGTTCGAATTGGAGGCTGCCGCCGACCAGGCCATCGCTGCCTGCGGTCGAGACACCCGGGAGGCGGTCAAGGCGCTCATTGTCGCGAACGGCTTCCTCGAGGCGCAGGTCGAGGATTGCGAGCCTCGGTTTCCCCCGGCTACTCGCGCGGCCGGTTCGTCGTCCGCGCGACCGTCCCCCGAATTGATCAAGTAGGACCTCGAAACCGCCGTCGAAAAGGCGTCCTCGATCAAGCTGCAGATCCGAGCTTCATCCTCCACGACCAGAACTCGAATGGCATTACTCGCCTCGGCGACCGATGCGGTCGTCTCGCGTGACGGTAAGTGCGTTGGCCCGCGAATGTCGTGCGCCTCAGCCGTCGCGAGCCGTTATTTGGAAGTCTACCGGTTGTCGGAATGCTCTTCGCGATGTGCGAGGCGGGTCGACGGCGCGGCTCGGATGCGGCCTACGGCAGTGCCGCCAGGTGCCCGGCTACGACGAGGTGGTTCAATTCTCGACGAGAGCGCCCACGCAAAAATTTGCCATGTGCGCGACGGCCTCGGTGCTGTGATAGTCACCGAATTCGGCAGTGGCCTCCTTGCCAGCGTACATTCGTGCGATTCCAGCGCCGCCAGGGTGATGAGGGGCCCACTCGGTGATGTCATAAACTTTTCCCGAGATGATGATCCAGCAGTCGTTCTGTGTGTTGTGCAGAGCGACCTCTTCGCGCGTGACGCGGCGCGTACCCTTCGCCGGATTGGCGGGCATCCAGAGCTTGATCCCACCGTACCTTACCTTGGCGGTTCGGCGGAAGTCCCACGGACCTAGCCTCTTGGCAGGCAACTCGCTGCCGATCTTGCGGGCGTCGTAGGCGTAGATCCAGGAATCGTCCTCGCCGCCGCGCTTATCGTGGGCAAAGGCAGGACTCACACGCTCATCGAGTCTCTCCAGTAGCGCCTTCTGCTCAGCGGTGTCCTTCGCTCGCAAATGGTCGAAGGCGAATTTGGATCCCAATTGAAAGCGGGTAGCGCGGTAATGCCGCACGCGTTCGTAGTGCAACAAGGCTGTAGGCACATCGCGCTGGTGAAGCGCAAAGGCGCTGGCAAGGGCGGCGGCGTCTTCGAAGGACTGAGCAGCTCCTTGACCGAATGTGGGAAGCATCGGGTGCGCCGCGTCACCGAGCAGGCAGATGCGGCCCTGCACCCAGGTTTCGAGCGCATCGCGATCGTAGAGACCCCACTTGGTAGGACGAACGATCGCCCCCGACAGAGCGATGAGGTCGTCTCTGCTGGGATGGCCCGCGAATGCCTCGCCGACCTCGCGAACGATCTCCTGCTGACTGACGGGAAACCAGTCGCCCTCCTCCTGCTCGAACGCGGCGGACTCAGGCTCATAATGCGCGATCCACACGTTCAACAACTCGCCGCCGCGTACCCAGTACGTGGTCGCGCCGCTCCTATCCGCCCGATGGCGGTCCATGCTGAAGGAGTTGATGGGATTGTGGTCCAGCGGGTTACCGTTCGCTTTGCGGAGGGACGCAACCCCCGTCCGCGGAATGAGTCCTCGAAAGCAGGTTACCTCCGTCCAACGCTTGGGACGCGAATTCGGCCACGCCAGCTGTAACGTCGCAGAGTTGATCCCGTCCGCACCTACGAGAAGCTCTCCCGTGGCGGTTCGACCATTCGAAAAGGTCGCTATTACCTCGCCTGCGGTCTGACGCAGCTGCGTCAGTCTGCAGTCCATGTGCACCGCGATCGGGCATGGCGCGCCGCTGTCCATACCGAAGTCGGACACTCGCTTGTACAGGCACATCAAAAGGTCCAGCCTGTGCATGTGATGAAAGCCGGCGCCGTCGCCTGCGGCGGTGACATGATCGAATGGCCTCTTTGTCACGCTCCCATCTGCGTTGAACTGTCGTGTCGACTCCAGGATTGCCGCGCGGCCGCCGTCAAGGACCCCGTCGGGGCCTTTGGAATCTCCCCCATCCAGGTCGACGCCTAGCCAACGACATATTCGCGCCCCGTTGGGCGGGATGTTCAACCCGGCGCCTGCGGTGCTAGGCACCTTCGCTTGCTCGTAGACATCGACCGATGCGAACACTCCCGACTGACGCAGCGCCAAGGCCGTCATCAACCCGCCCATTCCCGCACCGACGATCACTGCCCTCATCCATCTTCCTTCCGATGCAATCGAACGCCCCTCAACTCGCGGCTGGAATAAGTTTAAGGCGCCTCAATGGGCTCGAGACTAGCGCCGGGCTGATTGGCAATAAAGGATCTTGTCGCACGCCAAATAGAGTTCTGGAGTTCCTCGGTCATCGGCCTCCGTGAGCAAACGCGCCGACCGAGCGCCAACTTCCATTGAGGATGAGCCAGTCGCGTCGGCTTGGCGCTGCGTTGCAAACCTCGGTCCTCGTCTACGAACCGACATTTGGCGCCGCCTTCCGAAGGGAGCGACCGGGCAGTGCGAAAGGTCGTCGGACCTACCCGATCCTTTCATTGGCCCTCGCAGCCAGCAGCCAGACGGTGCGGTATACTCGGCGGTACAGGCATCATCGGCAGCACCGGCACGAATGGCGGCGCCCTGGCGCCCGGCAGCGGGTCCGGTACCCTGCGGCCCAAGGCAGCCTGGTATTCACGGCAGCATCGAGCCATTTGGTCGAGGTCTCGTCGGCGAGCAGCGACCGCACCGATGTAACGTGCACAGCTTGCTTCCCGGCATCCTCGACTTCGAACGAATGCGACAGCCGAGGATAAAGCATGTAGCGCCCGGGCGCACAGGCAAGCTCGCGCTCCTGAAGGTGAAACCGCGCATGCGCAAATCGGTCGAAATTGCCGGCGTGGTCGTAGTGCAGATGCGTGAGAATCACGTCCTTGACGTGGGCAGCGTCGATATCGAACGCGGCAAGCGTCTCTACCGGGCAGCGCAGGTAATTTCGCCTGCGCTGCTTCGCGACCTCGGCATTGAACCCGGTGTCGATGACGAAGATGCGGCCGCCTCCCCTCGCCAGCCACACGAAATAGTCCATCGGCATTGGTCCAAACGCGCCCTTGATCATGGGCCGTTTCGCTTTTGCGTCACCAGTCGCAGCGGGATGTTATGCAGGTTGGCGCGGCCTCGCACGGCCGGCTCTGTCCTGCCGAGCGCCTGGGCGATCTCGTCGGGTCGGCGCCCAGCCGCCGCCATCACCAGCAGCTGTTGATGCTCTTCCGGTGTCCACCTCCGGATCAACGGATAGCGTGACTGTGCCATCGTCCCGCGTCCCCAGCCTGTTGCCAGGTTATCGGGCTGCAATTGCTGAGTCGCGCTTTAACATATGATGCCTATCTCGCAGGACGAGGCGAGCGGATGGCGCCGGACTGAGCCAGCACAGGGCTTGGATGGAGGCTCCACGGCGGGGCAAGCCGGTAGTTTTCCGGGCCGTAAATTTTCGTCGGCTTTAATAATTCGAGCGAATGATCGCTCCGATGACCGGAGACCTTGACCATCAAGCAGAGGCCATCGCCGCAATGCGCAAAGCGGTCGCCGCGACCTGTGCTGCCGAGCGTTTGAAGTGGTTGAGGGCCGCTTTGGCGTGGAAACATCTTGAAAGCTTGGCGAAGGGCAAGTTGGCAGCGTGAAACTCCCCGCGAGCGGCCTGTTCGCTGGTCAAGACCTGGCGCAGTTTTCGATCATCTCCGCGAGCGCGGAGCAGAGGACGGGCTTCTCCAATCGGGGAGCATTGCGGAAGCCGCCCGGCAATCCATCGGATGTGTGGCCGGTCAGGAAGAAAAATTGCAACCCGCGACCACGAGTGATCTCCGCCACCAGTTCAGTTGTTTCATCGGCAAGCCTCAGGTCGAGAATGGCCAGATCGAAGTCAGCCACCCGCGCGACTTCGATTGCTTCCTTCAGGGTGCCTGCTTCGGCGATGACCTTGTCGCCCAACTCCTCCAGCATGTCGCAGAACATCATGCGGATCGGCGCTACGTCCTCCACCACGGAAGATTGAGAGTGCGCCCATGCTCCGTCTCGTCGGCCTTGATATCCGCCATGCAGCCGGCCAGCTCCCTGGGGCCCTCGGATCGGCCTATGTTCACTTTTGGACACATTTTCAGGGAACAAAGCCGCCGCAACATAGGTAGGTTCCAGCGTTCCGAGACGGAGTGAACATGACAGCGCCGTCGCCTCTCATCTTGGTGGTGGAGGATGAATACCCATTGCAGGCGGTGGTTGAGGAAGCCCTGCTGGAGGCAGGCTTCGCGACTGACATCCTCTCGTCTGCCGAGGAAGCTCTGACTCTCTTCAGAAGCGGCATGAAGGAGTACCGGGCGCTCGTCGCGGATGTGAACCTCAAGGGCACGCTCAGCGGTTGGGAATTGGCCAGACAGCTCAGACACGAGAGCCGACGTTTCCCGTGGTCTACATGACGGGCGCTGCGGCGAACGATTGGGGTTCGCAGGGCGTCCCAAATAGCATCCTGTTGCAGAAGCCGTTTGCACCGGCCCAGCTTGTCACTGCGGTCTCGAAGCTCCTCAATGAGGTCCCACCGACGCACAAGTAAAAACCGCGGCCGTCATTGGCTCACACAGCAAGCCAGCTTCCCAACCGTCCATGGCGGCAGGAACGAAGCTCGGCAATGAACATTTTTTAGTCCCAGGTGGCTCGTTCGCTCTGCCTGCAATGGCGCAGGGTATGCTCACGTGCGGCAAATGCGATGAGATCAACAACAAGATCGCGCACCATAGCCGGTTGTTGTCTCTTGTCACTGACAAGATCGCGAGAGAGGGTATCGCCGACTTGATCGAGGAAATGACGACGGAGAAAGCGGCACTTCATCCCAACCAGAGGAGAAGTAAGCTCGCAGTCGATTGCGCCAATCCGCGGTAGATCCTCGCCGACAGTTCCATCAACATTCTCTTTCTCGCAGCGCGACCGCAGATGCGAGCAATCAAACTCTCTCCTGAATTCTTGCAAATCTCTGCCATTTACCAAGGGCAGATTTGCTTCCGGTGAAGCGTGTCGATCAAGCGTGTCGCAAGACTGGTGCACACGTCAGGCCCGCTACCGACATGAAATGGGAGTTACGCCATGCAGCATCTGCCGAACGATACCTTCGACGTCATCCTTGACCAGTTTGGTCAAATCGAGACCGTGTACGGAGATCTCGGATTTCCCGCAGCCAAGGACGTCTGGGGCGGCAACGACACCGTGACGGCAACCGTCACCGAGCTCAATACGAGGCTCACGATCTTCGGCGATGACCAATCGATGCTGCTTGGTCACTCGCAAGGCGGAAACGACACATTGTTCGCCGATATCGGCGGCGGCTGGAACACCGCTCTCGTGGTAGGCGATGCCCAATCGATGATCGACGACGCCAACGGCGGCAACGACACCATCGTCGCGGATGCCCATGGCACGGTCTACACCACTGTCTCGGCCTTCGGCGACGTCGCGGGCGACATGTCGGGCAACGCGCAGGGCGGCCATGACGACATAACCGGCTCGATCGCGTGGCGCGGTGGCGCCAACCTGTTCGCCGGCGATGCCGGCGGTTCCATGATGACACCTCGCACGGCGGCAACGACACGCTCGATGTCAGCGTGCTCACCACGACGGCGTGGCGACCGTCAGTGGCGACGCCATCGGCGCCTTGCGCGGCCTTGCGCAAGGCGGCAATGACAATATGACGGTCACCTTGAACGGCGACAGCGCCATAGCCGGCGCGACCTTGTCGGGGGACTCGTCGACGTCCCTGATGGATCTTACCGAGGGCGGCGACGATGTCCTGACCGTCAAGATCGAAGGCCAGTACGCGGATGCGGTCTCGTCAGTGTACGGCGACGCGCCGATCATGGCCGGTCATTCTCATGGTGGCAACGATATCAATGGCGGCGTCGGCCGGGATTTCATGTATGGCGATGCAGGAATCTATGAACCGGCGGCGCCAGGCTCGATCACCGGCGGCAGCGACACGCTGAACGGCGGATCGGGCGACGACTGGATGTGGGGCGGAGGAAACAGCGACTTCTTCGCCTTCAGCACCGGCTCCGGCAACGACACGATCGCCGACTTCGATCAGGGCACAAGGCCGTCGGCAGCACCGCAGCGGAACACGATCTGATCGATGTGCAGGATTACGGCTTCGCGGACTGGGCGGCGCTGTCGAGTCTGATCAGCGACAATGCTTCCGGCGATGTCGTGATTCATCTCTCCGGCAACGACTCGATCACGCTGGACGGGATTCACGCGGCGAACCTGCATCCGACCGACTTCATCATCTGAGGGAATAAATCAAAGCGGCGATGTCGTACCCCGACGCGCGGGGCGACATCGCAATCGCGAGTGCGCAACGACCAGTTTCGCCGCACGGCGCAGCGAAGCCTGTCGCGAACAAACTCTGTCCCGAATTCCAGCAAATCTCCGCCATCGACCAAAACTAGATTCGTCTCCGTGAAGCGTGGTCACAGCACGTCGCGCAAGAGTTTTGCCGATGTCAGGCCCGCCTCCGACAATGAAATGGGAGTTACGCCATGCAGCATCTGCCGAACGACACCATCGACATCCTGCTCGACCAATTTGGCCAAATCGAAACCGTCATCGGAGATCCGAACTTTCCGACCACCACGGACGCCTGGGGCGGCAACGACACCGTGACCGCAACCATCACTCAGCCCGAAGCAGAGGTCACGATCTTTGGCGACGACAACACGACGCTGCATGGCCAGTCCCACGGCGGCAACGACACGCTCACGGTCAACGTCAACTACGGCTGGAACGCCGCCCTCGTGGTCGGCGATGCCCAGGCGATGACCGACGACGCCAAGGGCGGCAACGACACGATCGATACCCAAGACCACTCGATGTACACCAACGTGCATGCTTTCGGCGATGTCGCCGGCGACATGTCCGGCAATTCGCACGGCGGCAGTGACACCATCACGGGCGCTGTGGGCTGGCGAGGCTTCGACAATGTGTACGCCGGCGATGCCGGTGGCTCCATGAGCGGCACGGCGCAGGGCGGCAACGACACGCTCGACATCAGCTTGAACACCCGGGAGGGTTCAGCGAGAGCCAGCGGCGATGCCATCGGCTCCATCAGCGGCGATGCGCATGGCGGCAACGACAACATCATCTTGACCATGAGCGGCGAAAACGTCTGGGCCGGTGCGTCGCTGTCGGGAGATTCCTCCACGTCCCTGACCGACAACGCACAGGGTGGCGACGACATCCTCAAGGTCAAGATCAGCACCGAGTACACCGACGATGCGCGCGATCTGCTGTTCGGCGACGCTCCGACCATGTCCGGCAATGCCCATGGCGGCAACGATATCCTCACCGGCGGAGCGGCCACCGACTTTCTGTATGGCGATGCGAAGGTCTATGATCCCGCAACACCGGGCTCGATCACCGGCGGCAAGGATATGCTCAACGGGGGCGCCGGAAATGACCAGCTTTCGGGCGGCGGAAACAGCGACACCTTCGTCTTCAACACCGGGTCCGGCAACGACCTCATCACCGACTTCGATCAAGGAAACAAGGCGGCCTGCAGCACCGTGACCGAGCACGATCTGATCAACCTGCACGATTACGGCTTTACGGACTGGACGGCGCTGTCGAAGCTGATCAGCGACAATGCCGACGGCGATGCCGTGATTCATGTATCGGCGAGCGACACCATTACACTCGACGGTGTCCACGCCGCGAGCCTGCACCCGACCGACTTCCTCATCTGAGAAAAGCAGGCATCTCGCCCCGCCTACAGCGGGGCGAGACCCGGGTTCCTCCCCGCCCACAGGATCCCTTCAGCCGCCCCCTGACGCTGGCCACCCGCCTTTGGCCGCGACGAGCGAGTTGATGTCGTCGAACTTCTCCGTCAGGTCCGCGACCAGATGCGTCGTGCCGGGATGTAGCGGTCCTGCCTCATTGGCGGTCACCGTTCACGAACTTGCCCCATGGGCTCTCCGAACCGCGGATAGTCTAGGATCGCGGCTCGGCCCGGGTCAGATGCCGTGCTTGGTGCCGGGTCCAGTTGGCAAGAGCTAAGAAGCTCTTCTAATTGCCCGGCCGACCTTCTGCAGAGCCTCGAAGGCTCCCATGCGCTGATCAACCCAGCCTGCCAAAGCGGCCTGGGGTTGATGGATGTCTCCCAAGACCGACATCGCCTGCATCGCCTCACTGAGGTCGGAATGGTCGCCCGAGGCAACTGATCCAAGCATCGCGGAGCCGAGCAGGACGGCCTCCGGAGAGGCTGGCGCAGCGACCGTCAAACCCGTCATATCGGCGAGGACCTGCCGCACGAGGCGGCTCTTTGCGGCACCGCCGCTGACCACGATCGTATCGACCGCAATGCCCTTGTCTTGCTGAGCGCGAACGATCTGCCGGGCCCCGCAGCCGAGGCCGCAAAGCCCTGCAAGATAAAGCGCGAGCAGACTCTCCAGATCCGAGCGCATATCAAGGCCCGCAATCAGTGCGCGCGCGCCGGGATCGGCGAACGGCGCTCGATTGCCGAGGAATTCGGGGACGACATGAAGCTGGCCGACCAAATCCGGGAGCATTTCGGCACCGCCGCGTGATTCGATTTCCGAGGCAAGCCAATCGGCAAGCGTCTGCTGCTTCTGGCCCGCAGCCTGTGTCGCTTGCGCGGAATTCGGATGCATCTGCAACAGATGCTCGATCGCAGCGCCGGCGGCCGACTGTCCGCCTTCATTGAGCCAAAGCCCAGGCACCATGGCGGAGAAATAAGGTCCCCAAACGCCAGGGACGAAGGATGGGTCCGGTGTGGTCGACATGGTGCAGGCGGACGTTCCGAATACATAGGCCATGCGCGTGAGCACCGTACCCGCCGCTCCGCGCGCCCCCACCGTACCAACCCCGCCGGCATGTGCATCGATGAGGCCGGCGGCGACCGGCGTACCCGTCGCGAGTCCGAGATCGGCCGCGGCCTTCGCCGTCAGGCCCGCTGCCAGCCTGGTCCCGCCGGGCACGATCTCGGTGCCGATCCTGCGGAACTGCTCATCCGGCAGCACGCCGAGGCCAATCCTGCGGAAGAATTGATCGTCCCAGCGGTCTTCGTGGCCCAGATAGGTCCACTTGCACGTCACGGTACAAATGGAGCGGGACAAACTCCCTGTTGCACGCCAAGTGAGAAAATCAGTCAAGTCCATAAACTGCCACGCATGGGAGAACGTCTCGGGCATGTTTTCGGCGAGCCACAACAGTTTCGGCGTCTCCATCTCGGGAGAGATCGTTCCGCCGACATAGTCGAGAACTTTCTCGCCCGACTGGTTGATACGGCGCGCCTGATCCGCAGCGCGGTGATCCATCCATACAACGACGTTGCGAGCAGGATCGCCGGACGGCCCGACGGGCAGCGGCACACCCGCCTCGCCAAGCACCACCAGCGAGCAGGTCGCGTCAAAGCCGATGCCAGCGATACTGTCCGCCGCGATACCCGCCTGCACCACCGCGCTACGCACGCTGCGGCATACGGCACGCCAGATATCCTCGCTCGACTGCTCGACCACGTCGCCAGCCTCCCGCCAAAGTGCAACAGGGGCGCTGTCACTCGCCAGGAGCCTGCCGGAGCGGTCGAAGAGTCCGGCCCGTGCGCTGCCGGTGCCGACATCGATGCCAAGGAAATGGCGGTTATCGGGTTGCTTGTTCATCTCAGGATCGCCGATCGGAAGATGTTACAGATCGTTGCTCTGCGGCAGAATGACGAGGTCGCGGATGGTGACGTTTCTCGGGCGCGTCAACATGAAGAGCACTGCCTGCGCGACTTCCACGGGCTGCATCAAGCCACCGGCCGCCATTTCCTCCTCGATCTTCTCTTTGGGCCAATCCTTGATGAGCGCGGTCACGACTGGACCGGGCGCAACGGCGCCGACGCGCAAACCGTGTTTCGCGACCTGCCGGCGCAGAGTATGCACAAAAGCCTGCACGGCGTGCTTGGACGCGGTATAGATCGGTTCCCAGACGACAGGCACGAGACCTGCGATCGAACTGGTGACGATGATGTCGCCGCTCTTGCGCTCAACCATGTGCGGCAGCACCGCATGGATCGACCGGAACAGCGCATTGACGTTCAAATTGAGCATGCGGTCCCACGCGTCGGGATCGCCGCCAAGCACCTCGCCGCCGACATAGGCACCAGCATTCGCATGGAAGATGTCCAGTTGACCCGCTTTCTCCAGCACCTGCGGCATCATCTCTTCCATGCTCAGGGGATCGGTGAGGTCGATACGTAAAGGAATCGCCTGATCGCCCAGCGCAACGCAGGCGCTGCTCAGCGCCTCCTCCGCCCGATCGATCAGCACTACCCGCGCGCCGGCCCCGATCAATGTTCTAGCGCATTCGAGACCGATGCCCGATGCGGCGCCGGTGATCGCCGCGACTTTTTCTGCAAGTTCCTGGGCCAAGGCTTGTCCTTTTCCTATGAGAGTTGTTCAAGCTCGGCCGTGGGAAAGGCGCGAGCGCCGTGCCAGCGAATCGACGATGACTGCAATGGCAAGGACTGCGCCCGTAATCATGTACCGCAGCGACGAGGAGAGATCGAGCAGCGTGAGGCCGCTCGCGATGGACTGGATGACGATGACGCCGAGGAGCGCGGAATAGGCGCTCCCGCGGCCGCCAAACAGGCTCGTGCCACCGATGACCGCGGCGGCGATCGCGTTGAGGTTCACATCCCCGGTCCCGGCCTGCTGGCTGGAAGATGCCAGCCGCGCTGCGGCCAGAATGCCGCCGGCAGCGGCCAGCGTGGAGCACAACATGAATGCGGTCGAATAGACCCGGCGAACGTTGATGCCAGCCCGACGGGCCGCCTCGCGATTGCCGCCGACGGCAGACATCGAGCGGCCCCATTTGGTTCTCGTCAATGCGTAATTCATGATCACGCACAAGCCGACGAACAGACCAAACATCCAGGGAATGCCGCGCCCGAGATTGAGATAATAGACAACGAATTCGAGCACGATGGTGACCAGCAGCGCCTTCAGCACCATGCGGCCAAGCGAACTGGCCGATAGCCCCGCCGCCCGCCGGCGCGCGGCCGTTCGGTAGCCGGTCACGAACATAACCACGCTCGCGACCGCCGCCAGCACGTAGGATACGATCGACGGCATGACGAGCATCTGTCCGAAATTGACCAGCGCCGATCCATACGGAAGGTTGATCGAGCCGGAGGAGCCGAGCAGATACAGCTGCAGGCCGAGCCACGTCAGCAGGCCGGCCAGCGTCGAGACGAAGCTCGGCATACCCAGACGATTGAACAAAAATGCATAGAGCGCGCCGATGGCAGCGCCCAGCACCAACGCCGTGACGATCGCCACGGCGACCGGCCAATCCTGAGCGACCCAAAGCACGCCGACGAGCGCCGAAGAGAACCCGCTCACCGATCCGACCGACAGATCGATCTCGCCGACCATCAGGATACAGACGATGCCCAGCGAGATCACACCCACTGTCGCGCAATCGAAAAGCAAATTGACCAGATTGTTCGGCGCGAAAAAAACAGGGTTGAGAGTCTCGAACGCCGCGCAGATGACGATGAGCCCGACGACCACCGGCAGCGATCCGAGATCACCCGACCGCACACGGTCCACAAAGGCGCCGATCATGTTTCCAAGCGTGTCCGCGTGCTTGACTCGTTCGTCACTGCGGTCGAGCAACCGCGCCGTCGAAACCTGTTGCGTGTCGTCGGTCATCGCCCAAGCTCCGGCGACTGAAGGGCGCGGCGCCGCCTGGCGCGGCGCGAGACAGAATTTTCGTCCGCTCCGGTAATCGCCGTAACGAGATCCTGATTGGACACGTCGGGATCGAACTCGCCGTTGTTGCGACCGAGGCGCAGCACCACGATCCGATCGGCAACCGCGCGGACGTCCTCCATGTTGTGACTGATCATGATGACGCCGAGACCGCGTGCGCGAACGCGTTCGACGAGGTCTAGCACCTCAGCGGTTTGGGCAACGCCGAGCGCCGCAGTCGGCTCGTCGAGCAGAATGAGTTTCGGCTCAGTCAGCAGCGAGCGCGCGATCGCCACGGTCTGGCGCTGTCCGCCGGAGAGCGACGCCACGGGCTCTCGCACGCTCGGGATCCGCGCTGACAGCTCGTTGAGCAAGGTCCAGGCGCGAAGCTCCATGGAGACCTCGTCGAGCCGCAGCGGGTTGAGCTCGCGGCCGAGGAAGATGTTTGCGACCACGTCGAGATTCTCGCAGAGGGCCAAATCCTGGAAAACGGTGGCGATGCCGAGGCCGAGTGCCATGGATGGGTCGGACAGGACAACATGTTCACCGCCGAACGTGATCGTTCCGGAGGTGGGTTGGTGCACGCCGGCAAGGATCTTCACCAGCGTCGATTTTCCTGCACCGTTGTCACCCACAAGCGCCACGACTTCGCCGGCATGCACATCGAGATCAACATCGGTCAGGGCGGACACGGCGCCGAAATGCTTGGAAATTCCGCGAAGACTCAAGACCGGCTTGCGCGGTCCGCCCTGCGCGTCATCGGCATCCGAGATCGTGGTCATGTCCCAATTCGCCCTCTCATCCTTCGCCCCGGCCGCCGGAAGCGGCCGGGACCGACGTCGTCACTGCGTGATGCCAAGCTTCTTGCAACCCGCGGCATATCGGCCCGTGCAGAGCTGATCGGCCGTCTGGATCTTCTTATCGATAATCTCCGCCTTCAGGTTCTCCTGAGTGACGACGGCCGGCACGAACAACTTCGATGGCGCATTGAATAGCGTAGCTTCCGCCTTGGGCATCTCTCTGGAGAGGAATTTCACCGCCGCTTGCGCCGCAGCAGCTGCCACGATCTCACTGGGTTTGGAGATCGTGTTGTACTGATCGCCTGCGATGACGAGCTGAAGCGCGGCAATCGTCGCATCGTTGCCCGTCACCGGCGGCACCGGCTCGATACCTGCGGCCTTGAAGGCGGCAATTGCGCCACCGCCCGTGCCGTCATTGGCAGCTACGACGCCGAGGATCTTCTTGCCGAAGCGGGTGATCTGGCCACTCGCCCATTGCTGCGCCTTCGGCGGCGCCCAGTCCGGCGTGTCGTATTCGGCCAGAATTGGATAGCCGCTCTTATCAAGCCCCTCGTGGATCCCCTTCTTGATGAGTCCCGCAGCGGCATCGGTCGGCGATCCATTGATTTCGAGTACGCCTTCGCCCTCCTTCGCCGTCGCGTTGGCGGCCTTAAGATGCTTGACGAACGATTCGGAGATAGCCTTGCCGATGGCTTGATTGTCGAAGGACACGTAAAAATCGACCTTGGCGTCGGGGACCGGCCGGTCATAGGCAATGACCTTGATGCCTTGCGATTGTGCCATCTTGACCAGGGATGCCGCGGCAGTGGAGTCGACGGAGTCGAGCACGATTACCTTGGCGCCCTGCGAAATCACCGAGTTGAATTGCTGTTGCTGCCGCGCGGCATCCGCGCTGGCGTTCTGGTAGATCACCTTGCAACTGTCGCACAGCTTCTTCATCTCTGCGACGAAACCCGGATAATCATGTTGTTCATAGCGGGTGGAGGCCTGGTCCGGCATCAGGAAGGCGACGGTCGCGTTCTTCACCTCTGCGGCCCGCGAAGAAATGGCTGTTGTGCCGAGCAGCGAGAAGGCTATGCCAATTGTGCCCGCATATTTAGCAGAGAACTTTCTCATTTCAGATTTCCTTTCCAGACTGGGTGTCAGGGTGTCGTCGTTGATCCTTCGAAGTCAGGCCCTCGCTGCTTCCGTTTCCGACGGCACGATGAGCGCCGGTGCTCGGAGCCGCGCAGAATTCTGGTCGAACGATTGCTGTCGCGGACCGCCGTCGGCGTGTCCGCGTCATTCTTCCGTAACGATCCTCCTTCTTTGCTCCTATGCGGCTAGGCCGCGTGCGCCGCATCGATGTTGTGCGCCAACAATCGTCTGAAGCGCGAAGGGGGCATGCCTTTCTCGGCCAGGAACTGCCGGTTAAAATTGGAGAGATTGTTGAAGCCGACCTCGAAGCAGATGTCGGTGATGGAAGCCTGCTCGTCGCTCATCAATATCTGACAAGCGAGATTGATACGCAGCCGCTTAACGTATTGCACCAATGACATGCCCGTGTGCCGGCGGAACGAGCGCGAAAATGCGCTTTGCGATTGACCGGCGATCGCAGCAAGCTCCGCTTCGCCGAAAGGTTGCGTCAGATTCTTCCGGATGAATGCGAGTGCCTTGTTCATTCCCACCGACATGTAGCCAGACGGATCGGGCAGATAGTTTGGGCCGGACAGCGGACGCGCCTGTCGGGCGGCGCGACAGAGTATCCCCAAGATCATCAAGAATAGCTCGATCCGGCGCACGCCGTTCGCCGTGACGATCTCCTCCATGAGTGGGACGAGCGCATCGCTCGTGCTGCGGGTGAACAGCGCACCACGCCGGGAAAAATCCAGCAGTGCGGCAAGGCCCGAAAGCTCAGGCATGACCTTCATCAGGTCGCCGATGAATTCTTCGCTGAATTGAAGGATGCGTCCGCGTAGCGGGATGGCGCACTCTGCCGGCAGATCGCTCACCCAATTGTGCGGCAAATTGGGGCCGGTGAGCACGAGATTACCTGGTTCGAAGTCGCCGATGAAGTCACCGACGAAATAGCGTCCGCCGGTGGCCACGACCTGATGGAGCTCGTACTCGGGATGGAAATGCCAGCGGACGGTGTGGAATGGGTAGCCGTGCGACCACGCCTTGAATGACTCGCCGCGCCGTATCTGGACAACTTCCAGGTCCGGTTCCATGTCCGCTCCCTTCAGGCCGGTGCGGCTTGTAATGATCCGCCTCCGCTCCCTTATCGGCTGATTGGTTCAGCGCTTCCTCTCGTTGGCAGAGTAGCGACCAGTACCTAGGCACGCCACCACCATTTCAGATGTGAACTGATACTTTTTTGACGTGCAGCACGCCGTCCGGCCAAGTTCCCGGATTGAAGGCAGCGTTCCGCACCAACGGCACTATTACGCCGGCCGCCTCCCCCGCCAATGCCGACGGCGCCGCGGCTCCCATCCTTGCAAAACGCTGTCTCGCCGATCGCGATGGCCTACCCGTGCTGGCACAGATCAAAGGTCATGCCACCCACGCTGCCAAATTGGTCCAGGGGAGGATCTCAGCCGCGCGCCTTCATATACATCATCGGGTAATGCTCATAGTGGCCGGCGCCGTTCTTCACGACAGGATCTTCCGAGGTGACCGCCTCGATGTCGAGATCGTCCGGGATCTGATAGAGCGACACGCCATAACCGCCACGCGGGTCCGTGACGGGACCGTGCGCGACGATCTGCCCCTTTGCGAGCAGATCATCCAGGAACGCACCGTGCTGCTTCATCCATTGTTTCTCAGCGGCGCTCATGGTCGCCAGGAAATCCGCCCGGGGCGGAATGTACTTGCAGAGATAGTACTTCATTGGCCGCTCCTCGGTGAAAACGACATTTCAGCTTGCTTGTCGGCCTGCCCCCCCAACTTGAGAGATCAATCGGTCACGCCGATCCGCTGCTCAATGCGATCAGCGAGCATTGATCTCGGCACTGAAGCTCTCGCATGCAAACCTTTGTCAAACAACGGCGCGCGTGGCCAGATCGGCGACAGTACCGTCAAGAAATCCAGTCAGCCGCTGCCGGATGATCTGCTCGGCTTCCCTCATGATGCGGTCGATCAGCTCCTTCACCGTCGGGATATCGTGGATCAGTCCGACCACCATGCCGCAGCTCCAAGCACCGGCATCCATGTCACCATCGACCATCACCCTGGGGTAGACACCCGCGACCTGCTCATGGATGTCCTCGATCTTGAGGCTCGCCCCCTTCTCGCGCTCGACCTCGAGCAATTGATCGACACCCTTGTTCTTCAGCACGCGCTCGGTGTTACGCAGCGCGCGCATGACCAGCACGGTATCGAGTTCGGTGGCTTTGACGAGGGCCTGCTTGACGTTGGCGTGGACGGGAGCTTCCCTGGTTGCGACGAAGCGGGTACCCATGTTCATGCCGGCGGCGCCCATCGACAGCGCAGCAACGAGGCTGCGCGCATCCGCCATGCCACCCGACGCCACGAGCGGAATCTTCAGTTCATCCGCCGCGCGCGGCAGCAGGATCATGTTCGGGATATCGTCCTCGCCGGGATGGCCGCCGCATTCGAAGCCGTCGACGCTGACGGCGTCGCATCCGATCTTCTCGGCTTTCAGCGAATGCCGCACCGAAGTGCATTTGTGGATCACCTTGATGCCGGCAGCCTTCAGCGCGGGCATGTACGCTTCCGGGCTGCGGCCGGCGGTCTCCACCGCCTTGACGCCACCTTCCTTGATGGCGGCGATATATTCCGGATAAGGCGGTGCAGTGAAGCTCGGCAGGAAGGTCAGGTTCACACCGAACGGCTTGTCGGTCATGTCGCGACAGCGCGCGATTTCCTTCGCCAGCAGCTCCGGCGTCCTCTGGGTCAGGCCGGTGATGATGCCGAGACCGCCGGCATTCGAGACCGCGGCGGCAAGCTCGGCAAAGCCGACATAATGCATGCCGCCCTGGATGATCGGATGCTGGATGCCGAACAGTTCAGTGATTGCTGTCTTCACGTGCGCTTTCTCCGCTTTCCGATCAGTTGACGAGTTCAAATAGGCCGGCCGCGCCCATGCCGCCGCCGATGCACATGGTCACCACGCCGTACTTCGCCTTGCGCCGCCGCCCCTCGATCAGAATATGGCCCGCAAGCCGGCTGCCCGTCATGCCGTAGGGATGGCCGATCGCGATCGAGCCGCCATTGACGTTCAGCTTGTCCGGATCGATGCCGAGCTTGTCGCGACAGTAGATCACCTGGACAGCATAGGCTTCGTTCAGCTCCCAAAGATCGATGTCATCGATCCTCAGGCCGTGGCGCTTGAGAAGGCGCGGGATCGCCGCGACCGGACCGATGCCCATTTCGTCCGGCTCGACTCCGGCGGCGACGAAGCCGCGGAAGATGCCGAGCGGCTTAAGGCCCTTCTTGGCGGCGGTCTTGTCGCTCATGAGCACGCAGGCCGATGCTCCGTCGGAGAGCTGGCTGGCATTGCCGGCCGTGATGGTCTTGCCTTCGAATACCGGCTTGATCTTCGCCAGTCCTTCCGCCGTGGTCTCGGGGCGCGGCCCTTCGTCCTTCGACAGCGTCACCTGCTGATAGGAGACCTCCCTGGTGTCCTTGTTGACGACGGCCATCGTCGTTGTGATCGGGACGATCTCGTCATTGAAGCGACCGGCCTGCATCGCGGCACCAATGCGGCGCTGACATTCGAGGCTGTATTCGTCCTGCCGGTCGCGACCGATCTTGTAGCGCTCGGCGACAATCTCGGCAGTGTCGAGCATCGACATGTACATCTCGGGCTTCATCGCCATCAGCTCGTCGTCGACGGCGTGGAACCTGTTCATGTGTTCGTTCTGCACCAGGCTGATCGATTCGATGCCGCCTCCGATCGCGATCTCGACGCCATCCAGCATAATCGAGCGGGCCGCGACCGCGATCGCCTGCAGGCCGGAGGCGCACTGCCGATCGATCGTGGTGCCGGCGACGGTGACCGGCAGGCCGGCACGAACCGCCCCCTTGCGTGCGACGTTCATCACCATGGTGCCCTGCTGCATCGCGCAACCCATCACCACGTCTTCGACCTCGTCCGGCTCAACGCCCGCGCGCCTCACCGCTTCGGCCATCACATGGCCAGCCATGGTCGGCCCCTCGGTGTTGTTCAGCGCACCGCGATAGGCCTTGCCGACGCCGGTGCGGGCGGTGGAAACGATAACTGCCTCTGTCGTCATGGCTGCCTCTTTGGTTACGCTGCCGCGTCGAGCTGCACATAACGCAGCAAGTGGTGAGCGGGATCGCCGAACTGGATATTGATCGAGGAGATTCGCTTAAAGTAGTGACCGACGTTCAATTCGTCGGTCATGCCCATGCCGCCGTGGAGCTGCACCGCCTGGTCGGCGATGAACTTGCCGGCATAGCCGACCCTCGACTTGGCGCCGGAGGCGAGGCGCGAGATGCCACTTTCGCCGGCACCGAGGCTGAGACTGAGATGCTGCATCAGGGAAAGCGCCTCCTGATGCGCGATGAACATGTCGACCATCCGGTGCTGCAACACCTGGAAGCTGCCGATGGTGACGCCGAACTGCTTTCGGGCCTTGGCGTATTCCAGCGTCGCAGAGTTCAGTTCGGCCATCGCGCCGACCGCCTCGGCGCAGAGCGCGCCGATGGCCCTGTCGCGGCAGCCTTCCAGCAGGGCGACGCCTTCGCCCTCGCTGCCGAGCAACTCGCCGCGCACATCGCGGAAAGTGATCTCCGCGGCACGGCGGCCGTCGATGGTCTTGAAGCTCCGCAATTCGAGATTCGCCGCCCGGGCGTCGACGACGAACAGGCTGACGCCGCCACAATCGTCGCGCTTGCCGGCAGTCCGGGCGGAGACGATGAGATAATCGGCCCAAGGCGCCGCTATGACGGCGGTCTTCTCACCACTAAGCGTGTAGTCCTTTCCCTCTCGCCGCGCCGTGGCCGCGACATTGGCGAGATCGAAGCGCGAGTTTTTTTCGGTCCAGGCCAGCGCCCAGATCTTGTGTCCGGCGATGATATCGGGAATGAAGGCCTGCTTCTGCTCTTTCGTCCCTGCCTGCTCGATCAAGCCGCCGACCAGCACGACCGTCTCCACGTACGGCTCCACGACAAGGTGGCGGCCGAACTCCTGGGCAACGATCATAGTAGAGAGCGGGCCGCCACCAAGTCCGCCGCTCTCCTCGGAGAATGGCGCGGCGAGCAGGCCGAGCTCCGCAAAAGCGCCCCACTGCTTGCGGCTCCAGCCCTCTTCGCTGGCCACGATCTTGCGGCGCGCCTCGAAGCTGTATTGGTCGCGTAGCATACGCTGTACGCTGGAGCGCAACAGTTCCTGCTCTTCCGTGAACTGGATATCCATCCGATCCTCTTGTTGCGCTGTTGCTAGAGACCGAGCACCGCTTTGGCGATGATGTTGCGCTGGATCTCGTTTGATCCACCGTAGATGCTGAGCTTGCGCGCGTTCAGGTATTTCTCCGACGCTGTGTGGCCGTAATCGGCACCCGGCATGAACTGGTTTGCGCCCGACGGTTGCTCGCGAAGCGCCAGGCCATAGTTGCCGATGGCACGATGTGTGAGCTCGGTAATGCCCTGGAAGATCTCGGTGCCGCGGATCTTGAACAGCGAGGCCGCGGGCCCCGGATCGATGCCGCGCGCCATCTGGGCAACGACCCGCAGCTCGGTGGCCTCGAGCGCGAGCACATCGAGCTCGAGCCGGCCGATCTCCTTGCGAAATTCGAGATGCGCCGGATCGTCCGCTGCGATCTCCGCTTTCACGATCTTCTTCAACCGGTCGAGGTAGCGCGTCGACCGGCCGATCCCGGCCATGCTGGTGCGCTCGTTGCCCAGCAGGAATTTTGCGTAGGTCCAGCCCTTGTTCTCCTCGCCGATCAGGTTCTCGACGGGAACGCGGACATCCTCGAGGAAGACGTCATTGACCTCGTGCGAACCGTCGATCGTGATGATCGGACGCACGGTCACGCCTGGCGACTTCATGTCGATCAGGAGGAACGAGATGCCCGCCTGAGGCTTGGCGCTCGAATCAGTACGCACCAGGCAGAAGATCCAGTCGGCGTGCTGCGCCAACGTTGTCCAGGTCTTGTGACCGTTGACGATGTAATGGTCGCCGTCGCGCACAGCCTTGGTCCGGACGGTGGCGAGGTCTGAGCCTGAGCCCGGCTCGGAATAGCCTTGGCACCACCAGTCTTCACCCGACAGTATCCGCGGCAAGAACTTCTGCTTCTGGGCATCATTGCCGAAGGTGTAAATGACCGGACCAACCATGGTGACGCTGAACGCCAACGGCGGCAGCGTCCCGGCCCGGCTGGTCTCCTGCTCGAAGATGAAACGCCGGGTGATCGACCAGCCGGGGCCGCCAAATTCCTTGGGCCAAAGCGGCGCGATCCAGCCCTTCTCGTAGAGAATTTGGTGCCAGAGCAACGATTGCTCTTTGGTCAGGTCGGTCTCCGGATTAGGGACCCGCATTTCCTTCGGATAGTTTTCGGCGATGAAAGCGCGCACCTCATCACGGAAGGCCGCATCTTCGGGAGGCAGTGCGAGTTCCATCTGCGCTTCCTACCACTTCTCACCGAAGGGGCGGATTTCCAGCTCAAAGGTCCAGGCGCTCTTCGGTTGCTGATACAGCTGCCAATAGGACGCCGCGACCGAGGCCGGCGGCATCAGCAGATCCGGATCGTCGAGCGCATTAGGCCCGAGCGCTTCCAGGCGCCGCTGGCGGACCCATTCGGTGTCGACGCCGGAATCGATAACGAGGTGCGCGACGTGGATATTCTTCGGGCCGAGCTCTCGCGCCATCGCCTGCGCCACAGCGCGCAGCCCGAATTTGGCACTGGCAAAGGCGGCATAGCCGCTGCCGCCGCGTAAGGACGCGGTCGCGCCGGTGAAAAAAATGTTGCCTTGCCCGCGCGACAGCATCAGCCGGGCCGCCTCGCGGCCGGCGAGGAAGCCGGAGTAGCAAGCCATCTCCCAGACCTTGCGAAACACGCGCTCGGTCGTGTCGAGGATCGGGAAGTTGACGTTGGCACCGATGTTGAAGATGCAGACATCCAGAGGCGCGTGCTTGTCGGCGTCGCTCAGGAAGGAGACGATCTCCTCCTCCTTGCGCGCGTCGAGCGAACGTGCGTGGATCTCGCCGCCGGCGGCCTCGATCTCCTTGACCAGCGGCGCTAGCTTGTCGCCGTTGCGGCGACCCGCGAAGACAGTAAAGCCCTCGGAGGCAAATTTCTTGGCGATCTCGCCGCCGATGAAATCGCCCGCGCCGATCACGGCGACGGTTGCATTTCTCTTTTTCAAGGAACTTCTCCCAGTTAGGTTAGGCGCGCTGTGTGCGAAGCTGTTCTATCGGCCCTGGTGGACCACGTTTTTTGAGCGAGACCAGAACGATCGGGATTCGCCATCGCGCCGATCGAGGCTACCATGGTCGTGGCGCAGTCCTCGATCGGCCCGATCTGGTCCACCGCTTTGGCAAGATGGCGATCTGTCGATTGGTCGATGCGGCCAGCAAACCGAAAAGCGGTTTGATCGAGACCGAGTGCTTGCGACAGCTTCGCCACGACTAACCGCCTCCCGACTGAAAAACATCGGCGCCTTTTTCAGCATTGCGCCCCGAGGCGGAACATGCGTTCTTTTTTAGAACTCGTCAATCGCTATTTTATTATCGCGGTCAAATCAGAAAACGGCAAGCTCACTGCCCTACTTCAGCGCTCTGAGAACACCGTTTACAACCGGACTTCCAACCGATACCCATACCGTATCAAATAAGAACTTATGGGAGAGGCAGCATGGGAGAAAGTCGCGGGGTCGCGATGCTGGTCGGCGCGGGTGATGCCATCGGCGCTGCCGTTGCGCGGCGGTTTGCCAGCGGCGGCTACACTATTTGCATCTGCAGACGCGATCCGACCAAATCTCAGGCGCTTGTCGACGAGCTCAGGGCGAAAGGCCACAACATCCACGCCTTCAGCGTCGACGCCCGTCAGGAAGCAGAAATCCAGAAGCTATTCGCGGGCGTCGAGCGTGACATCGGTCCGATCGAGATCTGCCTGTTCAATGCCGGTTCGAACGTCAACAAGCCCCTGCTGGAGACTACCGAAAAGCTCTTCTTCAAGGCCTGGGAGCTGGCCTGTTACGCCGGCTTCCTGGTCGGACGCGAAGCCGCGCGCGTCATGCTGCCGCGCCGATGCGGCACCATTCTTTTTACCGGTGCGACCGCAAGCATCCGGGGCAGCAAGGGATTTGTCGCGTTCTCGTCGGCAAAATTCGGCCTTCGCGCGCTGGCCCAGGCGATGGCGCGCGAGCTCGGGCCCAAGAACATTCACGTCGTCCATCTCATCATCGACGCTGGCGTCGATAGCGAGGCTATTCATCAGCGCATGAAAGCGGCCAGGGGGATCGAGGCCAGTGAGATCCCGCCCGACAGCCTGACCAAGACCTCCTCAATTGCCGAAGCGTATTGGTTTGCCCATCAGCAAAGCCGCGACGGCTGGACCCATGAACTCGATCTTCGCCCCGCCGTAGAGAAATGGTGACATGAGCGACAATCCAGACCTCACTTTGTGGGGCGTCGGGACAAGCCGCACCGTTCGGCCGCACTGGGCGATGCACGAGCTGGGGCTGGCCTACGAGATCAAACCGATCGGCCCACGGACCGGCGAGACCAAGACCGCCGAATATACCAGGCTCAATCCGCGCCAGAAGATTCCGCTGCTGCAGGACGGTGATTTCCGCATCGGCGAGAGCGCCGCGATCGTCGCTTATCTGTCGCGGATGTACTCGACGCCGGAGCGTGCCTTGATTCCGGAAGCCACGCGCGACTATGCCGCGTGGCTGGAATGGTGCTTCTTTATCGTCACCGAGCTCGACTCCACCAGCCTGTACGTGATGCGCCGTCACAGCGCCGATGCGCTCGGCCCGATCTACGGCGTCGCGCCGGAGGTCGTAGCTCAAGCCGCAGAATACTTTCGGGCGCAGCTGCGCCATGTCGAGGTCGCGCTGGCCGACGGCCGACATTTTATCATGGGCGAGCGATTCAGCAGCGCCGACATCCTGCTGACGACGTGCCTGGACTGGGCGATCGCCTACGGGGTAGGCATCTGCGACAATGCGCAGCCCTATCTCGAGCGCATGCGAAGCCGGGAGGCTTACCAGCGAGCGGTTGCCGCGAATGCTCCGCGCGCACCAATTAAACCGACGCCTGCCAAGGCCTGAGAACCGTTCGCCGGACGCGCGAAGCGCTTCGACCTACATGGCCACGCCTAGCGTCCGTGCAGCGACCATATCGTCGATCGCGCCATCATCGTAGCCCAGTTCGCGCAGCACCTCGCGCGAGTGCTCCCCGACGCGCGGGGCCGGTCCGCCGATGGCAGCCTGGTTGACCTCGAAGCGGGCCGCGGGTTTGGGCTGGCGCACACGACCGACCTTCGGTTGGTCGAACTCCGCGATGATTCCTCGCGCCACGACCTGCTCATTGTGGATGATCTCGCCGCGCCGCAGGATCGGCGCGCAAGGGACATCCGCAGCGTCCAACCGCTCCAGCCATTCGGCGGTCGTGTGCCGGCCGATATACTCCGCCATCTTGTTGATGCGCGCCGTGGCGTTCACCGAACGCGCGGACGGGGTCGCAAACCGGGCATCGTTGGCGAGCTCGGGATCGCCGGACGCGCGGCAGAAGCCCTGCCATTCGGAATCTGAGATGGTGCCGGCCGTGATGTAACCATCGCTGGTCTTGAACACGAGATCCGGGCGGTCGTTGGGATCGGCGGCAGCGGCCTCGGCTCCGACCACCGTGTACTGCATCATGCCTTCCGGCCAGAGGTAGGAAATCATCGCGTCCAGCATCGCGACCTGGATATGATCCCCCTGCCCCGTCTTCTCACGCGCGTAGAGCGCCGCCGCCACCGCCTGCGCGGTGAACACGGCGGTGGTCTTGTCGCACACGATGGTGCGGATCATCTGCGGGCGATTGGTGACCGGCTGCGACTGGATATCGGCAAAGCCCGACAGGCCCTGAATGATTGGATCGTAGACGCGCTTCTTCACATAGGGCCCGGTGTCGCCGACGCCGCTGATCGAGACATAGATCAAGCGCGGATGACGCTGGCGCAGTTCTTCGACGCCGAGGCCGAGGCGCTCCATGGTGCCGGGCCGGAAGTTCTGCACCAGAACATCGGCCTGCGCGACCAGCTTGGCCAGCACCTCGTGCCCGGCGGGGCTCTTGACGTCGATCGAGAGCGAACGCTTGCCGCGGTTGGACGAGATGAACAGCGCGGAGAACTCGCCGTCCTTGTCGATGGTGGCCCGGCTGCGACGGGTGATATCGCCACCGATCGGCTCGATCTTGAGCACGTCGGCGCCCTGGTCCGCCAGAAACATGGTCGCAAACGGGCCCGACACCACGCCGGTCAGATCGAGGACACGAACGCCGCTAAGCGGACCAGCCATTTCACTCTCCCTGGATTGTTTTTCTGCCGACGGGCTGAGGATAAACTCCGGCTTACCGTCAGCCCTTCGCCTCAACCCGCACGGACCGCAAGTCGGTAACTAGCCGGTCTTGGAAACGGGCTGCCGGGTCTGTTCGACGATCGATTCCTCGACGTCCCGGAGTTGATCCTTGCCGAAAAACATCTCCTTACCGACGAAGAATGTCGGCGAGCCGAAGGCACCGCGGGCGACCGCGTCATTGGTCAGGTCAATCAGCTTCTTTTTGACGTCATCCTGCTGCGCGCGCGTAACCAGCCTGTCGATGTCGATCCCCGAGGAGGCAAATGCGGTCCGGAACACTTCGGGATCATCCATCTTCTTGGGCTCCTCCCACATGTGATGATAGGCGGCGCGGAAATAGGGTTCGAATACGCCTTCGAACTGGGCCGCGACGGCGCCGCGCATCAGCATCAAAGTGTTGACTGGAAAGAAGGTATTCTGACGAAATTTCGTGATGTTGTGGCGGCGGATAAACCGCTGGGTCTCGAGCGCCTGGTATTCCGGCTTGTTCTTGATCCCGCGAAGCGAGTCGAACGGGGACATGTTGCCGGTCGCCTTGTAGATCCCGCCGAGCAGGACCGGGACGTACTCGAATTTTACCCCGGTCCGCCGCTCGATCCCGGGGATGGCGACCTCCGCCAGATACGCGTTTGGGCTGCCGAAATCGAACTGGAATTCAACCTTGAGGGTCATGACCGCTTTCTCCCGCAGAGCGTATTGGATGGTCAGGGACCGGCGATCCAATCGCATGGCTTGCCTGTTCTCACTTCTACAGTTCTAAAAACGAACTGTCAAATTCGGCTAGATTTATGCTGGTTTGACCGTTTCATCGGGTATTGTTTGGAATTCAGTACCTATCTAGAATGCAAGGCAAACATGGCGGCCTCGGCAGCGATTCGAGCGGGTCTCGCTGGGATGACTGGAGAATACGGATGAAGTGGAAAGAACTGGAGGAAGAGCCGTGTTCGATGGCCCGAACCATCGGCGTGATCGGTGACCGCTGGACCCTTCTGATCCTGCGCGAATGTTTTTTGCGCACGCGGCGCTTCGAAGGATTCCAGTCGGCGCTCGGAATTACACGTCATCTCCTCGCCGAACGGCTGAAGAAGCTGGTCCGGCAGGGCATTCTGCGCCGCATTCCCTACCAGGAGGCGCCAAAGCGGCACGAATATATCCTGACCCAGAAGGGTCTCGATCTTTATCCGATCATGATGGCGCTCGTGCATTGGGGCGACACTCACATGGTCGACGAGCGCGGCCGGCCGCTGCTGCACCAGCACCGCAAGTGCGGAAAGGACTTCGACCCGGTCATGGTGTGCTCTGAATGCGGCGAGCCGCTCTCGGCCAAGGAGGTTCATACCCATCCAGGCCCCGGCGCCCAAAGCCCGCTGACGACAGCCGCACCTGACAAGCCGAAGGCAAAGGCGCGCCGCAGCGCCGCTTGAGCCGGCCACCGGCGTCAGGCACTGAATCAGACTCGAATCACGGCTGCGTCGGGTTCGTTGCAGTGGAGACGGTCCGCTTGTTCAGCCCGGTGCTTGAGCACAGCACGTTGATTGACATAGGCCTTGTCGGTGATTTCTCCCGCGGCCAATGAGGGCGGATCCTTCAGCAGGGTGAACGTGCAGATTTTTTCGCTGCTTCCGACGGCCTCATTGTATTCCTGCAAACGATGTCTCAGGAATTCGATCACCTTGGGGTCGCAGGTCAAATCCGCAGCCGGCGCGTTCGAAATCCGCGCCGCCTCGGTTGGATTCAGCCAGCATAGCAGCGCGCAGGCATCACGGTTTTCTCCGGCAACGACAATGTCCAGTAGGACGCCGCGCGTTGCGGCCAGGATGGCGGCACGCATATTGCCGATCGCAACCCAGGTGCCGTTCGCGAGCTTGAAGTTCTCCGAAATTCTGCCGGTGAAACGCAGACCGAACTCCGGCTTCTCGGGATCGATAAACGACACGGTGTCGCCGATGCGGTAGAACCCCTCCTCGTCGAAAGCCTTCTCCGTCAGATCGGCTCTGCCGAGATAACCGGGGGTGACGTTGGGGCCCTTGACCCTGGCCTCGTACGTGTCGGAAACAGGGATCAGTTTCAGCTGCACGCCCGGCGCGGGAAGGCCAATCTCGCCCGGCCGATCCGTTGCCCAATGCGTCGTGCTGATTGTCGGCGCCGTTTCGGTCGTCCCGTACCCCGACATCACCGGAATCCGCCGGCCCGTGACCGATGAAGTCAGCCGATAGAGTTTTTCGAGCGTTCCTTGCGAAATGGCAGCCCCCGCGTAGCTCAATCGATCCAGCCGTTTGAAGATGCTGGCGCCGAGGGCGAAGTCGTTCTCGATGGCATCGCACAACAGGTTATAGCCGGCGGGAACGTTGAACATCGCCGTCGGCGAGATCTCCTTGAGGTTCGCCACCGATTTGTGAAAGAGCTGAGGCAGCGGCCGACCGTCATCGATGTAGAGCGTCCCGCCGTTCCTGAGAATGCCGTGAAGAATGACGTTGCTGCCCATCGTATGGTGCCACGGCAGCCATTCGACCTGAACCGGCGCCTCCGGAGGCGACACCAGCAGGCTCCCCATTTGCAGCGAGCTCGCCATCATGCGATGCGTGTTCAGCACGCCCTTTGGCAGGCCGGTCGAACCGGAGGTGAAGAGAATTTTTGCAGCGGCGTCGCTGGGAATTGCACCCGACGCACGCGTGAATCCTTCACGGTCCGTTCGATCCGTCAGGACCCGGAAGGGCGTCGTCTCCGGCGCGCCATCGACGCTGATCCAGGTCGAGTCTGCCAATTCGGGAATGGAACGGGCCGCGGAAAAGTCGCGTCCACTCTGAACGAAAACGAAGTTCGGACGCAGCACCTGCGCGATGTCCTTGAGGCGCGCAAGGCCGCCGGGCATCAGCGTGTAGTTCGGCGATATAGGCGCCAGAATGACACCTATCGACATCGCCGCAAAGGAGATCACCGCGTTCTCGATGGAGTTGCCCGAAAGCACTGCCAGCCTGTCAGCCGGCTTTGCGCCCATGTCGATCAAGCTCTGGCCGACCGCCTGCACCTGCGACCATGCCTCGCTATAGGTGATCTCGTCCCATCCCCCTTTGGGATTGCGTTGCGCGAGGAATATTCTGTCCGGAGCCGCGTTTGCCCAGCGCGGCAGAAAATCGGTGACGCGCCAGTCGCATGGCCCCAATTCGAGCGGCGACCTCAATATGAGCGTGCCGTCGGTGCGGCGCTCGACAGAGAGCTCCCGTGGCGCAAACGTCAATGGCTTCGCCGACATCGAAAACGATCTCCTGAATTACCGCGGATGGATAGAACGGGGCGGGCTGCGCCAAGCGTCACTCCGACCTGGCGTCCAAGACGTCTCCGAACGCTTGCCACGTCGTGCCGGTCCAGCGCTGCAGCCGCATCTGCGTCCAGATCATGTTCTCGGTCTCGCTCGTGTTGACCTTGATCCCGGGCAGCACAGTCGGAACGACGACGTCTTTCAGGTTCTTCGCCTGCGCCAGAATATTCTTCCGCGACAGATCATCACCGCATTGCTTGAGGATCCGCTCGAGCAGGACGCCTTGCTGATAACCGGTCAGATAGCTGCCGTTGGTGATATCGGCGCCCATCAGATACTTTTCGAAAAACGCCCGGTAGGCCTGCATACCCGGGTCGTCTTTCCATGTCTCGTCCAGGACGTCCTTGTTGGTGGTCCCGACCATCACGCCGACCGATTTGTCGAGGCCGGCCGGTGCGAGCGTGCCTCCGACCGATCCGGACGGGAAATTGATGATTACGGTCGCCTTCCAGCCAATCACCGAAGCTTGCCGGATGGCCTGCGCCGCAAACTTCGGCGTCCCGGCGATCACCAAGGCCTCGGCACCCGAGCTCTTCAGATTGGTAATCTGTGAGTCAATCGTCGGTTCAGTGACCTCGTAGGAAGCACTGACGACCTTGCGGTCGAAATCCTTGCCGAGAAACGCCTTGAAGGCAGCGACGTAATCTTTGCCAAGATCGTCGTTCTGATAGAGGATGGCATACTTGGCGTTCGGTAGCGTTCTCGTCAGGTATTTGGCGTAGATTTTTCCTTCGGTGTCGTAGCTGACAAGACCCGTGGTGATCAGCGGGTAATTGGCGACGTCCGTGAACTTGGACGAGCCGCTGACGATGGCGACACTCGGTACCCCTTTGGCCCTCAGGTATTTTGCAGTGGCCGAGATGCCGGGCGTGCCGAGCTGGCCGAACATGAACGACACTTCGTCGCTTTCGACCAGCTTGCGGACGTGCTCCACCGCTTTGGGAGGACTATATCCGTCGTCATAGGCGATGTAGTTGATCTTGCGTCCTTTGACGCCGCCGCGGTCGTTCAACGCCTGAACGTAGGCCATGAGCCCCTTGCCCACGAGACCGATCGATGATGCCGGTCCGCTGAAGGGAAAAACCCCGCCAATCTTGATTTCGGTAGCAGAGATTCCCGGCTCGTCGGCGGCGAATGCGGGACCACTCAGGAATAGAGCCAGAGCCGCGACGATCTTCCATCTCACCAGCATTGCGTCCTCCCAAACTTGCACCCCTTCTCGAGTGTGCGGCTTTGTTTTGTTGCGCCGGTGGCGGCTCGTCGCGCCCTTTGCGAAGAGGCATCGCGCAGAACAGGTCCAGCCGTAAATCCGGCACGTCGCGGCCGTTGCGTTCGGCCATCTCGTGCGCAGCCTACAGTTCTTTTTTTGAACTCGTCAAGCGATTAGATGCTCACGTGCCGTGACTTGGACGACAGGCCCCGTCCTCGTACTTGGAAATAATTTGGTCTAGATCCTGCGTATAAGGCCGCGTTTTCGGCTGTTCTAGGACAGGATCGCTGGCGCATTTCCATGCTGCTGCACACATTCTTTTTTTGAACTATAAGGCCGCCGCGAGACCACGCAGTGCCTGGCTTATCTAGCCAGGCACCCACGGCGCAGCAGGGATAGATTTCGCCGAGCCCTACTCGGCGGCGATTGCTGTTCGCAATTCTGCATCCTTCGCCGAACGCTCATAGGGGGCTGGCTTGATGCGAAACCAGGCCACATAAAGCGCAGGAAGGAACAGCAGGATCAGGACCTTGCCAACTGCCGTGCCGCCAATCAGCGTATAAGCCATCGATCCCCAGAACACGGAATGCGTCAGAGGAATGAAGGCCAGCACGGCGGCAAGTGCGGTCAGGATCACCGGCCTGGTGCGTTGCACGGTGGCTTCGATGACGGCGTGATAGTCATCGAGGCCGGCAGCACGATTCTCCTTGATCTGTTCGGTCAGGATCAGGGTATTGCGCATCAGGATGCCTGCCAGTCCGATCAGGCCAAGAATGGCGTTGAACCCGAACGCAGGATGATGAAGACAGGGTAACGGCCCGTTCGCGAACGGCGATCGCGGAAAGATTAAGGTTCATCTGCTAACTTACAATTGGCTGGGCGGCAGCTTCCTTGAGGCCAGCTGCCGCTTGGGCGGCAAGCCCGCGCGCGGCTTCCTGTGAATCTTGAAATTCCTCGAGGGCATGGACTCTGCCCCACCGCAGGGTGAACACGTGGAGACCGCGGTTGACGTACGAGCCGTCGCCATCGAGCAGCGTTGCGGTGCCGTCCCATTCGACAAACACGGTGGTGTTCCAGGGCCAGCCCTTCACCCAGACGTTGTTGACCCTGATATGGAGCGTGGGCAGGACGCGTCCGAGCCGCTCGAACCAGCGGCGCAGGGCCGCTTTGTCGTGGCGCTCCCCGCCCAACGCGTGATGGCCGGAAACACGGTGATGGATGTGCGGCGCGACCGCCTTCACCGCTTCATCCCAGCGATGGTTGTTGACATGGTCGAAGGTCTTTCGGATTTCCTGCTCGACGATGTAGCTGTACATGTGCTTCTCCAGCGGCTGGGGCGGAACGATTGAGACTCTTCAGTTGCTCCGGCTTTCAGCGGCGGTCCTGACACGAGCGCCCTCCTGCAGGAGGTGAGCGCCGAGCGAAACAATTGGATCACCAGAATTCAAGCCGGAGATCACGGCGGTTTCGTCGGTCACCCGAACAAGCTTGATCGGCCGAAAGCGTACGGTTGAGGTGGCGCTGTCGAGGATCCAAACTCCGGTCTTGCGGCCATCATCGAGCACTGCTCGGAGCGGCACCTGAACTTGCGGCTCGCTCGTTTGGCTCGGTAGCCGAATGGTCACCGTCGCGCCAAGTGGTGCGGCCGCGGCTTCACCGTCCAGGACATACCGGGCTTCATAGGTTCGGGTCTGGGCATCGGCGGCGTCGGACAATTGCCGCAAACGCGCCGTATAGCGCCACCCTTCGGCTGCTCCGTACACGCTGGCCTCGGCCACGGAGTCGATTGCCGGCCGGATCGTTTCAGGGAGCGCGACCACCGCCTCGCGAGGACCGGCCTTGGCAATCCGAACAACCGTCTGGCCGGCCGAAACGACCTGCCCGGGCTCGCCAAGCGTTTCGACCACCGTTCCGTCCGCGTCCGCGACCAGGATCGAGTACGTCGCCTCGTTCTCGGCAACCCGTGCATCGGCTTCAGCGCTCGCAAGCTGCGCCTCGGCCGTATCCAGCGCGGCCTTGGCTTGCTCGTAGCGCTGTCGGGAAGCCCAGCCGTTGCTCACCAACTTGGCGTATCGCGGTTCGTCCGCTTCGGTCTGCACGACGGACGCGCGCGCGGCAGCAACGGCGTTGCGCTTCGCCGTGACCGCAAGACGAAGGTCGGTTTCGTCGATCCGCATCAGCGGCTGACCGGCTTTGACCTGCTCACCGGTATTCACAAGCCGCTCCACGATCTTGCCGGGAACGCGAAAACCGAGGCTGCTCTGCACCCGCGCCCCGATGATGCCGGTGAAGCCACGCTCCGATCCGGTCACCCGCGCCGCGGCCGCGATCCTGACGATCGGGGCTTCTTGCCTCGGATCGCTCACGGCCGAGGCCGCCGGCGCGCGAAGCGTAACGAATGCGGCCACCGCGCATCCCGCGATCAGGACGCTCCCCAGCACGATCATCTGTCGCTTTTTCATAACGTGGCCTCATGCCAGATAGATTGCGTTCGAGCTCTATACCGGATAATAGATGTCGAACGCAATCTAAAATGGGGAGACCAATGATGCGAGTGAGTCGCATTCAGGCTGAGGAAAACCGGCAAAACGTCATCAATGTCGCAAGCCGCCTGTTTCGGTCGCGGGGATTTGACGGCATCGGCCTCAAGGACCTGATGGAAGCTGCCGGGCTGACCCAAGGCGCATTCTACAAGCAGTTTGAGTCAAAGGAGGACCTGGCCGCGCAGGCGTCGACGCGCGCGCTGGAGAGCGCCACGCTGCGATGGTCGACCGCCATCGCCGCGGCCCCTGAGGATCCCCTCGGGGCGGTGATGGGGTTCTATCTCAGCACGGATCATCGCGACGAAAAGATGGACGGTTGCCCGATCGTGGCGCTCGGCTCGGATGTGGCCAGACAGAGCAGCGAGGTGAAAGCGTCGTTCGAAGGCGGGATCAAAGCGCATATCGAAATCCTCAGCCGCCTGATTGCCGAAACGAGCGACGAGGAATCCAGGAGCAAAGCCATGGCCATTCTTTCGACGATGGTCGGAGCGTTGACACTCTCACGCGTCGTCAACGATCCCGATCTCGCTCAGGCCTTTCTGGAAACGGCGTCGCGACAGATTCGCGACACTGTCGCCGCTTGAAGATCGGTGCTTGATAACTCACAGGGAGAACGCAAATGCGCAAAGCAGGGATACACAATTTTCCGGCGATCGACCGTGTCGTTTACGGCAAAGCTGCGTCTGAGGCCTTGAACGATGAAGCGGTGCGGCTGGATGCCAAGCGCGTCTTCCTGATCGTCAGCCGCACCTTGAATACCAAGACCGACGAGATCGAGAAGATCCGGCGTGCGCTCGGCGAAAGACATGTCGCGACCTTCGATGGAATTGCAGAGCACACCACGCGCAAGCAAGCTGCCGAGGTTGCCCGTCAAGCCAAAGACGCCGGAGCCGACCTGGTGGTCGCCGTCGGGGGAGGCTCGGCGATCGATCTCGCCAAGATCGTCATCATGGCGATGGAACATGACGTCCGTGACGAAGCGGGTTTCGATCCATTTCCCATGGGCCCGGGCGTCACCGTCTCTCCGTTCCGATCGCCAAAAGTTCGACAGATCGCGGTGCCATCCACGCTGAACGGCGGCGAATACAATGCAGCAGCGCTCGTCACCGATGAACGCAGCAGGCTGAAGCAGATCTTCTTCCATTCTCTGATGATGCCGGTGGCGATCATTCTCGACCCTGCCCTTACCGTCCATACGCCCTCGAAGCTCTGGATGGGATCGGGAACGCGCTCGATGGACCACGGCATCGAAGCATTGTGCTCACCCGCCGGCACGCCGCTTAGCGACGAGGTGGTCCTGGCCGGCATCCGCACGCTTCGGGAGGGAATGCAACGGACCTTGCAGCAACCCGATGATCTGGAGGCGCGTCGACTGTCTCAATATGGCGCGTGGCTCGCCGCTTTCGGCCTCCAGGCGCGGGTCCCGATGGGAGCCAGTCACGGCATCGGCCACGTGCTTGGCGGGACCTTCGGCGTACCACACTATTATTGCACACCGGTCATCATGCCGAGCCTACTTCGCTACAACAAGGCGTTCACAGAGGATGCGCAAACGCGCTTAGCAGCGGCTCTTGGCGAGCCGGGCATGGAAGCGGCAGCCGCCTTCGCAGAATTCACCAGGAGACTTGGACTACCCGGTCGCCTTGCCGACGTCGGGATCGGCGAAGACAAGTTCGAGCAGATCAGCAAGATTGCGATCAATCATCGCTTCGTGCAGGCCAATCCGCGGCCTTTTAAAAGCGAAGCCGACATCGTCGATCTGTTGCGAATGGCCGCCTAGCCAAATCCGAATGAACTGATACTTGCCCAAATTGACGTGCGGGAGAATCCAGCCATGACATCAGCTCCGCGCCCACGCCGGCAAGTAGGGCCGGCGACGCGCCGGCAACCGTCTATCAACTGTTCATGCAGGAGAGCGCGGATGCTGCCCGCTGGCATGAACATCCAGGCGGAGAAAGCCGTAAAGACAAGGAAGCGATCCCTTGCTCAACCTGTCACATGACTTCGACGCAAGTAAACGAACCGGCTCCCGCTCCGCCCCGCGCCGGCATCGACTGGCAACTCGCTCCCGTTGACTTCATCCGGTTCGGAAAAAGCGGCGCCGAGATCTGCGCGCAAATGAAGGATCCCAAGCGCAATGGCGGCCGCGATGCCGCCGGGCTGGTCGAACATCTGCGCCATGACGCTTCGTTGAACGGCTTCATTCCGCGCGGCTGAGCGCCCGGCACAGGTCGGACGACGCCACCAGGCAGCTTCGAGAATCGTGTCAAGGACGTCGCCTTATGGGGGACGGCCTGACAACCTTGTCCGAATTGATTAGATTCGTTTTGCCGCATGCGAAGGCTGGATACGAACATATGACCGGCATGATCTGTGGACTTGAGACGGCCGTCGCGCCGCGCGCACGGGCGCCATAGTTGAGCAGCAACGCGTTGAGTCCGATCAGATCAGGCTCGACCTGCCGCGGCTGAGAATGTCGCCTGCGCCTTTGTCGCCGACGATCCTGCCGTGTTCGTACACCACCCGGCCACGGGCGATCGTCGTTACCGGCCATCCGGTGACGTCGAACCCTTCCCATGGCGTGTAGTCCGAACCGTGATGCAGATCGGCCTGCCGAATAGGCTTCTTCAATTTGGGATCCCAGAGCACGATATCCGCATCGAAGCCGACGCCGATCGAGCCCTTGCGCGGATAGAGGCCGTAGATGCGCGCATGGTTGGTCGCGGTCAGCTCGACGAATTTTTGCAGGCTGATCCGTCCCTTCGACACGCCTTCGGAGAACAGAATCGGCAGCCGGGTCTCGACACCTGGAATGCCGTTCGGCACCCAGCGGAACGAGGTGCGGCCGTTCGGCGTCAGCTTGCCCCTGGGATCGTCGTAACGGAACGGGCAGTGATCGGACGAGAAAGTCTGGAACACGCCCGTGGTGATGCCTTCCCAGATCGCCTGCTGGCTTTCCGCGTCGCGCGGCGGCGGCGAGCAGACATATTTCGCGCCTGACATGTCCATGTTCAGACCCTTCATGTCGTCAGCCGTCAGCGTAATGTATTGCGGGCAGGTCTCGGCATGAACAGGCAATCCGCGCTGCTGAGCCCAGCGCACCTGCTCCATCGCCTCGCGCCCGGAGACGTGCACGATCATGATGGGAACGCCGATCACCTCGGCATGACTGATGGCGCGATGCGTGGCTTCGCGCTCGACCGCCTGTGGCCGCGACACGCCGTGATAATAGGGCGCGATATGGCCCTCGCGTTCCAGCTTGGAGGTCAGGAAACGGATGGCGTCGTAACCCTCGCAATGGACCATCACCAGCGCCTCCTCGCGGCGCGCGACCTCGAAGACCTCGAGCAGCTGCTTGTCACTGAGCACGAGGTCGTCATAGGTCATGAACACCTTGAACGAGGTGTAGCCGTCCTTGACCAGGGCCGGCAACTCCTGCCCGAGCACGACCGCGGTCGGATCGGAGATGATGAGATGGAACGCCGTGTCGATATAGCACTCGCCTTCGGCAAGCTTGCGGTAGTTCTCGACACAGGTCCGCAGCGACGTGCCCTTCTGCTGCAGCGCGAACGGCAGCACCATGGTGTTGCCGCCGGCGGCTGCCGAACGGGTCGCTGAGGCGAAGTCGTCGGCCATCACCACGTCGGGGCCGGAGGCCTGCGAGATGTGGACATGGCTGTCGATCCCGCCCGGCAGGGCCAGCAGCCCGGTCGCGTCGATCTCGCGCGCTGGGCCTTCGAGATGATCGGCAATGCTGACGATGCGGCCGTCGCGAATGCCGATATCGGCGCGGAACTCGTCGTTGGCCGTCACGATGGTGCCGCCGCGAATAGCAAGATCGAGGTGCGTCACAGGAGTCTCCATCACTTGATGACCGTCGATGTCTGGAAGATCCGCCCCCAGTCGGCAAGAGCCCCGGCATCGCCGCCGGCGAGCTCCAGGGTTCGCCACAGCGTGACCGCTACCGAATCGACCACCGCGACATTCAATTCCCGTTCGAGCGAAGCCGCCAGCGCGGCGCCGTCGAGGTTGGTGCAGAGGATGACGACAGCATCGGCGCCGTCAGCCGCCACAGCGCGGATCATGCCAGCAATCGTCGCAGGCGCGACCTCGCCGAAAGAGAAATTGTCGCGCAGTCCGAGGTGCCGCTCCGCGTGCGGGGCGATCCCCTCCTCGGCCCAGACGTGACCGATCCGCCGCTGCACGTCGTCGGTATAGGGCGAGACCAGGCCGACACGTTTGGCGCCGAGCGCGCGAGCGGCATCGATGCAGGCGAGCGTGGAGGTCGTCGCCGGCACGCCGGTGCGCACCGTGATTGCCTCGCAAAGGCTCCGGTCTCTGCCGATGCCGAGCCAGCTTGCGGACGTACCGTTCCAGGCGATGGCATCGACCTTCGCATCGGCCAGCAGGTCCGCCGCAGGCAGCATCACCGAGGCGTCGAACTGGTTCAGCGCGGCGGCGTCGAGTGCGATCTCGGTGACGCGGAAACGCGAGAAATGCGCGGTGACATCGGCCACGCCGGCGAGCATCGCACTGGTGACGGGCTCCAGCACCGAATTGGAGGACGGCGTGATCATGCCGAGGCGTTTGCGCACAATTGACATCGATCGCAGTCGCTCCGTTGCGGCGAAAGCGCTCCTCCGCTTCCTCAAAAGGATCATCCGCGTCCGCATCGGTCCACGCAACCCGCAATCTGCATGCTGCATACAATTTATTCGATATGCACGTGTTTTGAGCCACATACGTCTTCTATTTGGGCACCTCACGTGAAGGAAATTAGCTACGATCGCACGTCAGCAGGAAGGCCGGCGTGCCGCAAAAATCCGAACCGAACCCGGGCCGAAAGTCGCCCAAACTCAAACGGATGGGCCTGCATGAGCGCGCCGCCGCGCGGATGCGGACGATGATCATTCGCGGCGAGCTGCCGCCGGGATCGCAGACCCAGGAAACCAGGCTGTCGAAGGAGCTGGGCGTATCGCGCACTCCGCTGCGCGAGGCGATGAAAGTGCTCGCGGCCGAGGGATTGATTGAGCTCCGCCCCAACCGCAGCCCGCGCATCGCCGACCTCGCCGTCGACGGCATCTCGGAATTGTTTGAGGCGCTGGCCGGCATCGAGCGGCTGGCCGCCGAGCTCGCCGCCGAGCGCGCCACCGAGCGCGATCTCGCCCGCCTGCGCACGCTTCAGACCCGCATGGAAGGTCATCATCGCAACGGCAAGCTCGACGAGTACTTCGCCATCAACGGCGAGATCCACGACACCATCGTCCGCATGGCGCGCAACACGCCGCTGCGCGAGGCGCACGTGACGCTGATCTCCCGCGCCGAGCGCGCGCGTTACCTCGCGCTCGGCGCCGACCGGCGCTGGAGCAATTCGGTCGACGAGCATGCCGGCGTCCTGGCCGCGCTCGAGGCGCGCGATAGCGAAACCGCAGGACGCCTGCTCGGCGCCCATGTTCGGCGCACCGGCACGGCGCTGCTCGAAGTCATCGCGGCCTCTCAAGCCAAGCAGACGGCGGCGCAATCATGAAGCTGCTGCTGCTCAACCCGAACACCAGCACCGCAGTCACCCAGTTGATGACGGATGTCGGGCAGCGCGCGGCTGCGCCCGGGACCGAGCTGATCCCCTGCACCGCGACCCGCGGCGTGCCCTATATCTCGACACGCACCGAGGCACAGATCGGCGGTGCCATTGCGCTGGAGATGCTGGCCGGGCAGCATCGCAAGGTCGACGCCGCGATCATCGCCGCCTTCGGCGACCCCGGCCTGTTCGCCGCGCGCGAAACCTTCGACATTCCCGTAGTCGGCATGGCGGAAGCGGCGATGCTGACCGCCTGCATGGCCGGACGGCGTTTCGCCATCGTCACCTTCGCCCAGGCGCTCGGCCCCTGGTACGAGGAATGCGTCCGCGCCCACGGGCTGTGGGAGCGCTGCGCCGGCATCCGCATGCTCGATACGCCGTTCCAGGCGATCTCCGAGGTCGGCACCGAGAAGGAGGATGTGCTGGTCGATCTCGCCCGGCGCGCGATCGTGGAGGACGACGCGGACGTCTTGATTTTTGCAGGTGCGCCGCTCTCGGGCCTCGCTGAGCGCGTGGCCGACCGGATCCCCGTCCCAGTCGTCGATCAAGTCATCGCGTCGGTGAAGCAGGCCGAAGCCCTGGTCGCGCTTCGCCTGCGCAAGGCAACCGCAGGCACGTACCGCCGGCCCGCCGCCAAACCCACCCTTGGTCTTGCCGATGCGCTCGCCGCCCGGCTCGAGCATCGCGATAACTAGGGGAGCTGCGGCCAGCGATGCGAAAAACCAAGCTTGTTCTCAATCGCACGGCCGAAGGCAAACAGGCGGGATTCGCATCCCAGCGGTGCAATGATCTGGATACCGAACGGCAGCTCGTTCTCCGCTCGGGGGGCCGGCAGGGTCAGCACCGGGAAACCGACCAGCGACACGATGAAGGTGACGGCGAGATAATCGATCGGCGTCTCCAGCGCCGCGCCATCGATCGTGGTGACGTCGCTGATCTCATTCGGCCAGGGCAAAACGGACGCCGCCGGCGCCACCAGGAAATCGGCGCGGCTGAACAGCTCGCGAAAGCTGCGGTAGATCGCGGTGCGGCGCTGCTCGGCATTGAGATAGTCCTCCGCGGAGAGCTTTGCGCCCGCCTCGATATTCCAGATCACGGTGGGCGTCAGCTCGGCGCGGCGCGACTTCAGCAGCTCGCCATAGCCGTTGGCGATGTGCGCGGCGCGCAGCGTCCGAAATGCCTCGATCGCACCGCCGCAATCGGGCGCGGACGGCACCACATCGGCCACGGCTCCGAGCGCCTCGCAGGCCGCGGCGAAACGTGCACGGACATCGCGCGCGACGGCCGCGATCCCGAAATCGGGCGTCGCGGCGATCCGGGGACGCACTGCAACCGGCCGATCCTCATTGACGACACCGATCGAGAGTGGGTCGTGCACATCGCCTCCCCCACAGATCGACAGCGCAAGCTCGAGATCGTCGACGCCGCGGGCGAGAAAACCGTGGGTGGCGAGCATGTCCCAGCCGAGGGGGCGATGCGGCGCCGGGATGCGACCGGGCGTCGGCCGGATCGAGGCGACGTCGCAAAAACTTGCGGGCGTGCGCACGGAGCCACCGAAATCGGTGCCATGGGCCAACGGCACCATGCCGGCCGCGACCGCAACCGCGGAGCCACCGGAAGATCCACCCGAAGTCAGTACCGGATCGAACGGATTGCGCGTCGGCCCGCACAATTTGTTGGTACAGACCGCGCCGAAGCCGAATTCGGGTGTGTTGGTCTTTCCCAGAATGATCGCGCCAGCGCGCCGCAATCGCGCGACCACGAGATCGTCTTCGGCCGGAATATGATCGCGGAACAGAGCCGATCCGTACGTGGTCGCAACCCCCGCAGTGTCGGTGAGGTCCTTGATCCCTATGGGCACCCCATGCAGCGGGCCGACCCGCGTTGGCGCGGCGTCGCAGATATCAGCGGCACGGCGGGCCCCCTCCGCATCGACAGTCACGAAGGCCGCCAATTGGCTATCAAGACTCGCGATCCGCGCCAGATGCGCCTCGACCGCGTCGCGCGAGGAGAGTTCGCCCTTCGCGAGGGCGCGTGCGAGGGCCGTGGCAGTGAGGTCGCAAACCGATCGATCCGACGTCATCACGCCACCATGCCAAACCTCGCGGCGAAAAGCGACCGGTGCGGGCATGAGACTTGCTTTCTACTCCGGGGCAACGGGAGGCAACACCATGGCTGAAGCGCAAGGCGGCCGATCGCTCGTGGTCGACGCCGTCACCCACCGCTATCCGAGCGGCGCGCTCGCGGTCGAGAACATCAATCTCAACATCAAAGGGGGCGAGATCATCGCCCTGCTCGGCCCCTCCGGCTGCGGCAAGACTACCCTGCTGCGCATCATCGCCGGCTTCATCGCGCAGACGCAGGGGCGGATCATCATCGGCGACGACATCGTCGACGCGCTACCGCCGAACCGCCGCGCGGTCGGCATCGTGTTCCAGAACTACGCACTATTCCCCCATCTCAGCATCAGCGAGAACGTCGCTTATGGGCTTGCCGCGCGCGGGATCGACAAGGCGACCCGCCAGCGCGAAGCACACCGCTTGCTGGATCTGGTGCAGCTGCCGACCATGTCGGAACGGTTGCCACGGCAGCTCTCCGGCGGCCAGCAGCAGCGCGTCGCGCTGGCCCGCGCGCTCGCGATCAAGCCGTCAATCCTGTTGCTCGACGAGCCCTTTGCCGCGCTCGACAAGAATCTGCGGCTCGACATGCAGATCGAGGTCAAGCGGCTCCAGCGCGTCTCCGGCATCACCACGCTGATCGTGACCCACGACCAGGAAGAAGCGCTGTCGATGGCCGACCGCGTCGCCGTCCTGAGCCACGGCAAGCTCGAGCAGTTCGGGTCGCCGTCGGACGTCTACGACCGGCCGCAGACCCTGTTCGTCAACACGTTCGTCGGCGCCAGCAACCGCATGCCCGGCGTGGTCGTCTCGGCAGACCGCACGGCCGCAAAAGTCCGCCTCGATGCCGGCGCGGAAATCATTGCGCGTCCCGCCGGCGGCGCTCTCACCGAGGGCGGCCGCGTCACCGTGTGCATACGCCCCGAGCATCTGCAATTCGTTGGCGACGAGACCGGCTTTGCCGGCGTGGTCGGCATGTCGCTGCCGTTAGGAGCCACCGTCGTCCACGAGGTCACCACCGCGGACGGCTCCGGCGTCAAGATCTCCCAGGCGCGCATCGGCGAGACGCGCACCCTGGAGAGCGGCGCCGCGGTGCGCCTCGCGCCGCTCGCCCCGTCGCTCGCAAACGCTTTTCCTGCAACGCTTTGAATTCAGTTTTTGTCCAGAGGGAGTTCGACCATGATCATGAACCGCCGAAGCCTGATGACGACCGCACTCACACTCGGCGCCATGAAGGCGTTTCCCGGACTGAGCTACGCCCAGGCCCGCCCGCTGGTGTTTGCGACCTTCACCGGAAGCTGGGAGGAGGCGCACAAGGCCGTGCTGGTGCCGGCCTTTCGCAAGGCGAACGCCGATGCCGCGATGGTGCTCGACCCCATGCTCTCGGTCGACCAGATCGCCAAGGTGAACGCCGCCAAGGCCAATCCGCCGATTGACGTCATGCTGCACGATCCCGGCCCGGCCCTGGTCGCAATCGGCCAGGATCTGGTCGAGCCATACCCCGTCGAGAAGAGCGCCTATTACAAGGACCTGATCGCCGAGGCCCAGGAGCCGATGGGCCCTGCCCCCTTCTTTCAGGTCGTCGGCCTCACCTACAATCCGGAAGCCGTCAAGACGCCGCCGACCTCCTGGGCCGATCTGTGGAAGCCCGAGTTCAAGGGCCGCGTTGGCATCACCAACCTTAACTCGACGCTCGGCACCGGCTGGCTGGTCGAGATCGCCAAGATGCGCGGCGGTTCGGAAGCCAATGTCGATCCCGGCTTCAAGGCGATCGAGGAGCTGAAGCCCAACCTCGCCGCGGTCGCCGCCAATCCCGGCGCGCTCGCCACCCTGTTCCAGCAGGGCCAGATCGATATCTCGCCCGGCAATTTCAACGCCATCCAGATCCTGAAAGCGCGCGGCGTGCCGGTCGAGTTCGTGGCCCCGAAGGAAGGTGCCATCGCCTTCAAGACCACGATCCACATCGTCAAGAACTCGCCCAACCGCGAGCTCGCCTTCAAGCTGATCGAGGCGTCGTTGACCCCGGAAGTGCAGACCACGCTGATGAACCCGCCCTACCTGATCGTGCCGACCAATTCCAAGGTGGCGATGGGCGGCGAGATCGCGCGCGTGCTCGCCAAGGACACGGCCGAGCTGAAGCAGAAATTCGTGTTCCAGGACTGGAAGAAGATCAACGAGCAGCGCTCGGCCTGGATCGAGCGTTTCAACCGCGAGATCAAGATCTAGAGCTTCAAGGACTCATGATGGGCACAGCACCGGCATCACGAGACGTCACGTCCTACAGGATGGGATTGGCAGCGCCGCTGGCGCTGTTCTTCCTAGTGTTCTTCGTGGCGCCGCTGCTGCAATTACTGTGGCTCTCGTTGCACAACGACACGGCCGCGCTCCATTGGGGACTCGGCCAGTATCTGCACTTCCTCACCGATCCCTTCAGCCTCAGCGTGCTCGGCTCGACGCTGCTGCTTGGGGCCGAGGTGACGGCCGTCTGCCTCGTGCTCGGCTTTCCCATCGCCTGGCTTTACCAGCGGGTCGGGCCGCGGCTTCAGACCATCATCATCCTGATCGTGCTGCTGCCGCTTTTGACCAGCGTCGTGGTCCGTACCTTCGCCTGGATCGTCATCCTGGGCCGCCAGGGCATCATCAACGCGACGCTGCAATCGCTCGGCATCATCGAGACGCCCCTGAAACTGCTCTACACCCAGTTCGGCGTCGTCCTCGCGCTGGCGCAGGTGCAGATGCCGCTGATGACGCTGCCGCTGATCACCGCGCTCGGCCGGATCGATTCCAATCTCGACGACGCCTCCTGCTCGCTCGGCGCTGGAAGCTGGCGCACGTTCTTCCGGATCGTGCTGCCGCTGTCGCTGCCCGGCGTGATCGCCGGCTGCACGCTGACCTATGCCGCCGCGATCACGGCCTTCATCACCCAGTCGCTGATCGGCGGCAGACAGATGCTGTTCATGCCGATGTATCTTTACCAGCAGGCTTCGACCCTGCAGAACTGGCCGTTTGCCTCCGCAATCTCGATCATCTTTTTGCTCGCGGTGCTCGCGGTCGTCTCCGTCTTCACCACGCTCGGCCGCCTGTCGCGCGGCTATGGAGGTGCGTGATGAGCGGGCGCAAGCGCACCCTGGAGGCGTTCAGTTTCGAGCTGGTCATGAGCCTGATCGCCGCGATTGCGCTGATCATCATCATCGCGCCGTCGCTGGTGGTGCTGATCGTCTCGTTC
Organism: Bradyrhizobium sp. 45; assembly: GCF_023073155.1. NCBI lineage: Bacteria > Pseudomonadati > Pseudomonadota > Alphaproteobacteria > Hyphomicrobiales > Nitrobacteraceae > Bradyrhizobium > Bradyrhizobium sp. 45. The sequence continues at coordinate 605,841 of NZ_JADPIX010000143.1, read as the reverse complement.
ACCAGCGGCTTCTCGCTGCGTTTTCCGCCGCCGGGCTATTCGCTGCGCTGGTACGCCGAATTGTGGAACGCCTGGCAGCTGCACTTCGCAGCCAAGAACAGCCTCATCGTGGCACTGTGGGCGACGGGCCTGTCCGTGGTGCTCGGCGTTGCCGCCGCGCTCGCGATCTCGCGCTCACCGACGCTGTCGGCGCGGCTGCTCGATTCCCTCTTCATGTCGCCGCTGGTTCTGCCGGCGCTGGCCTTTGGCCTTGCCGCGTTGATGCTGTTCTCGCTGGTCGGCCTGCCGGTGTCGCCGTTGACGCTGGTAATCGGCCACACCGTGGTCTGCGTGCCCTATGTCGTGCGCAATACGATTGCGGCGCTTGCCCAGCTGGAGCCGACCCTGCTGGAGAGCTCGGCCGTGCTGGGCGCCGGCCGCATCTACACGTTCCGGCGCATCGTGCTGCCGCTGATCCGGCCGGGCATCATCGCGGGCGCCTTCATCGCCTTCATGTCGTCCTTCGACAACGTGCCGGTGTCGCTGTTCCTGCGTGATGCCGCCACCGACATGCTGCCGATCCGGATGTGGCAGGACCTCGAGGGCAAGCTCGACGTCACCATCGCCGCGCTGTCGGGCGTGCTGATCATTGCAACCGTCGCGTTGGTCGCGATTATGGAGCGCGTCACGGGGTTATCGCGGCGGCTGACCAACTGATCAGGCGCCGCGGAACAGCGAATAGCCCCAGCGCGTGAATTTCAGCGGCAGGTGAAAATGCTCGTCAACATTCTTGATGCGAAAGCGGAACGGCGTCACCGTGAGAAACCCGTCGCGCTCGCCAAAGAACTCGCCGAGATGAAACAGGACCTCATACTCGCCCGCCGTCACGCCCGCCCCCTGCGCAACGGGATGATCGAGCACGCCGTTGACACCAAGCCGTCCGTCGGCGACGCGCAGCGAGTCCGGATCGATCCGCCAGATCTCGACGCGCAGACCCTGCGCCGGGCGTCCGCTCGCCACATCGACCGCGTGAATGGAAATGCCACCTGCCACAATGTTCCCCCCGAGAGCGCTGCACCATGGTAGACGCAAACACGGCCGTTCGACCAGCGCCCGCATTGCTGCCCGCGCTTGGCGCCACGACCTCATTGCAGGCGCTGGTGGCTCTGGCTCTGTTCGCGCCGGGCGTGGTGGCACCGCGCGCCCATATCGAGGTCTGGCAGCTCTCGATGTTCTCCTGCGCCGTGTTCGCGGTCGGCATTCCCGCCTCGTTCTGGGGCGGCGGCTTCATCGCCCGCCTGGGCTCGATGCGGATCGCGAGCCTCTGCGCGGCGGCGATCATCGCCAGCATGGCGCTGGCTTCGCTCGGCTCGACGGCGGCCCTGCTCGCAGCCGGCCTCTGTCTTGGCCTCGCCTTCGGACCGGAGACGCCCGCAAGCGCGGTGCTGCTGGCGCGGCTCGTGACGGCCGAGCGGCGCGCGTTCGTGTTCTCGGTTCGCCAGACCGGAAACCAGATCGGCGCCGTCTGCGGCTCGCTGGTTCTGCCCGCGATCGCAATCTCGCTCGGGCCCGCCTGGTGCTATGCCGCCGTGGGCGCCTGTGCGCTGCTGGCGATAGCGTGGTTCGAGCGCCTGCGGCCCGCCTACGCCGTCAAGGTCGTGCCACTGCCGGAGCTTAGCCTTCGCACGCGGCTGGCACTGGTGATCGCGGACCGGCGCATCGCAATGCTGGCGCTGGCCTCGATGCCCTTCAGCGCGATGCAGGTGTCGCTCAATACGGTCTTCGTCACGCTCGGCACCCGCGAGCTCGGCCTCAGCCATGTCGAGGCCGGCATGGCGCTTGCCTGCGCCCAGGCCGGCGGCCTGATCGGCCGGCTCGGCTGGGGCTTCGTCGCAACGCGCCTCAATGCCTCGCGCGGAGTTCTCGTCGTCATCGGCCTCGGTATGACGTTCTGCGCCGCGCTGCTGGGTCTCGATGGCGTATCGCTCGGGCGGACCGGCCAGTTCGCGATTGCAACTCTGTTCGGCCTGACGGCCTCCGGGTGGAACGGTGTCTTCGTCGCCGAGATCGCACGCCTCGCCCCGCAGGACAGGATTGGCGAAACCACCGGCGCGGTGCTGACCGCATCCTACGCCGGCCTCTTGGCAGCACCGGCGCTGGTGTCCTTCCTGGACAGCGCAGCCAGTCTCGGTGCCGCCTTCTTCGCCTTGGCTTGCCTCGCCCTCTGCGGCACATTGGCACTGGTCTGGGGAGGCCATGACAAAGGGAAGAAGTAGCGCGTGCGAGATTGCGGCCGACGTCTCCGCCGGACGAACGAGTGCGGTCGAGACCGCCAAGGCCGCGCTTGCGCGCATCGAGGCCGCCAAGGCGCTGAACGCAGTGGTGACGACCGCTCCTGCGCGTACGCTTGCCGACGCCGCAGCGGTCGATGATCGCCTGCGTGCCGGCGAGACGATGCCGCTCGCCGGTGTCCCCGTCGTCGTCAAGGACAACATCTGGGTCCGTGACTGGCGTGTGACACAGGGCTCGCGCCTGTTCGCCGAATTCGTCGCGCCGCAGGATGCGATTGCGATCGAGCAGCTGCGCAAGGCCGGCGCCGTCGTCGTCGGCATCGGCGCAACGTCGGAATTCGCCTGCAAGGGCGTGACCACCTCGCCGCTGTATGGGCCAACGCGGCATCCGCTGGATCCCACGTTGACGCCCGGCGGCTCGTCGGGCGGCCCTGCCACGGCGGTTGCGGCCGGCCTCGTGCCGCTAGCGATCGGCACCGATGCGGGCGGCTCGAGCCGCAGGCCGCCGGCCCATGTCGGCGTCGCGGGGTTCAAACCGTCCTATGGCGCGATCCCCTATGGGCCAGGCTTCGCCGAACCGTTTTTCGGCCTCTCCGTCATCGCGCCGATCGCCACTGACGTTGCCGATATCGCGCTGGCGTTCGAGGCCATGGCCGGCGTCGATCCGCGCGATCCGGATTCAGCCGGCATCGCTCAAGAGGCCAAAAACATCGCCGGTCTGCGCATCGCGTTCTCGCCGCGCCTTGGGCTCGACGTCGCCGTCGACGATGTTGTCGCTGAAGGGCTCGCTTTCGCCATCGCGCGTCTCTCCGCCGCTGGCCTCAGCATCGCGCAGCGCGATCCCGTCTGGCCGGCGGGCGCGACGGAAGAGGCTATCATGCCGCTTCAGCAGGCCGGCCTCGCCGCACTCTATCGAGATGCCTTCCGCGAGGATCCGACCGTGTTCGATCCTGACATCGCCAGACAGATCGAGCGAGGGCTGTCGTGGTCGGGCGCCGACGTTGCCGGTGCGCTGCTGGCAAGCGCCGCAATCGCCAATGCTTTCGCGGCATTCTTCACCGAGGTTGATCTGCTGCTGGCGCCAACCGTTCCCTGTGTCGCCTGGCCATTCACCCAGCTCGGACCCGACATGATCGGTGGCCGCGCGGCGAGCCCGCGCGCGCACGCGGCGTTAACGCCCTTTGTCAATCATGCTCGTCTGCCGGCGATTTCGCTGCCGTGCGGAACGGATCGGTGCGAACTTCCATTCGGCCTTCAGGTCATCGCCGCGCGCGGACAAGACCGCACGCTGCTTGAAGCAGCGCAAGAGATCGAGGCCATATTGCGAACATAATCCCGAGAGGCGGGCGGTGGGCTAATTGCCCGCTCAGTCTCCCAGCGGCCCTTTGGCGTCCCCGTCGCTCCCCTTCAGCAACTCGTATTTGATCCGCCGCATGCGCGCCTGGGCTTCGAGCGGTTTGCAATAGGCAGTTGACGCCGCAAGCAGATCGATGGTGGCGAGAAATGCATAGCGCGACGCCGTCGGCTTGAGCGCGTCGGGCGCCTCGGGCACGTGTACGCCAAGCGCAATATCGGCGATCGAGGCCAGCCTGCTTTGCGGCTTGGTAATTGCGATGACCAAGGCGCCGTATTGCTTGGCGATACTGGCTGCCTCGATCACCTCGTTGGCTGCACCGGTGGTCGAGATGGCAACGACGACATCATCCCGTCCGAAGGTCGCGGCAATCATGCGCATCAAGCTCGGATCGGAGGCATGCGAGACGGCAATCCCAAGACGAAAGAACCGGTTCTGAACCTCCGCCGCCGCAAGAGTGGAACCGCCCCCCACCCCGAACGCTGCAAGCTTCGAACAGCGGGAGATAGCTTCGGCAGCCCGCTCGATGTCCTCCTTGCGAAGTCCCTCCTCGGCAGCGGCAATTGCACGGCGAATTTCCTGAAACACCGACCGCCAGAGCGCGGGGCGCGCCAGATCGGTCCCGACATGCGGGGGAAGCTCAACGTAAATCCGCCCGACCGCCATTGCTTGAGCCAGCCTCACCTTGAGGTCGCGGACGCCCCGGCAACCGACGGAGCGGCTGAACCGGGTTACCGTCGGCTCGCTGACGCGCGCCCGACGGGCCAACTCGGAATTGCTGGCGTGAACGGCAAACTCCATATCGGCCAGCAGCACCGTGGCAACGCGTTGCTCGGACGGGCTGAGGCTTAGAGCGCTCTGCCTGATGAGGGAGATGATGTCGCCGGCCACGACATTGTCGTCGCCGGGCGGCTTCGAGATTGCTGCACCAACGGCTCTCGCCGGGTGATTTCGCTTTGCACGCGCCATTGCCCGCCCTTTCCCAGGTCAGATCAACCTGCGCCCTTGGCAAGAAGCTGCCGTAAGAAACCTTCAGCGTCGACCAAACGTATATCGGCATGCCACATCAATAACAGCATTTTCTGCTTGATAATTGCCAAATTGTGTATGTAACTTTCAAACAAGCAATAGCGTGCCGTCAGCCCAGCAGCTGAAAGGCACATCCCTGCACCGGGAAGCAGGCGGCTCAACAAGGCGGGAGGGCGATCATGAGATACGGTCCAAGTGTCTTGATGCGTGGCGTCGTGGGGCTGGCCACCGCGTCATTTTTGATTGCGCAGGCCAATGCCGCCACCCTGCTACGCGAAGCCACCATCGGAGAACCGCCGCCGCTCGATGTCATGCTGACGACCGCCGACGTCGCATCGGTCATCGGCCGCCACATCTTCGAGACCCTGTATGCGCTAGACTCGACCTATACGCCGCGTCCGATGCTGGCCGAGAGCGATCGCACGGAAGACGGCGGTCGGACCATCGTCATCAAGCTCCGCGAAGGAGTCCTCTTCCACAACGGCAAGGAGATGACCGCCAAGGACGTAGTCGCCTCGATGACGCGATGGGGCAGTTTCGGTGCACGCGGCAAGCTCCTGATGGCGGCGGCTACGTCGGTCGAGGCGACCGGAAAGTATGAAGTCACGCTGAAATTGTCCGCGCCGAACGGCGCCTGGAAGGCTCTCATTGCGGACGTCAATGGCGGTCTTGCGATCTATCCGGAAGACATAGCCGCCAAAGCGGGGAACCGGCCGATCGAGCAGAAGGACTATATCGGCACCGGGCCCTACAAGTTCGTGGAGTGGCGGCCGAACCGCTATGTCGAGGTGGAGAGGTTCGAGGGCTACAAGCCGGTGAAGGAAAAGGGTGACGGCTTCGCCGGCGCCCGCGTTGCGAGCTTCGACAAGATCCGGTTCATTCCGGTGCCTGACGTCGGCACGCGCGTGAGCGGCGTGCAGGCGGGTGACTACGACTATGCGGAAATGATCTCCGGCGATCTGTACGAGTCCCTGAGCAAAGATCCATCGGTCCAGGTGCAGCGTACCAACGCGCCGATCTTCGGCCTTTTCTTCATGAACTCGAAGCAGGGAATCCTGAAGGACAATTACAAGCTCCGCCGCGCCATCCAGACCGCGCTGGACAAGTCGCAGGCGCTGCGCGTCGCCTTCGGTCCCAAAGACCTGTGGAATGCCGAAGGATCGATCTTTCCCAATGGCACCCCCTGGTACTCGACGGAAGGCGCCTCAAATTATAGTGCGCACGATCCGAAGAAGGCCAAGGAGCTCGCAAAGGAGGCGGACTACACGGGGACGCCGATCCGCCTGCTGGTCTCGACGAACTATCAGGCACACTATGACGAAGCCTCCGTCTTCACCCGTCAGCTGGCCGACGCCGGAATCAATGTTCAGATGATGGTCGTCGATTGGGCGACCCTTCTGAAGATGCGCGGCCAGCCGGAACAGTGGGACATCTTCGTCACGCACCATTCCTTCGCGCCGGACCCGCTGCTGCTCACGTTCCTGAATGCGAGCTATCCCGGCTGGTGGGACAGCCCCGAGATCGGCTCGCTTCGGGCCGAGTTGATCAACACGACCGATCCAGCCGCGCGCAAGTCGACATGGGACAAGATCCAGTCGCTGATCTATGAGCAGGTACCGGTGATGAAAGTAGGCGATGCCTACACCTACGACATTGCTTCTCCCAAGCTCAAGGGGCTCAACCCAAACGGTCCGGTGTTCTGGAATGTGTCCACGAAATAAGGACGGGCAATGAGGCCGCGAGGACTGTCGAGCGCCGGCGCCGGCGCGCATCGTTGCCGCTGACAGGCGCCCAATCACATGTGGTCTTACGCATTCAAGCGCGCAGGAACGACGGCGGTGACGCTGCTGGCAGCGTCCATCATCATCTTCGCGTTCATCCATATCGTGCCGGGTGACCCGATCTATGTTTTGCTCGGTGATACCGCGACTCCCGACCAGATCGACGCCTTGCGACACCAGCTCGGTCTCGACCAGCCGATCATCCTGCAATATCTCACTTGGGCCGGCCATGTGCTCGAGGGCGACCTCGGGCGGTCGATCTTCTTCCAGGCGCCCGTGCTGTCGGTGATTGCCGATGGCGCCGAGACCAGCACCTTGCTCGCCACCATGACGATGATCTGGGTTGCCGTCATCGGCGTGCCGATCGGAATGATTGCGGCGGTCCGGCACGGCACGTGGCTCGATCAGGGATTGTCCGGTGGGGCGATGCTGATGGCCTCGATACCCACGTTCTGGGTCGGGCTCTATCTGATCCTGATCTTCGCCGCGTGGCTCGGCTGGTTTCCGAGCTCCGGCTATCCGTCGATCTTCGAAGGCGGTGTCGTCAATCTCCGCTATCTCGTCCTCCCCAGCCTGGCGCTTGCGGCTCCGAATGCTGCTTTGATCCTGCGGCTGACGCGCGCCAGCATGCTCGACGTCTCCCGGGAGGACTACGTGCGCACGGCGCGGGCAAAGGGAATCCGGCCGTGGCAGGTCGTGCGCCGCCACATCTGGCGCAATGCACTCCTGGCGGTCGTCTCGGCCTTCGGCTTCACCTTCGCCGCGCTGCTGTCCGAGGCGGTGGTGACCGAAACCGTGTTTGCCCTGCCCGGCATCGGCCGCCTCGTCGTTCAGTCGATCCTTCGCCGAGACTACCCTGTGATCCAGGGCGTCATCCTGGTCATCGTGGTGGTTTATCTCCTGATCAATCTGATCGTCGATCTGAGCTATCGTCTGCTCGATCCGCGGGTTGAACTTCAATGAGCAGCAACAGCGTGACATTGTGGCTCAAGCCGTTCATCGCCCGCCCGATCGCGCTGGCCGGGCTCGGCGTCCTTCTGGCGACTGTGCTCGCCGCGGTCTTCGCACCCTGGCTGTCGCCTTACGATCCGTATGCCATCGATCCCCTGATCCGCCTGACGCCCCCGAACATGACCCACTGGTTCGGCACCGACCAATTCGGCCGGGATACCCTGTCGCGCACCATTCATTCAGCACGCATGGCACTTTTGATCGGCTCGGGCGTGGTCGTCTTCGCTCTCGCGACAGGCGTTCCGGCCGGCGTACTTTCCGCACTGTTCCCGCGGCTGGGTCACCTGCTGATGCGCATGGTCGACGTGCTGATGGCCTTCCCGACTCTGCTTCTCGCACTTGGCCTGATTGTCATCTTGAGCCCGAGTGTGGCCACCGTCATTCTGGCCATTGGGATCGGCTACATGACGACGACGACCCGCATCGTCTACGGACTGACGCTGCGCTTGCGCGCGGAAACCTATGTCGAGGCGTCCCGCAGCATGGGCGCCGGAGCGGCATGGCTCATCAGTCGGCACATCTTGCCGAACCTGGTCTCGCCACTTCTCGTGCAGGCCAGCTTCGTCTTCGCGTTCGCGCAGCTCGGCGCGGCTTCACTCGATTTCCTGGGCCTCGGCGCCCCTCCGGACATTCCGAGCTGGGGCAATATGCTGGCGGAGTCACGGACCTTCATCACCCGCGCGCCGTGGCTGCTCTTCTTCCCGGGCATGATGATCGTGGCGACGGCATTTTCTCTGAACCTGGTCGGCGATGCATTGCGCGATCGACTCGATCCGCGGTTCCGTCAAGTCTTTGGTGAGAAGGGTTAGGCCGTGCTGACAGTTTGCGACCTTACGGTGTCAGTGGGGCCGGAAACCGCGCCGGTCGACATCGTCGCGGGCGTGTCCTTCGGCTTGGCCAAGGGCGAAATCCTCGGCCTCGTCGGCGAGTCCGGCTGCGGAAAGAGCATGACCTCGCTTGCGGTCATGGGATTGCTGCCGCAGCCCGGTCCCCGAGTCCGGGCCGGGCGCGTCCTGTTGGAGGGCTGCGACGTAACGCAGCTGCAGCCCTGGCAACGTGTCGAAGCGGGCCACGGCCGCATGGCAATGATCTTTCAGGAGCCGATGACCTCACTGAACCCTGTTCGTCGGATCGGCGATCAGATCGCCGAAGCCGTACGCGTGCATGAGGGAATTTCGGGCGCAGCGGCGCTGGTCCGTGCGCGCGAACTGCTCGAACTGGTACGTATGCCCGACCCCAAAATGCAGCTGTCCGCGTATCCCCATCAGTTGTCCGGAGGCCAACGCCAGCGGGTCATGATCGCGATTGCGCTGGCCTGCAGGCCACAGGTGCTGGTCGCCGACGAACCGACCACTGCGCTGGATGTCACCATACAGGTTCAGATTCTCGGGCTCTTGCGCGAGCTCTGCAATCGGCTCGATATGGCGATATTGTTCATCACTCACGACATGGGAGTCATTGCGCAGCTCGCCGATCGTGTCGCTGTCATGTACGCCGGCCAGATCGTGGAAACCGCTTCAGTCGATGCGCTGTTCGGCGCACCCCGTCATCATTACACCCGCGGACTGATGGATTGCATGCCGTCGCGAAATTCCGGCGCGCGCCGGCTGCCGACCATTTCTGGTCAGCCGCCGCTGCCAGGTTCGGTCGCCGCTGGCTGCGTGTTTGCCTTGCGTTGCGCAGCGGTGCGCGATGAGTGCCGCGTGGCGACCCCGCCCCGCCTGGAGGCTTCCCAAGGGCACGAGGTGCTCTGCGCGTTTCCGCTGGCCGGCGGAGAGCTGCCATGAGCGGCAATGTAATCCTCGAGGTCCGGGACATGATGGTCTCGTTCAGTGCCAGGCGGGCCGGTCGGAAATACCGGGTGCAGGCGGTGGATGGTGTATCGCTGTCGCTGGCCGAAGGCGAGGTCCTCGGGATCGTGGGCGAGTCCGGCTGCGGCAAGACCACGCTGGGCCGAGCCCTCGTCGGGCTGGTCCAGCCCGACAGCGGCAACTTCAATTTGAAGGGAACCGAAATGATCGGAGCCCGCGGCTCCGGCCTCCGCGAGATGCGTCTGAGCGTCCGGATGGTTTTCCAGGACCCCAATGCATCGCTCAACCCGCGGCGCGCAATTGGAGATTCGGTGGCGGAGGCGGCCGACATCAGCGGCTTCTTCAAGAACCGCGCCGAGCGCAGCGCGGCCATAGCTGCCACCTTGACGGCCGTCGGGTTGAACCCGTCTTTCGCCGCTCGCTACCCCTACGAACTGAGTGGCGGGCAACGGCAACGGGTCGGAATCGCACGCGCCATTCTTCCCACGCCGTGCATCATCGTCGCCGACGAGCCGGTCTCGGCCCTCGACGTGTCCGTGCAGGCCCAAGTGCTCAATCTGATGATGGATCTGCGTGACCAATTGAGACTGTCGATGCTCTTCATCTCGCACGACCTTGGCGTGATCGGGCAGATCAGCAGCCGCGTTGCTGTCATGTATATGGGCCGCATCGTGGAGCAGGCCGGGACGCGGACGGTCCTGGATCATCCGCTCCATCCCTATACGCGCGCGTTGGTGGCGGCAATTCCGAAGCCCGATCCATCGAAACGGATCCAGGGCGCGATCGAAATGGGTGAACCGCCAAGCCTCTTCACGCGACCGCACGGCTGTGCATATGCGCCCCGCTGCCCTATGGCCAGCGATCGCTGTCTCGTCGATGTGCCACAACTTCGATTTGTCGGTGCGGACGGTCGGACGATCGCCTGCCACAACGTATAACCAGCGAGTGCCGCGCGCCGCGAAATGACGCAACGCCTACGATTGATTTCTCCTCTATTCGAGCGATCCAATTCAAGCGGCGGCAGTCCGCGGCCGCCATGCGGCTGGCGGGTGCAAATCGGGAAGCCTGACGCCTGTTGCACCGCGATGTTAATCGCGACGCAACATTCAAAATGAGACTGCCCGTTAAGCCGCGCACGGCTCCAGCACGTGCGCTGCATCGGAGTTCGGTTAGCCTCCGTTTCAAGAACCGTTAGCCTTGTCCGAACGCCGCACCGCGCGGCGGGCGCGTCAAGGCGCGGTGAAAAACAGTGACAAGAACGCCCAGGGAGGAGAGCAATGTTGAAAGGCAGTCTAGGACTGATCGCGTTGAGCAGCCTGTTACTTTCGGGCACCGCCTTCGCACAGGAGAAGATCAAGGTCGGCGTCACCGCGACGCTCGAAGGCACCTACACCGTACTCGGCGAGGACGGCATCCGCGGCTTCCAGACGGCCCTCAACGTCCTCGGCAAGAAGGTCGGCGACAAGGAACTCGAATTTGTCATCGCCTCGACCGACGCGACGCCGGACTCCGCCGTACGAGCCGTGCGCAAGCTGATCGAGCAGGACAAGGTACAGATCCTGCTGTCGCCGCTCTCTGGTGACGAAGGCATCGCGGTCAAAAATTTTGCAAAGACCCATCCCGAACTGACCTTCATCAACGCCGCCTCCGGGGCCCAGGAAACGACCTATGTCGATCCGGCTCCGAACTTTTTCCGCTACAACATGGACGGTGCGCAGTGGCAGGTGGGCCTCGGCAAATATGCTTATGACGAAAAGAAGTATCGCAAGATCGCGACCGTCGGCGAAGACTACTCCTTCATCTATACGCAGGTGTTCGGCCTCGTGCTCGAGTTCTGCGGTGCCGGCGGACAGGTCACCAACCGGCAATGGGTGCCGCTCGGCACCAAGGACTTTGCCTCGGTCATCGCCGCACTGCCCGACGACGTCGACGCAATCTATCTCGGCCTCGGCGGCGCCGACGCCGTCAACTTCCTGAATCAGTACCAGCAGGCCGGCGGCAAGGCGCATCTGATGGGCGGCTCGATCATGATCGACCAGACCATCCTGTCGTCCAAGGGAAACGCCAAGAATGCCCTGATCGGCACGCTGGCCGCGAGCGGCCAGGCCGACACTTGGGAGAACCCAAGTTGGCAGAAGTTCGTGAAGGACTATCAGGACGCCTTCCCGCCCAACAAGCGCTTCCCGAGCCCATCGCTGCTCGCCACCAACTATTACGGCTCGACCATGGCGCTGATCCAGGCGCTCCGCCAGGTCAATGGCGATCTCTCCAACAATCAGGCCAAGTACAAGGAGGCCCTTGCCAAGATCGAGATCGACGCACCCAACGGCAAGATCAAGCTGGACTCCAACCGCCAGGCGATCGGCACCAACTTTGTCACCGAGGTCGTCGACGACGGCAAGGGCGCGCTGTTCTCAAAGGTCGTGAAGGTGATCCCGGACGTCAACCAAACGCTGGGCTACGATCCCGCGGTGTTCGCCAAAATCGGTTTGCCGAGCCGCACAGTACCGGAATGTAAGAAATACTGACCTAGTCTCATTCGCGAGCGATGACCGGCCGGGGAGAGATTTGCCAGAAGCGCGACACGTGCGCCCTTGCATTCTCTCCTCGGTTGTTGAACGCTACCAAAAAATACCAAGAGCTTTTGGGAGGAGAGGCATGAGCCGGGCGCTCGCCGTCTTCCACGGCCGCTTTGGTCGGGCGACGGTCTATCAGTTGAACCGCCCTTTCAACATCCACGCACATCGCGAAGGTCATTTGATCTTCCATGTCGGCGGGCGTTCCGCATGCATCGATGTCAGTGACGGACGTTACGAGCTCACCGAAGGTTCCGTCGTCGCGGTCAATCCGTGGGAGCCGCATAATTTCCTGCCGTCCGATCTCGAAGGCGGCGCCGTTTTCTTCGTGCTCTACGTCAATGCGGAGTGGTTTGCGCCCGACGCGCCCGGCGCCGACCGCCTGCGCTTCGGCCGCACCCAGTTCACGCGGTCCGTTGCGCTGGACAAGCACATCAGGCACGCAGCCGCCCTCGTGTGCGGCGCTCCCTCGCTCAACAGCCTCGATGGCGAGCTGAGAAGCCTGATCGACATCTGTTATGACGAAAGCTGGCAACAGGCGGCGACCGCGCGCGATCCGCGCGCAAACGGTTCCGTCACGGATTTTCGCGTGCGCAAGTGCATCAAGATGATGTCGGAGAGTCCTGGCGCCGAGATCGAGCTCGATACCATCGCGCGCGAATCTGGCCTTTCCCGGCCGCATTTCTACCGGCTCTTCCGCACCCAGACCGGCGTCACGCCACACCTCTATCTCAACACGCTGATGATGGAGCAGGCGCTGGAGGCGCTGGTGGCGAGCGAAGCGCCGATCGCCGATATCGGCTTCGATCTCGGCTTCTCGTCGCAGAGCGGATTCACCCGCTTCTTCGCTGCCAATGTCGGCATGGCGCCGACCGATTATCGCCGCGCGGCCAAGGTTTTGCGCGCCTGAGGTCACGCGAAAAGATACTCACGATCAAGCGCCTCCCTTACAGCCGCATTAGGATGCGACAAACGCGATCCCGAAACGAGGATCGCGCGCGATAGGGAGCGCACGTTCATGGCAGGGCTTGCGGCCGGCGACGGTCTGCGTGCCCCTCCGCCCCGCTTGCGGGGTGAGAGATGGGGTGACGCGAAGACGGAGCGGCGATCATGACCCGCTTTGTCGAACGCCATCCCGCCTGGGCACTGATTGTCATCATCGCAATCGCGGTAGCACTCTGGCTGATTTTCGCAGTGTGGCCGCAGAGCGTCGAAGATGCGTTCGGCCGCAAGCGGGTCTTCCTCAACGCGCTCTTCAACGGCATCACGCTCGGCGGTCTCTATTTCCTCGTCGCCAGCGGCTTTACGCTGATCTTCGGCTTAATGCGTAACGTCAACCTCGCGCACGGCTCGCTCTATTTGTTCGGCGGCTATGTCGGCTACGCCATCAGCGTCGCGACCGGTTCATGGGTCCTCAGCTTCATCGTCGCTTTCATCCTGACGGCACTGGTCGGCGTCCTGCTCCAGGTCCTCGTCTTCCGCCGCATGGAAGGCCAGGACCTGCGCCAGACCATGGTGACGATCGGACTCTCGATCGTGTTCGCCGATTTGATGCTGTGGGCATGCGGTGGCGATTTCTATCAGATCCAGACCCCGAACTGGCTGATCGGACCTGTGGAGCTGCCGCTGGTCACTGCGGTCAAGTCCTCAGGTGAGCCGGTCTATCTCCGCTATCCCCTGGTCCGACTCGTGATCTTCGTCGCCTCCGTCGTGATCGGCGTGGCGATGTGGCTGGCGCTCAACCGCACGCGCATCGGCATGATCATCCGCGCCGGGGTCGACGATCGCGACATCCTGGCTGCGACCGGAGTACGGATCCAACTCGTTTTCGTGGTGGTGTTTGCGCTCGGCGCCGGCCTCGCTGGCGTTGCGGGCGTTGTCGGCGGAACGTTCCAGTCGCTCTCACCCGGCGAGGATATCCGCTTCCTGCTCGCCTCCCTCGTCGTTGTGATCGTCGGTGGCATGGGCTCGATCCCAGGGGCTGCGCTGGGCGCGCTCATCATCGGCCTCGCCGAACAGCTCGGCTCAGTCTACATCCCGACCTACGCCATCGTCGTGACCTTCCTGATCATGGTTTTGGTGCTGGCAATTCGGCCGCAGGGCCTGTTGGCGAGGCGCTGACATGTCCCTCGCTCATGACGCCCGCGTCCCGGTTCGTCCCGCCACTGCGGTGCAGCGCTCGAAATTGCGCGGATGGCCGGAGATCGACAATCCGGCGGCCTGGGCCGTCGCGGCCATTCTCCTAATCATGCCCCTGATCGCCAACGGCTTCTTCCTGATCGAGATCTTTGCGACCACGCTGATCCTCGGAACCATGGCGCTGAGTCTGATGTTTCTTGCCGGCTATGGCGGCATGGTCAGCCTGATGCAGCTCACCATCGCGGGTTTCTCCGCCTATATGGTCGCGGTGTTTGGCGTCAGCGGCAACGCCAATATCAGCCTGGGCTGGCCGTGGTGGCTTGCGGTCCCAATGGCGCTCGCGCTCGCGACCATATTCGGCACGCTCGGCGGCGCGCTGGCGGTGCGCACCGAGGGCATCTACACCATCATGATCACGCTCGCGATCGGCGCGGCGTTCTATTATTTCACTAACCAGAACTGGGCGATCTTCAACGGTCATACCGGCATCAATACCGTTGCCACACCGCATTTCTGGGGCGTCAACTGGCGCGCCGACATTCCATTCTACTATATCGTCCTCGCAGTAGCCGCGCTGTGCTACTTCGCCGTCGACTACATCTCCCGCGCACCGTTCGGCCTCGCGTTGCAAGGTGTCCGCGACAATCCCCGCCGCATGGCGGCACTCGGCTTCAACGTCAATGCGCATCGCGTCGCGGCCTACGTCTTCGCGTCCTTCGTCGCGGCGCTGGCAGGGGTACTCCAGGTCTGGAATTACCGGCAGATTTCGCCGGGATCCGTGAGCGTTGGGGCCTGCATCGATATCCTCATCATCGCAGTCGTCGGCGGCATCACGCGTCCCATCGGACCCTTTATCGGCGCGCTGATCTTCGTACTGCTGCGGACCTTCGCACTCGACTTCCTGGTCAAGCTGGGGCTCGACGGCAACCGCTTTCGGCTCCTGATCGGCCTCGGCTTCCTCGCTATCGTGTTCTGGTCCTCGGACGGCGTCATCGGACTCTGGCAGAGCTGGCGGCGCCGCCAACGCTCCGGCGCGGCAAGTTCAGGCGGACGACGTGGCCGAGAATCTGACCAAGGATCCAGCCAAGGATCCCACCATGGATAGCGTCGCGCAACGCCTCTCTGTCGTGGGCGCCGGCGCGGCGCTGGAGCTGCGCGGCGTGACACGTCTGTTCGGCGCGCTGGCGGCACTCACCGACATCACCATTACCGTCCGCCCCGGCGAACGGCGCGCCGTGCTTGGCTCTAACGGCGCCGGCAAGACTACGCTGTTCAACTGCATCACCGGCGACTTCCCACCTTCTTCCGGCACCATCCGCTTCTTCGGCGAGGACGTCACGCACTTCCCGCCCTATGAGCGCATCCGCCGTGGCCTGCGCCGGACTTACCAGATCTCCGCGCTGTTTCCGGGCCTTACCGTCCAGGACAATGTCTACCTCGCCTGCCGTGGCGTCTCACGGGGACGCTTCTCGTTTCTCCGCCCCGGTCAGAACGATGCGTTGATGCACGCGGCCGAAAATCTCGTGCAGGCCGTCCATCTCTCGGGCGTGAAGGATCAGCGCGTTGCCGAGCTCGCGCATGGCCAGCAGCGCCAGCTCGAGATCGCACTTGCGCTTGCCGGCGCGCCGCGATTCGTCCTGTTCGATGAACCCGCCGCGGGGCTGTCGCCGACCGAGCGTGCCGAGCTGATCGAGATATTGACCTCCCTGCCCGCGCATATCGGCTACATCATCATCGAGCACGACATGGACGTCGCCCTGCGCGTCGTCGAGAGCGTCACGATGATGCACAACGGGCGGATCTTCAAGGAAGGCCGTCCGCAAGAGATCGAGTCCGATCCCGAAGTGCAGGAGCTTTACCTCGGAGGCGGCCATGAATGAGGTCCGCCGTACCGCCGCCGCGCTCGAAGTCCGCGGCCTGGACGTCTATTACGGCCATTCGCATGCGCTGCAGGGCGTGGATCTGACGCTCGAGGCCGGCGTGTTCTCGGTCGTTGGCCGCAACGGCATGGGCAAGACCACGCTATGCAAGGCCATCATGGGGCTGGTGCCGGTCAGCGGCGGCTCGATCCGCATCCGCGGGGATGAGATCACCCGACAGCCGCCTGCCCACATAGCCCGACTCGGCGTCGGCTACGTTCCGCAGGGACGGCGGCTGTGGCGTTCACTCAGCGTCGATGAGCATCTGCGGCTTGCCGCCGGCTTGCGCCGCGGCGCCTGGACGGTCGAGCGCATCTACAAGACGTTTCCGCGGTTGGCCGAGCGCAAGGATCACGGCGGCGGCCAGCTCTCCGGCGGCGAGCAACAGATGCTTGCGATCTCGCGCGCGTTGCTCACCAACCCGCGGCTCCTGATCATGGACGAGCCCACTGAGGGGCTCGCGCCCGTCATCGTGGCCCAGGTCGAGGAGATGCTGCTACGACTTGGCGAGGACGGCAACATGTCCGTGCTCGTGATCGAGCAGAATATCGGCGTGGCGACCGCCGTGTCGCGCAATGTCGCGATCATGGTCAACGGCCGCGTCAACCGCATCATCGATTCGGTGCGGCTTGCCGCCGATCGCGAACTGCAGCAGCGCCTGCTCGGTGTCGGAATGCACGCCGGACTCGAGCTCGACCTCGACGTGCCACCGGCGGATACGGAAGCGAAGCCTCCTCCGCAGCAGACGCGTCCAGGCGGCGCGATCCGCATCTACATGTCAAACCCGACGCCGCCGACACGGTGGTCGCAACCTGTGCCGATCGCCCGCATCGAGGCTGCGGCCCGCATGTTCTCGACACAGGTGATGCGACTCGACGAGACGGCACGGCGACGGCGCGAACCGGTCGCCGCACAAACGCAGGGCCCTCCGGTCGTCCTCGTCGTCGGTACGCTGGACACCAAGGGCACGGAGCTCCGCTTCATCCGCGACATCATCGCCGGGACCGGCCTGCGAACCCGATTGGTCGATGTCTCCACCAGCGGCAGGCACGCGGCCAGCGACGTCTCCGCCCAGGAGATTGCCTTGAACCATGGTCGCGGCGGATCGGCGGTACTCGGACCCGACCGCGGCGCCGCCGTCGCCGCGATGGCCGAGGCCTTCGCCAGCTGGTTGCGACGCCAGAACAATGTTGCCGGCGTGATTTCTGCCGGTGGCTCGGGCGCAGCGTCGCTGGTCGCGCCCGGTATGCGGATGCTTCCTGTCGGGGTGCCGAAGCTCATCGTCTCGTCCGTCGCCTCTGGCGACGTCGGGCCCTATGTCGGCCCCGCGGACATCACCATGATGCATTCGGTTACCGACGTTCAGGGCCTCAACTCGATCTCGCGCGCCGTGCTGGCCAACGGCGCCAACGCGCTGGCCGGCATGGTCAAGGCGCGCCTTGATCAGCATTCGCGGAAGGATCGCGGCGACAGCGGATTGCCGTCGGTCGGCATCACCATGTTTGGTGTCACCACGCCGGCGGGGCAGAAGATCGCGGCCGACTTGCGCGAGGATTTCGAGTGCCTGGTCTTCCACGCCACCGGCGTCGGAGGACGCTCAATGGAGAAGCTCGTCGATTCCGGACAGCTCGCAGGCGTCATCGACCTCACGACCACGGAGGTCGGCGATCTCCTGATGGGCGGCGTGTTCCCGGCCATCGACGACCGCTTTGGCGCCATCATCCGCAGCCGGGTGCCTTATGTCGGCTCGGTGGGCGCTCTGGACATGGTGAATTTCGGCGCCCCCGAGACCATCCCGGAGCGCTACCGCGGCAGGAAATTCCACGTCCACAACCCGCAGGTCACGCTGATGCGCACCACTGCAGAGGAGAACGAGCGCATGGGGCACTGGATCGCCGACCGGCTCAACCGGATGGACGGCCCGGTGCGCTTCTTCCTGCCTGAGGGCGGTGTCTCCGCGCTCGACGCGCGAGGACAGCCATTCTGGGATCCGGACGCCGATGCGGCGCTGTTCCGCACGCTGGAGCGCAACGTGCGGCAGACCGCCAACCGTCAGCTCATCCGCATTCCCAAGAATATCAATGACCCCGAGTTCGCCTCCACCATCGTCAGCGCGTTCCGAACATTGTTCGGCCGCATTGGGGCGCGCCGGAGACTAGCGAGGTGACCGATGGCCCGGTTTGAACGCGCTGCACTGTTGAATCGCTTCCGCGAGATGGCAAGGCGCGGCGAGCCCATCGTCGGCGGCGGCGCCGGCACCGGCCTGTCGGCCAAGTGCGAGGAGGCCGGCGGTGTCGACCTCATCGTCGTCTACAATTCCGGCCGCTACCGCATGGCCGGCCGAGGCTCGCTCGCGGGATTGATGGCTTACGGCGACGCCAACGCCATCGTGCTGGAGATGGCCGGCGAAGTGCTGCCCGTGGTGACCAGGACGCCAGTGCTCGCCGGCGTCAATGGCACGGATCCGTTCCGCGACATGGATCTTTTCCTGGACCAATTGAAAGCGCTCGGATTCGCTGGCGTACAAAACTTTCCGACCGTCGGCCTTATCGACGGCGTGTTCCGCGCCAATCTCGAAGAGACCGGTATGTCCTATGCCCTCGAGATCGACATGATCGCAAAGGCGCGCGAGAAGGACCTGCTGACGACGCCCTACGTCTTTAGCGAGAAGGAAGCTGCCGCGATGGCGATCGCAGGCGCGGATATCATCGTCTGTCATCTGGGCCTGACGACCGGGGGCAGCATCGGCGCGCAGACCGCACTCAAGCTGACCGATTGCCCAGCGCACATCGACACCTGGGCCTCCGCCGCGCTCGGCGTCAATCCGGACATTCTGGTGCTCGCTCACGGCGGACCAATCTCCGATCCGGACGATGCCGATTTCATCATGAGGAACACACGCAACTGCCACGGCTTCTACGGCGCCTCCTCAATGGAACGGCTGCCGGTCGAGCGGGCGCTGACGGATCAGGTTCGCAAATTCAAGGCGATCGGCGCGCGATAACGCCGAAAGGTCGAGGGAGAGAAACATGTCAGGGACTCTGGTCGGTGAATTGATCCTCTGGCTGATCGTCGCCGTCGTGGTGATCGTGGTCGGCGTCTACATCGTGAACTGGCTCTATCACCGCTCGTCCAAGGAGACCTCATTCGTCCGGACCGGCCTGCTCGGCGAGCGCGTTGTGATCAACGGCGGCGCCTTCGTGCTGCCGTTCATCCACGACTACACGCCCGTCAACATGAACGTGCAGCCGATGGGCATCGTGCGCTCCCGCCAGGACGCCGTGATCACCCGTGACCGCATGCGCGTCGACATCGAGGCCGATTTCTATGTCCGCGTGCAGGCGACCCGCGAAGCCGTGTCTATCGCGGCCGCCACACTCGGCCGCCGCACCATGGAGCCCGAACAGCTCCACGCCCTCCTCGCCGGCAAATTCATCTCGGCCATTCGTTCCGTTGCCTCGGAGATGACCCTCGAGCAGATGCACGAGCAGCGCGGTGAGTACGTCGCCCGCCTCAAGGCGAACGCCGCAGAGGCCCTCGCCCAGAACGGGCTCGAGCTGGAATCAGTCGCGATCACCGATCTCGACCAGACCGATCTCGAATTCTTCAACCCCTCGAACCGCTTCGACGCCGAAGGTCTGACCCGCCTGATGGAGGACATCGAGGCCAAGCGCAAACTGCGCAACGACATCGAGCAGGATTCGATGATCAAGATCCGCTCCCGCAACCTGGAGGCCGAGCGGCAGGCTCTCGAGATCGAACGCGAAAGCGAGACGGCGCGCCTCGAACAGGAGCGTGACATCGAGATGCGCCGCGCCCTGCAACGCACCGAGGTCGCACGCGAACGGGCCCTGCGCGAGACCGAAGCTGAGCAGGCGCAGATTTCCGCCCGTGAAACCATCGAGAAGGCGCGAATCGCCAACGACCAGGCGATCGCCGAAGCCCGTATCGCCTCGGAGCGTGAGACCCGCCAGCGGGAGATCGAGCGCACCCGCACCATCGAGGAGAAGGAACTGCTCGCACGGGAGGAAATCGAAAAAGCCCGGATCGCCAACCAGCGCTCGATCGATACCAGCCGCATCGCTTCCGAGCGCGAGGTGCGCCAGCGCGAAATCGAGCGGATGCGGACCGTCGAGGAAGCCGAGATCACCGCCCGCGAAGCGATCGAGAAAGCGCGTATCCAGCAGGACCGCGTCGTGACCGACGCCCGCATCGCTAACGAAGAGGAGACCCGGCGCCGCGAGATCGACCGGACCCGCGCCGTGGACGAAGCCGAGATTGCTGCCCGCGAGACGACCGAAAAGGCCCGCATCGCCCAGACCATGATTGTCAATGTCGAGCGCATCGCATCCGATGAGCGCACCCGTGCGCTGGAGATCCAGCAGGTGCGTAACATCCAGGAAGCCGAGATTGAGGCGCAGCGCGCGGTCGAGGCGGCGCGAATCGACCGGGAGCACAGGCTCGCCGTCGAGCGCATCGCGGTCGAGCAGAATACCCGGCAGTTGGAAATCGAGCGAAATCAGACGCTGGAAGTCGCAGAGGTCGCGGCGCGCGAAGCCACTGAAGCTGCCCGCATCACCCAGCAAGAGCGCGTGCGGTCGCTGGAAATCGCCCGCAACCGCGCCGTCGAGGAAGCCGACATTGCCTCGCGGGAAGCCATCGAAGCCGCCCGGATCGCGCAGGAGAAGTCCGTTGCAGCCGAGCGTATCCAGGCCGAGCGTGACACACGCGCGCTCGAGATCGAGCGCTCAGCCGTGCTCGAGGCGGCCGAGTTGAAGCGCCGCGACGCCATCGAGCGCCAGCGCATCGGCGTCGATCTCGCGCTCGAGGCCGAGCGGATCACGTCCTCCAAGAAGCGCGAAGTCCTCAATATCGAGCACAAGAAGGCGATCGAGATCGCGGATGAGGACCGCGTCATCGCGCTCTCGACCAAGAAGTCCGAGCGCATCGACGCCGACCGCCAGGTCAGGCAGGCCGAGATTGTCGCGCGCAAGGAGGTCGAGACCACCGACGTCTCGCGCGAGCATGCGCTGGACGCGGCGCGAATCGAGCGCCGCCGTTCGATCGAACAGCTCGAAGTCGCTCGCGTCCAGTCGCTCCAGGAAGCCGAGATTGCCGCGCGGGAAGAGGTTGAGCGCTCCCGCATCGCCTCCGATCGCGGCCTCGACGAGGCCCGCATCGGCCGCGAGCGCGAGTTGCGCAAGCTCGAAATCAATCGCGAGAAGGAGGTCGAGACCGTCTTGATGGAAAAGGCGATTGCTATCCACCTCAAGTCGCTGGAGGAATCCGCGGCCAAGGCCTCGGCTGAGGAAGCGCGGGTGCATGCCACTGAAGCCACCGAGCGCGTCATAACCGCGCGCGAGAGCGAGATCGCGAAGCGTCGCAAGACCGTGGAGATCCTGATCGCCGAGAAGCAGGCCGAAGAGACGCGAATTGCCGCGGAAGCCGAACGGATCCGCGCTGCAGTCGAGGCCGAGGCGCAGCGTATGCTCAACGAGGCCGAGAACGTGCTGACCGACCAGGCGCGCTACTCGCTATTCCGTAGAAAGCTGCTCGACCGCATCGAGGGCATCGTCCGTGAGAGCGTCAAGCCGATGGAGAAGATCGAGGGCATCCGCATCCTGCAAGTCGATGGTCTCAACGGCAACGGCCATGGCGGCAATGGCGGCCGTAGCGCCACCGACGAGGTGATCGACTCGGCGCTGCGCTACCGCGTCCAGGCGCCGCTGATCGACTCGCTCCTGGCGGACATCGGCGTCGAAGGCGGCAGCCTCGCCAAGATGCCAGGCCTGATCCGGGAAGCTCGCGACATGCAGGGCATCAAGGACTCCGCGCGCAAGAGCGGCGGCGGTGGCGAGAAGCCAGCCGCTGCACCCTCGCCTTCGGCCGACGGCGAGCCGCCCGCCGAGCGCAGCCCCCGGAAGAAGAGTTGAGGTCGCACCATGGCCCGCGTCTACGTCTCAACCGTCGTCAACGCACGCAACGATCGCGTCTGGGCGCGGGTACGCGACTTCAACGGTCTGCCGAACTGGCATCCCGCGATTGCGGAAAGCCGCATCGAGGGCGGCGAGCCCTCCGACAAGATCGGCTGCGTCAGGGATTTTCGCCTGCGCAACGGCGATCGAATCCGGGAAAAGCTGCTCGGCCTGTCGGATTACGACATGTTCTGCACCTACTCGATCCTCGAATCCCCGATGGGGGTCGAGGACTACGTCGCGACGCTTCGGCTGACGCCGGTCACGGATGGCGACCAGACCTTCATGGAATGGACCGCTGAGTTCGAATGCGCACCCGAGCGGGAGGCGGAGCTTGTCGCGAATATCGGCGGCGGCGTGTTCCAGGGCGGCTTCGACGCCCTCAAACGCCAGTTCGGAGGCTGAGCGCAGTGCCGCATATCGTCAAGAGCACGATCCTGGATGCGCCGACCGGCTCCGTGTGGGGCGTGCTGCGCGATTTCAACGGGCACGATCGCTGGCATCCGGCGGTCGCGACCTCCACGATCGAGCGCGCGCAGGCTTCGGACAAGATCGGCTGTGTCAGGCGCTTCAAGCTGCAGGACGGCTCGGAGCTGCGCGAGCAATTGCTGACGCTGTCGGATCTGGAGCAGGCCTTCAGCTATTGCCTGCTCGATACGCCTGTCCCGATGTTCAACTATGTGGCCCACGTCCGCCTGCTGCCCGTGACCGACGGCGACCGCACCTTCTGGCACTGGGAATCCCGCTTTTCGACACGGCCGGAGGACAAGGACCGGATCACCCACATGGTCGCGGAAGATATCTACCAGGCGGGATTCGAAGCGATCCGCCGGTACCTCAAGGAGGCTGTGTCAACATGACTGTGACGGTGAAGACCTTCACGAGCTCGAGCGAGGCCGCCGCCGCGCTGTCGTCCGATCGCACCGCGCGCTATCTCGGTGGCGGCACGCTGGTGATGCGCGCGCTGAACGAAGGCGATATCTCGCTCTCGACCATCGTGCGCGCCAATGACCAAGCCTTGACGCGCATCGACCCATCTGGTCCGCGGATCACCTTGGGTGCTGGCGTAACTTTCGCCCGGATTCTGGGCGAGCGTGACCTCGCTTTCCTGCACGCCCCTGCCCGCTCGATTGGCGGCCCGGCGGTGCGCAACATGGGTACGGTGGGCGGCAATCTGTTTGCGCCTAATCCCTATGGCGATTTCACCGTCGCCCTGCTTGCGCTCGATGCCACGGTGGCCCTGCAAGGCGGCTTTGGATCGCGCGACATTCCAATTGAGGAGTTTTTGCAGTCGCGTGAAAGGCAGGCGGGCATGCTCGTGCTGTCGGTGTCCTGCACGCGACCGACAAGCCCGGAGGCTTTCCGCTACCGCAAGATCGCGCGGATCAAGCCCAAAGGCGGCTCGGTCATCACGCTCGCCGCACATCTACCCATCAGTGGCGGACGGATCGCCGGGGCACGAATTGCATTGGGATCGATGGCGCCGACGCAAATACGTGCGCGGGCGGCCGAACGCGCTTTGGAAGGCCGATCGCTCGATGCCGCGACCGTTGCGGCCGCAGCCTCCGCAGCCGCGGAAGGAACATCGCCATCCGACAACGCGCTCGGCAGCGCCTGGTATCGCCGCGAGATCGTCGGCGTCCATCTGCGTCGTCTTCTCTTGGGTCAGGAATAGATCGTATGGCCAAGACTGCCCTGCAATTTCGTCACAACGGCAGCGAGGTCGCCATTTTCGTCGATGGCGGCACCAACCTGCTCGTCGCCCTCCGCGAATTGATCGGCGACATAACGCCGAAATTCGGTTGCGGCCAGGGCGGCTGCGGCACGTGCAGCGTTCTGATCGATGGCGAGCTTCATCTCTCCTGTCTGACGCTGGCCGAGACGGTCGCGGGCCGCTCCGTCGAGACGCTGGATAGCCTGAAGCAGGGACCGAACCTCCATCCGCTGCAACGCGCCTTTGCCGAGAATTTTGCTGCCCAGTGCGGATATTGCACGCCGGGCATGCTGATGGCTGCCAAGGCATTGCTCGATCGCAATCCCTCCCCGAGCCGCGCTGAAGTCGTCGAGGCGATCTCCGGCAACATCTGCCGGTGCACCGGCTACGAGCCGATCATCAACGCCATCCTCGCCGCCTCCGGCGGCAGGGTGAGCGCCTGAAGGACCAGATCATGCTGGAACTACGCAAGGACATCTTCGCCGACGAGCGCGACGATAATCTCAACGAGATCGGCAAGGGCACACAGCGCCAGGACATGCTCGGCCATGTCACGGGCACCTCGAGCTATTTCAACGACCACAAGCTCCAGGGCATGCTGCACCTGAAAGTCGTTCGCTCGACCCATTCGCATGCAAGGATCCGGCGGATCGATACCGCGGACGCCGAGCGCTCAGCCGGCGTGCGCCGGATCATCCGCGGCTCCGACGTGCCCCGCAACCTCAACACACTTTTGAGCCTGATCAATTTCGGCAAGGACGACGAACCATCGCTGGCCGTCGACAAGGTCCGCTACAAGGGTGAGCCGATCCTGGCCATCGTCGCCGACAGCGAGCGCGAGGCGTTCGAGGCGATCGCAAAGGTGCGGATCGACTATGAGCCGTTGCCAACCGTGTTCGACGTGGAAGATGCGCTGAAGGCCGGCGCGCCCGTCGTCAACGATACCTATCCGAAGAATGCCTTCATTTATCACGACACATACGACCACCAAAAGCTCCGCTTCGGCGATGCCGATGCCGCACTCGCGACCGCCGATCACGTGCTTGAACAACGCTACCAGATGTCACCAATCGAGCACGCGCCGACCGAAACCAATGGGTCGATCGCGGCGCCCGACACCAACGGGCGCTATGTCGTCTATACGTCGACGCAGGCGCTGTTCTTCTCGGTCGACACCTGCGCCAAGATCCTCGACGTCCCTTCCAACACCTTCCATTTCATTGGCGGCACCGTCGGCGGCGGCTTTGGCGGCAAGGTCGACACGCTGACCGAACCGTTATGCATCCTAGGTGCGATGCTGACGGGACGTCCCGTGCGCTACGTGTTCGGACGCGAAGAAGAGATGCAATACGGCCCGCCGCGCGGCGCCGAGCGCATCTACATCAAGGACGGCGTGATGCGCGATGGCCGCGTCGTCGCGAGAAAGATCCGCGCATATTTCGACAGCGGCGCATATACGCGGCTCTCCAGTTATGCAGCCGTGAAATGCGCAGCCCATCTGCCAGGACCCTACACCATCCCGAACGTCTATGGCGACGTCTACTGCGTCTTCACCAACCGTACGCCTGCAACCGCGATGCGCGGCTTCGGCGTCACCGCCATGGACTTTGCGATCGAATGCCAGATGGACAAGCTCGCGAACCTCGTCGGCATGGATCCGATGGAGTTCCGCATCCTCAATGCCTATCGCGACGGCGACATGAAGGCGCATCGGCGCGAGGCCAAGAACACGGCGCTGATCGAGTGCGTCCAGGTCGCGGCCGAGAAAGCCAAATGGCCGATCCGCGACGAGTTCAAGCGCGCCTCCTCCCGCAAAGACGGAGGCGGCAGCCGCGCTGCCATCCCGCGGACGCCTGCCGACATCCACGCACGGACGACCGCGCCGGCGCAGCAGCGCACGAGCTATGATCGCCTGCCAACGGCCGCGTCGCGCGAACCCCCGCGCGAGCCCCCACCGCCCGCGCCGCCACCGCCATCGCCGTCGCCACCGCGACCAACATCATCCTCGCATGGGGCGGGCCGATTCTCATCCGTGTTCGGCACCAGGAGGCGTTGAGATGACGCGACATCGCGGACGCGGCATCGCGTCGGTCAACTATCCCATCGGCATGAACCTCGGCGGCGATCCCAGCCAAGCCCTGGTTCATTCCAATCCAAGCGGCAAGTTCACCGTAGCGCTGTCCTCGATCGACCTCGGCCAAGGCATGAAGTCGGTCACGCGGCAGATTTGCGCAGAGACGCTCGGCGTACCCGTCGAGGACGTCTATGTCGATACCGCCGATTCCGATACTGGCCCGCATTGCATGGGCTCGTTCGCCTCGCGCGGCACCCATCGCGTCGGCAATGCAGTGATGGCGGCGGCGCGCGAGGCGCGCGGCGTGATGATGGAGGCGGCCGCAGAAGAACTCGAGGTCAACGCCGCCGATCTCGAAACCGACGGACGTGGCAACATCCACGTCAAGGGCGCGCCGCACCGCTCGATCTCCACCAAGGACGTCGCCATCGCCGCGCAGTTCAAGCAGGGCAAGACTATCGCGGGTCGTGGCATCTTCCTGGTTCCTCTGTCCAATGTCGATCCGGAAACCGGCGAGATGTCGCCGGCGACCTGTTACGCCCATGCCTGTCTCGTCGCCGAGGTCGAGGTTGACGACGAGACCGGCGAGGTCACGATGATCCGCATGGATTCTGCCTATGAGCTCGGCCGTGCGCTCAACCCGCGCCTGGTCGAGCAACAGCTCGTCGGCGGCGCCTGGATGGGCGTCAGTCACGCGCTCTACGAGACGCCAGAACCCTATTATCCCGACCCGGTCCACGGCCCTCGCGACTTCGTCGAATATGTCATGCCCGGTCCTGGCGATATCTGCCCGCACGACATCGCCGTATTGGAACGCCCCGCTCCCGATGGCCCCTTCGGCGCCAAGGGGCCCGGCGAAATGTGCGCGAATCCCGTATTGCCGGCCGTTGCGAACGCCATCTTCAACGCCGTCGGCGTGCGCATCGACGATCTGCCGATTACGCCGGAGAAGGTGCTGCGCGCGATCAAGGCCGAGGGCGGCGCGCGCCCTCAGGCGCGGCGCTGAGGTCTCGATGGCCGTCCGCAGCAACATCGTCGGCATCGATAGCCCAGAGGCACTGGAGAAAGCGCTTCGGGCAGCCTATTACCTTGCCGACGAGGGGCTGGCGACCGCAGCCTATCTCGGGCTGGCACTCGGCAAGCCATTGCTGCTCGAGGGCGCGCCGGGCGTCGGCAAGACCGAGGCCGCCAAAGCCATTGCCGCGGTCCTCGGCCGCCGCCTGATCCGCCTGCAATGCTACGAAGGCATCGACGCATCTGCCGCACTCTACGAATGGAACTATCCGCGCCAGATGCTCGCAATCCGCCAGGCCGACGATGAGAGCGTCGACATCTACGGCGAAACGTTTTTAATCGAGCGACCGATGCTGGCGACGCTGCGCGCACCTGACTCAACTGTGCTGCTGATCGACGAAATCGACCGCGCCGACCAAGAATTCGAAGCCTTCCTGCTCGAGTTCCTGTCCGACTTCCAGATCTCGATTCCGGAGCGCGGTACGGTTCGCGCCTCTGAGCGCCCGGTTGTCGTCCTGACCTCGAACCGCACGCGGGATCTTCATGAAGCGTTGCGGAGGCGATGCGTCTATCACTGGATCGACTATCCCTCCGCCGAGCGCGAAGCGCGCATCGTGATGATGCGGGCCTCCAGCGTCGCCGAGGGCACCGCGCGGGCCGTCGTCGCCGCCGTCGAGAAGCTGCGACGCGAACCACTCAGCAAGGCGCCCGGGATCGCCGAGGCCGTCGACTGGGCCGAGGCCGCCACGCTGCTGCACAAGGGCGGCGCACGGTGGCCTGATGCCTTCAGGCGCTCGATCGGCGTTGCCTTGAAAGACGAGGAGGATCTGCACTTCATTTCGCCGCGCCTCGATGCCCTGCTGGCGGAGGCCTCTGCATGAGCGCCGAACCCGAACTGCCGCGCGCTGCGCGTGTATTCATCTCGTTCGTCGGCTTGTTGCGAACGAACGGATTTGCCGTCGCACCGGAACAGACGACGTCGTTCCTGGCCGCAATCCAGTTGCTCGGTCCCCGCAGCCTGGAGGACATTCGGCAGGCAGCCCTCGCAACACTAGCCCCTCCACCAGAGCGTCGCGCAACGTTCGACCGGCTGTTCGATCTGCACTTTCGCGGGAACGAGGCAATCGACCGCGTCGATGACGGTGAGGACGACGAGACTGTTCGGCTGCAAGAGGAGGCCCGTGGAAACGACGAGCCGCTGTTGTCGGACGAGGCCAACGAGTCCGGTCTCGCAGCTGCGCGCGCCGAAGCCCTGGTCGAGCGCCGCTTTGCGCAGCTCTCGACCACCGATGCGCTGCGCCGGCTGTCCCGCGAGGCGCCGAGGCGCCTGCCGAAGCGGCGCGGCCATCGCCGCATGCGGGCTCGCAGCGGACCCTACGCGGATTTGCGCCGCACCCTGCGCGACTCCGTTCGCAGCGATGGCGAAATCCTCCGGATGGGGCGTTTGAAGCGGCGGCAGCGCCCACGCAAGGTGTTGCTTCTGATTGACGTCTCCGGCTCGATGAAGACCCGCACCGAAGAGAATATGAAGTTCGCGCACACGTTGGTGCAGGCGGCGCCCAACGTCGAGGTCTTCACCTTCGGCACGCGGCTGACCCGCATCACCCGCCCGTTGCGACTCAAACGCCGAGAGCAGGCGCTCAGGGCGGCGGCCCATGCGGTCAGCGACTGGGACGGCGGCACCCGAATCGGTGACGCCCTTCAGGCCTTTCTCGCCGTGCCCCGCTTCGGCGGATACGCTCGGGGCGCTGCCGTGATCATCGTTTCCGACGGCCTGGAACGGGGCGAACCCGATGCACTGCGCGATGCGGTCGCGAAACTATCGCGCCGCGCGTGGCGCGTGAGCTGGCTGACACCGCTCGCGGCTGGTCCCGACTTTCGCCCGCAGACCGAAGCGCTGGTCGCGATCGAACGCTTCGTCGACGACCTCGTCGATGGTGGCTCGAGCGCGTCGATCGTCGCGCATGTGCTGGCGCTGGGACAAAGGAGAGTTGCGTGACCGACGTCGTCGATGGACACCATCATATCTGGCGCCAGACCGACCTGCCCTGGCTGGTGGGTCCGATGCAGCCGCGCATCTTCGGTCCATACGAGCCGATCCGGCGCGATTACCCGATCGAGGAATATCTCGGCGACATCGAGGGCAGCGGCGTTACCCGCTCGGTCTATGTCCAGACCAACTGGGCCAATGACCGCTTCGAGGACGAGGCCGCTTGGGTGCAGCAGACCGCCGAGGAGCACGGCTGGCAGCATGCCATCGTAGCTTACGCCGACTTTTCGGTGGACGACGTGCGTCCACAGCTCGACCGCCTGAAGCGCTATGCCCTCGTACGCGGCGTTCGCATGCAACTGCATTGGCACGAGAACCCGCTTTATCGCTTTGCCGGGCGGCCGGACCTTTGCACCGATCCCGTGATCCAGCGCAATATCGCCCGCCTTGCGGATTATGGCTGGAGCTTTGACCTTCAGGTGTTCACGCCACAGATGCCTGACGCTGCGCGCCTTGCGGAATCCTGCCCTAAGGTGACCTTTATCCTCCAGCACGCCGGCATGCTGGAGGACCTTTCACCGGCAGGCCGCGCCGCGTGGCGCGCCGGGATGGCCCGCCTCGCCGCATGCCCGAACGTCGTGTCGAAACTATCGGGGCTCGGAACCTTCATCCACCGCAACGACCCCGCGCATATCGCATCCGTCCTGACCGATACGATTGCAATCTTCGGCGCCGAACGCTGCCTGTTCGGCTCGAATTTTCCGATCGAGAAATTGTGGACCAGCTATCGCGCGTTGATCGATGCATTCCGTGCCGCCGCGGCGCCGCTACGCGATGATCAGCGCGAAGCCATTTTCAAGACCACCGCTATGCGCGTCTATCGGCTCTGAGCGCCGAGGAAACAACGAGAACGGACACAGGGAGGGACGGAATGCCGCTGGAGATCAAGATTTTGGACTATGGCGATATTGAGCTGGAATCGAGCTTTTTGGTTCTCGGCCGCGATTGCGGCCGCACCCGCCGCGTCCTCACCCTCGGTTTCCTGATCCTCGGCGGCAAGTATCCGGTCGTGGTAGACACCGGTTACCGTTCCAACCAGATCATGGAAACGCTGGGGATGCGCGGCCTGCAGTATCACGAGCACATGATCGAGAACCAGCTTGCGCGGCACGGCGTGCGGATGGGCGATGTGCGTTTCGTCTGCCACACCCATCTGCACATCGACCACGCCGGCAAGGACGATCTGTTTCCGATGAACACGACCGTCGTCCTCAACCGTCGGGAGCTTGAATATTCTGTGTCCGGCCTGATGCATCCGCAATATCCGGCGCCGGATATCAAGCATCTGATCGACCGTCTGCACACCAAGAGTGCGCTGCGCTTTCTCGACCTCGAGATCACAGGTCCCATCGAGTTGATGCCGGGTGTCTACTGCGACGCCGCGAATGCGCATACCGAGGGATCGATGAATATCATCGTCGAAACGGCCGACGGCATCGCCACCATCTGCGGCGACGTCATCTATGATTTCAACGACCAGATCGTGACGCCCTTCAACGAGATCCACGACTGGGAGCCGCGCACCACTGGCAACCACGGCACCACCAAGCGGGCCGAGAAGGCCGCCATCAAAAAGCTGCTCAGCAATTCGCGCTATCTGCTGCCGGTCCACGACCGCCCCGCCAAGATCGAAGGCGGCAACGTCGTCGGCCGGCTGCACGACCAGGTGCCTGGGCCGGTCGTGCAGTCTCTGCCCCAGCGCAACTGGTTTCCGGCCTAGACGCCAGAGGATCGACCGATGACCCACGTCACCTTGCGCTCCGAATTCGAGACCCTGATCGATCCCTACGCACCAGTCGCGCAAATCGGCACCGGTTTTGACTTCACGGAGGGACCGATCTGGCATCCGGTCGATCATTATCTGCTGTTCTCAGACATGCCGGGCGACGTGCGCCGGCGCTGGGATTCGCGGCACGGCATTGCCGAGGTCAAACGCCCGTCGAACAAATGCAACGGCATGACCTATGACGCCGAACTTAATTTGGTCGTTTGCGAGCACGCGACATCGTCGTTGATCCGCGAGCGGCCGGACGGGCGGCGCGAGGTGCTGGCCTCGCACTTTGGGGGACAGGAGCTCAACAGCCCCAACGACGTCTGCGTGCACTCCTCCGGCGCGATCTATTTCTCGGACCCCTGGTATGGCCGCATGCCGGTCTATGGCGTCGAGCGGCCGAGGCAGCTCGGTTTCCAGGGCGTCTATCGCGTCGTGCCCGGCGCCGAGCCGAAGCTGGTCGTGGATCGCAATCTGTTCGACCAGCCGAATGGGCTGTGCTTCTCGCCCGACGAGCAATTGCTCTATGTCAACGACACCGTGCAGGCACTCATCCATGTATTCGACGTCAACGGTGACGGCTCGCTGTCGAGTGCGCGTGTGTTCGCGAGCGGTATCCGCTCCGAGCTCGAGCCCGGCTTGCCCGACGGCATGAAGTGCGACCAGCACGGCAACATCTGGGTTACGGCACCCGGCGGGGTCTGGGTCTATTCGCCGCGGAGCGAGCTGCTCGGCAAGCTCCGCTTGCCCGAACTCGTCGCCAACCTTACCTGGGGCGGGCCGGATTTCCGCACGCTGTATCTGACTTCGACGCACTCGGTCTATGCCATTCCCACCAGGGTCGGACCGCGCCACGAGCCCTATATGAGCGGCAAGCGAGGCAGCGGCACGGCGGCCGCGGGCTCTGCTTCCGCTGCCCCCATCCTTGCCGACGGCGAAATGCAGCTCGACCCGCGACGCTGCGCCATGATCATCCAGGATCTCCAGAACGACGTCATCATGGACGGCGGCGCCTTTGCCGATTCCGGCGCGCCAGGTCACGCGAAGCAGCAGCGCGTCGTCGAGAATGTCCGCCGCCTGGCCGAATCGGCGCGGGTGCGCGGCGTCGCTATCATTCATGTCTGGTTCGTCGTCGAGCCCGGCGCGCCCGGCGTGACGCTGAATGCGCCGCTGTTCGAGGGTCTCGTCGACAGCAAGGCGATGGTGCGCGGAAGCTGGGGGGCGGCACCGGTGTCAGGTCTCGAACCACGGCCCGGCGATTTCGTGGTCGAGAAGGTACGAATGAGCGCCTGGGAGGGCACGAGGCTCGAAACGATCCTGAAAGCCACCGGCCGCGACATGATCATCAACACCGGCGCCTGGACCAACATGTCGGTCGAGCACACGGCGCGGACCGGTGCCGACAAGGGCTACTTCATGATCGTTCCCGAGGATTGCTGCTCGACCATGAACGCCGATTGGCACGCCGCGTCGATCAATTTCGCCATGCAGAACGTCGCCGTCGTGACCAAGGCCGATGCGGTCATCAAAGCGCTGGGATGAACGGTGGCGAAGCTCCTGCACCTGTCCTGCTCGCCCCGCGACGACTCCTGGTCAGGCGCCGGCGCACGCGTTTTCCTCGACGGCTTTCGCCAAGCTCGGCCCGACTGGGACGTGGACGTTATGGATCTCTGGCGCGAGCGCTTGCCGGAATTTTCAGGCCCCATTGTCGAAGCCAAATATGCACGGATGAAGGCGCAGGCCTTCAACGACGCGCAGCGCGACAGCTTCGCGGAAGCCGAGCGGATGGCGGTGCGCTTAGCGCTCGCCGAGCGGGTGCTGATTTCGACGCCGATGTGGAACTTCGGTATTCCCTATAAGCTCAAGCAATGGTTCGACATCATCGTCCAGCCCGGGCTCACCTTTCGGTTCGATCCGTCGCTGGGGTATATCCCGTTGCTGAAGGACCGGCCGACCATCGTCATCATTGCCAGTGGCAGCGATTTCGCCACCGGAATGAACCGCGGGCGCATCGACATGGCAACGCCTTACCTGCGCGAAATTTTGCGTTTTGTCGGCATCAGCAATGTCCGTTTCATTCCGATCGGACCAACCACTGGACCACAACAGCCCATCGAGGCGTCCCGCGAAAGAGCCCACCAACGTCTGGCCGCAATGGCCGAGAGCTTCTGATGCGCCCCGCAGGTCAGTCGAGGCTACGGCAGATTGTCCCGCAGAAAAATGTCGATGCGGATGCGCTCCTGGTCGGGGCTGATCGGCTCACCCGAACAATGCGCGAGCAGGACTCGCGCCGCAGACCGTGCCTCGTGGCCGGGATCCTGGTTGATGATGGCATCGAGCGTGCCGCGGACCAGGAAACGCCGCGTGTATTGGGTCAGCTCATGGGCAATCCAGACCACCTCGCGCGACCGTCCCGAGGCCTCGAGCGCGTCGGCGATGCCACGGTTCCCGGCGCCGCAGCAGTATATGCCGCGCAGATCGGGCTGGCGCGCGAGCAGTGCCGCAGTGAGCTCCCGGGTGCGCTCGCTGTCGTCGCGGCCCTCGATCACGGGCAGCGCGTGCAGGTTCGGATACTCGCTGGACAGGATCTGGTGGAAGCCGAATTGCCGTTCGGTGTGATCGCGCAGCGACAACGATCCCGCGATGACGGCCACCGTCCCCTTGCGACCAGTGAGGAACCGTCCCATCAGCGTTGCAGCGGTGCGGCCTGCCGCCGGGTTGTCGATGCCGACATAGTGCAGCCGGCGCGAGCTCGGCGCGTCCGACACGAGGGTCACCACAGCGACCCCGCGCGCAGTGAGTTCGTCGATCGCGGCGCGCACCCTGGGATGGTCGAGCGCGATCACGGCGACGCCCTGATAGGAAGGCGAGAGATTTTCCAGCGCGGCGGCGAGTACGTCCGGATCGAACACGTCGACACGCAGGATATCAATGAAGCCGCGCTGGCCGGCGAGCCAGTCTGCGGTGCGCTGGACCTGCTCGGTCAGGTTGGTCATGAAGCTGTTGCTGCCCGTCGGCAGCACAAAGGCAAAGCGGAACGTCTGCCCGCGGGCAAGCCGCGCGGCCGCGACGTCGGCTCGATAGCCGAGTTTTGCCACCGCGGCCTCGACCCGCGCGACGGTCTTGGCGCGCACGCCCTCGCGCCGGTTGACGACGCGGTCGACCGTGGCGAGCGAAACACCCGCCGTGCGCGCAACGTCCTCAAGCGTGGCACGAATCACCGGCTGGCTCGCACCAGCATTCATTCGCGCGCCGCCCACAGCATGCCGCGGGTCATCAACGTTCGGATTTCCGGTACGTCGAGTTCGTAAGCGCGGTGGCCGAGCGAGGAATAGAACACCCTGCCCGCGCCGTATCGCTTCTTCCAGACCACGGGCATTACCACGCCCTCGATCCAGGGCGCGTGCTCGCCGGTGAAGGTCGTCGTCGCCAACACCTCGTTGGCGGGGTCGACATGCATGTAGTACTGCTCGGAACGATGCTCGAAACTCTTCAGGCCCTTCATGATGGGATCATCCGGCTTCGTCAAGTCGACCTTGTAGTCGATGATGTTGCCGGGATGCGCAACCCACTGCCCGCCGCACAGGAACTGGTAGTCGACGGAATCGCGGAATGCGTCGCCCATGCCGCCATGATGGCCGGCGAGCCCGACGCCGCTCCGGACCGCAGCGCAGAGATTGAGCGCTTCCGCCTTCTCGATTGTCGACATGGTGTAGATCGGGATGATCAGCGACAGGTCGTGAATCGCGGGATCGGCGAACGCGGCGGTGGTGGTTTCGATCCGCACCTCGAAGCCTTCAGCCTTCAGCCAACCACGGATCATCGAAGCACAGAGATCGGGATCGTGCCCGGGCCAACCGCCCCATACAATCATTGCCTTGCGCATGTTTCTGTCCTCAGTCGATCTGTCCGGTTTCACGCCCGGCCGGCAGCATCGCCGGCCGCTCGACGCGGCTCTCGATCTTGACGCGCCGGCCTTCCTCGGCAGAGATCTGGAACGCCTCCATCACCTCCAGCACGTGGAAAGCGAGCGCGCCGCTCGCACGATGCGGCCGGTTGTTCAGTATCGCGGAGGCCATATCGGCGGCGCCAATGGAACGGAACTCGCCATCGACATGACCGTGGGTCAGCGACACCGGTTCCCAGTCGCCGCCGGTCTTGGCGACCTGCACCTCGCCACCGAAGCGGTTCGGATCGGGCACGAGCATGCTGCCCTTGTCGCCATAGATCTCGATCGGCGCGTGCCGGTGCTTCGGCACATCAAAGCTCATCGCGATCGAGACGACCGCCCCGCCCTCGAATTCGAGCGTGCCGGCGACATGGGTCGAAACTTCGACCGGGATCAGCGTTCCGTTCATCGGCTGGCTGGTGACCAGCCGCTCGGATTTCGGACGCGCGGTCGAGCCCATCACGCTCGCCACCGGGCCGAGCAGCTGCACGAGATCGGTGATGTAGTACGGGCCCATGTCAAGCATAGGGCCGCCGCCGCGCAAATAATAGAAACCCGGCGCCGGATGCCAGCGCTCATGGCCGGGGCAGCCGAAGAACGCGCTGCCGGCCACGGGCGTGCCGATCGCGTCATCGTCGATCAGCTTGCGCGCGGTCTGGTGCCCACCGCCCAGGAACGTATCGGGCGCGCAACCGACGCGAAGATTCTTCTGCGCGGCGAGCTCCATCACCTTGCGCGCTTCGGCGACGTTAATGCCGAGCGGCTTCTCGGAATGAACGTGCTTGCCGGCGTTCAGCACCGCCAGGCTGACGTCGGTGTGGGCGAGTGGCACAGTGAGATTGATGACGATCTCGACGTCGTCTCGCTTGAGCAGCTGATCAACCCGCATCGCCGGCAACCCGAAGGCGGCGCCCTGCCGCTCTGCCGCATCGCTGCGCATATCGGCGAGCGCCTTGATTTCCATGACCGCGAAGCGCTGGGCCGCCTTCAGATAAGCGGTGCTGATATTGCCGCAGCCGATGATGCCGATGCCGACTTTTCTCATTGTGATCTCCGTGAGGTACCGTTCATCCCTTGACCGCGCCGGCGGTGAGGCCTGCGACTATGTGCTTCTGCGCCAGGAGGAAGAGAATGATCGTCGGCAGGATGGTCAACGTGATGAAGGCCAGGATCAGATGCCACTCGGACGAATACTCGCCCTGATAAATCATGATACCGAGCGGCCAGGGATAGAGCGCGTCGGTGTTGAGCATCACCAGCGGCAGCAGATAGGCGTTCCAGCTGTTGACGAAGGTGATGGTACCGACGGTCGCCAGGATCGGCCGGGACAAAGGCAAGGTCACATAGCGGAAGAATTTGATATAGCTGCAGCCGTCGACCAGCGCGGCCTCCAGCAATTCGTACGGGATGTCCTTGAAGAAACGCCGCAGCAGCAGCACGCTCATGGCGAGACTGAAAGCCGTCTGCGGCAGGGCAACGCCAAAATATGTATCGAGCAGCCCGAGATCGCGGACCTTGATGAAGAGCGGCAGCACCGCCGTCGCGGCCGGAAACAGCAGGCCCAGCGTCAGGTAGCTCAGCAGCATCGAGCTGCCGTAGAACCTGATATGGGCGAAGGTGAACGCCGCCATCGAGGCGACGATCAGGGTCAAGGCTACCGTGAGGGTCGAGATGATCAGCGAGTTGCGCAAGAGCTGCCAGTAGCGTGCCGAGAACAGGATGTCGGCATAGTTCTGCCACTCCCAGTGACGTGGCAGGCCGAACGGATTGACGCGCAGTTCGCCGAGCGACTTGAAACCACCGAACAAGGTCGCGAGCAGCGGCACCATTACGATGATGGCAACAACGGCCAGGAACACCAGCTTGAACAATACTGAGGGATCGAACGGCGCTCGGATGGTCCTGACGTTACTCATCGCGCATGAACCATCGCTTGTACGTGAAGGCAAAGGTCACGCAGATCGCAAACAAAATGACGCCGATGGCACTGCCGTAGCCGACCCGCATGCGCGAGATGCCGTTGTTGTAGAGAAAGCTCACCATCGTGTTCGAGGAGTCCGCTGGCCCCCCGCGCGTCAGCGGCATGACGAGGTCGAACAGCTGCAGCGAGCCGACGATGGCGAAGAACACGGAGAGCCTTATCGTCGGATAGAGCAAGGGGATGACCACATGTCGCAAGGCTTGCGATCGGGTCGCGCCGTCGATACGCGCCGCCTCGACCAGGCTCTTGTCGAGGCCCTGGAGCGCTGCGATGAATAGCATCATGTGGAAGCCAAAGTACTTCCAGACGACCACGATCAGCACCGCCAGCATGGCCGTATCCGTCGATGCAAGCAGATGCGGCGGCTCGGCGCCGAAGCTGCGCCAGATCGAGGCCACAAGGCCGTAGTCGCCATCATAGACGAAGCTGAAGATCAGCCCGGTTGCGATCTCCGCCAGGATATAGGGCATGAAGAACAGCATGCGCAGCGCCACCGCCCCTCGAAAGCGTTCGGCGAGCATCAAGGCCAGGGTGAGCGCAAGCGGCAGCTGGATGGCGAGCGAAACAGCGATGATCAGGCCGTTGTTGCGCAGAGCGAGCCAGAAGGCGCGGGTCTCCAGCACAAAGCGGTAATTGTCCAGGCCAATCCAGTTGGTCGGCCTGCCGAATCCGTTCCAATTGAAGCCCGAGTACCAAGCTGCTTCGCCGATCGGCAGCACAACGAACAACGTGAACAACAGCAGCGCCGGCGGCAGGAACAGGATGAGCACCGTCAGCCTGCCGTCCCAACTCGGGCCACGGACCGTGACCTGCGGGACCATCTCGCCAGCAGCGCCGATCGCCGACACGCTCGCGGTCCGCCGCGTCACCGTCAGTTGCCCTGTTTCCACGCCGCCT
Organism: Bradyrhizobium sp. 45; assembly: GCF_023073155.1. Classification (NCBI taxonomy): domain Bacteria; kingdom Pseudomonadati; phylum Pseudomonadota; class Alphaproteobacteria; order Hyphomicrobiales; family Nitrobacteraceae; genus Bradyrhizobium; species Bradyrhizobium sp. 45. Next base: position 568,526 of record NZ_JADPIX010000143.1, on the reverse strand, counting down.
CGATCGCCTTGGCAGCCTCTTGCGGGCTCATGCTGCCGCCGGCGATCTCGGCCGTGACGTCGTTGACGACGCGGCCGACGGACGGACCCAGGCTCTGGTCATAGAAGTTCTGGTGGTAGTTCGACTTCGCCAGATTGGCGGCGATCAGCTTCATGAAGCCGTTGTTGAGGCCGACATCCGCGCCCTGCACCACCGGGATGATGAAGTTGCCGGCGGCAAGCCGCGTCTGCACCTCTTTGGAGACGAAGTACTTCAGGAAATCGACAGCCTCCTTCGGCGAGCCTTTCGTAATCAGCCAACCGGTGATGCCCCCGAGCGTATCGGTCGGCGCGCCCTTACCGCCGGTCACGACCGGGAAGTCGAACCAGCACATCTTGTCCTCGGTCAATCCGATCTTGTCGGCGGCGAGAGCGCGCTGCAGATGATAGACCGTGCTGATCGCGAGCGTCATCGCCGCCTTGCCGTCGCCGAAATAGCCGACCGCCTGCGGGTTCTTGAAACCCAGGAAGCCATTCTGGAACGGTTGGAGATCCACGAGTTGCTTGAACAGCTCGCCGGATTTCTGGAAGGTTCCCCCGGCAAAGCCGCCGTTCTCGCCACGCAGCGCCGCATCGAACGCCGCCTTGCCGCCGATGCGCACAGCAAGATGCGTCCAGTAGAAGTGCAGTGGCCACTTATCGGCGCCGCCGACCACGATCGGGGTCACGCCGGCGGATTTCAACGTCTTCACGGCAGCAAGCAGATCGTCCCAGCTCTTGATCCCGGCAGGGTCGACCTTCGCCTTGGCCATCAGCTCCTTGTTGCAGAGGAAGCCGACCTGCGAGAGCGCCGTGGGCAGACCATAAACACGGCCGTTGCTGGTGAAGGCGGCGAGCGCCGCCGGTGTGAGACTGTCGCTGTAGCCCTTCACAGAATCGGTGATGTCGTCGAGCACACCGGCCTCGATCTGCGTCTTCAGGACACCGCCGGCCCAGCTGTAGATGATGTTGGGCCGGTCTTTGGATTGCAGGATGGTCGGCAGCTTGGCCTTGTAGGCCTCGTTCTCGAGGAACTGCATCTCGACCTTGACGCCGGGATGCGACCCCTCATAGGCGCGCGCAACCTCCTCCCAGATTTTGACCTGGGCCGGGTTGGCCTCGATGTGCAGCCACTTGACCGTCGTTTCGGCCGCAGCGAGTTTCGCTCCGAACAGGCATGCGACAACGGCTAGTCCCAGTTTCCCGAGCAGTCTCATCACATTCCTCCCAAGGGCTCTTATTCTTTGATGCAATCCTGCCTTCGATTTTTGAGGTACGCAACTGAAATTCTGACCTATGCACCTCACGAGGGAGGTCGCTAAGGTGAGCGGGAGAGTCGGGCCGCGTCGCGCTGCCCCCAACGCAAATCGAGGGATATCCATGGCTGCCGTTTATTCCGACCTCGCCGGCAAGGTCGTTCTCGTCACCGGAGGCGCATCGGGAATTGGCGCTGCGATCGTGCGGCGCTTCGCACAGCAGAAATCCAATGTCGTGTTCTTCGACATCAATGTCGACGCGGGCCAATCGCTGGCACGCGAGCTCTCGGATCAAGGTCTTAGCGCGCGTTTCATGCGTGTCGACTTGACCGATATTGCCGCGTTACGTGCCGGTGTCGCGGAGGCGCGCAATGTGCGCGGCGCGATCAACATCCTCGTCAACAATGCCGCGCATGACGAGCGGCACAGCACCGAGGAAATGACACCGGAATATTGGGACGACCGCATCGGGGTCAACTTGAAGCACCAGTTCTTTGCTGCGCAGGCCGTGTTGCCGGACATGAAGGCGGCGAACGCCGGCGCTATCATCAATTTCGGCTCGGTATCGTGGATCGCCGGACAAGGCGGCATGGCCGCCTACACCGCCAGCAAATCGGGTGTGATCGGTCTCACACGCTCTCTGGCGCGCGATTACGGCGCCTACAATATCCGCGTGAACGCGATAGCGCCTGGATGGATCATGACTGAGCGCCAGCTCGATAAATGGATGACACCCCAGGGCGAGGTCGAGCTCATGCAACGACAATGCCTGAAGCGCAAGCTCATGCCCGACGAGGTCGCGAAGTTCACCATCTTCCTCGCTTCCGACGAGGCTTCTGCCTGCACAGCCCAGCACTACATCGTCGATGGCGGCTGGGTCTGAGGCGGACCAGACCAGATCGTGCATCGGCGCGCCGCTACTTTGCCAGGCGGAACTTCCCGCCTTCGACCTTGATGAGAAAGGCCGAGCGCTCATCATAGCCGTTGTGATCGGCCTTGCTCATGTTCGACAGCCCATTGTTGAGATAGATGTTCTGCCCACGCTCGAGTGCGTCCCGCAGCGCCGCGCGAAATTCGATTGTGCCAGGCTTTGCCGTCTTCAGCGCATCCGGTGCAGCTTTTCCGATCAGTGCCACGACATCCCAGAGGTGAGCAGCGAACATGTTGGGCTTTTGTCCGTTGGCCGCTTCATACGCGGTCACGAACTCCTCCGTCGAACGACGGAACGGATCTCCTGCGGGAAGATCGGCGGCAATGGTAAAAGCTTCGCCCGCGAATACCGCACCTTCGACGTTCGCGCCGCCGAGCTTGATGAACTCCTCACTGGCCACGCCGTGTGTCTGAAATATCTTCCCGGCGTATCCGCGCTCGCGGAGCGCCTGCTGCGGCAGGACGGCCGGAGTTCCTGCGGACGCGATGAAGACGGCATCGGGATTGGTCGACATCACCTTCAGCGCCTGACCGGTGACGCTGGTGTCGGCGCGCGCGTAGACCTCATGTGTGGTTACGGTCAGCCCCAACGCAGGCGCGAGGCGGCTCACCTCCTTGTAGTAGCCCTCGCCGTAGCCATCCGAAACGCCAATATAGCCGAGCGTCTTCACGCCTGATGTCGCGATATGCTTGAGGATGGCGGCCGCCATGAGGTCGTCATTGGGAACGACCTTGAAAGCCCAGACGCGCTTCTCATCCATCGGTTGAACGATGGCGGTAGCGGCAGCGAGCGACAGCAGCGGCGTCTTCGATTCGAGTGCAACATCCAGCATCGGCATGGTCACCGGGGTCAGAGAGGAGCCGACCAGCACGTCGACCTTATCCTGGATCACCAGCCGGCGTGCGTTCTGGACCCCTTTGGTCGAATCCGACTCGTCGTCCAGGACGATATAGGTCACCTTCTCTCCACCGATCTCTTTCGGAAGAGCTGCAACCGTCTTGAGCTGCGGCTGTCCCAGAGCGGATCCCGGGCCGCTTGCCGAAATCACAATTCCAATTTTGATGTCCGCGTGAGCAGCATTTCCAAAAAGGACGCATGCCACAAGAAGCGAGGCTCGCGCGAAACCGACCTTCATGTCCCGTTCCTCCCTGTCCGCTTTGATGACTCCGCCGGCTGCATCGGGCGCCCCGGCTCGAGCTTGCACTGCTCTCCGGGACGCACCGACGCTGCCCAGAAGGCATGTCGTCCGACATACGCGTTCCCTCCTGCGGTCCCGAGCAAGCGGGCGGATCATGCTAAGCGGATCGCGGCAACGTGTCTGTCCCTAGCGTTAGGGACAAGACATCGGTGCTCGAACCGAATCTCGAGGTCGGCGGACACGCCGTCGCGTTCTCGCGGCTGATTCCGCCCGAGCTTTGCTTCGTCGCTTCACCCTCTTGTCCAAGAGGGCGCAGGGAAGGCCGGGTGCCGGCTGGCACCCGCGGTCCGCTGCGCGAAAAGCACACGCAGAGAGAACCGCACAGCAGCATACAGGTGTAGCCAATCACTCGGCCTTCCCTGCGCGATGGTTGGACGGCTTATGCCGTGCTCTCCCGGGAGCCGAGTTCCTGCTGGCCTCCCTCACCCTGCGAAAGTCACCGACACCGCGCCGGTTGACGCAGATGCCGCATTCGCCAGGGCTTGACCGTAGCAACGACGGCCAGGACCACACGGTTTTGCCGTACGCACGGCCCGCCATTTCGCCGCAGTTTTCCCAGCCCTGTCGACGGAGCCGGAAACTTACAGACGAGACGAAGCCTAGCAGCGCCGCTCGTCGGAACGCAGCCTTGGGCTCACGGAGAGCAATCCGCCCTGCCCTTGGCCTCTCGCACCCGAACGCTGCCGCGTCCACCGCAAGCCCGGCTCGCGAACATGACGACCACAAGATCGCCCCTCAAGGATGAGCCGGGATGCGCGACACATACGCCGTTTCCGAATTTCGGTAAAGCGGAATATATTTGACGAGGGGGGTTGACGCGGTCTTGGCTGTTTCGGCTGCGAGGCCGCTCGATGAGGAATTAACGGTTTGGTAACCATACGCGCCTCGCTCGAAGGATTAATGCAAATCATACGCCGCCGGTGTCTCCCCCGTAACGACCCTGCTATAGAGCGTAGATCCGGCTCCATCAATCGTCCCGAGCCATCTGCTTTCTTGGTTGCGTATGAACAGACCTAGCAACACATTCGACATCGCCATCGAGCAGGGATTCGACTTCCTGTCGCCGGACTACGCGGAGCTGTTCGACAACTCGGCCGCCACCGCGTTCCAGCATCCGCTCTGGCTCGACACCCTCTACACCAGGCTCGCGTCTCATGTGGGCGCAACTCCTCTGGTTGTCGTGGTCCGCCACCGCGCGACGGGCGCCCTTGCGATGGTGTTGCCCTTGCTGCGGATCCGGCGCGGCCCGATACGGACCGTCGAATTCGCCGACCTCCGCGTTTCCGACTACCTCGCGCCCGTATGCAGCCCGCAGGTATTTTCCGAGCTGCTCAAGGACGAGAGTGCCTGCGCAGAAATCCGGTGCCTCGTCCGCCCGTTCGATCTGCTCCGGATGACCAAGCTGCCGGATGGACGGCTTCCGATCGAGAACCTGCTGGCTGCGCCCCGCCGCATAGCGATGGACACCAATGCCTATGCGACCGTTCTGGTCGCGCCGTTCGAGCAATGGCGCGCCAGTGCGCTGGACCGTTCCTACCAGAAGGAGCTCGCAAAGAAAGCCCGGCAGCTCCAGAAGAAGGGGGACTTGAGTTTTTCATGCTGCCGCGACAGTGCCGCTGTCTTGGAGGTGCTGGACGTGATGAAGAAATTTCGCGGGCCGCGCTTTCAGGCACACGGCGACGGAGATCTGCTCCAGCGCCCCGAATATTACGGCTTCTATTCCGACGTGGCGCAGCGCGGCCTCGGCTCCTTTGTCCGGCTCTATGCGATGAAGATGAACGGCGAGGTAATCGCAGCCGTGCTCGGACTCAGCCATCACGGCAGCTTCCTCGTGATCATGGGCGCCTTCGACATTGCCGGATACAAAAGCCAGTCCTTGGGCGCGCTGATGTTCGAGCAGGTGGCGAAGGATTGCATCGAGCGCGGGGATCAGATGCTCGATTTCACCATCGGCGACGAGCCCTACAAGAAGCAGTTCGGCGCTCAGCCTTCACCGATGTGGACGGTCACGCAGGCGGGCAGCACCACGGGCGCCATCTCCTTGTTCGCACTGAAACAGGCGCCTTGGCTCAAGCTGGCCGCCAAGCGGATGTCGGAGTTCAGGTTCCTGCCGACCCGGACCTCAACGCCGACGCGCTGACCGGTGCGAGGGCCGACCGGGTGCCGCTCTCAGGCGCGTAGCGCGCTTCGAACCTGCGCGAGCCAGCCGGGCCGCATCTGATCGACCCGGTGGGTGATACTGCGTCGCAGGAAGTGCAGCCGCCGCCGCACGTCCCAGCCAATATCGTTGCGGGACGTCAGGGCCTGCCGGAAGCGCGCCATCTTCAGTGACTGCTGGTCCGCCGCGACCTTGTCGGGATCGGAATAGAATTCAGAAATCTTCTCCCGGCCCATGCCCTCGGTCCCGAGCCAACGCGGCGCATATTCGGTGCAGAGGCGCTCGACGTCGACCAGCAGACGGGCGACGCCCGTGCCGGCGGCCGGACAATTCGTTTGGAACGCATCACCGATGAGCACGACGCCGGGCTGGAGATGTCCTTCCACGACGGACAGGTCCATCACCCAATTCTGCACCCGGTCGATCACGTGGAAATCGCCAAGGTAGGGCCGCAATCCCGGAAGCAGGCGCAAGACCGTCGCCTCCGGTTCACGGCGCAGCTCGCGCATGATCGGATCGGTCGGGTCTCGGAACATGAAGAGATTTGCCCGCATGCCGGCACGCACGGGAAACAGGCTGAGATAATCGATGCCGTCCGCTGTGCGCTCCCCATAACAGGTCAACGCCTCGAAATCGAACGGCGCGTGGTCGCGGCGGGCGATCGTGAAGCCGAACGAAACCGAATGGCGCTCGGCCAGCACGCGCCGCTTGATGCCGAGCTTGTAGCCGAGCACGCCCGCCATGCCCGTGGCCAGCACGACGAGGCGCGCAGTTATGCGCCCCCCTGACGCGAGCTCGACATGTTGGAGATCGTCGCGACAATTGACCGCAGTGACCTCGTCGACAATGAGGCTGGACGGATCTGGCAGCTGGCTGCGCGCCATGGCGACGAGATCGGCATATGGAAGCCCGTAAGCCCGGCCGACGCTGACATCGACCACCTTGCCTTCCCTGATGTTGAGCACCTGATCATATCGACAGGCCACGTTGTCGAGCGCATCGAGGAAGCCCAGCTTGCGCAACATCTCCAGCTGACGGCCGCCTATTTTTTCGACCCGAAACTCGTCCGGATGGACCGCGCGCTTGTCGACGAGAGCGACACGATGCCCTGCCCGCGCGAGCACGGCCGCCGCGAGCGAGCCCGCAAGGCCGCCGCCGACGATCGCGATATCGACGACGATCGCCGCGGTCGCAGATCCAGCGCTCGGCTCGGTCACGTTGCTATCCGCCGTCATGGTTCAGGCTCCCACGGTCAACGATGGTTGCCCGTGCAATTCTCTCGCCTGATGTCGCATCGTAGGACCAAACGCGATCATTTCTCGATATCTCGGTTAACGCAGCGGAGACCTGCCCGGCCCGATGAGATCAGGCACGCGCCTTGCTCGGGATGGCCATTCCCGTTGAGCCGGTCCGCATTCCAATGGCTCATCTCGCCTCATCGGCCGTCGATGCGGCGCTCTGCCGCCACGCGACCGGGCCGCACTTTGCTCTATCTGGGACAATGGGGTCAGCGATGTTCCATAGTGAAGCAACAGGCATGGCCGCGACGTCGCCGCGGAGGGCGGGATCATGGAGGCCGTCCATTAACACTCGCGGTTTTTCGGCATGCTAGGCTGTCGCAGGTAATCGGAAAATGTCTCTTCAGGGGAAGTTGCCCCTTAAATCTCCATGATCGAATCCATCGTCCAGTTCATGCGGCGCGACGTGACGCGCGGTGTTGCCGGAACCATCCTTCTCAAGGTTGGTAGCGGCGCGCTTGCGTTCGCGTTGTTCTCGCTTGCGGCACGAACGATGTCGCCCGATGGGTTTGGCATCTTTGCGACCTGGCTTTCGGTCGCCCAGATGGCAGCGGTCGTCGGTCTGGTGGGCCAGGAATCGCTGCTGGTGCGTTTTCTGAACGAGTATCGGGTGGGAAATCAGCCTGATCTCACCAAGGGCGTGCTGCTATCGAGCTTCAAGATTTCCTCCGTCGCGATGCTGATTGCGATCGGCGCGATCGCGATCGGCGCGAACATCAAAGGCGCCTCGTGGCTGCTGGTTGTCGCGGTGTCGGCCTACACAGCCGTGAATGCCGGACTGATGCTTGGCAGCCAGATCGCACGCTCGCTGGTCAGCATTCTCATGGGGGAAGGAAACAGGGAGTTCTTCTGGCGAGTCAGCGTGGTGCTGTTTCTGCTCGCAATCATGTTCGGCCATCGGCAGCTTGATCCCGCCGAATTGATCGCCGTGATGACGATTGCCATGTCGGTCGGACTGGTCGCACAGATCATCGCGATTGCGCGAGTTCTACCGGATTTCCGCGGCACGGCGGTGCGTTCCGAGCCGTCGCGCTGGAGATCGAGCGCGCTTCATTTCTGGGTCGCATCCATTCTCGAAGCCGCGAACCAGTATTTCGACGTCATTCTGGTCTACTGGATGCTGGACCCGGCAACCGCCGGAATTTATTTTGCCGCTTCGCGCCTGGCCAACATCTTCGCCATGCTGTCGGCCGCATTGTACAGCTTTGGCGCACGTCGGCTCCCCTCGCTGTACTTCAGCAAGAACCATCAGGAATTCGAGCGAACGTTGCGGCTCATGGCGGAAGTGACCGCGGTGTGCGTGGTCAGCGGACTCCTCCTGATCTGGGTTGGAGGTCCCCATCTACTCAACTTGTTCGGGCCACATTTCGCTGCGCAGCACTGGGTCCTGATCGTGCTCGCGATCGGAACGGCGGTCCAGGCGGCGGGCGGTCCGTCTGCGGCGATATTGCAACTGACCGGCCATGAGCGCGAGTATGTCCCCGTGATTGCCGGGAACGTAGCGCTACGGCTGGTTGGATTTCTCGTCCTCATTCCCTGGCTCGGCGTTCTTGGCGCGGCGATCTCGGCCACTGTGTCGCTCGCGTTAGCGACCATCGTCCTCAACATCCTCTGTCGCCGGCGAACCGGCGTCGATCCTTCGATTCTAGGGCTTCTGCGCTTCTCGGCATCGAAGCCCAGCGCCTACGCGGTCCGTGGCGCGGACTCCGGCGAATAGAGCGTCAGCATATGTCGCGCGTGTCCCGCATGAAGGAGAGCGCACCAGCAGCCGTCGGCGCACCGGCGGAATGTGCGTCGTTTTCATATGCTTTAGTGGGCCCGCTCCAACCCAAATATCGATGGTTAATCGGCGGTTGCCCGCGTCCTCTGCACTTCGTCGGGAACCAGCGGAATTCCCTCATGCCCTTGCGGCAGGGCGCATTAACTCCGTTTATTGCTAGTCGGTGTCCGCGCGATGCCCGCATGGTAGATACGGAGTTAAGAAGGTGAAAAATTCGCTTCTCTAATGGGTCGGGATCCGTGCTGCATTACCAGCCAAACAAGGCGTTGGGCGAGACGACTGCGACAGCACTCCCGTCGCCCAACGGTGGCGGACGCAAGCCGCACGTGCTGCTCGTACAGACCCAGGCTGAGAACGCCGGTGCGCAGGAGATCTCGCGCCTGCTTGGCGCCGGGCTGACCGCCCGCGGCTACCGCGTCACCAATCTTTTCTTCTTCCGCAAGTCGGATTCGTTCGATGAGCCGCCCCACACGGTCTATTGCGCGTCGAGCCGGCCGGGAAATCCGCTGGCGCTGCTGCAAATGCTGTGGACGCTCGGCCGCCATATCAGGGCCACCAGGCCTGACGCCGTTCTGACCTTTCAGCACTTCGGCAATGTCATCGGCGCCGGTGTGGCGCGCCTGATCTGCCGCGCACCTGTCATCGCCAATCAGGTTTCATCCGCGCTGTCGATGAGCTGGCCGGTCCGTACGGCCGACATCGTCATGGGCAGCCTCGGCTTCTTCGACCGCATCACGCTCAACTCGCTGGACATGCAGCGCGAGTATTCGCGCTACCCCAGGGCTTATCGCGCGCGCATGGTGCATGTCCCGCACGGCTTCGACGACAAGGCGCTCACCCTGTCGAAGCAAGCTGCGCGACAGAAGTTCAATCTCCCGCCGGATAGCCCCCTGCTCGGCTGCGCAGCAAGATTGCACCCGCACAAGCGGCTCGACGCGGCGATACGTCTGTTGCCGGATCAACCATCCTGGCATCTCGCGCTGGCCGGCCAGGGAGCCGACGAGGCCCGGCTGCGGCAGTTGGCGGATGAGCTGAGAGTATCGGACAGGCTGCATCTGCTCGGCGAAATCACCCCGCGCCAGATGGCGGAGTTTCTCGCCGCTCTCGACGTGTTCGTATTTCCGACGCAGGCGGAGACCTTCGGCCTCGCCGCTGTGGAGGCTGCAAACGCCGGCGTTCCCTCGGTCGTCACCGATCTTCCGGTCTTGCGCGAAGTGTTGTCCGTCGAAGGGAAGCCGACAGCGCTGTTCGTCGATACCTCCGATCACGCCAAGCTGTCAGCGGCCGTCTCGAGGCTCCTGACGGACCAAAGACTGAGCGACGAACTGCGGCAAAACGCCAAAGGCCTGAAGCTGCGCTATTCAGTGGACGCCATGGTGGAGGAATACGTTCGAATTCTCGGCCAGGTCATTTGATCGGGGCGCATGGAAACGGATCGGCTCGACATGACCATCGAGTTTCGCTGTGAAATTGAGAATGCGCGGCGGTGGATGGGCCGCGAGACGCTGTCGATCGACGGGCGGGATGTACCGGTCCAGATCGCGTGGACGGCAACGGCGGAGCCGCGGCCGGCGGGTCTCGACATGCTGTTCGAGCTCGAACGTTTGGTGTTGCACAAGGGCAAACACAGCGGCACCGAAAGGCTGAAGATCAGTCCGGACCGGATGCAGGCTCGCGCCGGCACGGCAGACGTCATCGTCGATTTCACCGGTGGCGCGCGGGATCCGAACTGCTCCGCCCGGCAGTATCTCCGCCCGCTGTTCAATGGAGTGGCAGGCGAAAACGCAGCTCTTGCCGCCATTCTCGCCGGCGATCTGCCGGTGATCGAAATCGTCGACGAGGTCGACGGTGCAGTCCTCGATCGTGGCCATCCCTCCGCCGAAATCGCGGCCGGTCTGAGCGGGGGCCTGGAAACGGTGATGGCGCGAACCCTGACCATGGTGGCCGCCATCCTGTCGGGACGACCGCGCATCGTGCCGCAGCTGGCACGACCGGCCCGAGCGGACAACGGCCGCCCGCCAACGGCTTATGTCGCGCGCGGCCTCACCATATCGATCGCCAAGGAGATCTATCGCCTCTGCTGCTATGCCCCGCATTGGCATGTCGGATGGCGCATCAACAAGGGCGCAGGCGTCTGGCAGACCGGAGACCTGTCAGGGCCTCGCTGGAACGTCCTTGCCGATCCCGGAAACCACTTCTACGCCGATCCTTTCCCCATCACGTGGCAGGGAAGAACATTCGTCTTCTTTGAGGATCTCGATCACCGGATTGGAAAAGGAATCATTTCCGCGATCGAGTTCGACGATAAGGGCCCGGTCGGAGCGGTCGTGCCCGTATTGGACGAGCCCTGGCACCTCTCCTATCCGTTCCTGATCGAGGACGATGGCGCATTGTGGATGATCCCGGAGAGCTCGACCAATGGGGACGTCGCCATCTATAAATGCGTTCGGTTCCCGGACAAATGGGAGCGCCACGCGACGCTGCTTTCAGGACTTGAACTCGCCGATGTGACGATCACGCGGCACAACGGCCTGCACTATCTGTTCGGAGCCTGGCGCGATGGCACTGGCGGGTATTCGGATTCGTTGGCGATCTATCACGCCGAGCACCTCATGGGCCCGTGGTTGCCGCATGCCAGCAACCCGGTCCTGATCGACCGCGCGAGCACGCGGCCTGCGGGGAATTTCGTCACCATCAATGACAAATTGTGGCGCCCGGTCCAGGATTGTGCCGGCGGATATGGGGCAGCGCTCGCCCTGGCGGAAATCGTCGAACTGTCGCCGACGACGTTCAAGCAGATTATCCGCCACTCTCTGCGGCCAGGGCCAGCATGGCCCGGCAGGAAGTTGCATACCTTGAATCGCTGCGGACAACTCGAGGTGATCGACGGGTCGCGTGTCCAACCCAAGACCCGTGCCTTCGGAGGCAAATTTCCATCGGCTGTCTTGTCGCCGCGGACCAGCCCCTCTGCCGCCAGCTAGCGCGGATGGCTGAACAGGTCCGTCGTGGCGTCGTCGACGGCGATATCGACCAGCGCGGGACCGCTTGATGCCAACGCTTCGGTCAAGATGGCGTCGACGTCGCCGACATCGGTCACGCGCTGCCCCGGACAACCCATTCCCCTTGCGAGCGCCACGAAGTCGAGCCCGGGCAGGTCGATCCCGGGCGGGCGATGCGCCTGCATCAGCTGGCTGAAGGCGCGCATCGCGCCATAGCCTGAATTGTTCATGATCACGAAAGTGATCGGCAGGCGGCGTTGCACCGCGGTCCAGATTGCCTGGATGCAATACATCGCCGATCCGTCACCGATCAGGGCGACGATGCGGCGGCCTGGCCGCGCCAGCGCCACGCCGACCGAGGCCGGCAGGCTATAACCAAGTCCGCCGCTCGCCATCGTGTAGAAGCTGTCCGCGCCAGGCCGTGGTAGGAATTGTTGGATGGCGGGACGATGCGACGGCGCCTCCTCGACCACGATCGCATCGGCCGGCATCAACGCGGAGAGCCGGGCGAGCGCATAAGCGGGCGGAAGCGGATTTTGCGCGGCAGGAACGGCAGGCCGCATCCGCGCGGCCGGCACCTCGCGCTCCGCGATCCCTGGCATCGCCGACAGCAGCCCAGCCAGCGCCTTTGGGAGCGTGCTGATGATGGTGTCACCGACAGAAGCGGATGCGGCTTCCGTCGGATCATCCGTGATCTGCCAGACCGGCGTTCCGTCGTCGAGCAATTCACATTGTCCTTCGACATGGAAAGTAAACACCGGCGCGCCGACCACGACGATCAGATCGGCGCCGCGCAATGCGCGGGCGAGCCCTCCCGGTGCTGCCGGAAGGAAGCCGGCGAACAGCGGATGCAATTCCGGAAAGCTCGAACGGCTCGACATCGGGCTTGCCCAAACGGCCGCGCTCGCCTGCTCGGCCACAGCGACCATCGCGTCGACGCAGCCGCTGCGATCGATCTCGGGTCCGACAACGAAGATAGGTTTTTTGGCGGCTCGGATCGCCGCGCCGAGCCGAACGATCGCCGCCGGATCGGGCGCAAACTCCGTCGCGATGCAGCGGACCGGTGGAGCGGTTGCGGGCCGCGCCCAATCATCCGACGGGACCGACACGAATGTCGGACCGCGGGGATGCTGCATGGCGGTGAGGAAGGCCTGCGCGATCGCCGCTGGAACATCTTCGGCGCGCGCCGGTTCGGCGCTCCATTTCACATAGGGCTTTGGAAACTGTGCGGCGTCCTCGGAGAAGAGATAGGGTCGCATCCGCAATAGGCTGCGCGCCTGCTGCCCGGCTGTCACGACCATCGGTGTCTTGTTGCGGAATGCGGTGAAGAGATTGCCGAGGGCATGACCGAGCCCGGCCGCCGAGTGCAGATTGACGAACGCCGCTCGTCCCGTGGCCTGCGCATAGCCGTCTGCCATACCGACGACGCAGGCTTCCTGCAATCCGAGCACGTAGTCGATGTCGTCGGGCCAGTCGCCAAGGAAGGCAAGCTCGGTCGAGCCGGGGTTGCCGAAAACGCGATCGACGCCAAAGGAGCGAAGCACACCGAGGGTCGCTTCCCGAACCGTGAGAACTTTCGAATTCATGAATAGCGTCCTGATGGGCTTCGCTTGTTGCGCGGTCAGAAGGGATAGTGCTGCGGCTGGGTCTCGATGGTGATCCAGCGCAGATCGGTGAACTCGGCGATCCCGGCCTGACCTCCGAAGCGGCCGTAGCCCGATCCCTTCATGCCGCCGAACGGCATCTGCGCCTCGTCATGCACGGTCGGGCCGTTGACGTGGCAGATGCCGCTTTCGATCCGCTGCGCCACCGTCAGCGCGCGCGCGACGTCGCGGCCGAACACGGCGGCCGAGAGGCCGTACTCGGTATCGTTGGCGAGCCGCACCGCGTCATCCACGCCACTTGCCCGGATCACCGAGACGACGGGACCAAAGCTCTCCTCGGTATAGATGCGCATGCCGGGCACCACGCGGTCGAGCACGGTGGCCGGAACGACCGTGCCAACCCGGTCGCCGCCCGCGAGCTTGACGGCGCCTTTGGCGATCGCGTCGTCGATCAGTGCAACGACATGCTTGGCCGGCGCTTCGTCGATCATTGAGCCGATGACGACCGGACCGGAGCGCGGGTCGCCGGCCGGAAGCGCAGCTGTCTTCTTCGCGAGCTTGTCGACAAAGGACGCCGCTACCGCCTCGTCGACGATCACCCGCTCGGTCGACATGCAGACCTGGCCCTGATTGATGAAGGCGCCGAATGCGACCGCCGCGACGGCGGCATCGAGGTCGGCATCGTCGAGCACGACAAGAGGCGCCTTGCCGCCAAGCTCGAGCAGCACCGGTTTGAGGTGGCGCCCGGCGAGCTCGGCGATGACGCGCCCGACGCGGGTCGAGCCGGTGAAATTGATCCGCCGCACGGCCGGATTGGCGATCAGACGCTCGACCAGAGCGGGCGCATCGGCCGGTGCGTTGGTCAGGACATTTACGACACCGGGCGGAAAGCCTGCGTCCTTGAAGACCTCGCCGATCAACCGGTGCGTCCCCGGGCATATCTCGGAGGCCTTGAGCACGACGGAATTGCCGCAGGCGAGCGCCGTCGCCACGGCGCGAACGCCGAGAATGATCGGCGCATTCCACGGGGCGATGCCGAGGCACACGCCGGCGGGCTGTCGAATGGACATCGCGAGACATCCAGGCTTGTCCGACGGGATCACCTCGCCGGCGATCTGCGTGGTGAGCGACGCCGCTTCGCGCAGCATGCCGGTCGCGAACTTGACGTTGAAGGCCGACCAGATCTCCGTCGTGCCGATCTCGGCCATCATGATCCGGACGAAGGCGTCGCGCTTGGCCTCAAGCGCATCTGCGGCCTTCAGCAACAGGGCTCGCCTCGCATTCGGGCCAAGTGCCGACCATGCGGCAAACGCGGCGGAGGCCGCCGCCACCGCGGCGTCGGCATCGGAAGCGGTCGCGGCGGCCGCGCGGCTTGCGACCTCCTGCGACAGCGGATTGCGCCGCTCGAACACCTTGCCGCTGGAAGCGGCCCGATCCTGCCCGTTGATGAGAAGACTGACGTCCATGAAAACCTCCCTGGTGTTGATGATGGCGCTCGCTCTAGCCGAGCAGCCGCGATTTTCCGGTTTCACGCGCAAAGCCGAGCGCAATCATCGCCGCGAGCGCGAGCGCAACGTAGTATCCTGTGATCGCGTAGGTGGAGCCCGTCTGCGCAAACAGGCTGGTGGCGACCAGCGGCGCAATGCCGCCGCCGAGCACCGTCCCGAGCTGCTTTCCGATCGACACGCCGGTGAAGCGAATGCGGGTCGGAAACAATTCCGGAAAATAGCTTCCTTCGCTGCCGAACATCAGCGGATGGATCACCCCCGCGGCGAGGATCACCGCGCCCGTCACCAGCACCATGTCGCGGCTCGCGACCACACCGTAGAATGCAAACATCGAGATGGCTGCAAGCACCACGCCGGCCAAGAACAGACGCTTTCGTCCGATACGGTCGGACCAGGCGCCGATGAGTGGCATCGCAACGAGCCCGACGAGATTGGCGAACAGCACGGCCTGCGTGATGACGTCTTTCTGGACGCCGAGCTGACGGGTCGCGAAGGAGATGGTGAAGATGGCTGTCAGATAGAAATAGGACGTCTGCGCCATCTCGGCGAAGAATACGATGAGGATCGGCCGCCAATGTTCCCGCAGCGCTTCGACCACAGGCGCGACTTCCGTCACCTTCGCCTTTCGGAATGTCGCGCTCTCCTCGATGCGCAGGCGCATATAGACGCCGAGTGCGACCAGAACCGCGCTGATCAGGAACGGCACGCGCCAGCCCCATGACAGCAGGTCCGCTTCCGGCAGCCGCGCGATCGTGAGCGCCGCAAACGAGGCGAGCACGACACCGACAGGTCCTGCGGCCTGGATCACCGCGGCCGAGAAGCCGCGCCGGTGCCCGGGCGCCGTCTCGATCGCCATAAGGATCGCCGCGGTCGACTCGCCGCCGAGCGCAAACCCCTGAACGAAGCGCAACGCCACGAGCGCGACGGTCGCAGCCACGCCTGCACTGGCATAGGTCGGCAACAGCCCGATCGACATGGTCGCAAGTCCCATCATGAGCAGCGTACACAGCAAGACGGACTTTCGGCCGAGACGGTCACCGAAATGGCCGAATACAAGCCCGCCAAGCGGACGCGCCAAAAATCCGACGGCAAACGTCGCGAACACCGCAATCGTCGCCGTGAGCTGGTCGAACTTCGGAAAGAACAATTGATCGAACACCAGCGGCGCGATCAGGCCGTAGATGAAGAAGTCGTACCATTCGATCGCGGTGCCGATGGTGCCGGCGATCAGGATACGCCGGCGGCTGCTCGCCGTCTGCTCGGCAGTGGCGCCGGCGGCGGCATGGTCGTCGTAGTGCTCCAATGCTCTTGTCGTCACGGTTTCCTCCTCCGGTGTCATTTGTCGTTTTGTTGTCTTGTTGTTATTGGCCGCCGCAGCCGCTGGTCGGGTGCAACGGCGAGAGTCGATCAGCTTGCCAGCCGTGCGCCGTCGCTCGCGTTGTGTCCGAGTGCTCGGGCAAGGACGCGCCCGATCGTACCAGCCTGTGACGCGCTGCCGCGCCAGGCCACGATCTGGTCGGGGCGTATCAAAGCCACATCCGCCTCATAGAGATCGCGCAGGGATTTCGGCAGCGTGACGAGTTTCACATCAACCCCGATCGCACGGATGGTCTCGACGACTGACGCATGAGCGGTCATGACCTCGCCGAACTGGAGCAGCGTCCACTCGAACCCGAACAGGTCGTACAGCGAGACGCCGTCCTCCAACCACGTATGCGGGGCGCGGCCGCCGGGACAGGCGCTCGGAACGTAGACGTTCGCGGCATCGGGCGGCGGCTGGCTGCCGTCGGAGACGATGATCGGCGAGCCGTCGTAGCGCCCACCGAAGGTGACGCCGGGAATGTTGAATTCCGCGCGGGCGTGCTGTTCGAGATAGACGCCCGCCGTCCGCCGCGCCTCGTCGCCGGCCTCGGTGGCGTCCTCGATGTCAGGCGCAGGCGCGAACAGACCGAGCGAGTCGGCAAAGCGACGCGCATAATCGGTGTTGCGCAGCGCCACCGGACGCCGCTCGACCTCATAGCTGTCGAGCAGCCCCGCCGGGCTCACACCCTTGACGACGCTTGCGAGCTTCCAGCCGAGGTTGACCGCATCCTCGATCGCCGTGTTGTAGCCAAGGCCTCCGGTCGGCGTGAACAGATGCGCCGCGTCGCCGCCGAGGAACACTCTGCCCCGCTGCATTCCGTTCGCGACCAGCGCGTGGCCGGCGGTCCAGGTCACGAATGACAGCACTTCGCAGTCAATCGGCGCGTCGCAGGCACGCTGGAACGCTGCTTTGGCCTCGTTGATTGTGATCGCACTCTCGTCTTCGCCGGGCCGAAGCTGCGTGTGAAACGCAAATTCGTCGCGACCATTCACGGATGCCATGAAGGCGCGGCGGTCGCCGTTGAAGCAATTGTACATCCACGCCTTGGCATGCGGGATGCTCGCGTAGAAGCCAGGCGAACGGAGATAGACCGCCAGCATGCGGCCGCCCATGAAATCGCGCTGCGTTCCGGTTTCGCCGCCGTAGACGATCCCGAGCGATTGCCGGACCATCGAGCGCGGCCCGTCGGCTCCGACCAGGAAGTCGGCCCGGACCTGAAAGCGGCTGTTGTCATCGAGACATTCGATCTCGGCGATAACGCCGTCATCGCTCTCGACGTAGCTGATCAGACGATGACCGTAGCTGAGCCGTATTCCGGGAAGCCGTTCGGCGTGGCGGCGCAGCACCGCCTCGACGTATTTTTGCGAGACCCGATGCGGCAGCTCGGCGGCGCTCCAGGAGCCCGACATGCCCTTGACGAGCTCGCCCGCGCGTGACGATGACGGCAACTGAAATCGGGCCAGCTCGTAACCGGTGTAGCGCGTGAAATACGCAACGTCGGTCGGGTAATCCGCAGGCAGACCTTCGCGTCGGATCTCGTCGGCAAAACCCAGCCGCCGATAGTGCTCCATCGAGCGCGCTTGCGTCGCATTGGCTTGCGGATTGAATGCTGTGCCCGGCTTTTCATCGACCAGGATCGCGGACACGCCGCGCCGGCCGAGCTCGTTGGCGAGCATCAGGCCGCAGGGCCCCCCACCCACGATGAGCACCGAGGCCGTCAGACATGTTTCCAAGGCGCTTCTCCTTACCAGCATTATTCTGCATGGTAAGGTCGCCTGACGATATCGTCAAGTAGCCTGACTAATTGGCGTCGTCGAGCGTATCGAACGTCGCGCCATAGACCGTCAGTCCCTTCAGGATCGCGTCCATCGTGGCCTTGCCGAGCTCGGCGCGCATCTCCTGCTCGGCGACGTCGACCGCATCGCGGAACGCATCGAGCCATTTGCGCCCGGCCGGCGTGAACATGACGATGCGCGCGCGCCGATCGGTCGGATCGGCGATGCGATCGACCAAGCCGAGCTCAGCGCATTGATCGACCAGCTCGCCCATCGCCTGCTTGCTCATGGAGGCGCGGCGGGCGAGCTCCGTCAGTCTGGTCCCCTCCACGTCGAGATTACGTGTGAGGCCGACATGCGCGATCCGCGTTTCGCCATGCCCCTTCTCGCTCATCAGTTCGAGCACACGACCTTCGAAGCGCCGCACCGCGTTGTTGAGCAGCCGACCGATGTTGGCATGCCGCCATGCGGTGCCGGATGTCCTGGCTTTCAATGGATGTGCCTTCTACAAAGCCGCCTGAATTCGAAAATGTCGCTCACTTCGCCGCGTCGATCCAGATCCCCGGCTGCGAATGCTCGCGGATGTGGGTGACCAGGAAGTCGGAAAAGACCCTGATCTTGGCAGGCAGTCCGGCACGGTTCTGGTAGGCGATGTTCATCGTGAGCAGCGGCAGCTCCCAGTCCATCAGAACGGGGACGAGGCGGCCGGCAGCGATATCGCTTTGCACGATATAGAGCGGCTGGATGAGGATGCCGAGCCCCGCCAGCGCGGCGCCGCGGATGACCTGGCCGTCATTGCTGTCGAGCGTCGGCGTGATGCGAACAGTCTGGGCGCTATTGCCCTTGCGCAGGCGCAGCGAATAGGGATCGTTGGCGAGATTGTAGACCAGCATGTTGTGGCGCGCGAGATCGGCGGGCTGCTCCGGCTCGCCGCAGCTTGCGAGGTAGGACGGCGCAGCAGCGAGCACCCGCCGCATCTGGCCGATGCGGCGGACGATGATGTTGGAATCCGGCTCCTGCTCGCGCGTCCTGATCGCCACGTCAATGCCGGCCTCGATAAAATCGGAGTACCGGTTGGCGGTGGTGATCTGCATATTGAGCTTCGGATAGCGCGCGCGGAAGGCTGGCAGCATCGGCGCCAGATAGATCACCGCAAAGGACAGCGAGCTCGTGACCCGCAGCATGCCTTGCGGCGACAGCGCGCGATCGCTGACGATGTCCTCGGCCTCCGCCAGCTCGCTCAAAACCCGGCTCGAGCGCTCCAGCAGCTCCTGCCCCGCCTCAGTCAACCACAGCCGACGGGTGTTGCGCTCGATCAGCCGGACTGCAAGGCGCTCCTCGAGAGCGCTGAGATGGCGGCTCGCGGCAGCATTCGACATGCGTAGGGCTTCGGCAGCTTTGGACATGCTGCCGAGCTCAGCCGTCTTGGCGAATACTTCCAACTGGAGCAGGCGGTCCATTTTTTCGCAAACGGGAAAAGAGACTTACGATTATTGAGCTTTATTTCCGTATCCCGCAAGTCAAAATGGCCCAAACACAAGCAAGATAGCAGGCGAGGAAACAGGGAAATGTCGGGCCGGATCAGGCACATCGTGATGTGGCGGCTGCGCGGGGAGACGCCCGCGGAGCGGGCCGCCGCCCGGGTCAAGGTCAAGACCCTGTTCGAGGGCTTGCGCGGCCGGATCGACGGCCTCACCCATATCGAAGTCGGTCTCGATGTCAGCGATGTCGACTACGCCTGCGACGTCGTTCTGTTCTCCGAATTCACCGACCACGCTGCGCTCGCGGCCTATGCCACCCACCCGGAACATCTGCGCGTGCGCGAGGCGCTGGGCGACTTGCGGATCGGACGCTTCCAGGTCGATTATCCCATCAAAGAGACCGGCGCATGATCGGTACGTTCACCTTTGAAAACCTGCCCTGCCGCGTCGTGTTCGGCAGCGGAACTTTGGCCTCGGCCAAGGCCGAGGTCGAGCGGCTCGGTGGCAAGCGCGCCCTGGTGCTGACGACGCCGCAGCAGGAGGCGCAAGGCAAAAGTTTGGGCGCGGCGCTCGGTCCGCTCTACGGCGGCATCTTTCCGGGCGCGACCATGCACACGCCGGTCGAGGTCACGGAGCGGGCGCTCGCGGCGATGAAGGCGTGCGAGGCCGACTGCGTCATTTCCCTCGGTGGCGGATCCACGACCGGCCTCGGCAAGGCGCTGGCCTTGCGCACCGGCATCAACCAGCTTTGCATTCCCACGACCTATGCCGGCTCGGAGATGACGCCGATCGTCGGCCAGACCGAGAATGGCCTGAAGACCACGGTCCGCGACGCCGCCATCCTGCCGGAGACCGTGATCTACGATGTCGATCTCACTTTGACGCTGCCGGCGAGCCTGGCCGCGACATCAGGCATCAACGCCATCGCACATGCGGTAGAAGCGCTCTACGCGCGCGACACCAATCCCGTCACCTCGCTGATGGCAGAAGAAGGCATTCGCGCGTTGGCATATGCCCTGCCCGCCATCGCCGCCAAGGGCGACGATCGCGAGGCTCGCACCGAGGCGCTCTATGGCGCCTGGCTGTGCGGCGTCTGCCTTGGTACCGTCGGCATGGCGCTGCATCACAAGCTCTGCCACACGCTCGGCGGCACCTTCGACCTGCCGCATGCCGAGACCCACACCATCGTGCTGCCGCACGCGCTGGCCTATAACGCGCCGGCCGTGCCCGATGCGATGGCGCGGATCTCACGCGCAATCGGCGCCGCCGATGCACCGCAAGGACTTTTCGAGCTCGCGAAGCGGCTGGGTGCGAAGGTCGCATTGCGCGACATCGGCATGCCCGAAGGCGGCATCGACAAGGCTGCGGATCTCGCCGTCACCAACGCCTACTGGAACCCGCGCCCGCTTGATCGCAACGCCATTCGCGACCTGATCGCGCGCGCCTGGGCCGGCGAGCCGCCCGGCGCCATCAAAACGGCAGTTTGATTCGATGCGGCGCACGCTCATCAAATCCGCTGTCATCATCAGCATGGATGACACGATCGGCGATTTACCTGGCGGCGACGTGCTGATCGAGGGCAGCCGCATCGTTGACGTCCGTCCATCGATCGACGTCGGCGGCGCGGCCGAAACCGAGATCGTCGACGGCACCGGGCGCATCGTCATCCCCGGCCTGATCAACGCCCATATGCACACCTGGCAGACGGGCTTACGCGGCTATGCCGCCAACTGGACGCTGCTGGAATACTTCCGCCGCATGCATGCGGGGCTCGCTACGGTGTTCAGGCCCGAGGACATTTATATCGCGACCTTGGTCGGCGCGCTGAACCAGATGAACCAGGGCACCACCACGCTGGTCGACTGGTGCCACAACAATCCGACGCCTGATCATACCGACGCCGCCGTGCGCGGCCTGATCGAGAGCGGTATCCGTGCGGCCTTCTTCCACGGCTCGCCCAAGCCCGAACCGAAGCCGGGCGAGCGGCACTTCTCGGAAGTGCCGCATCCACGCAATGAGGTCGAACGACTGCTGGCGGGGCCCCTCGCCGACCGCGACGGCCTCGTCACGCTTGGACTCGCGATCCTCGGCCCGCACTATTCGACGCTGGACGTCGCCATGCACGATTTTCGCATGGCGCGGGAATTCAAGCTGATCGCATCGATGCATCAGGGCGGTGGTCCTGCGAAGACGCCCGGTGGCTGGGAGAAGCTGATCGAGGCGGGTCTCGTGGGCGCCGGAATCAACATCGTCCACGGCAACGACCTGCCTGACCCACTGCTGGACCGGATGGTCGATCTCGGCGTCTCCTTCTCGGTGACGCCGGAGAACGAAATGATCCAGGGCCACGGCTTTCCGATCACCGGACGGCTGCTCAAGCGCGGCGTGCGGCCGACCATCGGCATCGATCTGGAATCCGTACTGGCGGGCGACCTCTTCTCCGCCGCGCGCGTTGCGCTCTCGATGCAGCGGGCGCTCGACAACGCCGAGTCGCTCAAGGCCAGCGGCACCATTCCAGCGACGACCACGATCCCCGTCCGCGAGGCGCTGCGCTGGATCACGACGGAAGGCGCCCGCATGCTCGGCCGCGAGGACCAGATCGGCTCGCTGACACCGGGCAAGCTCGCCGACCTCGTCATCATCAATTGCTCCGATCTCAACCTCGTCCCGGTGCACGATCCCGTTTCCACCGTGGTGATGCAGACGAGCCTTGCCAATATCGAGGCCGTGATGATCGGCGGCGTGTGGAAGAAGCGGAATGGTCGGCTGCTGGCCGAGGGCCTGGGGGCGAAGAAGGAACTGCTCGTGCAATCCGGCCGGCGACTGGTGCACGACATCGAACGACAGGGACACGCCGCCTGAGGGCGTCAAGGACAACAACGATGACGGACGCTTCGAAACACATCGCTTTCATCGGGATCGGCAAGATGGGCCTGCCAATGTCGGTGCTCGTCGCCAAGGCCGGTTATGCCGTGACCGCGTTCGACCGGAGCGCCGCACGGCTCGAGGAGGCTCGCACGCAAGGCATTTCGATTGCCGCTTCACCGGCCGAGGCCGTGGATGGCAAGGCCGCGATCGTCACGTCCTTGCCCGATGACGCTGCCTTGCGCGGCGCATTGCTCGGCTCCACCGGCCTCATCGCCGCGATGGCTGCCGGATCTGTCCTGATCGAGACCAGCACCGTGAGCGTCGAGGCGTCGGCAGAGGTCGACGCCGCCGCCCAGGCGCGCGGCGTCTTCTACCTGCGTACGCCGGTCTCGGGCAATGCCAGTATCGTCCACACCGGCGCGCTGAGCTGCTTCGTCTCCGGCCCGGAGGACACCTACGAAAACGCAAAGCCGCTGCTCGCCGCCTTCACCCGCGCCCAGACCTATCTCGGGCCTGGCGAGGAAGCGCGATATGCGAAGCTTGCGGTCAATCTGATGATCGCGGTGTCGGCCGCGATGATGGCGGAGAGCCTGGCGCTGGCGCGCAAGGGCGGCATCGGCTGGCAGGACGTTCTGAAAGTCCTCGACGACAGCGCGGTCGCCTCGCCGATGGTGAAGTACAAGACCGCGCCGCTGCGTAACCGCGATTTCGGCTCGACCTTCTCCTGCAGGCAGATGGCCAAGGATCTCGATCTGATCCTCGGTGCCGGCCACGCCATCGGCGTGCCGCTTCAGCTCGCAGCCCAGGTGCGCGAGACTTATGGCTCGCTGGTCGCGCAGGGCGACGGCGACGCCGACTTCATCGCGACCGTCAAGCACCTCGAGCGGCTGTCCGGCCTCGGCGAGCCCAAACTCTGATTCACGGAGGCACCTATGCGAAATTTCAACGAGAACACGATCACGGACGCGGTGCTGGAGCGGATCGCAGGCGCGACCGATCCGCGGATCAAGCAGGTCAGCGAAGCGCTGGTGCGCCACCTTCATGCCTTCGTCCGCGAGGTGCGACCGACCCAGAAGGAATGGGAATACGGCATCGAGTTCCTGACCCGCACCGGCCACATGTGCGACGACAAGCGCCAGGAGTTCATCCTGCTGTCGGACGCGCTCGGCGTCTCCATGCTGGTCGACGCGATCAATCATCCCGTGCCGGAAGGCGCCACCGAAACCACGGTGCTCGGTCCGTTCTTCGTGCAGGCGTCGCCCGAGAAAGACAACGGCGCTGACATCTCCGGCCCGATGGAAGGCGATCCGATGCTCGTCACCGGCTCGGTGTCGACCGTCGACGGACGGCCGCTTGCCGGCGCCGTCGTGGATGTCTGGCATTCCGACGATGATGGCTATTACGACGTGCAGCAGCTCGACAAGATCGGCGATCTTGCGATGCGGGCGCGCTTCCACACCGACCAGAACGGCCGCTTCAATTTCTGGTCGATCAAGCCGGCTGCCTATCCGATCCCACATGACGGCACAGTTGGGGACATGCTGGCGGTCCAGGGCCGCCATCCCTGGCGCCCGGCGCACGTGCATTTCATGATCTCGGCGCCCGGCTTCGAGCAACTCGTGACCCATGTGTTCGTGGCCGGCGACCAGTATCTCGACAGCGACGTGGTGTTCGGCGTCAAGGACAGCCTGATCCGCGAATTTGTGCAGTGCCCGCCCGGCCGTGCGCCCGATGGTCGCATGGTAGACAGCGAGTATTTTCACCTCAACTATGATTTCGGCTTGAAGCAGGTCGCGAGCAGCGCGAGAGCCGCATAAGCTGAACACCGCGGACCAGACAAGAGTCCGACAACAAGGCAGACAGGGAGCAAGGATGGGACCGCGGGTCAGCACGAGCATATTGGCCGATCGCCTCATGGGCATGATCGGCCCGCGCGCGAGCGTCGCGCGTGGCGTGCTCGATCAGCATGGGCAGAGCGAGTCGCATTATCGCAACCTGCCGCCCGACATCGTCGTCTTTCCTGAAACCACGCAGGAGGTCGCGGAGATCGTCAAACTGTGCGCCGGCGCGAATATGCCCATCGTTCCGTTCGGCGCCGGGACCTCGCTCGAAGGCAATGCGGCCGCGGTCGCGGGCGGCGTCTGCTTCGACTTCGCACGCATGAACAAGGTGCTGACGGTGCACGATAGCGACATGGACGTCGTCGTGCAGCCCGGCATCACCCGAAAGCAGCTCAATGCGGAGCTGCGCGGCACTGGGCTTTTCTTTCCGATCGATCCCGGCGCCGACGCCTCGATCGGCGGCATGACGTCCACGCGAGCTTCCGGCACGATGGCGGTGCGCTACGGCACCATGAAGGACAACGTCATGGCGCTGGAGGTGGTTCTGGCCGACGGCCGCGTGATCCTGACCGCCAGACGCGCGCGCAAGTCAGCCGCCGGTTACGACCTGACGCGCATGTTCGTCGGCGCCGAGGGCACGCTCGGACTCATCACCGAAATCACGCTGAAGGTGCATCCCGTGCCGCAGGCGATCTCGGCCGCGGTTTGCAGCTTCGACACCCTGCACAACGCCGTGGACACCGCGATCTCCGTGATCCAGTCCGCGATCCCCATCGCGCGTATCGAGTTGCTCGACGACGTCATGATGCGCGGCATCAACGCCTACGCGAAGCTCGGCTATCGCGAAGCCCCGACGCTGTTCTTTGAATTCCATGGTTCCGAGACTTCCGTCGCCGAGCAGGCCGAGGCCGCACAGGCCATCGCCGCCGACCATGGCGGCCACGGCTTTGCCTGGTCCAAGGCACCGGAGGATCGCAGCCGGCTCTGGCACGCCCGCGACAACACGCTCTATGCGGGCCTGGGCCTGCGCCCCGGCGCGCGTGCCGTGATCACCGACGTCTGCGTGCCGATCTCGCGACTGGCGGAATGCCTCACGGATACCCGGCGCGACGCGGACGAGCACGGTTTTACGGCGCCGATCGTCGGGCATGTCGGCGACGGCAATTTCCACATGCTGATTCTGATCGATCCGGCCAGGCCCGAGGAAGCCGAAGGCGCCAAGGCGCTGCAGGCCCGCATGGTCGCCCGCGCGATTGCCATGGACGGCACCTGCACCGGCGAGCACGGCATTGGGCTCGGCAAGATCGATTATCTCACCGACGAGCTCGGCGAGGCCGTCGATGTGATGCGGTCGATCAAGACCGCGCTCGACCCTGACGGACTGATGAACCCCGGAAAGATCTTTGCAGGCGGAGCGCAGGCATGAGCACCGCCGCATTAGCCGTCGAGCCCGCCTCACCTGTCCCGCTCCTTGAGCTGCGCGACATCAGTAAGGAGTTTCCCGGCGTCAAGGCGCTGGACGACGTCTCCTTTGCCGTCTTCCCCGGCGAAGTCCACATGCTGCTGGGCGAGAACGGCGCCGGCAAGTCGAGCCTGATGAAGGTGCTGTGCGGCGCCTATCGCGCCGATGCCGGCGAGTTCTACTACAGAGGCGAGCCGGTCGCGATCCACTCGGCCGCGGACGCGCAGAAGCTCGGCATTGCCGTGATCTTCCAGGAATTCTCCCTCGTCCCCCATCTCGATATCGCCCAGAACATTTTTCTCGGCCGCGAGCCGAAGGGCCGCATCCCCGGCACGATCGATCGCCGCAAGATTTTGGCCGACGCGGCGCGCGTGCTCGGCACGATCGGCTTTGACATCGATCCCTCCACCATCGTTGACAAGCTGGGGGTGGCGCAGCAGCAGATGGTCGAGATCGCGAAGGCGATCAGCCAGAACGCCCGCATCCTGGTGATGGACGAGCCGACTGCGGCGCTATCCGATCGCGAGACCGAGCTGCTGTTCGCGCTGATCGCGCGGCTGAAGGCCGACGGCGTCTCGATCGTCTACATCTCGCACCGCATGGCGGAGGTGTTCGCGCTCGGCGACCGCATCACCGTGCTGCGTGACGGCCGCCGCATCGACGGCGTCAAACCTGCTGACGTCACGCCGGACCAGCTCGTCCGCATGATGGTCGGTCGCAACGTCGACATGACCTACCCGCGCAATTTTGCCGACAAGCCCGGCGAGCTGCTGCTCGAGGTCAAGGCCTTGAGTTCATCGACGGGGATCGCCGACATCAACATCGAGGTGCGCCGCGGTGAGATTGTCGGCCTGTGTGGCCTGGTCGGCTCCGGTCGCAGCGAAGTCGCGCGCGCGATCTTCGGTGCCGATCCCGTGACATCAGGCGAGATCGTGTTCGACGGCAAAGTCATTTCCGGTGAGCCCGACCTCGCCGCCCGCCGCGGCATTGCGCTGATCCCGGAGAGCCGCAAGAGCGAAGGTCTCGCGCTGCTGCGATCGGTGAGCGACAATCTGGTAGTGTCGGCGCTGCGAAAACTGTTCCCGAGCGGGTTGTTCGACCAGCGCAGTGCGCAGCGCACTGCCGACGGCCTGATCCGTCAGCTACGCATTGCGACGCCTAGCGCACGGCAGACCGTCGGCCTGCTTTCAGGCGGCAATCAGCAGAAGGTCGTGATCGGCAAGTGGCTCGCCGCCGGCTCGAAACTTTTCATCTTCGACGAGCCGACCCGGGGCATCGACATCGGCGCCAAGGCCGAAATCTTCGCCCTGATCGACCGCCTTGTCGCGGAAGGCGCGGCCGCGCTGATGATCTCGTCCGAACAGGTCGAGATCTGCCACGTCTGCGACCGCGCCTATGTGATGCGCGAAGGGCGCATCGCCGGGCATCTCGCGCGTAGCGAGCTGACCGAGGAGAACATCGTGCGACTGGGGATGCATCATGCGTGAGGCCGCGGTCGTCTCTCAACCGAATCCGCTGCAACGGGTTCCCGGCGTTGCCATCGTGCTGGTGCTGCTGATCGCGCTGTTCAGCACGATCGCGCCCGGCTTCCTGTCGGTCGCCAACCTCTCCAACGTGCTGGTGCAGTCGACGATCCTGACCATGCTCGCGCTGCCGATGACCTTGATCATCATGACCGAGGGGCTGGACCTGTCGATGGGCGCGGTGCTGACGCTGACCTCGCTCTGCGTCGCCATCGTCTCGCTCACCACCCACTCGATGTTGCTCGGCCTCGGTGCCGGGCTCCTCGTCGGCGCGGCCTTCGGCTTCGCCAATGGCTGGCTGGTCGCCATCGTGGGCATCCCGCCCTTCGTTGCGACCTTGGGCACGCTCGGCATGGCGCAGGGCCTATCGCTGATCGTCAGCGACGGCCAGAGCGTGGTCGGCATCCCCCACAGCGTGCGCGACATCTATTCGGCGACGCTTTTGGGAATTCCCGTGCCGATCGTGATGGCACTAGTGACCTACGCGGTCTTCCACGGCCTGCTCTATCACACCCGCTTCGGCACCTACATCTTCGCGCTCGGCGGCAACCGCGAGGCGCTGCGCTACGCCGGCCTCTCACCGAACAAGCTGCTGATCGCGGTCTATGCGATCGGCGGCGCCATGGCCGGCATCGCCGGCCTCTTGATGACTGCGCGGATGAATTCCGGGCATCCAACCGCGGGCCTCGGTCTCGAATTCGATGCGATCGCGGCCGTCGCCGTCGGCGGCACGTCGTTCGAGCGCGGCAATGGCTGGCTGCTCGGCACGCTGCTCGGGGTGCTCTCGGTCGGCGTGCTGCGCAACGGGCTGAACCTGATCTCGCTGCCGTCCTCGGTGCAGGTCGCAAGCGTCGGCGTCCTCGTCATCGTTGCCCTCTTCCTTGACGGCCTGCGGAGCCGCGCATGACCGACATCAGCAAAGACGCCATCGCGCCGCCCCGCTCGTTCCTGTCGCAGGACGCGATCCAAATGTTCTATCGCCTGCTTGCGGCGCTGCTGATTTGTGCGGTGCTCGCCGTGCTCAGCGATTCCTTCCTGAGCCTCGGCAACATTCTCAATGTGCTCAGGCAGGCGAGCCTGACCTTCTTCATCGCCTCCGGCCTGACCCTGGTGGTGCTGACCGCGGGCCTCGATCTCTCCGTCGGCGCCAATGTCGCGCTGTCCGCCTGCATCGCCGGGACCGTGATCCACAAGACCGGCTCGCCGGCGCTCGGCATCCTCACCGGACTTGCCTGCGGCGGCATCGTTGGGCTCCTCAACGGCGTCATGGTCACCGCGCTGCGCATCCCCTCCTTCATCGCCACTTACGGCATGCTCTGGGTGCTGAACGGCCTCACCTATTGGTACATGGCGGGTGAAACCCTTCACGGCTTCCCGGCCGGGTTCCGCCAGATCGGCAGCGGCTATCTATTCGGCCTGCCGATCCCGGTCTATCTGCTGCTGGTGTTCCTCGGGATCGGAACGCTGTTTGCGCAGCGAACGATCTGGGGCCAGGAGATCTACGCGATCGGCGCCAATCCGGTCGCGGCGCGGCTCTCCGGCATTCCGGTCGCCCGACGCCTGCTGCTGGTCTACGCCGTCTCCGGCACCATGGCGGGGCTCGCCTCGATCATCTTCCTGTCGCGGCTCAATTCGGCCGAGGCCGACATCGGCGAAAGCCTGACGCTGCCCGCGATCGCCGCGGTGCTGATCGGCGGCACCTCCCTGTTCGGCGGCGTCGGCACCGTGTTCGGC
Organism: Bradyrhizobium sp. 45; assembly: GCF_023073155.1. Taxonomy (NCBI): domain Bacteria; kingdom Pseudomonadati; phylum Pseudomonadota; class Alphaproteobacteria; order Hyphomicrobiales; family Nitrobacteraceae; genus Bradyrhizobium; species Bradyrhizobium sp. 45. The sequence goes on along the minus strand of NZ_JADPIX010000143.1, from coordinate 539,730 downwards.
ACTTTCATCGGTGCGCTGATCCTGACGCTGGTGCTGAACGGCATGAACCTCTTGTCGGTCAGCGCCAACTGGCAGCCGCTGGTGACAGGCATCATCGTCATTCTCGCGGTCTGGCTCGACATGAAGACCCGCCGCCGCGCGCAATGAGCTCTTGAACGACCAACAAGCAAAATGAGGGATGGAGGCAACATGAAACAGACACTGGGTTATTTGGCGCTGCCGCTGCTGATGGCGGCCGCGCTCACCACGCAAGCGCGAGCCGATGGCGAGACCATCGCCGTCTTTACCAAGAACCAGACCAATCCGTTCTTCCAGACGGTGCGGGTCGGCGCGGACAACATGGCGAAGACGCTGAACGCGAAGACGCTGCAATACATCCCGACCAAGCCCGACAGCATTCCCGAGCAGCTCAGCCAGATCGAGGACGTCGTGGTGAAGAAGCCTAGCGCCATCGTCTTCACGCCGGTCGACTACAAGGCGATGGTGCCGGGCGTGGAGAAGATCAACGAGGCCAAGATCCCCGTCGTCAACATCACCGATCGCTCGGCCGGCGGCAAGTTCCTGTCTTTCGTCGGCGCCGACGATTACAGCCTCGGGCTCGAGACCGCGCGCTTCCTGCTCAAGAGGCTCGGCGGCAAGGGCAACATCGTCATCATCGAGGGCGTCAAGGGCTCACTGACCAATGTCGACCGCGTCCGCGGTTTCAACGACGCGCTGAAGGAAAATGCCGGTGCGAAGCTGCTGGCCTCGCAGCCCGGCAATTACCAGCGGCTCCAGGCGCTCCAGGTGATGGAGAATCTGATGCAGTCGAACGCGCAGATCGACGGCGTGCTCGCCGCCAACGACGCCATGGCGGTCGGCGCGATCGAGGCCCTCGACGGCGCCAACCGCAAGGCGCAGGTGATCGGCATCAACGGCACCAAGGAAGCGATCGACGCGATCAAGTCCGGCAAGCTGCTCGCGAGCGGCGATTACAACGGATTCTTTCAAGGCTGCCTCGGCACCATGATGGCGATCCGCTCCTTGCGCAACCAGCCCGTCATTGCTGAGATCGTGCTGAAGCCGACCGTGATCACCAAGGACAATTACCAGCCGTTCGACGTGCCGCTGGAGCAACGGAGCTGCCCGACTTTCGAAGAAGCCAGCAAGCTCGGCGGCAAGTAACCAACCGCCGCCATCACGACAAGCCCGGACGGCCGCAGCCGCGGCCGTCCCAAGAAAACGTGATATAAACGGAGACCATCATGCTGTTCGCCATTCACGCCCTCGACCGCGCCGGCGCGCTGCCGATCCGGCTCGCCAATTACGACGCCCACAAGGCTTTCCTGAGCGACACCTCGCGCTTCGGCGTCAAGATCGTGATGTCAGGGCCGCTGGTCTCCGACGACGGCGAGAGGATGATTGGCAGCCTGTTCCTGATCGAGGCGCCCGGCCGCAGCGAGGTCGAGGCTTTCAACCAAGCCGATCCGTTTGCCGCGGCCGACATCTGGGAAAAGGTCACGATCACGGGCTTCCTGCGCCGCCAGGGTTGAAGGCGGCTAAAACAAAAAACGCGAAAACAACCCCATGCACAGTAGAATGAGGTTGTTTTTACACATGAATTTTCGTCGCAAACGTTTTTGACTCGTCGGGCAAAACAGGAGCAGAGTGTCATCCTCGCCCGATTGACGCCCCTGCGCCTCGATCCAGAGCTTTGCGACCGCCCAGACGGCTAGCCGCTCGTCACCGTCGCACCTTCTTCGAGATGACAGGCCACCCACTGCTCGGGTCCAGCCGCGCGCAATGTCGGCTCCTCGGTCCGGCAGCGATCGAATACGTATGGGCAACGGGTGTGGAAGCGGCACCCGCTCGGCGGGTTGATCGGACTCGGCACGTCTCCCTTGAGGATGATGGGATTGCGCTGAGCGCCAGGCTCGGGCAGCGGCACCGCCGAGAGCAGCGCCTTGGTGTAAGGATGCTTTGGCGCGGCGAAGATCTCGTAGCGCGGCGCCACCTCGACGATCTTGCCGAGATACATCACCGCGACGCGATGGGTCATGTGCTCGACGATCGCGAGGTCATGGCTGATGAACAGCAGCGCCAGGCCGAACTCGCGCTGCAGATCCTGCAGCAGATTGACGATCTGGGCCTTAACCGAGACGTCGAGCGCCGACACCGCCTCGTCGCAGACGATCAGCTCGGGCTCGGCGGCGAGCGCACGCGCGATGCCGATGCGCTGGCGCTGGCCCCCGGAGAATTCGTGCGGCCTGCGGTTCAGCGCCTCGCGCGGCAGGCGCACGGTGTCCATCAGCGCCGTCACGCGTGTCTCGAGATCGATCGCGGATTTGGCGAGGCCGAAATTGCGGATCGGCTCGGCCAGGATGTCGCGCACGCGCATGCGCGGATTGAGGCTCGAGAACGGGTCCTGGAACACCACCTGCACGCGGCGGCGCATCTGACGCATCGTGCTCGGATGAGCGTCGTCGATACGCTGGCCGTCGAGGATGACCTGCCCTGCCGTGATGTCGAACAGGCGCAGGATCGCACGGCCGACCGTCGATTTGCCGCAGCCGGACTCGCCGACCAGCGAGAGCGTCTCGCCGCGCGCGATCTCGAACGACACACCGTCCACCGCATAGACCCATTCGGACTTGCGGCTGAACAGGCCTTTTTTGACCGGGAAGTGCTTCTTGAGGTCGTTGACCTGGAGCAGCGGAGGACTCATGCCGCGACCGCTCCCTTGGCCGCATAATGGCAGGCCGCGACGTGACGTGGGCCCTTCTCTTCGAGCCCCGGCGCATACTGCCGGCAGAGATCGGTCGCGAGCGCGCAACGTCCGGCGAAGACGCAGCCGACGATGGGCTTGCGCAGATCAGGCACCTGCCCGGGGATCTCCGCCAGCCGTCTCGCCGTGCCGGTCAGCGACGAGCCGAGCCGCGGCACTGCGCCGAGCAGGCCTTGCGTATACGGATGACGCGGCGAACGGAACAGTTCCGCCACCGGCGCCTCCTCGACCTTGCGGCCGGCATACATGACCATGACGCGTTCGGCGATCTCGGCGACGACACCGAGATCGTGGGTGATCAGGATGATGGCTGCGCCAACCCGGTGCTTGAGATCCAGCATCAATTTCAGGATCTGCGCCTGGATCGTCACGTCGAGGGCGGTGGTCGGCTCGTCCGCAATGAGAAGCTTTGGATTGCAGGCGAGTGCAATGGCGATCATGACGCGCTGGCGCATGCCGCCGGAGAGCTGATGCGGATATTCACGCACGCGACGCGTCGGCTCGGGAATGCCGACCAGAATCAACATCTCAATGGCGTGCGCCTCCGCGGCCTGCTTGTCCAGGCCCTGGTGGATCATCAGCGTCTCGCGGATCTGGCGGCCGACAGTCAGGACCGGATTGAGGCTGGTCATCGGCTCCTGAAAAATCATCGAGATGTCGTTGCCGCGGATCGCGCGCATCTCGCGATCCGACATTTGCAGCAGGTCCTTGCCCGCGAAGCGGATGCTGCCGGCGATCCTTCCCGGTGGTTCCGGAATCAGCCGCATCAGCGACATGGAGGTCACCGACTTGCCGCAACCGGACTCACCGACGATGGCGAGGGTCTCGCCCTCGTTGACATGGAACGACACGCCTTCCACCGCGCGGTTGATGCCGCTGGGCGTGCGGAAGTGGGTCTGGAGGTTTTCGACTTCAAGCAGCGCCATCGGGATCAGCCCCTCGCCATTACAGGCTCTTGGCCATGCGCGGATCGAGCGCATCGCGAAGACCGTCGCCGAGCAAATTCACGGCGAGCACGGTGACGGACAGAAACGCCGCCGGAAAGAACACGATGTAGGGCTTGACCTGCCACAGCGCCCGCCCCTCGGCCATGATGTTGCCCCAAGACGGAATGGTCGGCGGCGTTCCCGCGCCGATGAAGGACAGGATCGCTTCCGTGATCATCGCACTGGCGCAAATGTAAGTTGCCTGGATCAGCATCGGCGCCAGCGTGTTGGGCAGGATGTGGCGCAGGATGATCATCGGTGTGCGCGTACCGCAGGCGACCGCCGCATCCACGTAAGGCTGTTCGCGCAGCGACAGCACCACACTACGGACAAGGCGGGAAACCCGCGGGATTTCGGCAACCGTAATCGCCAGAATGACGTTGCCGACGCTGCCGCGTGTCAGCGCCATCAGCGCGATCGCCAGCAGGATCGGCGGGATCGACATCAGGCCGTCCATGAAGCGCATCAAGATGCCGTCGGCCCAGCGGATGAAGCCGGAGACGATGCCGATGGCGAGACCGGCCGCGGAGGCGAAGATCGCAACGGACAAGCCGACCGTGAGCGAGACGCGCGCGCCGAACAGCACGCGTGAATAGATGTCGCGACCGAGCACGTCGGAGCCAAACCAGTAAAGCGCCGACGGCGCGCGGGTGCGCTTGGCCGGCGCAAGTGCGGTCGGATCCACCGTGCCAAGATAAGGCGCAAAAATCGCGATCAGGACGAGTATCAGCAGCAACGTGCCACCGATGGCGACGGTGGGATGGCCCCGCAGCAGGCCGATGAAGCCGCGCCGGATCACGACGGGCCGAAGAATCTCCGGCAGTTGCGGCGCGAGGACGAAGCCCGCCGGCAGCGCTTGCGGATTGACGGTCGTGTCGGTCAATAGCGGATCCTCGGGTCAACGAGCGTATAAACGACGTCGATCATCAGATTGACGAGGACGTAGACGAAGCTGAACAGCAGCACGATGCCCTGGATGACGGGATAATCGCGGCGCAGGATCGCGTCGATCGTGAGCCGGCCGAGGCCGGGAATCGCGAACACGCTTTCCGTGACGACCGCGCCGCCGATCAGAAGCGCAATGCCGATCCCGATCACCGTGACGATCGGCACTGCCGCGTTCTTCAGCGCGTGGACGAACAGGATGCCGCCCTGCCCGAGGCCCTTGGCGCGCGCGGTGCGGATATAATCCTGTTGCAGCACTTCGAGCATGGTGGCGCGCGTGATACGCGCGATCAGCGCGATGTAGACACAGCCGAGTGCGATCGACGGCAGGATCAGGTTTTGCAGCCAGGGCCAGAGGCCCTGGGCGAGCGGCGTATAGCCCTGCACGGGAAGCCATTCGAGCTCCAGCGCAAAGACGTAGGCGAGGACATAGCCGACGACGAAGACCGGCAGGGAGAAGCCGAACACGGCAAAGGCCATGATGGCCCGGTCGATCAGGCTTCCCGCCTTCCAGGCCGCCAGCACGCCGAGCGGCACCGCGACCACGATCGTGAGCAGGAGCGTGACCATCATCAGCGACAGCGTCGGCCCGAGACGCTGGCCGATCATGGTCGAGACCGGCAGATTGGTGAAGATCGAGGTGCCGAGATCGCCGTGCAGAATGCGCCAGACCCAGCTGCCGAACTGGATCAGGAAGGGTCGGTCGAGCCCGAGGCTCTGACGGATGCGCTCCACATCCTCCGGACTTGCCTGATCGCCCGCGATCACCACGGCGGGATCCCCCGGCGCGATGTAGAGCAGGCTGAACACGAACAGCGCGACGATCGCCATCACGGGCAAGGTCGAGGCGATACGCCGGAGGATGTAGGAGAGCATCTGGCTTCAGCGCAGGGTCATGCGGATTTCGACACGCCCCAGAAGAACGGCAGCGGCCCTTTCGTGATGCCGGAGACGTTCTTGCGCCAGGCCGTGTAGCTGAGGAAGAAGCCGGTCGGCGCGTAGACGACGTCCTCGAGCGCGACCTTGTTGAGGCGAGCGACCGCGGCCTTCTCCTCGTCGAGGTTCTTGGCCTCGAACCAGGACGTGACCTCCTTCTCGGTGCCGGGGCTGCTCGGCCAGCCGAACCACGCCTTGTCGCCGTTGGCGCGAATGGCGGTGTAGGGCGCCGGATTGATGCAGTCCGAGCCCGCATGCCAGGTGTGGAACATGTTCCAGCCGCCCTGTCCGGGCGGCGTCTTCTGCGCGCGGCGGGAGCCGACCGTGCCCCAATCGGTCGCGACGAAATCGACATTCATGCCGAGCTGCTTCAAGAGATCGGCGGTCACATCGCCGAACGCCTTGGTGATCGGCTGGTCCTGCGCCACCAGGCACGTCACCGGTTGGCCGGAATAGCCGCTCTCCGCGAGCAGCTTCTTGGCGGCGTCGAGATCGCGCTTGCCCTTCAAGACTTCGCCGCCCGCCTCGGTGTAGAGCGGCGTATCGGGCGTGAAGAAGCCCGGCAGCGACTTCCACAGCGAATTGTCGTCGCCGACGAGCGCACGCATATAGTCTTCCTGGCTCATCGCCATCAGCACTGCGCGCCGCGCCCGCACGTCGTTGAAGGGCGGATACAGGAAGTTCATGCGGAACGAGCCGACATTGCCGAGGGGATCGCCGATGTCGACGCTGATGTTCTTGTTCTTCTTCAGGACCGGGACGAGGTCCGCGATGGGGTTCTCCCACCAGTCGATCTCGCCGTTTTGCAACGCGGCCGCGGCGGTCGCCGGATCCGGCATCACGATCCATTCGACGCGGTCGAGCAGCATCTGCTTGCCGCCGGCGAGCCACGATGCCTTCTCCTGCCGCGGCACATAGTCGGCGAATTTTTCGAACACGGCTTTGGCGCCCGGGACCCACTCACCCTTGGCGAACTTCATCGGCCCCGAGCCGACATAATCGCCGATCTGCTTGAACGGGTCGGTCTGCGCGATGCGCTCCGGCATGATGAAGGCGCAAGGCGAGTTGTTCTTGCCGAGCGCATAGAGCATCTTCGGGAACGGCTGCTTCAGCACCCATTTGAAGGTGCGGTCGTCGACAGCGGTGAGTTCCTGCTGCAGCGCCTTGAGCATCAGCCCCATCGGATCGCGTGCCGCCCAGCGAGTGAGACTCGCAACGACGTCCTTGCTCAGCACCGGCTCGCCGTCATGGAATTTGAGCCCCGGCCGCAATTTGAACGTCCAGGTGGTGCCGTCGTCGGTCACTTCCTCGGCCTCGACCATCTGCCGCTGCGGCTGCAGCGCGGAATCGACGCCGTAGAGCGTATCCCAGACCAGCGCGGCGGCATTGCGCACGACATATTGCGTGCCCCAGATCGGGTCGAAATTGGCAAGGTTTGCTTGCGGCACGAAGCGCAGGGTGCGCGCGGAGGCGCCTTGTGCGATCGCCGGGGCCGAGAGGCCGCTCAATGCCAGACCGCCCGCGCCGGCCAGTCCCTTCAATACGGTCCTGCGATCCATGAAATCCTCCCAATAGTGCCGTGATGCCGGCCATCGTTGGCCAAGAACAGGTGAAACCAGAGCTCATTGGCGTGCAAATGGTATGCCACTAACCAGACCTTCGCCAGCGCGATATCCGCACTAGCTGGGCCAGTCGAGACCTCAAAGCGCGGCCGCCAGCACCGGGCCGGTCTCGATATGCGGGATCGCCTCGACCAGCTTGCGCGTGTAGTCGGTCTTGGGATTGTCGAACAACGCCCGGCTCTCGCCCTGCTCCACGATGCCGCCATTGCGCAGCACGATGGTGCGGTCGCAGAGCATCCGCACCACGTTGAGATCGTGGCTGACGAACAGCAGCGCGATGTCGTTCTCGCGCCGCAGGCGGTCGAGCAGTTGCAGCACCACGGCCTGAACGGAGACGTCGAGCGCAGCGGTCGGCTCGTCCAGCACCAGAAGGCGCGGCCGGCAGGCGATGGCACGGGCGATGCCGACGCGCGCCTTCTGGCCGCCGGAGAGCTGATGCGGAAAGCGCGGCAACAGATCCAGCGGCAGCCCCACGCGATCGGCGCAGTCTTCCACCCGCTTGCGCAGCGCATCGCCCCCACGCATACGATCGAGCCGCATCAGGGGATGGGCGATGCAGTCGAAGGCGGTGAAGCGCGGATTGAGGCTCTCGTTCGGGTCCTGGAACACCATCTGGATATCTTTGCGGAACTGCGAGCGGTGAAAGTCGCGCGACGCCACATGGCCGATCGCCTGGCCGTCGAACACGATCTCGCCCTCGCTCGGGTCGATCAGGCGGCAGATCATGCGCGACGTCGTGCTCTTGCCGGAGCCGGATTCACCGACGAGGCCGACGCTCTCGCCGCCCGCCATCGTCATCGAGAAGTCCGCCACCGCCGCAGCGCCCTCGTCGAAGCGTTTTGCGAGCTTGCGCACCTCCAGCAGCGGCGGAGTCCCGTGGACGGGCTCCCGTCTGGGCCTGCCGATGACAGCCGCGTAGCCTTCCCGCTCCTCTTCCGTCACGAGGTCCGCGATCCCGGAGGTCGCGGTTGGCGACGCCGCCACCAGCCGCCTGGTATAGGCGTGCTGCGGCGCGCCGAAGAGCGTCCTGGGGCTTGCCTCTTCGACGATGCGGCCGCGTTCCATCACCGCGATACGGCGGCAATATCGCGCCGCTAACCCGAGATCGTGCGTGATCAGGATCGTCGCCATGCCGCGCGCGGCGGCAATCTCCGCCAGGAGGTCCATCACCACCTTCTGCGTGGTGACATCGAGTCCGGTCGTCGGCTCATCGGCGATCAAGAGCGCGGGATTGCAGGAAATCGCGATCGCGATCATGACGCGCTGGCACATGCCGCCGGAAAGTTCGTGCGGATAGGCGTTCATCCGCGTCTCGGGGTCGCGGATCTGGACGGCGCGCAACAGCTCCAGCGCTTCGGCGCGGGCGGCATCCTTCGATATCCGCTTGTGCGTGAGGATCGCGTCCGCGATCTGCAAACCGATCGCGCGGATCGGATTGAGCGCCGCCCGCGGGTTCTGGAAGATCATCGACATCGCGGCGCCCTGGAGCTGCCGGAGATCGTCACCCCTGAGTTTTGTGACGTCCTGCCCGCGAAACAGTATCTTGCCTGCGGTGACGCGGCCGGCCGCATCGAGCAGCCGCGTCGTGGCAAAACCGGTGACCGACTTACCAGAGCCGCTTTCGCCGACGAGGCCAAGCATCTCGCCGGCTTCGACCGTGAGCGTCACACCGCGCACGGCCTCGACCATCCCTCGTCGCGTCGAGAATTCGACGTGGAGGTCGTCGATCCTGAGCAATTCCTCGCTCATGTGCGCATGCGCGGATCGAGAATGTCCCGCATCCCGTCACCGAGGAGGTTAAAGCACAGCACGGCCATCATCAACGCGAGGCCCGGAAAGGCCACCAGCCACCACCGCCCCGTCGAGATGAAGCGCGCCCCCTCCGCGACCATGATGCCCCATTCCGGGGTCGGCGGCTTGACGCCAAGGCCGATGAAGGAAAGACCGGCGGCGTTCAGGATCGCCCAGCCGAGGTTGAGTGAGATTTGCACCGCCATCGCCGGCAGGATGTTCGGCAACAGGAAGCGCAGCACCACCGAGAAATGGCTCTCGCCGCAGGAACGCGCCGCCTCCACCCAGCCGACATTGCGCCGGACGTTGACCTCGGCACGGGCGAAGCGGATGTAGAAGGGCAGATTGATGATCGCGGTCGCAATCACGATGTTCTCGATCCGGTTGCCGAGCGCCGCAACCATCGCCATCGCCAGCACAAACAGCGGAAAGGCCATCATGACATCGACGAAGCGGCCGACCGAGCGGTCGAGCCTGCCGCCGGCATAGCCGCAGAACGAGCCCACGACGGCGCCGATGACGAAGGAGATGCCGACCGCCGAGACCGCGATGGCGAGGTCGAGCCGTGCCGCAACGACGAGGCGGCTGAACACGTCGCGCCCGAGCTGGTCGGTGCCGGCAAGGTGCGCCGCGCTCGGCGGCTGCAAGGCCTCCGAGACATTGGAGACGATGGGATCATAGGGCACGAGCCACGGTCCGAAGATCGCGATCAGGACGAACAGCAGGACACCGGCCGCGGCGACGCCGGTCAGCGGGTTGCCGCGCAAAATCCAGACCGAATGGCGGAGGGTTGCGCTGATCATCCGATCGACACCCTGGGATCGGCGATGCCGTAGCAGATATCGACGACCAGATTGACCAGCACGAAGATGCCAGCCATCAGCAGCACAAAACCCTGCACCGGCGCATAGTCGGACGACAGCAGCGCATCGAGCGCGTAGGAGGCGACGCCCGGCCAGGAGAACACCTTCTCCACCAGGACATTCGCGCCAAGCATGGTCGAGAACACGATGCCTGCAATGGTGATGACGGGAAGGATCGCATTGCGCAGCGCATAGGTGACGACGACCTTCTGCCAGGACAATCCGACGGAGCGCGCGGTGCGCACGAAATCGCTACCGAGCGAGACCAGCATCGAGGCACGTGTGATCCGCGCCAGCGGCGCGATGACGAACAGGGCCATGCTCAGCGCCGGCAGGATCAACTGCTTGCAGGCCGCCCACCAGCCTTCGATGTCCCCCGCGAGCAGGAAATCGATCGACAGGAACCCGGTGCGCTGCGGCGGCAGTGAGGTGAAGACGTCGATCCGCCCGGTCGGATCAGGCGCAAGACCGAGCAGATAGTAGAACACATAGATCAGCAGCAGGCCCGAGACGAAGGTCGGCACGCAGACGCCGAGCGCACAGAACAGCCGCACGCCGTGATCGACCAGCGATCCCGGTTTCAAGGCTGCGACCACGCCGAGCGGGACCGCCGCGATCAGCGCGATCAGCAGCGCCGTGAAGGTGAGCTCCAGCGAGGCCGGCAGCCGTTCGCGAAGGTCCTTCAGGACCGGCTGTCCGGTCATCATAGAGCGGCCGAGATTGCCGCGGCCGATATCGGACAGATAGAACACGAGCTGCTCCGGCACCGACTTGTCGAGCCCCATCTGCTTGCGGATTTGCTCGATCTCATCCTTGCCGGCATTGGGCCCCGAGGCGAAGAACACCGCGGGATCTCCGGGGAGGACCCGCATCAGGAGAAAGGTGAAGACCAGCACGCCGAACAACGCCGGCAGCGACGACAGAAGCCGCCTCCCCGCCCGCGCCACCGTCGCACCAAGACCTGTCATCACCTTCAGAGCCTCTGGTTTGCAGACATGATTTCTTGCTCAAGTTACTTTTTGAAGTCACTTGCGGCTGACGTCGCGATAGTCGACCTGACGATGGAATTCATAGGTGTAGCCCTCGATCGACGAGGCCATCACGGCGTCCTGGTTGGGCTGCCACAGCGGGATCTGCGGCATCTCGCTGAAATGGATCGCGTTGAGCTTGCGGCCGGCTTCCTCGTACTTGGCCTTATCAGGCTCGAAGCGCGCTTCCTGCGCGATCGTCGCCAGCTCCGGATTGTTGATCGAGCTGTAGTTCCAGCGCTGATTGCCGGTGTAGAAATTGCGGTAGAAGTAATCGGTCGAGGGCAGCCAGGCGACGATGCCTTCCGTGAACAAGGGCAGCTTCTTCTCGTTGATTTGCGTGGACATCTGCGCATCCGGCAGCTTCTGGATGTCGACCTTGATCCCGATCTTGGCAAGCGATTCCTTCACGAGGGCCGCCATCGGCTCGGCGGTCGAGGCCTGGCCGACGTTGAAGCTGAAGGTGGTCGAAAAACCCTCCGGGAGTCCAGCAGCTTTCAGATACTCCCTCGCCTTGTCGAGATCAGTCTTCACCGGCGCCTGGAACGGATAGATGCCGTTCAACGGCTTGCCATCCGGCCAAGTCGCACCGAACAGCGGGGCTCCGCGACCGAACAGGGCAGCCTTGAACATGTCCTCATAGGGCAGCGCGAAGGCGACGGCGCGGCGGACGTTGACGTTGTCGAAAGGCGGGATCTGGTTGTTCATCGAGACGAAGGTGATCGAATTGTATTGCGGCGTCGAGATCACCTTGAGCTTGCCCTTGACTTCGAGCGACTGCACGTCGCTGGCCTGGAGATCAACGACGAGATCGGCATCGCCACGCTCGACCAGATTGGCCCGGGTCGCGGGCTCCGGCACGGACTGCACGATCACGCGCTTGAAAAAGGCTGGCTTGTCGGGCGAGCCGCGGTTCCAGGCCTCGTTGCGCTTGATGATCACCTGCTCGCCGGGCTTGAAGCTCTCGATCACATAAGCACCGCTGCCGGCGGTGTGCTCCTTCAGCCAGGCCGTGGCCCATGGATCCTCTGGTGTCGCATGCTCCTTGGCGACTTTCGAGTTGATGATCAGCGGGTAGACGGTCGCGAGATTCGGCAGCGCGAGCTTGTCGGGTTTCGGCAGCGTCACTTCGATTGTGAGGGGATCAATCACCTTGAACTGGTCAGCCGACGTCAATGATCCCGTCAGCAATTGTGCCTTGCCGAGGATCGGCGCGGTGACGCAGCGATCCAGCGACCATTTGACGTCCTCGGCGGTCACGGGCGAGCCGTCCTGGAACTTAGCATCCTTGCGCAGACGGAACGTCAGCTTCAGTCCGTCCGGACTGACGTCGTAGGATTCGGCGAGCTCGCCGGTGATCTTGTCGAGATCGAACACCCATTTGCCGTTGAGCTGCTTGCGGCCGAACGCCACAAGGCGGTCGTAAGTGCTCATGCTCAGTGCGAAGGATTCCCGCGTCGAGCCCGGGATGTTGGGATCGAGCGTGTTGACCGATGCACCGGTGACATAGCGCAGCGTCTCCGCCCTGGTTTGCGCTTGCGCAGGCGCAGCGGCGACAAGCAGAAGCGCAGTGGTGGCGAGCACGGAGGATGCCATCCTGAAAGACACAAAACGCATTCGTTTTCCCCAAAATTTTCGACAAGAACGCCGACAGGACAGGTTAAGAAAGAAGCAAGTTGCGCGCCAGTCTCTTGATGCGCTCTTGTGGACGCTTTGTCGCGGCGGCGCATGGACGATCATCGCGATTCCTCCAAGTTTCGCGCTGGCCGCGTCACCACGGCCTGCGGCACGTCATAGGCGCGAAGCGAGGCCCAATGCCGTTCGACATCGGCACGAAACAGGCCGCGCGTCAGGCCATTCACTAGCTTCGGCGCCGCGGTCGTCATCGCGTTGATCGACGATCCCGACGGACCGAAACTCATGGTGGAGGCGATGGCGAAGAGATGGATATTCGAGATCCACGGCGTATCGCCCGCGACACGCTCGGTGAAGGCATAATCGTCGGCGAGATAGGGAAAGCGACCGAGCCGCGCGCTGCGCTCGCTCTCCGGGGGCTGGTAGCGGTCGGCCCAGGTTGCGATATTGCCGGCAAATGCGCGCAACTCGCCACGGCCGGAAAAATCCATGTCGATGCCGGTGCCGCAGATGACGAAATCCGCAGGTATGGCGCCGCGCGGCGTCTGCAATTCCACACCACGATCGGTCTCGCGGGCCGCCTCGATCGGGGCGCCCTCGTGCAATGTGAAATTGGCGTGATTTGCGCAGCGATCGTAAGTTGCCTGCGGAAAGCCTTCGCGCATGTCGAGGATGGTGCGCATGAAGCGCCACCGCCAGGCATCGTCGAGATCGCTGAGATGGCGGAGGAAGCCGCGGAAAGTCAGCCAGCGATAGGGCTGGATCAGCTGGATCTGCGCACGACGACACAGCAGGTGCACCTCCGCCGCGCCCGCTTCCAGCGCGGTTGCTGCGTTGTCGAAGGCAGATGCGCCGGCACCGATCACGGCGACGCGCTTGCCGCGAAGGTTTTCGAAGTCGATGTCGTCGGCGACGGTTGCGACCGAGCTCATGGGCAGATGGCTCAGCGGCTCGGGGATCATCCAGTTCCCCATCCCCTCCTGCCCCGTCGCAAGCACGATCTTGCGCGCATGGAGTGTCTCGACGCCATCGCCACGTTTCACGCGTGCGGCCAGCAAACCATCCCGCGCCGGCCGGATTTCCAGAAGCTCGCTCCCGTTGCGCACCGGCAAGCCGACTGTGCGCCGCAGCCAGAGCAGATACTCAGCCCAGTGGCCGCGCGGGATCAGGTCGAGTGTCTGCCAGCTCTCCGTGCCGAAGCGGGCCTCATGCCAGGATTGATAGGTCAGGCTGGGGATGTCGAGGTCAGGTCCCGTATAGTCCTTCGGGCTGCGCAGCGTCGGCATGCGGGCATAGGCGAGCCATGGCCCCTCCTTCCCCTCCTCGGCCTTGTCCAGCAGCAGGATGTTGCTGACGCGGGAGCGCAGCAGGCCGAAGCCGATGGCGATGCCGGATTGGCCGGCGCCGATCACGAGCACATCCAGCGCCGGCTTGCCATCCGGTCCCGTCTTCGGTTCGAGCCAGGCGGCACCGGGATGCGCGATCCGCGCGAGATCGGCGCGAACGTTCGCTTCCAGCTCTGTCAGCGCATCACTCATGCCGCGAGCCAGCCTCCGTCGACCACCATCACGGTGCCGGTCGTAAACGAGGAGGCATCGCTTGCGAGGTGGAGCGCGGCCTGCGCGATCTCATCGGCCTGGCCGAACCGCTTCATGGCATGGCGGTCGCGGGAGGCTTCGCGCACCTCGTCCGCATTGGCGTGGCGCGCAAAGCTGCGGCGAAGCATCGGCGTGTCGATCGCACCGGGCGCGATGGCGTTGACGCGAATGCCGTCCGCCGCGAAATCCACCGCCATCGTCCGGGTCAGGCTGACAATCGCGCCCTTGGCGGCGATATAGGCACTGTTGCCCTTGCCGCCGGCAATCGCAAGCTGCGACGCCAGCGTGATGATCGAACCGCTGTTCTGCCGCTGCATCTGCGGCACGGCTGCCCTCGCCCACAGCCAGGTGCCGCCGACATTGGTGCGGAACACCGCATCCCAATCGGCGGGGTCCGTTGTCAACACGGTGCCGCCACAGGAGAAGCCAGCGGCAGTCATCAGGATATCGAGCTGGCCGTGCCGTGCTACCACATCATTTGCCACCGCCTCGGCGAAATCGGCATCGCCGACGTCGCCAATATGCGTCGTTGCCTCGCCGACCAAGCTCAACGTTTCCTGAAGTCCGGCTGGATCGCGATCGACCAGAGCAAGACGTGCGCCCTCTTCCGCGAACAGCTTTGCACTGGCGCGGCCGATGCCGGAGCCTGCGCCCGTGATGATGGCCGTGCGCCCCTGCAGCCGCATGTCAGATCCACTCCTTGTGCTGCGTCAACCAGGCACTCATCGCGGCCCCCGACTCGGCGCAGCCGAACTGCGCGCGCCAGCCGAATTCATCCGCCATCCGGTTCACCGACAGCGGCGCGCGATAGGGCCCATGCAGCTTGATGACGGTTTTCTCGCCGGGCGCCGCGACCCGGCACTCCAGGCCGGGATGCAATGCCGCAAAGGCCTCGCCCCATTGCAGCGCAGGCCAAAGTTCTCCGCGGGAGATGTTGTAGAGCCGGTGGCGCGGCCGCTCGGCTTCGATCAGCAGTGCGACGGCCTCGGCCGCATCCGGCGCGTAGATCCAATCCCGCATGCCCGCTTCAGGCATGATCGCCGGCTCGCCGCGCGCGAACGCGGCCAAGATCTGGAACTGGAGGCTTGGCGTGTCGCGCACGGAACTCGGTCGCTCCCACGGTCCGAATAGCGCGCTCAGCCGCACATTTAGGAAATCACCGCCGAAGAGCTCGGCGTGACGCGCAACCGATCGCTCCGATGTGAACTTGCTGATCGCGTAGAACGAGACCGGATCGCAAGGCGTGTCCTCGTCCAGAATCTCGACCCGCGCGCCCGCGGCGCCATAGGCCGATGCCGAGGAGAGATTGACGACCCGGCGCACGCCATGCCGGATCGCGGAGAGCAGGATCGGGATCTGCGCCATCACATTAATTTCGAGAACGCGCGCGGTCGATGCCCTCTCCAGTTCATCACCGGCGGTGATGGCCGCGCCGAGCATGATCGCATCAACGCCTTCGGCGATGAGGGCATCGATGGCCTCTGCGTCGGTGATATCGCCCTGTACGGCTTGGAGCCGTGCGCCGTATTTGGCAAGAGACCGCCGCGCGGCTGGCGGCAACTCTGCACGGTCATACAGCGTGACGTCATGCCCGCGCGCGAGCAGCGCCTCCGCAACATTGAGGCCGACAAACCCCGTGCCGCCGAAGATGACGATCTTCATCGCGCGCGATCCACCGTCACAGTAGCTTCGCTCCGAAATTGCGCTCGGGATCCATGTCGGCCACGAGCCGGCCGGTGGGCATGGCCGCCTCGCCGCCGCTGCGTGCCAGGAACTGGCCGCTGCCGGCGCTCGCGAGGCACTTGTTTCCGTCGATGATCACCCGACCACGCGACAGCACCGACACCGGCCAGCCCTTCAGCTTGCGGCCTGCAAACGGCGTGTAGCCGGCAAGGTCGTGCATCATCTCGTCGGCGATCACGGTCTCGCGATCGGGGTCCCAGATTGCAATATCGGCATC
This sequence comes from Bradyrhizobium sp. 45, assembly GCF_023073155.1. Taxonomy (NCBI): domain Bacteria; kingdom Pseudomonadati; phylum Pseudomonadota; class Alphaproteobacteria; order Hyphomicrobiales; family Nitrobacteraceae; genus Bradyrhizobium; species Bradyrhizobium sp. 45. Next base: position 523,602 of record NZ_JADPIX010000143.1, on the reverse strand, counting down.
GGCGCCGACCGCGATCGAGCCCTTGCGCGGATGCAGATTGTAAATCTTGGCCGGCGCCGTCGACGTCAGTTCGACGAACTTTTCCAGGCCCAGCCGCCCGTTCGACACCATCGCGTCGAACAGCAGCGGCAACCGCAGCTCCAATCCCGGCAGGCCATTCGCGACCTGCTTGAAGTTCGGATTGGGGCCGGCGCGCAGCTTGCCGGTCTCGTCGTAGCGATACGGCGCGTGATCCGACGAGATGGTCTGGAGATCGCCGAGCGACAGCGCCTGCCACAGCGCCTCCTGGTCTGAATGCGTCCGCGGCGGCGGGCTGCACATCCACTTGGCCCCTTCCACCCCGGGCTTGTCGAGATCGGCTGCGGTGAGGAACAGGTATTGCGGACAGGTCTCGGCAAACACCTTCAATCCCAGCCCGCGCGAATCGCGGATCACCTTGGCGCCTTCGGCGGTGGAGACGTGGAAGATCATGATGGGCTGGTCGATCAGCGCAGCCATGCCGATCAACCGGGTAAAGGCTTCCGCCTCCGACACGCGGGCGTGGCTGACGGCGTGATATTTCGGCATTGTGTAGCCGCGCGCGAGCAGGCGCTTCACCATCCAGGCGATGATGCCGTGGTTTTCGGCATGGGCGCACAACATCGCGCCGGACTGGCGCGCGGCAAGAAGGATGTCCAGCAGCGGCTCATCATCCACCTTGAGCCGGTCATAGGTCATGAAAATCTTGATCGAGGCATGGCCCTGCTTCACCAGCGCCGGAATATGCTCCTCGACCGTTTCCTTGGTCGCATCCGCGATGATCATGTGAAAGGCGTAGTCAATCACGGCGCCCTCCTTCGCCAGCGCGTGGTAATCCTCCACCACCTGCGGCAGCTTCATGCCGACATGCTGGGCTGCAAACGGGATCACTGTGGTGGTGCCGCCGAACGCGGCCGAGACGGTCGCGCTCTCGAAGGTGTCGGCGTTCATGATGCCGGCAGCGGACAATTGCTCGATATGGGCGTGGCTGTCGACGCCGCCTGGCAGCACCAGCTTGCCGCGGGCATCAATCTCGCGCTTCGCGGACGGAAGCCCGCGCCCGATAGCGGCGATGGTCTCGCCGGAGATGGCGACATCGGCTTCAAAGACGTCGGTTGTCGTCGCGACGCGTCCGCCGCGAATGATCAGGTCGTAAGCGGGTTCAGTCATGAGGCACTCCATGATAGGCTCAAGCCAAGTGATCGAAATTTTGCAGGAAGACCAGCATGTCCCGACCGCGCATTCTCGTCATCAATCCAAATTCCAACCCTGCGGTCACGCGAGGGCTGGAGGACGCGCTGAAGCCGCTCGGTTTCGAGGGCGGGCCGGAACTGGTCTGCCAGACGCTGGCCGAGGGTCCCTTCGGCATCGAAAGCCAGGCCGATGTCGATGGCGTCGCCATGCCGCTGCGCCGGCTGGTCGAGGGCGACAACAGCTCGGCGGCCTTTGTCATCGCCTGCTACAGCGATCCCGGGCTTCAGGTCTGTCGCGAAGGCACCGACCGCCCCGTGTTCGGCATCGCCGAGTGCGGCGTGCTGACCGCACTGGCTCGCGCCGAAACCTTTGGCGTCATCGCGATCGCCCAGCGCTCGATCCCACGTCACATGCGCTATCTCAGGCAGATGGGACTGACCGAACGGCTCGCCGGCGAGCGGCCGCTCAACATGAGCGTCGCGGAAACCGCCTCGGGCGAAGGCACGCTGGCGAAGATGATCGAAATCGGCCGCGCGCTGCGCGACGAGGACGGCGCCCGCGCCATCGTGATGGGCTGCGCCGGCATGGCGCGGCACCGCCGCCCGCTGGAAGACGCGCTCGGCATTGCCGTGATCGACCCGACACAGGCGGCCGTCACCATGGCGCTGGGTACGGTGCAATTCTCGAATCACTAGGCGTCCTTCAGCTCTTTGGCGTCCTGCCGCGCGAGCCATTGCGCGTGGCTCTCGCGGACTAGCGCGAACGTGTCCCGCTGCGTCGTGTAGAGATTGCCGAACATGCGGCCGATCGGCCGGTAGGCGTCGAGGTCGACATACATATTGGCCTCGTCGACGAGTCCCTCGCGGGCGTGAACCCGGAGCACTTCGCCGACCAGCAGTTCGCGATCGGGGGAGAAGGTCAGCGCGACGTGGCGCCGGCATTCGAGCGCAAAGGGAGCGGCGGCGAGCCGCGGTACCTTCACGTCTACAGAGGGAAGCGTCACCAGCCCGGCCGCAGCGACCTCGCTGTCACCGGACGGAAAATCGACCGCGCAGTCGTTCATCGCCACCGACAGCGCCTCGTCCACCATGTGAACGACGAACTCGCCGTCGCGATGGATATTGCGGGTGGTGTCCTTTGGGCTGTGATCCGGCTTGTGCTGAAGCCCGAGTACGATCAGCGCCGGGCTCTCCGAGAACACGTTGAAGAAGCTGAAGGGCGCGGCGTTGACCGCCCCGTTGGCATCGAGCGTCGTCACCAGCGCAATCGGCCGTGGCACCACCACGCCGCAAAGCAGCTTGTAGCGGTCGCGCGGATCGAGCTCGCGCAAGGGAATACCTGATGTGCCCTTGTCCGCCATCGACATCACTTCTCCGGCGGTGGCACCGCGCCGGTCTGGCTGGTGATCAGGCCGTAATGCTCGATGCGGCGGTGCTGCGCGAAATTGAAGATCGTGGTCTTGCCGAATGTGGTGGCATCGAGATCGCAAGGGTGGACCAGCAGCTCGTCCTCCTCCGTCTTCGCTTCGGCGACGATTTCGCCATTGGGATCGACGATCAGGCTGCCGCCGAACAGCGGGTGTCCGTCCTCGTTACCGGCCTTGGCCACCGCGACAACCCAGGTCGCGTTCTGATAGGCGCCGGCCTGCGCCGAGAGGCGGTTATGGAACAACCGTTTCTCGACGCCTTCATCGCTCCTCTCCGCATTCACCGACGGGGTGTTGTAGCCGATCAGCACCATCTCGACGCCCTGCAGGCCCATCACGCGATAGGTCTCGGGCCAGCGCCGGTCGTTGCAGATGGCCATGCCGATGATGCCGCCCAGCTCGCGCCAGACATTAAAGCCGAGATCGCCCGGCTCGAAATAGCGCTTCTCCAGATGCTGGTGCGAGCGCTTGGTGTCGTATTCCACATGGCCCGGCAAATGGATCTTGCGATATTTGCCGACGATCTTGCCGGATTTGTCGGTGAGAACAGCAGTGTTGAAATGATGCCCGTCCGGCGTCAGCTCCGCATAGCCGAAATTCATCGCCATCTCGTGCTGTGCCGCGCGCTCGAACAACGGCCGGGTCGCCGCATTGGGCATCTCGCGCTCGAACCAATTGTCGAACTCGGCCCGGTCCTCCACGTACCAACGCGGAAAGAAGGTCGTGAGCGCCAGTTCCGGATAGACGATCAGGTCGGCGCCCTTGCTCTTGGCCTCATCCATCAGCGCGATCATGCGCTTGACCACGGCCTCGCGGCTGTCCGCTTTCTGGATCGGGCCCATCTGGGCGGCGGCAACATTGACGATACGCATCAGCGATTTCCTGGTGATGTCTTTGAGCTAAGCTACAGTTTCAAGCACGTGCCGGCGCGCGCAGCATAACGCAGCATCGCCCGGACTTGCCAGCCGGCGCCTGCACATCGGCATCGTGTGCGCTGCACGCTCCATCCTCATGTCTGCTCCTCATCCGCAACATCGAGACCGTGGTCCAGCGCGTCCAGAAGCTGTCCGGCCTCATGCTCGGAAATCACGAGTGGCGGCGCGAGGAACAGGGAAGTCTGCTCGCCGCTGGTCCCGATCACGGCGCCCGCCTCCAGCGCCCGCTCCGCGACGCGCGAGGCAATCGGCACCTCGGTGGTGTCGGCATGCCAGGAGCGCCAGTCCGGCCCGTGCAACTCCACGGTCCAGTGCAGCCCCTGCCCCGCCAGGCGCTGCACGCTTGGATGTTTCTGCGCGATGGCCAGAAGGCGGCGGGTGAACAGCTTTTCGAGACCCCTGACGTGCTCCAAAATCTCGTCATCGCTGATGACTTTCAGATAGGCGCTGACGGCAGCCATGCTGATGGGATGCCCGCGCAACGTGCCGTAATTCTGCCAGCTCGTGCCCTTGAGCCGCTCGACGATGTCTTTCGACACCACGACCGCGGCAACCGCCGCCGCGCCACCGCCGAGCGATTTTCCGAGCGTCACGATATCGGGACGACTTTCGGCTCCCTGGAACGCGAACCAGCGCCCGGCACGGCCCGCACCAGTCACCACTTCGTCGGCGATCCAGTAGGAGCCGGCCTGCCGCGCGCACCGCGCCACCTCGTCCTGATAGGCGCCATCGTAGTAGATGCCGCCTTGCGTGTAGTCGATGATCGTCGCTGCCGTATCCGAAAGCAGGCGCGTGGCATCGGCCAGATATTCGCTGGGGGGAACATTGTTGGCCGGCGCGCCGTAGATCGCGCCCTGCGGCGCCGGCAATATCCGCACCGGCGCCATCGGCGCCGGCAGCTTCGAGCCGCCTGAGTGCACCGCGAGGCCGCCATGCCATTGCGGCTGCACGGTCATGCTGCGCGACAGGCCCGTAATGCCGTGATAGGCGCGTTCGCGCGTCGCCAGCGCGGACCGCTGCGTCAGGGCCTGACAGAGCGACAGCGCCATGTCATTGGCCTCGCTGCCGCTGATGCAGAAGCGCACCGCACCGACCCAATCGTCTTCGCCCTTGAACGCGGTGGCCATCAAGTCGTCAGCCGCCTGCTCGCGGCCGACCCAGGTCCAGCCCTCGTTCACGACGGGCGTATCCGCGGCGCGGCGGATCGCCTCCACCATCGCGGGATGACGATGTCCGAGACCGCCGCCGGTGTTGCTGCCGTCGATGAGCTTGCGACCATCCGACAGATGAAAATAGACGCCCTCGCCGCCGACCACGTCCATGGGCGCGCTGTCGCCGGCATTCAGCCCGGTTCGCAACAATCTGCTCATTGCAATCCCCTCATTCCGCAGCCTCGGCGCCGTAGCCACCGCCACCACAGGTCTCGATCGTGACGAGATCGCCTTGCTGCAGCACCAGGTTCGACTTGCCGTCGATCGCGACGTTCGCGCTCTGCCTGATCAGCGAGATGCGGCAGGCCTTGCCGGGTTCGCCGCCTTGCATGCCGAACGGCGCAATCACCATGCGCTCGATGCAGGTAGTCAGATGCATCGACGGCGCCAGGATGCGATAGGTACGGATGACGCCGTCCCCGCCGCGATGGACTCCCGTGCCGCCGGAATTCCGACGAATGGCCTGCTGCTCGACTTGGATCGCGTAATTCGCCTCGATCACCTCGATTGGCGTGTTCGAAGTGTTGGACAGATGCACCCGCGTCGCGGAGATGCCGTCCCGATCATGCCGCGCACCCTCGCCACCACCGTGGACCTCGTAGAGCATCTTCCACGAACCGTTTTGCCGCGGCTCGGCGAAGAAGAGGACGCCTGCCGTGGTCGCCCCACCAGCCGACAGACGTTCGGGAATGGTGTCCTGCATAGCGCGGAAGATCGCATCGACGATGCGCATCGAGGTCTCGTGATTGCCAGCCGCAACCGAGGCATTCCACCCCGGCTCGAGAATGGAGCCCGGGCGCGTGATGATGGTCAGCGGCCGCAGCGCGCCCGCGTTCTGGTTCATGTCGCGCCCGCTCATGATGCGCGCGGCATAGGCCACCGCAGAGCGCGCCATGAACGGCGTCGTGTTACAGAAATTCGAGACGCGGTCGCAGCTTCCCGAGAGATCGAAGGTCGCTTCGTCGCCTGCAATGGTGATCTTGACATGAATGCGCGCGGGCGCGTCGTCGACGCCGCCGTCGTCCAGATAATCCTCGCCCTCGTAGACGCCGTCAGGCAGATCGCGGAGCGCCTCGCGCATCTCGATTTCGGAAAGATCGTGCAGGCGCGACTGCGCCGCCGTGAAGACCGCCTTGCCGTGCTCGCGGCATAGCTCGACGATGCGCTTCTCACCGGCTTTCGTTGCGGCGATCTGGGCGAGAAGATCGCCCTCGCAGGATTCCGGATCTCGAACATTGGCCTTGAGCAGCTGCACGATCGGCGTATTGACGCCGCTTGCCGTGGCGATCAGAACCGGCGGAATGCGCATCGCCTCCTGGAAGGTGTCGATGGCTTTCGCAAAATAGCTGCCGGGCCAGGTGCCGCCGATATCGGGCCAGTGTGCGAGGCTGACCGCGAACGCCACGATCTCGCCGTCGATGAAGACCGGGCGCACGACCTTGACGTCATTGAGATGATTGCCGCCGAGCGGGCCGACATTGTAGATCAGAGCGTCGCCGTCCTTCAGGCTGTCGCGCGGCACCACTTTCAGCAATTCGAGGACCGTATAGGCCATCGCGCCGAGATGGATCGGGATGTCGCGGCCCTGCCCGACCAGGTCGCCGCGGCCGTCCGTGATCGCCGACGACAGGTCGCCGGCTTCACGCAGCAGCGGCGAGCGCGCCGAGCGCGTCATCACCAGGCTCATCTCCTCTGCCGCGGCCGACAGCCCGTGCCTGATGACCTCGACGACGAACGGATCGAGCTTCATGCGGCCCCCCGCGTCAGGAACAGATTGCCTGAAACATCGGGCCGCGCCTGCCAACCGGGCGGGACCACCACGGTCGACCATGCGTCTTCAATGATGGCCGGGCCGCTGACGATCTCGGTCAGCGAGGCGCGATCGATGATGCTTGTGGCGATGTCATGAAAGCCGTCGAACGAGCAAATGCGATTGCCGGCGGATACCCTGGCCGCGACGGCCGGCCGGCTCACGACGGTCGTCGACGGACGGCGTGCCTGCACCCGCACGGATTCGATGACGCAGCTCTCGCTCGTCGCATAGCCGAACAGCTCGTGGTGCCGGGCCAGAAAATCCTTCTTCAGCCTGATAATGTCGAGCGGTCGCACGAACGGCACCGGAATGGCGTCGTTCTGCGCCGCGTAGCGCATCAAGGCCACCAGCTCGATCTGAATCTCGGTCGCGGCAACCCCGTTGGCGATCAGCGGCGCCGAGGCATCGTCGATCAGCACCCCGATCCGCTCCGACACACGGGCGAGGTCGATGCCGTCAAGCGCCGCGCGCAGGGTTTGCTGCTGGAGGAAGCTGAAATCGGCGGTGAGACAGCCCAGCGCCGAGAACGCGCTCGATGCACTGGGAACGACGACCTCGGCAATCCCGTAGAGATCGGCTAGGCCCGCGGCGTGCATCGGGCCGCCACCGCCAAAGGCGAGCAGCGTGCAGTCGCGCCCGTCGATGCCGCGCTCGACGGTGACGCGGCGGAGGGCGCGCGCCATTGTCGCGTTCGCGACCTTGATGATGCCGAGCGCGGTGTCGGTCAGGCTCAGCCCCAGAGTGCCCGCGATCGGTGCGATGACATCAGTCGCTGCCTTGATATCGATTCCGATCCGGTCGCCGAGTTTGGTTTCGGGATTGAGATAGCCGAGCACGGCGTTGGCATCGGTGATGGTCGGCTCGGTACCGCCGCGGCCGTAGCAGGCCGGTCCAGGCTCGGAGCCGGCGCTTTCCGGTCCGACCGTCAGGCCACCGGAGCCGTTGCGCACGATCGAGCCGCCGCCCGCCCCGATCGAGTGCACCGCGAGCATCGGCTGGCGCAGCGGCTTGTCGCCGAGCATGCGGCCGTCGGTCATCTCGGCCTGACCGTCGACGATCAGGCACACGTCGGTCGTGGTGCCGCCCATATCGAACGTCAGCATCCGGGACGTGCCGAGCTGGCGCGCGATGCTGACCGATGCGGAGACGCCGGCCGCGGGGCCCGACATCGCCATCACCAGCGGCCGCCGCTTCACGGCCGAGATCGGCACCATGGCGCCGGCCGAGTGAAACACCTGCAGGCCGGGACCGATCGGCAGCCGCAGCTCCAGTTCGCTGAGATATTCCACCGCAATCGGCATCGCCGCGGCGTTGAACACGGTCGCCGAAGTCCGCTCGTATTCGCGCGCCTCGGGATTGAGCTCGTGCGACAGCGAGACGTGGGCAACGACGCCCTTGAGCCGCTCGCCGAGCATCTTCTCGTGCAGCGGATTGGCATAGGCATGCAGCAGCGCGACCGCGACACTCTGCACGCCGGTCCCCTTCAGCCAGGCCACCAGACGCTCGATCTCCGCGTCATCCAGCGCCTTCAGCACCCGGCCCTCGTGATCGAGGCGCTCAGCAAGCCCGAAGCATCGTTCCGGCGGCACCAGCGGCAGCGATTTTGGTGGGACGTCGAGACGATAGAGATCGCGGCGGCGATAGCGCGCGATCTCCAGCACGTCGGCAAAGCCTTCGGTCGCCACCAGTGCCACTTTCGGCAGCCGTCCTTCGACAATGGCGTTGGTCACGCGCGTGGTGCCATGGACGAAGCGCTTGACCTCGCTCTTGCGCAGGCCGACCGCCTCGATCGCCTCCAGCATCGCCTGAACCGGAGCTTGAGGTCGCGACGGCACCTTCGCGATCCGTGCCTCCGCGGGGGAGTGTCGGATCGCGATGATGTCGGTGAAGGTGCCGCCGATATCGGTGCCGACTTCCCAGTGGTTTTCGTCAGTGCTCATGTGTGGGTCAGCTGCGGACGACATTCGAACCGGACGCCGGGTGGTTACCGTCCTTCGCGAGGTTCAATCGCAAACCGAGAGCGCTCATCATCATCCCCTGTCATGCCACCGCTGGCGAGCGTGCGACAGAGCGATGGCCTCGGGATAGGGCCAGAGTTGTCGCAATGCACTGGACCAGCCCGCGACCGGCGCGGCGCGGCGAGGCACATTTTAGTGCAGCCCTGCCCGCATGGAGAGCACGTCGGTGTGGATCGTTCGACGCGACATAAGTGCGGCGCACCACGAATTTTCCCGGACGAAACACCACATCCGCTGCAGCGCAATCCACGCGCCCCGCACGCACTGTCTAATTTGCAGGCGATCGACCGGCCCTACGGACCATCCGATTGCTTATGAGCTATGCATGGCAGTCGGCTCAGCCTCTCTTTATTGTACGATCAGTAAGCGGTGGTTTTGCCCGCTCCGGCTCTCAGGCCGCGAAGGACGGACGCAGGCGGCGCCAGCCGATGAGGATGCCCGTGATGGAGAAGAGAAAGCCAAGGGAGCAGAGCCCGACGACCAAGCCGTCGCGCAGCAACGGATGCGCGACGAGAACCGGAAAATCCAACGTATGCAGCGCGCCGTAGAACCAGCGATAAGCCCGCCGCGATGAATCCAGCCTTTGCAGCAAATTGCCGTCGGCGCCGTCGATGTCGAACCAGAGGTCACCGCAATACGAGCGGTAGACCGGGGCGCCCGGGACAGTGGACCGCGCGGGATAGTTGTCGTCCTCGGCAAGTACAGACGGACCGCCGCAGCCGGCCGCGAGGCGCGCGGTCAGCCCCTGGACCTCGTGCACATCCAGAGATCTCGTTGGTCCATCGCGGGGCGCATCCCCTGCCTCGATCAAGGTCTGACCGGCAAGGGCGATCCGATCCCGCCGATAGAGATTGCCGTTGAAGGCAAACCATTCGATCTCACGGGCCGACGGCGATACAGGCTGCCGATCGAGCGATGGGGCCGCCGTCCAGTTCGGTGAAGCGTTCATCACGCTGGATTCAGCGGAGGCCCATTGCCCGCGCGAGAACAGCCGCCCGTGATCCATGGAGAGCCAGCCGCTGAAAATCCAGCTCAGCACGAACACCATCGCAGCGAGGCCGATGAGATGATGCAGCGCGTGCCAGCCGCGATAGGGCGAGCCGATCAGACCGCTTCGAGGTTTGATCCGCGCAAGGCCGAGCACAGCGCCCAGCAAGGCCGCGATCAGGGCCAGCAGCGACAAGGTCCAGACCACGCGATCCCACAGCGACCAATTGCTTCGCAGGATCGTTGGATAGATCCAGTGCAGCACGCTGCCGACGAGATTCCAGGTCCGCTCGCTGCGCGTCGTATCCAGGACGATCTCGCCGGTGAGCGAGGAGACATAGACCTCCGTTCCAGCGGCGTCGCCCAGGGCAACCCGAAACAAGGGCCGGTGGCGGTCAAAGCCGTTCGGCACGCTCCATTGGTCATAGTCCGCGCGCGCAAGGATTGCGGCCCGCGCGGCATCCAGCCCGCGGCTGCGCGCGTGGTCTCGCGCGATGGCCAGCGCGACGTCGGAAGATGCGACCGAGGCGCCGGCTCCGTCGGAGGCGCGCACTGCGCCCGCGCGCGACGGCCCCGAGACGACATAGACCGGTCCGTCACTGCGCTGGATCAGGCGAACGCGAGTCGCATCAGCAATGCCGCTCGCGGCCACGGCATCGGCGACCGCAAGCTGCCTCGTCTCGGCGCCATCCAGCGGCCCAAGCCCGGCGAAGCGTTCCGCTTCCGTCAGAGACGGAAACGGAACGAAGTGCATCACGATTCCCGTCGCGAACCACATCGCGAACAGCAGGCAGAACGCGATCCCGAGCCATCGATGCAGCAGGACGATCGCGCGCATCATCGATCAGCATCCTACCATTTGAATGCGGCCGAGAGTTCATAGGTGCGCGGTGCACCCAAGAGGATCTGGTCGGGATAGAACGGATCGCCCCAGATCGCATAGCGCTTGTCGGCGATGTTGCGCACCCGGAAAGTCAGGCGAGCCTGGTCGACCGCGTTGAACACCGTCTTCGGGATGTCGACGAAGGCATAGACGTCCGCGACAGTGTAGGCCTTCATCGTCACGACATTCGCATCGGTGTTGTAGCGGTCGCCGACGTGACGGCCGGTGACGCCGACTTCCACGGGCCACGGCGTGAAGAACCGATACGACGCTCCGGCATTCGCCACGACGCGCGGCACGTTCGGCGGCGTGCTGCCGGAGAACGAGCCGCCGACAAAATTAAAGTCGGCGTAGCGCGCATCGACATAGGCGATGTTGCCCCAGAGACGCAGGGGATCGATCGGACGCACGGACGCGGCAAGCTCGACGCCCTTCGATTCCTGCCGTCCGGCAAGGTTGAGCTGCATGCCGCCGGCCGCGGCATAGACGTTCTTGCGCAGGATGTCGTAGGCCGAGAACGACCACTCCGCCCGGTTGTCCCAGAACAGGTGCTTGACGCCGGTCTCGTAGGTGCGCGCGGTGGTCAGGTTCAGCGGATCGGTCGGATTGAGCAGGAAGATGTTGTTGGCCGAGATGTCGGCGCCGGTGGCGTATTGGCTGAAAAAGGTCAGGCCCGGTACGGCTTCCCAGGTGTAGCCGATACGGCCCGTGGTCGGGACCCAGGATTGCGAGAACGGGAAGTTCGCCTTCTCCAGACCGAACTTGTCGGTCGAATTGCGGTCGAGCCCGATATGCTCGACGCGCAGGCCGCCGACCAGCGCAAAGCTGCGCGTGAACTTCAGCCGGTCCTCGAATGACAGCGCCTCATTGTCGATGCGCGCGGTCTGCTGCTGAATGGTGAGCAGGCCGTAATAGCCGCGAGGCGGATCGACCAGCGGAACGGAATCGCCGGGGAAATTTGCGGCGCCCGGCCTCACGAAATCAAGGTAGCTTGAGGAAAGCGTCGTGACCAAACGGTTGTCAAAGCCGGCGATATTCGCATCCCAGATCAAATCGGTGACGTTGCCGACCAAGCGTTGGCTGTGCGCGACATAGAAGCGCTCACGATCGACCATGTTGGTCCCGGAATTGAACGCCTCGATCTCATTGTTGAACCATGTGCGCTCAGCTCCGTAAGCATAGGCTTGACTTTTCAGCGTCAGGTCGGGCGCCAGATTCAGCTCGAAACCGCCGCGCAGCCACACCTCCTTCGCCACGTTCTTGTTGTCGAGGACGTTGTAGTTGGTATTGAAGGTGCGGTCGTCGATCGTGACCGCACCGAGATCGGTTTTGTTGTAGTTCGAGACGTAATTGCCGGAAACGATCCCCGTCGTCGCATGCGAGCCGCTGAAGGCAATCGGCACCAGCGGCGCACCCCAATAGGCTTTCGAGCGATCTTCGCGATACTCGATCGCGCCCCAGACCTTGAGGCTGTCGGAGATGCGGTAGTTGAGCTGGCCGGAGACATCGACCGTCTTGGTGTTGGTGTCGTCGGCAAAGCCGTTGAGCGAGGAACGGCTGACGTCGAAGCGGTAGTCCAGCCCCTGCACATTGGTGCTGCCGCCCGAGCCGTAATGCGCCCGGAACGAGTTCAGCGAGTCCCAGGAGAAATCCGCCTCGTTCCGGATCGGACCGGTGTGCGGCTGCTTGGTGACGAAGTTGATCGCGCCGCCGGCGGCGCCCTCGCCTGACATCAGTGATGCCGGACCCTTCAGGAATTCGACAGCCTCCAGATTGGCCGTGTCCATGATCCGCGAGGTCATGTTCTGCGGACCGATCTTGATGCCGTTGTAGAGCGTGTTGATCTGGCTGTTGGTGAAGCCGCGCATGGAGAAAGCCGAAGGCTCGGCCGGATTGTCGCCGGCTGTGACGCCCACCGCTCCCTGCGCGACGTCGGAGACTGTGCGGTAGCCCTGCTCGCGCATGGTTGCGGCCGAGATCACCTCCACGGTCGCGGGTGTTTCTCGCACGGTCAGGTCGAGGCGCGAAGCGCTTTCGGCGACGGCATTGGTGTTGAGCGGCGTCTGTGCCGCCGTGGTCGGCACGACGGGCTTGGGCACTGCGGATGCAGTCCCCGGCCGGCGCGCTGCTGCGCGGCGTGAGCTCTGCGCGTCCCGTCCGGCCGGGCTGGACTGCCTGCGGGATTGTGGCGCCGACACCTCGACGGGCGGCAGTGGCTCGCGGGCCTGCTGCGCCAAGGCCGCTGGCATGTCGATGGCGACGAAAGATGTGAGAGCGGCGGATGCCAGTAGGAAACGGCGTGGTCGTACGATACGAAGGGAATACACGGTCTTGGACCTCGGAGTGACGTCAGTGGCACGTCACCGCGAACCAGGGTCCCATCGTCCGGCTTGCAGCCTTCCGATGAAGCCGAATGTCTGTACTCCCCGACCGACATCTTCGCGTGTGACCACGGCTGACGGCAGGTCTCCTGGCTCGCGGGTCAGTACCTTGCATCGCCTTCCCGGGACCGAGATACCCAGTGGCTCGTGACGCAAGATTCGCCGCTTACAGTTGCGGGGGCAGCCACGGCATTGGGGACAAACTCCCCGCACCGCATTCCCTTTTCATCCCCTCTCGGGGAAACCGTCGCGAGCATCTAGGATTACGATCCAGACAGAGTCAATGTGCCAGTTGCGGCGTTATTGCCACAACGACCAGTTTCCTTGGAGATAAGCATGGGAGGCGAGACCTTCCTCTGGCTGATACGGCACGCGCCCGTCGATGGCGTCGCGGGGACGATCCATGCGGCCGACGCACCGGCCGATCTCGGCGCTCGGGCGCAGCTGGAGGCACTGCGGCAGCGCCTGCCACGGGACGCCGCGAGCTATGCGAGCCCGTCGCGGCGCACCGTCGAAACGGCCCGCGCGCTGGGGCTCGAGCCGCTGCAGCTGGACGAATTCAGCGAGCAAGACTTTGGCGACTGGACCGGCCGTCGGCATGACGAACTCGCCGCGACCGGTGGCGAGGCCTATGCACGGTTCTGGAGCGATCTGGCGCGCGGACGGCCGCCCGGCGGCGAAAGCTTTGAGGAACAGGTCGCGCGGGTCCGCCTGGGTTTGTCGAAGATCGGCACCGGGGCCGCAACGCTCGTCGTGCATTCCGGCACGATCCGGGCGGCGCTGTGCATCGCGCTCGACCTGACGCCACAAGCGGCCCTGCGCTTCATGATCGATCCGCTGTCGCTGACCAGGATTGACCGCCTCGCGACCGGCTGGCGCGTCGTCTCCGTCAATCAGCGGACGATTTGATCAGGCCGGACGATCAGGCACATTGGCCTGCGCAAAGGTCGCCATGCCGTTGTGGAGCGCGCAGGCCGACCGCACCAGCGGCAGCGCGATGGCCGCGCCCGATCCTTCGCCGAGCCTGAGATCCAGGCTGATCAGCGGCTGCACGTTCAGCGCGCGCAGCACCAGCCGATGCCCCTGCTCCGCCGACTGGTGCGAGGCCAGCAGGAACAGCTGGCACGAAGGGTTGAGCCGCACCGCCGCCAGCGCCGCGACCGACACGATGAAGCCGTCGATCAACACGGGGATGCGGTGCTGTGCAGCCGCGATAACGGCACCGCAGATGGCGGCGATCTCGAGACCGCCGACGGCGCACAGGATCTTTTCGGGCGCAGCGCCCGCAATGTCATGGCGTGCGATTGCAGCGTCGATCACCCGCGCCTTGTGCACACGGCCGGCCGCGTCGATGCCGGTACCGCTGCCCGCGACCTCCGCGGCGCTCACGCCGAGCAAGCCGGCCGCGATCGCCGCCGATGTCGTGGTGTTGCCGATGCCCATCTCGCCGAAGATCAGAAGATCGGGCTGCCCGGCCTGTGCGCGCGTCACCGCACGTCGGCCGGCTTCGAACGCAAATGCCAGCTCCGTGGGGGTGAGCGCAGCTTCGACGCTGAAATCGCGCGTACCGCTGCGCGGCTTGTCGGTCATGATTCCAGCCATCTCCCCCTGCGCCAGCGTGCCGGCGTCGACGACCTCCAGGCTGGAGCCCAGCTCACGCGCGAGCACCGAGATTGCCGCACCGCCGGAGGCAAAGTTCGCCAGCATCGCGATGGTCACTTCCTGCGGATAGGCCGAGACGCCCTGCGCGACGATGCCGTGATCGCCGGCGAAGATGATGATCGGCACCCGCGCCGCGCGCGGCTGCTCGGTTGCTTGCAGGCCCGCAAGCTCGATCGCGAGCTGCTCGAGCCGGCCGAGCGCGCCGGTCGGTTTCGTCAGTTGCGCCTGCCGCGCCACCGCCGCCTCGCGGTGGACTGCGGAGATATCGGGGCATTGTTGGGTGACCCATTCGGGGAGCATGCTGCCTCGCTTGCCTCACGGCCTGCGCTTGAGGATGTAACTGTCCATGATCCAGCCGTGCCGTTCGCGCGCCTCTTGCCGCACGGCGACGATGCGCGGGCCGATCTCGGCCAGCGCGCCGGACATCACGATCTGATCGGGCATGCCGAGATAGGCCCCCCACCAGATGTGCAGGCCCGCCGGATCAAGCGACTGGAATGCCGTGCCGCCGTCGAGCATCACCACCACGGTGTCGACACCTGCCGGCCAACCGCCATCGCGCAAGCGGCGTCCGGTCGTGATCAGAAACGGCTCGCCGATGTCGTTGAGCGGCATCGCATGCGCCGCGCACAGCGTCTGGATCGAGGTGATGCCGGGCACGACTTCGATTGTCGGCAAGGGATCGAGCCGCCGCGCGATACGCAGCGAGGAATCGTAAAGCGAGGGATCGCCCCAGATCAACAGCGCGACCTTGCCTTCGCCTTCGAGATGATCCCCGATCGTCTGCGACCAGACGGCGGCCACGGCATCATGCCAATCGTCCACGCCCTTGCGATAGTCCGCTTCAGCGGCGTCCCGCACGGGCAGATCGAACTCGGCAATACGCGTCCTGTCGCTGGTGAGCGCATCCGCGCAGATCGTCCGCCTGAGATCGGCGAGATCGGATTTTGTAGTCCCCTTGCGCGGGATCAGGACGAGATCGGCCGCGTCGATGGCAGTAATCGCGGCGCGCGTCAGCTGCTCGGGATCGCCGCAACCGATGCCTATCAGAGAGAGCGTGAGCATCGTGGCTGCGAAGGGCGGCCATCATGGCCGCCCGTTCGCTTGTCTCTAGGCCGCGTTGTGCAAACGCGGCGTGACGAGGCCGGGCGCGGTGACGCCGCGCAACGACTTCGCCAGCGCGAGCACGCCGAGATCGGCGAGCGGCTCGATCACGATGACCAGCGCATAGGACGCCGCGAAGGTCGCGATGTTGGCGAGGTTGGTCGCGCCGAAGCCGGAGCCATAAATCGCCCAGAACGCCACCCAGGCGATGACGCCCGCCTGATAGGTCGTCGAAAGCGCCAGCGCCTGGCGGTACTTCAGATCGACATAGGCCGTGTTGCTCGAAATGATCCGCGTGGCGATCGCCTGGATTCCGAACAGCGGCACCAATAGCGTGGTGACGTTCATGCCATATTGCGGCAGGTCGGGCGGCTCGAAGAAGATGCCCTGGAACAGCAGGCCAAACGCGAGGCCGAAGGCCGCAGGCGCCGCGCCAAACAGCAGGAACAAGGTCGAGCCGAGGATGAAGTGCACTTCGGAGACGCCGACCGGGAAGTGCGGCAGGATCTCGAAGAAGATAAACACAAGTCCCGTGGTGGCGAGCGTCCGCGCCGCGAACGACGTGATGCCCTGCTCGCGCACGGTCTCAGCCGCGAGCTTCAGGGCAACACCGCCGACAGCGATGCCGGTTGCGTAACTCAATACGAGCTTGGCGTCCGAGACTAGTCCGGGTTCGATATGCATGGCTCAGATCCTTCTTGCCGTCACACCCGACGGCCTTGGCCTCAAAACATGCACGGCCGGTCTCCTGGCTCGCGGTTCACTGGGAGTCTCCGGCCTTCCCGGGCCTCGCGGCCCAGTGGCTGATCGAAGTCCCTCACCGCTTACAGTCGCGGGGGCGGCTGGGGTTTTGGGCGCCGCAACTGGGTCCGCCCATCCCCATTCCCGATTATGCTCCGGCGCTTTGCGCCGCGTCGAGCACCATGCGTCTCCTGTGTGCCTCTTTCGCCGGCCGGGCGTCAAGGGGCGACGGGCGGACGAGGCGGTCATGACGGATAATTCCCCGCCAGCGCGCCGAACAGGATGACGGCCGCCGTGGAGGCCGCTCCCTCCCGCGCAAGCTGCTCTGCAAGTTCCGAAATGGTGGTGCGGACCAGCCGCTCATCGGGACGGCCGAGCGATTCGGCAAACAACGCCGGCGTGGTTGGGGCGAGCCCGTGCTCGATCAATTTGACGACCAACGCCGGAAACGTCCGGCGGCCCATATAGACCACGGTCGTCGCCTCCGGATCGGCCAGCGCCGCCCAATTGAGATCTGGCGGCAGCTCGCCGGTGACGTCCGCCCCGGTCACGAACTGCACGCGGCGCGAGGTGTGACGCCGGGTCAGCGGAATGCCGGCTTGCGCGGCGGCGACACAGGCCGAGGTGACGCCGGGAATGATCTCGTAGCCGATGCCCGCTTCACGCAGCGTCTCGAGCTCCTCCTCGAGCCGGCCAAAGATGCCGGCATCGCCCGACTTCAACCGGACCACGCGCGCGCCTGTCACGGCATAGTCGACCAGCAGGCGGTTGACATGGTGCTGCTTGGTCGAGGCCCGCCCTGCCCGCTTTCCCACCGCGACGAGATTGGCGCCGGGCCGGGCCAGATCGAGGATCGCGCCTGAAGCAAGATCGTCATAGAGCACAACGTCGGCCTCGCGCAGCCGCGCTGCACCCTTGAGCGTGAGCAGCTCGGGATCGCCGGGCCCGGCGGAGACAAAGGAGACAAAACCGCTCACCGGTCCTCCGCGATCAGATGGAAGAACGTGCCGGTAGCTTGTCCCCGCCGCGAGCCGGTCTCGGCAATGACCGCACCTGTCGCGTCGTGCACGACCGCCAGCGCCGTGTCGGGCTGCGCGACTATGGTCGAATAGTGGAATTCATGGCCACGCAGGCGTGCACCCGCCTGATGACCCGGCATCGGCGCGGCGAGCTCGGCCAGACGATAGCCCAGATGCATGCGGCGCTTGGCAAAGCTCGTCTCCAAGCCGAGCAGGCCCGTCATCTCGTGGCTGATGCCATCGGCGTCGGTCAAAGCGGTGCCCAGCACCATATAGCCCCCGCATTCGCCGTGCACCGGGCGCGTCTCGGCGAAGGCGCGCAATCCGCTGCGGAAGCGCGCATTGGCCGCGATCCTGCCGGCCTGCAGCTCGGGATAGCCGCCAGGCAGCCAGCACACATCGGCGACCGGATCAGGGGCTTCATCGGCGAGCGGCGAGAATGTCGAGATCTCCGCACCCGCCGCGCGCCACGCTTCCAGCATGTGCGGATAGACGAAGGAGAACGCGGCATCACGGGCAAGCGCAATGCGCTGGCCGGGGGGCGTCACGTTGACGCCGCTTGCGGCAGGTTGCGGCGACCAGGTGGCCGCCGAACGCAGCACCGCGTCGAGATCGACATGCTCGGCAACGAAGCGCGCGGCCTCGTCGATCAGCTTGCCGATCTCCGCCTGCTCCTCGGCCTGGACCAGTCCGAGATGCCGTTTCGGCAGGCTGATCTCCGCATGGCGCGGCAACGCGCCGAACACGGCGATGCCGGCATCCAGCAGCGCGCGCCGCACGAGGGCTTCGTGGCGCGGGCTGGCAACGCGATTGAGCACGACGCCTGCAAGGCGCACACCGGGGCGGTAGTCGCGAAGGCCCCCGGCAATCGCGGCCGCCGTTTGTGCCTGGCCCGAGGGATCGATCACCAGCAGCACCGGCCAGTCCAGCATCTCTGCGATGTCGGCGGTCGCTCCGGTGCCGCAGACGCCGCGCGCGGCAACGCCGTCGAACAGGCCCATTGAGCCTTCGGCCAGCACGACATCGGCGTCAATGCCACGACTGACGAGATGCGAGATTGTCCCGCGATCCATCGCCCAGCTGTCCACGTTGACCGAGGCGCGTCCCGTCGCGGCGGCATGAAACGCGGGATCGATGTAATCGGGGCCGCTCTTGAAGCACTGCACCCGCAATCCGCTGTTGCGCCAGGCGCGGGCAAGCGCCAGCGTCAGTGTGGTCTTGCCGACGCCGGAGGCCGGCGCGGAGATAACGAGCCCTGCCGCCATCACGACACCTCCGGAAAGCGCGGCTCGGCGCCGACCGGCCGATAGCGGCGGTCATAGTCGGCAGCATAGAGACGGCTCTCGGAAAAATCCGCCGAGCCCAGCGTCTTGCCGACCAGGATCAACGCGGTGCGCTCCATCTCGCCCCCGACAGCAGCGTCGAGTGTTGCGAGCGTGGCGCGGATGATGCGCTGCTCGGGCCAGCTCGCACGCCAGACGATCGCGACCGGGCAATCCGCGCCATAATGCGGCGTCAGCTCAGCGACGACCTTGTCGAGCAGATGAATCGACAGATGGATGGCGAGCACCGCGCCGGTGGCGGCGAAGGCGGCAAGCTTCTCGCCTTCGGGCATCGCGCTGGCGCGGCCCGGCGTGCGCGTCAGCACCACGGTCTGGGCAAGGCCGGGCAGCGTCAGCTCGGCCTCCAGCGCAGCCGCGGCGGCCGAGAAAGAGGGAACGCCGGGCGTGACCGTGTAGGGAATGTCGAGCGTGCGCAGGCGGCGGAGCTGTTCGCCCATCGCCGACCAGATCGAGAGATCACCGGAATGCAGCCGCGCAACGTCCTTGCCATCGGCATGGGCGGCGGCGATCTCCGCGACGATCTCATCGAGCGACAGCGGCGCGGTGTTGACGATCCGCGCCCCGGGCGGGCAATGCGCCAAGACGCCCTCGGGCACAAGTGAGCCAGCATAGAGGCAGACCGGACAGGCGGCGATGAGATCGCGGCCGCGCAACGTCAGCAAGTCAGGAGCGCCTGGCCCTGCCCCGATGAAATGCACCGTCATGCGCCGTCTCCTTCCGCGATCGCCGCGGTCGCGGTGCGATCCTGCGAGACCACCCGCGTCGCAATCAATCGAGCGCGAGGTCCGGCCGCTGCGAGCGCCGCCGCCTCGGCAACCGATCCCGTCCCGAACTTTTCCACGACGAGCTTTGACTGCGTCGGCGTGTCGATGCCAACAAGCATTTCGGCGGCAACCGCCTTGATCGGCAAGCCGCATTCGCGCGCGAGCTGCTTCAACACCTCCTCGTCGGCCTTATCGCTGACCGTCGCCACTGCTGCGAGGCCTTCGGGACCACCGGCCGCCAGAAGCGCCTCACGCAGCGAGGCCAGCGTGACGTCCCGCTTGAATCCGAGCCCGGCGACCTTCATCGGACCGCGCTCCATTGCACCACGGGCCGCACGGCCTCCCAGGACCGGTAGCGGCCGAGCGAAGCGGCATGCGCAATCTCGACCCGCATCAATTCGCCGCCGTGGCGCTGGTGCAGCTCACCGAGCAACGCTTCCGTCTCCAACGTTACTGAATGCGCGACCAGCCGCGTACCGGGCGAGAGCCGCGGCCAGATGGCGTCGAACATCGCGATGTCGAGACCGCCGCCGATGAACACGGCGTCAGGCCCGTCCAGCGTAGCAAGGGCTTCAGGCGCTTTTCCCGCGATGACTGTGATCCGATGTGCCAACCCGAACGCCGTCGCATTGCTGCGAATGTTCGCTGCGCGATCCTCGCGCGCCTCGACGGCGATCGCGGTGCCCCCGCACAGCGTCCACTCGACCGAGATCGAGCCCGAGCCCGCACCGATGTCCCATAGCCGTTCACCGGGACGCGGCGCCAGCGCCGAAAGCGCGAGCGCACGGACCGGACGCTTGGTGATTTGGCCGTCATGGACGAAGAGTTCGTCCGATAGTCCCGAGCTGTGGGGGATGCCCTGCGCGCCCGCCGCCTCAACGGCTACCGCGACCAGATTTCCGGCAAGATCGCCTGCGAAGCTGTCGGCGCGATGCGCGTTGATCCTTTCGCGCGGCCCGCCAAGCGCAGCGAGTGTCCAGAATGCCGAGGCACCCCATCCGCGCGCCGTCAGCCATTTCGCGAGATCGCCTGCCGCCTTTGCGTCGCGCACGAGACAAATGATGCGTGCCCCTCGCGCCAGGTGTGGCACGAGACGCTCGAATGGCGCGGCGTGGAGACCGAGACAGGCAACGGATTCCAGACGCCAGCCAAGCCGCGCAGCAACGAGCGAGAATGTCGAGGGAGCCGCATACGCGATCCATTCGTCGCCATGGAGCTTCTCGGCGAGGCTCGCGCCGGCCCCGTGCCAGAACGGATCGCCGGAGGCGAGCACCGCCGTCGGGCGACCACGGCAGCTCAACACGATTTCTGCATCGAACGGCACCGGCCATGGACGGCCGCGCCCGGTTATGCCGGCGAGTGCAAGATGCCGTTCACCGCCAAAGACAGTTTCGGCATCATCGAGCGCCTTTCGGCTTGCCTCGGACAGCCCGGCAAGGCCATCTTCGCCGATACCGATGATGGTCAGCCAGGGATCAGCCATGACGCGCGCCCTCATTCTGGGCGGAACGGCCGACGCGAGCCTGCTCGCGGCGGAGATCGCGCGCGCCAGCGTCGATGCCGTGTATTCCTATGGCGGCCGCACCCGCGCGCCCGCCGGTCAGCCGTTGCCGACGCGGATCGGCGGTTTTGGCGGCGCAAGCGGACTTGTCGATTACATTGGTCGGGAACACATCACGCATGTAATCGACGCGACGCATCCCTTTGCCGCCGAGATGAGCCGCAATGCGGTCGCGGCATGTGCGGAAACCGGCACGCCGCTGATCGCTCTCGAGCGAGCGCCGTGGACCAAAGCGCCCGGCGACAACTGGATCGAAATACCTGATGTCGACGCCGCGGTCACCGCACTGCCTGAAGTGCCGGCAAATGTGTTCCTCCCCATCGGCCGCCAGCACATCGCGCCGTTCGCGACCAAGCCGCAGCACGCCTACACGCTGAGATTCGTCGATCCGCCCGATGCGCCGCTGCCCTTCGCCGCGGACGTCATCGTGTCGCGTGGGCCGTTTACGCTTGAGGGCGAACTGGAGATGCTGCGCGCGCGAGGCATCACCCGGATCGTCGCCCGCAATTCCGGCGGCGACGGCGCGCGCGCCAAGATCGACGCCGCCCGCAGGCTCGGCCTGCCCGTGATCATGATCTCGCGGCCGCAACTGCCGGAACGCTTGCGGGTCGAGAGCGTGGCCGAGATCATGCAGTGGCTCGGTCATCGGGCCTGCCTCGGCGCATAGACCCAGCGGCCGACGCGGCGTGTCTGCGAGTTGCCGACGATCACCAGCGTGCGCATGTCGGCCATCTCGGGCCGGGCTTCGTTCAGCCTGACGGTCTCGATCTTTTCGTCGGCGGCGCTGATCGCGCGCGCGAAAATCACAAGACGGTCGCCACAGCCGGCCTCGTTCAGCACCGCGAGCGCACGGCCAAATCCTTCCGGCCGGCTCGCCGAGCGCGGATTGTACATCGCGATGGCAAAATCGGCTTCCGCGGCGAGCCGCAGGCGCTTCTCGATCACCGCCCACGGCTTGAGATTATCGGAGAGATTGATCGCGCAGAAATCATGGCCGAGCGGTGCGCCGGCGCGCGCGGCAGCCGCCAGCATCGCAGTGACGCCGGGCAGCACGCGGATCGGCAGCTCCTGCCATTGCGGCGCCTGTTCGAGCGCCTCGAACACGGCGGACGCCATCGCGAAGACGCCGGGGTCGCCGGAGGACACGATGACGACTTGGCCGCCTTCGGCCGCGAGCCGCAGCGCCTCGCTCGCGCGCTGCAGCTCTTCGCGATTGTCGGAAGGATGCAAAGTGAGCCCTGCCCGCGCTGGCACGCGCGCGACATAGGGCGCGTAGCCCAGAATGTCGGTCGCGGCGGCAAGCGCGGCGGAGACCTCGGGCGTCACCAGCGCAGCGCTGCCCGGGCCGAGGCCAGCGATGGTCAGCGTGCCCGTCATTCGGCGGCGTCCGGATGCCGGCCCTTGCCGTGCACGAGCACGATCGCAAAATAGGGGCAGTCGGCGGCGTCGATCTCCGCAAGCCGCACCACGCGCTCGCCCGGCATGGTGCCGCGCTCGACCAGCCACGCATCGTCCAGCCGTCCGGCGGCAGCGAGCGCGCGGCGCACTTTCGCGAGATTGCGCCCAGTCTTCATGATCACGAGCGCATCGGAATCGCGCATGCGGCGTTCGAGCTCGTCCTCGGCGAGCGTGCCCATGAGCACCGTCGTCACGTCGTCGCCGAGCGCAATCGGCTGTCCCACGCCATTCCAGCAGCCGACCATGCCGGGAATGCCGGCGATCACCTCGATCTCGACGCGGCCCTGCAGGCGCATGTGCAGATGCATGAAGGAGCCGTAGAAGTAAGGATCGCCCTCGCAGAGCACGACGACGTCGACCGCGCGCGCCAGCCGCGCCAGTCGCTCCGCCCATTCGTCGTAGAAGCCGGCAAGCAACTGGACATATTCAGGCGTGTCGAAGGCGATCTCGGTCGTAACAGGATATTCCATCGGATATTCGGTGACATCGGCAGCCAGCATGCCCTCGACGATGCGGCGCGCCTGGCCGGGCCGGCCCTTTTTGCGGAAATAGGCGACATGCCTCGCGCCGCGCACCGTGCGATCGGCGCGCACGCTCATCATATCAGGGTCACCGGGGCCGAGACCGCAGCAGATGATGCGTCCCATCGCTATTCGCTCCGGCTCGCCAGCGCGTTCACGGCGGCGACCGTGATCGCGGAACCGCCAAGGCGGCCCTCGACCGTCAGCGCCGGCACCGGGGAAACGGCCATCAGCGCAGCCTTGGATTCGGCCGCGCCGACGAAGCCGACCGGACAGCCGATGATTGCCGCGGGCCGTGGGCAGTCCCGGTCCTCCAGCATGTTGAGGAGATGGAACAGCGCGGTCGGCGCATTGCCGATCGCCACGATCGCGCCGTCGAGATGCGGCCGCCACAGCTCCAGGGCCGCGGCCGAACGGGTGTTGCGCATGGACTGCGCGAGCGCGGGAACGGTCTCGTCGCCCAGCGTGCAGATGACGGCGTTGGCGGCGGGAAGCCGCGCCCGCGTAATTCCTTCAGAGACCATGCGCGCGTCGCACAGGATCGGTGCGCCCTTCTGCAAGGCCGCGCGTGCGGCGACCGCCATGCCTGATGTGAAGCGGATATGCGCTTCGAGGCCCACCATGCCGGCGGCATGGATCATCCGCACCACCACCTGCTCCTCGTCCGGCGTGAAGCGCGCAAGATCGGCTTCGGCCCGGATGGTGGCAAAGGACTGCCGGTAGATCGCCGCGCCGTCGGTCTCGTACGTGTGCGGCATCAGTGCCCTCCCATCAGGATGGAGGGATCTTTGACGATGTCGTCGCGATTCAGCCCGCGCAGGATGGGCTCATCGCGCGTCGACCCGGCGCGCACGAGATCGAAGCCTGCGCCGGTCGCGACCAGAGTGATGGCGGCGGGACCAGAATGGGCGCAGCCCTTGGCACAGCCGGAGACGTGTAGCCGTGCGGCCGCGCCGATGTTCGGCGCCAGGGCCGCGGCAAGGCCACGGGTATCGGCATACGCCTCGCCACAGCGTGGCGCACCGCTACAGGCGATGACGCGCAGCGCAGGGTCGTAGGCCTCGGTGATCAGGCCGGTCGCGTTCGGCATCACGCGCTTGCCTTCGCTCAAAACCATTCGCCACGGCGTCATGCGCAGCGCATGTCCGCAACCGGCGAACTGGTTGAGCGTTGCATGCGCCATCTGTCCGAAGGCGACCCCGACCATCGCACCTTGCGCATAGAGGCCGGGACGCGCCGCGGCCATGATCGGCGCCGGCTCGGCCTCGCCGCGCAATTCCGCCGGCAGGATTGCACCGGCCGCAAGATGCGCCGCCATCCGCCCTCGCCCGCCTCTCGCGCCGCCTGAGGTCACGAACCAGCCGGCGAATGCGAGCGCGGTGCTCACGGCCTCGCCACGGGCGACGGAGCGGCCGAGTTTGTCGCCATCAGCCCGCACCAGCAGTCCGCCGGAACGATCGCGCTCGATCCGCACGTCCGCGGAAGCGCCCGCCAGCACGCGTGAGGTGCCGTCATCGATGGCGAAGCCGAACTTGGTTGGAAGTTCGAGCCGGCTGTCGGCAAGCGCCTCCTCGAGTTCGGCGGCGAGCGATTGGGTCGCGTCGCCGCTACGCCAGAACGGCGTCACGAGGATGTTGCGACGGGATTCGGTCTCCGCATCCGGGTCGAGCAGCGCCAGTTGGGAGAGGCCATCGAGCAGCAGCCTGTGGCTGGTCTCGTTGACGCCCCTGATCTGGAGATTGGCCCGGCTGGTCACGTCGATCAGGCCATTGCCATGGCGTTCGGCGAGATGAGCCAGTCCGGAGATCTGCGCCGCGTCGAGCCGTCCGCCGAACGGACGCACGCGGACCACCAGCCCGTCGCCCGATTGCATCGGGCGCAGCGCGCCGGGACACCAGCCCTTGACCACGGAAGCACTCATGAGGCCTCCCGCAGCGCAGCCGCAATCGAGTTGCGGCGCGTTCGCCAGAGCGAGGCTTCATGCAGGCGCGTGAAACACGCTTCCATCGCGGCGAGTGCCGCCGGATTTTCGCGGGCCATGAAGGCGCGGACGTCGTCATGGCCGAGCGTCGCATCGTAGTAGAGGTCGAACAGATGCGGCGGCACGGCGCCGGCCAGATGCGCGAAGGCGGCCATGTGCTCGAGCGTCGCGGTGATCTCGGCCGCCCCGCGAAAACCGTGGCGCATCATGCCCCCGATCCAGGCCGGGTTGGCCGCGCGCGCGCGGACGACACGGGAGATTTCCTCGGTCAGCGTACGCGCATGCGGCTGCTCGGGGCGCGTCGCGTCGAGATGATAGAGCGATGGTCCTGCCGCGCCGAGATGTGCTGCGGCGGCCGCAATGCCGGCCTCATGCGCGGCATAGTCGGCCGCGAGCAGAAGATCGGTTTCCGGCAGATCCTGCACGTGAACAAAAGCATCGGCCGACAAAAGCCGCTTCTCGATGCCGGCGCGATCGGGCTTGACCTCGCCATCGGCCGAGAACGCCCATGACGATGCCGAGAGCCACGCTTCGCCGGCGGCTTCGCGCGTCTCGGGCGTGAAGGCGTCCGGGATTGCCGAGAGGCCCACGCCGTATTGCCCGGGACGCGGCGCGAACACGCGCGATGTGCGATGGCGATAGGGATTTTCGTCGCCCTCGTCCTCGCGGGCCGACAGCGCCTCGGCTGCCGCCTGGAACAATTGCGCAAGGCCTGAGAAGACGTCGCGAAACAGGCCCGAGACGCGCAGCGTGACGTCGATGCGGGGTCGGCCAAGCTCGGCGGGCGCGATGATGTCGTAGCCGGTCACACGGCCGGAAGCATGATCCCAGCGCGGTGCGAGGCCAGCCAGATGCAGCGCCATGGCAAACTCTTCGCCCGCGGTGCGCATCGTCGCCGAGCCCCAAAGATCGACGACAAGGCCCTTTGGCCAGTCGCCATGATCCTGCAAATGACGACGTAGCAGTTCTTCGGCGAGCTTGATGCCTTGCGCGTG
The DNA here is from genome assembly GCF_023073155.1 of Bradyrhizobium sp. 45. NCBI lineage: Bacteria > Pseudomonadati > Pseudomonadota > Alphaproteobacteria > Hyphomicrobiales > Nitrobacteraceae > Bradyrhizobium > Bradyrhizobium sp. 45. The sequence goes on along the minus strand of NZ_JADPIX010000143.1, from coordinate 497,587 downwards.
CGCCGACGGCGTCGGCACCGCGCGTGGATCGACGGCAAAGAGATTGCGACCCGTCGGCAGCACGTCCTGACGGCCGCGATAGGGTGAGCCTGACGGCCCCGGCGCGACGCGCCGGCCCGCAAGCGCGGCCCGCAAAGCGTCGCGTTCCGCGTCGCCGCAGGCGCCGCGGCCGAACACGTGCAGGCCGTCGCCGAACTGGCTTTCCTTGAGATCGCAAACGAAACGGTCGATCCGCGGGATCGCTTCGGCCGGCGCGGCCGCTGCATCGAGGCCAAGATCGTCTTCGAGGCCGGCCGCGCGTGCCTCATCGCGGATCGCGGCGATCAGACGCTGGCGGCGGGCGGGATCGAGGCCATCGGCCGTCGAGTACTCGTCGAGGAGCTGTTCGAGCCTGCGCAGCCCGTCCGGCACCGCTGATGCGGCGAGCTGCGGCGGCAGATGGCCGATCGTGACGGCACCCAGGCGCCGCTTGGCCTGCGCGGCCTCGCCGGGATCGTTGACGATGAAGGGATAGATGACGGGCAAATCGCCGACCAGGGCTTCCGGCCAGCACGCCTGCGACAGCGCCACGGATTTTCCGGGCAGCCATTCCAGCGTGCCGTGCGCGCCCATGTGCACGACGGCATCACAGCCCTGCTCGCGGAGCCAGAGATAGAACGCGACATAGGCATGGCGCGGCGTGCGGGCGAGATCGTGATAGTCGGCATCGCGCGCGGTCGCATCGCCACGCTCCGGCTGAACCGCGATGATCGACCGGCCGCATTGAATCGCAGCGAAATGGAACGCGCCGTCGCGACAACCCGGATCGGTCTCCAGCGCGCCCCAGGCTTGCGCGAGATCATCCTGCAACACTTGCGGAAGGCGCGACAGTGCAGCACGGTAATCGGCGACGCTCCAGCTCAAGGTCTGCTTGAGCAGCGTCTCACCGAGCGCATGGACCGGATCGAGATCGAAGCCGGCCTCCGCGAGATCGGACACCAGGGCCTCGACCGACGCCAGCGCATCGAGACCCACCGCGTGCGCGATCTGATGCGGACGGCCCGGATAGTTGGAGAGCACGAGTGCCATCCGCTTGTCAGCGGCCGGCGTCTCCGCAAGACGCCGCCAGGCCGCAACGCGCGCGGCCACGGCCTTCACGCGCTCCTCGTCGGGCTTGTGTGCCAGATGCGAAAATTGCAAATCGGGATCGCGCATCGCGGCAGACTTGAAGCTCACCACGCCCGCGAACAGGCGGCCGTCGACCTCGGGCAGCACCACATGCATCGCGAGGTCGCCGGGCGACAGGCCGCGGAGCGAGCTCGCCCAGTCCTCGCGGCGGGCCGTGGAGAGCGCGACCTGGAACACGGGGCAGGATGCGGCATCGAACGGCGTCGTGCCGTCGTCGCCCATCGCCGAGAACGCCGTCGCATTGACGATCGCGGCCGCAGGATTTTGCGCAAGATGCACCCGCAACCAATCCGCGACCCCCGCGGCTTTCAGCGAGGTGACGAACACACCAAACACGTCGAATCCCTTCTCGCGCAATGCGGCGATCAGGGCATCGACCGGGCCGGTGTCGGCAGCGGTGAGATAGGAGCGATAGAAGGTCACGAGCGCGCGCGGCCTGCCCTCACCCGACGTCGGCGCGGCGACGACGCCGCGCGCGGGGTCGTAAAAGCCCATCTCGGGCACTGTCATCTCGCCGATAACTGGCCCCGCATAGAGTCCGGAGGCCAGCGCAAGCTGCGCGATCGCGGCTTGCGATGGGACGGGGCCGCCGGTGTCGCAGAGCACCTTGAGCCGCCGCAACGTCGAGACCGGCAGGGTCGAATACGCGTCCAGCCGCGTATCGTCGCGGCCGTCGGCCGGCAGCACGGCCAGCACGATGCCGCGCTCCTTCGCCAGCTGCTGCAGGGCCGCGAGCCCATACGGCCAATAGGATTCCCCGCCGATCAAACGCACGAGAATGCCGCGCGCGTGCGCAAGCGTGCGTTCGACATAGGTGTCGACCGAGAGCGGATGACGAAGTTCTGCGAGATTGACGAGCCGCAGCGACGGCAGGCTGTCGCGGCCACGGCGCCAGCCGGCCGCGAACGCGGCAAGATCGGAATCCGAATACGAGAGCACCACGAGATCGGCCGGGTCCTGGCCAATGTCTCTTGGTATCGCGGTCTCCTCGAGACCGCGGCTCTCGCGGAAGACGACGTGCATCAGATACCGGATCCTGAAAGACCGAGTCCCGCCTTGATCGCGGCCTCGTCGATATCGCCGTGCTCGCCGATCACGACCAGCTTTGACTGCCTCGCACCCGCGCCCCAGGGCTTGTCGAACTGGTGGCGCACGCGCTCGCCGACCGCTTGCAGCAAGAGGCGCATCGGCTTGCCTTGCACCGCGATGTAACCCTTGACGCGCAGCACATTCTGCTCGCGCGCCAGACGCTGAACGGATGCAACCAGCGCTTCGATATCGGTGACCTCAGGAAGATCGATCACGACGGACGCAAAATCGTCGTGCTCGTGATCCTCTTCGCCGTCGTGATGCGAGGGACGCGCGGCGAGATCGTTCTCGGCGGCAGCACCGAGGCCGAGGATGAGGCGCGCGTCGATCGCGCCGTCGGTGATCGCCAGCATCGGCACGCGGCGCGACATCTCGGCGGTGATCGCCGCCTTGGTTGCTTCGAGGCCTGCCGCGCCCGCAAGATCGGCCTTGGTCAGCAGCACGATGTCGGCGCAGGCGATCTGGTCCTCAAACACTTCCGACAGTGGCGTCTCATGGTCGAGATTGCCGTCCGCCGCGCGCTGCGCTTCGACGGCGTCAGGGTCGGGCGCAAAACGGCCGGCGGCGACAGCTTCGGCGTCGGCCAGCGCGATCACGCCGTCGACCGTGATGCGCGAACGGATCTCCGGCCAATCGAACGCCTTGAGCAACGGCTTGGGCAGCGCCAGGCCCGAGGTCTCGATCAGGATGTGATCGGGCTTGACGGCCCGCGACAGCAGCTTCTCCATGGTCGGAATAAAATCGTCGGCGACGGTGCAGCAGATGCAGCCATTGGCGAGCTCGATGATGTTCTCTTCCGGGCAATTCGCATCGGCGCAGGATTTCAGAATCTCGCCATCGACGCCCTCGCTGCCGAACTCGTTGACGAGCACCGCGAGCTTCTTGCCGTTGGCATTGGAAAGCAGATGCTGGATCAGCGTGGTCTTGCCGGAGCCGAGAAAGCCCGTGACGACCGTGACCGGGACTTTTGCGAGCGAATTCATTCGGCGGCCTCCGGCACGACGGCCAAGGGGGAAATGGGGGGAATGCGGGCAAGCGATTGCTTGCGGAATATCTCCGGGCGGCTGCGCCAGGGCACGAGGCCGTCGGGCGCGGCCGCATAGGCCGCGGCGCCCGCGACCACATCGCTCGCATTCGCATCCGACAGACGGCCATAGACATAGGACCAGCGGCCGGGCGCGCTGAGCGCGACGGAGCAACCCTGGTTGCATGCAGACAGGCATTCGACGGGAACCACGCTGACGCCGTCGGGCACGCCGGCCTCGAGGATCGCGCCATGCAGGCGCTTGCCGGGCGTCGTCTCGCCTTCGCCAAGTGTCTGGCCGGCGCGGCAGGTAATGCAGACATGAAGTGTGACGGTCATCGCTTCTTCCAGAATAAACAGCGGGAAGCGATGAGGCCCACGAACCGTTCTTGCGAAGGCCCGTTTCCCCGTCGCGGAACACCCCGTCCGCCGGTCCAAAATCGTCCGCGTTGGCAGGTCTCCCGGCTTGCGGAGCAGGGTTTCCCCTTCGATCCCCGCCTTCCCGATCCCCTAGGGGTCAGTGGCTTCGGGCATCTCTCCGGTCACGGTCGCGGGGGCGGCTGCATTTTGGAACCAAATCTTGCCGATTCGGACCCTATCGCATTCCCTCTTCGCCTGTCGTAGGACAGGAACCAACGCCGGGCCACCATTTGCCCCCGACCGCCTCTTGTCAAGCCGAAGGACCCCGTCCGATGACGCCCGAACCGGATACCCAGACGGCCGACGAAACCGACGCCCGTCACGCCTCGAAAATGGCGAAGAAGAAGGTCGCCCGCGACAAGATCATGGCGACCAAGAGCGGCGAAAAGGGCCTGATCATCGTCCACACCGGCGCCGGCAAGGGCAAGTCCTCCTCGGCCTTCGGCATGATCGTCCGCTGCGTCGCCCATGGCTTCCCCTGCGCGGTCGTGCAGTTCATCAAGGGCGCCTGGGACACCGGCGAGCGCCGCATGCTGACCGGCCATTTCGGCGACCTCTGCCAATTCCACGCCATGGGCGAGGGTTTTACCTGGGAGACGCAGGACCGCGCCCGCGACATCGCCGCCGCGCGCGCCGGCTGGGAGAAGGCCAAGGAGCTGATCCTCGACCAGAATCTCCGCATGGTCGTGCTCGATGAGATCAACATCGCGCTGCGCTACGACTATCTCGACATCGCCGAAGTTGTCGATTTCCTGGTGACCTCAAAGCCGCCGATGACGCATGTCGTGCTCACCGGCCGCAACGCCAAGGACGAGCTGATCGAGATCGCCGATCTCGTCACCGAGATGACGCTGGTCAAGCATCCGTTCCGCTCCGGCATCAAGGCGCAAGCCGGCGTCGAGTTCTAAGAAACTCGCGATGGCGCGCGCATTGATGATCCAGGGAGCCGGCTCGGACGTGGGCAAGTCGCTCATCGTTGCCGGCCTCGCACGCGCCTTTGTGCGACGCGGCCTGCGCGTGGTCCCGTTCAAGCCGCAGAACATGTCGAACAATGCAGCCGTCACCGTTGACGGCGGCGAGATCGGCCGCGCCCAGGCACTCCAGGCGCTCGCCGCCGGCGTCGAGCCGCACACCGACATGAACCCGGTGCTGCTCAAGCCCGAGACCGATGTCGGCGCGCAGGTGATCGTGCAAGGAAAACGCATCGCGACCGCGCGTGCGCGTGAATATGCGGCGATGAAACCGTCATTGATGGGCGCCGTGCTGGAGAGCTTCGAGCGGCTGAAGGCGCGCGCCGATCTCGTTCTGGTGGAGGGTGCCGGCAGTCCGGCCGAAGTGAACCTGCGCAAGGCCGACATCGCCAATATGGGTTTTGCGCGCAAGGCCGACGTGCCGGTCGTGCTGGTTGGCGACATCAACCGCGGCGGTGTCATCGCGCAACTCGTCGGCATCAAGACGGTGATCGACCCGGACGATGCCGCGATGATCCAGGGATTTGTCATCAACAAGTTCCGCGGCGATCCCACATTGTTCGACGACGGCTACAGACTGATCGAAGAAAAGACCGCATGGCGCGGCCTCGGCGTGCTGCCCTGGTTCGCGCGCGCCGGCGAGCTGCCGGCCGAGGATGCGCTGGGCCTGAGCGATGCGCGCAAACCGGGCCAATGCAAGATCGCCTGTCTCGCGCTGTCGCGAATCGCCAATTTCGACGATCTCGATCCGCTCAAGCTCGAGCCTGGCGTCGATCTCGTGATGGTGCGGCCGGGCGAGGCCATTCCCGGCGACGTGCGCCTCGTCATCATTCCCGGCTCGAAATCCACTCGTGGCGACCTCGCCTTTCTGCGCGCGCAGGGCTGGGACATCGATCTCCTGGCGCATTACCGCAGAGGCGGCCATGTGCTCGGCCTCTGCGGCGGCTATCAGATGCTCGGACGCAGCGTCGCTGATCCCGAGGGGATCGAGGGCCCCGCCGGCGACACACCGGGTCTCGGACTTCTGGATGTGGAAACGGTGATGAGCTCGGAGAAGACGTTGACACGCGTCGCGGCGCTGCATGCCGCCACCAATCAGCCGATCGAGGCTTATGAAATCCACATCGGCCGCACTGATGGGCCGGATCGCGCGCGGCCATTCGCAAGGCTGAATGGCGAACCGGAAGGCGCGATCTCGGGCGACGGACGCGTGCAGGGCAGCTATCTGCACGGCCTGTTCACGTCGGATGATTTCCGCAAGGCCTTTTTGGCGAAGCTCGACATTCCCGCCGGCGACGAGCCCTATCACGCCAGGGTCGAGAGTGCGCTCGACGCGCTCGCCGATCACATCGAGCGACATCTCGACGTCGGCGGCCTGCTCGCGCTAGCGCGCTAGAGCCTCGGCCAGGCGCGACCATTCGGGTTCGCCGCCCGGAAGCCCGAGGCGCAGCCATGTCGGCTCCCGCGCGAATACGCGCGACCAGATATGGCGACGCGCCAGCTTCTCCTGCGCGGCAAGGGCGTCGGGCGTCTCGTAGAGACGAAACAGCTGCGTCCCGCCAACGAGCGTCCAGCCTTGCGACTGAACAATGCGATCGAGGCGACCGCAGTCTCGCGCGAGCCGCGCGGAGGTGGCCTCGGCCCAGGCATCGTCACCCAAAGCGCGGCAACCGATCGCGATTGCCGCTCCCGAGACCGGCCAAGGTCCCGACATCGCCGCAAGCCTAGCGATATCGGACGAATTGCCGAGCGCGAAACCGAGCCGCAGGCCGGCAAGGCCGTAAAACTTTCCGAAGGAGCGCAGGATCAGCAGCCCCGGCCGATCCTCGGATGCAAGCGATAGCTGCGGGGCCACATCGGCAAAACTCTCGTCGACGACGAGACGGCCGACGCGCGGCAGCAGCGCCAGCAAATCCTTTGGCGTATGACATCGGCCGTCGGGATTGTTGGGATTGACGACAATGGCGAGGTCGGCGCCCGCGAGCGCGTCGAGCGCGCTGACCTCTTCCACCTCCCAGCCCGCGGCCGAGAGCACACCCGCATATTCGTTGTAGGTCGGCGCGAGGATGCGCGCGCGGCCGGGCGGCGCAAGTTGCGGCAGCAGTTGAATCGCCGCCTGTGCGCCGCCAAGCGCGACAACCGCCGCGCTCGTGCGGTAAGCGTGCCGCGCCGCCTGATGCAGCGCCTCGATCTCGGCGCGCGACGGCAACGCGCTCCACGCGCGCGAACTCACCTCGCCCACGGGATAAGGCAGGCGGTTGATACCGGTCGACAGATCGATCCAGTCCTCCGCGCGACCGCCGAAGCGCTGCTGGGCCTGATCGAGATTTCCACCGTGCTCGCGCATGCGCTGTTCTTTCACGCGAAGGCCAGGATCGCAAGGATGCCGGCGAGCAGCAGCATGGTGCGGCGGTAAACCGTCAAGCCTCGATCGATGTCGGCGGCAAGCGGATCGCGCGCAGCTTCATTCAGCCATGGCTCGTTCGTGATGCTGCCGTGATAGATCCGCGGACCGCTGAGCCGCACGCCGAGTGCTCCCGCCATGGCTGCTTCCGGCCAGCCGGCATTGGGCGAACGGTGACGACGTGCATCCCGCGTCATGCACGACAGCGCCTCTGATCGCCGGGGCGCCAGCAGCACGAACAGAAATCCGGTCAGCCGCGCCGGAATGAAATTGGCGACATCGTCGATGCGCGCCGCGGCCCAGCCGAAGGCTTCGTGGCGTTCAGAGCGATGGCCGATCATGGAGTCCAGCGTGTTGATCGCCTTGTAGCCCAAAATGCCGGGCAGACCGAACAGCGCGCCCCAGAACACCGGTGCGACGATGCCGTCGGACGCATTCTCGGCGAGGCTCTCGATTGCAGCGCGCGCGATCCCGGCCTCGTCGAGCGCGGCGGGATCGCGGCCAACGATGCGCGAGACCGCGTCTCGGGCGGCGGCGATGTCACCGGCCCGCATGGGATTTGCGACGGCAGCAACGTGGTCGTGCAACGAGCGCAAGGCGATCAGCGGCCAGGCCAGAACCCCGACCAGCACGAGCTGGATCAATCCCAAGGGAAGCAGAGACTGCAGCACCCAGCCGAGCGCGACAGCGAGCGCGATCACGACGAGTGCTCCGGCAAGACCCGCGGCGCGGCGAAATGCCGGCGGATCGGACGGTCGATTCCACGAGGTGTCGATGGCAGAGATCAGCCCGCCCAGCCAGGTGACGGGATGGCCGATCCGCGCGAACAACCACAACGGCCAGCCCAACAGGGCATCCACCACCATCGCCACCGCCATCGCACCCGCAAAACCCACACCCGCCTCCTGTCCCGCCCCTGTTGCGCAAACGACGGCCGGAGCGCAAGCCCCCGGCTGGCGGATTTCGGCTTTGTTTTTGGCCGCGTTTGGTGATTAGTCAGACCCACAGGAGATTTTTATGGCCGTCATCTTGATCACGGGCGGAGCGCGATCGGGCAAGAGCGCCCATGCGGAAAAACGCGCACGCAGCTTTCCGGGCCGACCCGTCTACATCGCGACGGCCGAGGCGCTCGACGCGGAAATGGAAGCACGCATCGAAAAGCATCGCAGACGCCGCTCAACCGATTGGATCGAGCGGGAGGTACCGCTCGATCTTCTGCAGGCGCTGATCGAGACCGATGGCGGCGGGCCTAGACTGGTGGACTGCCTGACCCTGTGGCTCTCCAACATGATGCATGCGCAGCGCAACTGGGATCACGAAGTCATGAAGCTCGCCCTCTTCCTGCGCGGCCAGGAGAGCCCCGTCGTCTTCGTCACCAACGAAGTCGGCCTCGGCATCGTCCCCGACAATGCGCTGGCGCGGAGCTTCCGCGACGCCGCCGGCTTCATGAACCAGGCCATCGCGGCCGTTGCGGACGAGGCCGAGTTCGTCGTCGCCGGCCTGCCGATGAAACTGAAATGATGCCGCGCGACCAATTTTTGCGAGACGTCATCGCCGATCTCAGGATGGCGGCATCGTTCGTGACAATCCTCCCCGTCGCATTGTCGAAGCCCGCAGCTGACGGCGCCGTCGCACGCGCGACCTGGGCTCTTCCAGTCGCGGGACTGCTGGTCGGCCTTGCCGGCGCCTTGGTCTACAAGGTCGCGAGCCTGTTGGGTCTGTCGCCGAACCTGGCCGCCCTGCTCGCGCTGGCCGCGACCGCCCTCGTCACCGGCGCGCTGCACGAGGACGGCCTTGCCGATACCGCCGACGGGCTCGGCGGCGGCCGCACCCGCGAGCGCAAGCTCGAGATCATGCGCGACAGCCGGATCGGCACCTATGGCCTCTGCGCGCTGATCCTGTCGTTCGGCCTGCGCTGGAGCGCGCTCGCGACGATCGCCAATCCGTGGGCCGTCGCGCTCGCACTGTGCGCTGCGCACACTGCGGCCCGCGCGGGCTTGCCGGCCTTCATGTCGCAGGTCGCGCCTGCGCGACCTGACGGCCTGTCGGCGAGTGCGGGATCACCGCCGGGCCGCAGCGTTGCGATCGCATTCGCTGTTGGAATCCTCGCGCTCGTGCTCGCGCTTGGGCCGGGCAAGGCGCTGGTGAGCCTGATCCTGCTCGCCCTCTCCGGCCTGATGCTGGCGCGACTTGCCATCCGCCAGATCGGCGGGCAGACCGGCGACATCCTTGGCGCGTTCGAGCAGACCGGCGAGATCCTGATCCTGCTGGTTGCCGCAGCTGTCCAGATCGGAGGCTGACGTGATGGTCGAGTTCGACGACACCTTTCGCCAGCACTTGCGCGAGCTGTTCGTGTGGCGCCGCGACGTGCGCCGCTTTCGCGCCGATCCGTTGCCGGACGGCGCCATCGATCGCCTGATCGAGACGGCCTGTCTCTCGCCCTCGGTCGGCCTCAGCCAGCCCTGGCGCTTCGTCATCGTCGATGACGCCGCACGGCGTCGCGCCGTGATCGACGACTTCAAAGCGTGCAACGCGGACGCGCTGAATTCCTATGCCGGTGAGCGCGCAGCACGCTATGCCACGCTGAAACTCTCGGGTCTCGAACAGGCCCCGGGCCACCTCGCCGTATTCGCGGACAAGGCCAGCGACACCGGTCACGGCCTCGGCCGCGCGACGATGCCGGAGACGACGGAATATTCCGTGGTTGCGGCGATCACCGCGATGTGGCTCGCCGCGCGCGCCGAGGGCATCGGGCTTGGCTGGGTATCGATCCTCCATCCGGATCGCATCCACGCCATTCTCGACGTGCCCGACACCTGGAAATTCATCGCCTATCTCTGTATCGGCTATCCGGAAGTCGAATGCGACCGGCCCGAGCTGGAACAGGCGAAGTGGGAGCAGCGGCGGGGGGCAGAGGAATTCACGCTGCAGCGTTAATCAGGCCACGCCGGATATCCATCTTCCGTGTTGCGAGCGACTGCCGACGTAGGAATACGGTATCGGACTGCCAAACGCTACGAATGAGCAGTCACAAGCGCATTTTTTCGTCAATTGTGGATGCCGGCCGTTCGCGCTAAGCATGCGCCTGGGGCTAGCCACCATGCAAAGAATGTCATGACCGAACGGCCTTCCGCTCTCGCGGTCGATCGCCGCGGGTTCATTCGTCTTGCCAGCACGACCGCCGCGGGGTGGCTGGCGCTCGGCGCAACATCTGATCGCGTGCGGGTCGTGGGATCGCTGACGGCGTTGCCGCTCGACGACGAGCTGACCAGAAGGAGCATGATCGACAGCCCGACGTCCCGCCTGGGTGGCCTCATCGTGGGCTTGAGGCAGCGAGGCTGGGTCGAAGGCGTCAATTTCCGCCTCGAGCTCCGATCGACCTTCGGCGCGCCGGATCGGCTGAAGACCGCGGTTCAGGAATTGCTGGCGCTCAAGCCGGATGTGATCCTGACCGGCTCGACGGTCGAAACCGCGGCCGTCCTGGAAGCCACAAAAACCATCCCGATCGTGTTCGCGACCGCCAACGATCCCGTCGGCAACGGCTTCGTCGAAAGCCTTGCTCATCCCGGCGGCAACGTGACCGGCTTCACCAACAGCACCGCCGAGATGGGCGGCAAATGGCTTCAGCTCATCCGGGAGGCCGTGCCGGATCTTGCGCGCGTCGGTATCCTGTACAACCCGGCGACCACTCCTCGCGGCGGCCGTTTCTTCCTCGATTCCATCGAGCAAGAGGCAGCACTGGCCGGCGTGTCCGTGATCCCCGCCCCCGTCAGCGCGCCAACGGAGATCGACGAAGCCGTCAGGCCCTTTTCCGCTCCCCCCAAGGCGGCAATGATTGCGCTGGTCGACAGCTTCCTGGTGGTCCACCGGCAGGCGGCGGTGGCGGCGGCGGCCAAATATCGCGTCCCTGCGATTTACCCGTTCTATTATTTCATGGATGCGGGCGGGCTGATGAGCTACGGGCCGACGCTCGAAGTGCGCTCGGCCGACTATGTCGATCTCATCCTGCGCGGTACCAAGGCCGGAGATCTGCCGGTGCAATCGCCGCGAAAATACGAGCTCCTGATCAACCGCACGGTCGCTCGCACGCTGGATTTGACGATACCATTCACACTGCTCGCGCGCGCCGACGAGATTCGCGAGTGAACGAGACGATCGATCAGGGAGATTTGCGGCCACCTCCCGGCCGGCTGTTCCGCAAATACCTCTACTCGATCGTCGCGCTCGCTTTTGCCGCGCTCGCCATCAACACCGGCTTCGACGTCTGGTTCTCCTATCGCGAGCAGAAGCAACTCCTGGCGGCGACCCAGCGCGAGCAGGCAGCAAGCGCCGCCCTCCAGATCGGCCAGTTCATTGGCCAGATCGAAAACCAGATCAGATGGCTCTCGCGCCTGCCCCCGGAGCTGTCCACGAACGAGGACCAGCGCCTGAACGCCATCCGCCTCCTGCGCCTCTCGCCTGCGATTGCGGACATCGCCGAGCTCGACGCCCAAGGCCGCGAGCAGGTGCGCGTGTCGCGCCGTGTCGCGGACAGGATCGGCAGCAAGACCGACCTCTCCGCCTCGCAGGCCTTCCGCGGCGCCAACGAAAGCCGCGCATATTACGGGCCTGTCTACTTCCTCGGCGACACCGAGCCGTTCATGACGCTCGCCACGCGCGGAACGGGCCTGGCGCCGGATGTGATTGTCGCCGAGGTCAATCTTCGCTTCATCTGGGACCTCGTCGCCGGAATCAGGGTCGGCAACACCGGCAAGGCCTATGTGGTCGATCGCATGGGTATCCTGATCGCGCATCCCGATTTGTGGCGGGCGCTGCGCCGCAGCGATCTCTCCGGCCATCCCGACGTCCGGGCCGCGCTCGATGGCATCGGGCCCCCCTCCGGCGGCCTGGTCAAGGAGGATCTGTCCGGTCAACGCGTGCTGTCGACCTATGCGACGGTCCCCTCGCTGGGCTGGCTGGTGTTTGTCGAGCTGCCGCTCACCGAAGCCTATGCGCCGATATATGCGTCGATCGGGCGCTCGACTTTCCTCCTGGTCATCCTGCTGGCATGTGCGGTGCTGGTCTCTCTCTTTCTGAGCCGGCGCATGACCGTGCCGATCCAGATCCTCACGCAGGGCGCGCGGCGGATCGGCAGCGGCGACCTCGGGCTGCGGCTCGCGATCAAGACCGGTGACGAGCTCGAGGCGCTCGGCGATCAGTTCAACCGGATGGCCGCTCACTTGCGCGAATCCTATGCGACGCTCGAGCGTAAGGTGATCGAACGCACCTCCGAGCTGGAAAAGACCCGCGACCAGGCCCTTGCCGAGCACGATGCCGCCGAGCGCGCGCGCAGCGCAGCGGTCGCGGCCAACGAGACCAAATCGCGCTTTCTCGCGGTCGTCAGCCACGAGCTGCGCACGCCGCTGAACGGCGTCATGGGCGTGCTGCAACTGCTCGACGACGGCAGCCTCGGCGAAGCGCAGCGGCGCCACCTTACGACCGCGGCCGCATCGGGCGAAACACTGATCGCGCTGGTCGACGGCATCCTCGAATACGCGCGCCTGGAGGCCAGCGCCGAGACTCTGGAGACCCGCGATTTCCGCCTCGACCAGCTCATCGAGACGGCGGCCGATCTGATGCGTCCGCAGGCCTCTCACAAGGGCCTCTCCTTCGATCTCGCCTGCGATGCGACGGTCAATACCTCCGTGCACGGCGATCCGGTGCGGCTCAATCGCATCCTGCTCAATCTGATCGGTAACGCGATCAAATTCACCCCGCGGGGCGGCATCGGCTTGAGCGCGGCCGCCGAGAGACATGACGGTCATGTGCTGCTGCGCATCACTGTGCGCGATACCGGCATCGGCATCGCGCGCGACATGCACGAGCGGATTTTCGAGGATTTCGTCCAGGCTGACGACAGCATCGCGCGGCGGTTCGGCGGCACCGGCCTTGGACTGGCGATCGCGCGGCGGCTCACCCGCCTGATGGGCGGCGAGCTGACGGTGGCGAGCACGCCCGGTAGCGGCAGCTCGTTCATGTTTGAGGTACCGCTTGGCCTCGCCACGAGCGGCATCGCGCAAGGCGCGGTTCAGCCGCCATCGCGGCAGCTTCGCGTGCTGCTGGTCGACGACGATCCCGTCAATTGCGAGGTTGGTGAAGCGATGCTCGAGAGGCTCGGCCACCGCGCCACCATCGCCACGAACGGCGCGTCGGCCATCGCGCTCGCCCGCGATCAGGCGTTCGACATCATCCTGATGGATCTGCACATGCCCGACGTCGACGGCGTCGAGGCGGCATCGCGGATCCGCAAGCTCGGTCTGCCGACCATGCCGCGCATCATCGCGGTAACCGCGGACATGTCGGGCCGCGCCCGCGAGCGGCTCGCGGGGGCAGGCATTGCCAGGATCGTCAGCAAGCCGATCCTGATCAATGCGCTGCGCGAGGCGATCGAGGACGATGCCCAGAACCAGCCGGCCGCGCCGCAACTCGCCGCAGGCGCATTGATCGACCGGCATTTCCTTGACGACCAGAAGGAGCTGCTGGGCGCGGCGCAGATCGCAAAACTCCACGACCTGCTGGAACAGACCAGCGAAAAGCTGGTCGAGGAGATCGCCAAGGCAGCAGTGATTGGCGATCCCGCGCAGCTCGCACGCTGCGCGCATCAACTCGGCAGCGGCGCGAGTGCGCTCGGCCTCGTCCGCCTGTTCGAGCGCTGCCGCGAGGTCGAGCTGGCAGCAGCCTCGATGTCCTCTCCCGAATCCCAGAGCGCCGCCCGCGAGCTCGCCGCGCTTCGAGAGGCCTCGATGAGCGCGCTGGACGATCTGCTTCGGCCAGCCTAAGAGCGTTCGGTCACTGGACTGAAATACAAGATGATCGGAGGCGCCGGTGCGCGCAAGATATCTCGCCATTCTTCTTATGCTGCTCGCCCCTGCCGCGCGCGCCGAGGTCGAACAGTTTCCGTCCGGCTTCAAGACCAAAATAATCGCGGCCAACGGCACGCACGTTCACGTTCGCGTCGGTGGTCAGGGGCCTGCCGTGATCCTGATCCACGGTTTTGGTGATACCGGCGACATGTGGGTTAAGCTCGCCGCTGAGCTTGCGCGCGACCACACCGTTGTTGTGCCAGATCTGCGTGGTATGGGCCTCTCGAGCAAGCCCGACAATGGCTACGACAAATGGACCCAGGCTGCCGACATGCGGGCCGTTCTCGCAGCGCTCGGCATCGAAAAGGCCGTCGTCGTCGGCCACGACATCGGAACCATGGTGGCCTAGGCCTACGCGGCCCGTTATCGCGACCTGGCCGAGAAGCTGATCGTGATGGATGCCCCGGTGCCTGGGGTGCCGCCATGGGACGAGGTGGTTCGCAGCCCGCAGCTTTGGCATTTTGATCTCGGAGGCCCGGACATGGAGCGGCTGGTCAAGGGCCGCGAGCGCATCTACCTCGACCGCTTCTGGAATGACTTCGCGGGGACGCCTTCCAGGATCGCGGACGCAACACGCCGTCATTACGCAGCGCTCTATGCGCGGCCGGGCGCCATGCGTGCTGCGTTCGCCCAGTTCAGGTCGATCCGAACCGACGCCGAGGACAACAAGAAGGCGATCGCGACCAAGTTGACCATTCCCGTGCTGGCTGTCGGGGGCGAAAAATCCTTCGGTGCGACAGAGGCGGTCGTGATGCGAAACGCCGCGACTGACGTCACCGAATTGGTCATTCCGGACGCCGGTCATTGGCTGATGGAAGAGCAACCGGCGGTGACCGTGAAGGCGTTACGCCAATTCCTCGATACCAAAAAATAGAGCAGCGAGCCGCGCGGAGCCGACATATCTCGGCTCAGCCCTTCCGCGCGGGTCATTTTGATCGGGTTGACGCCTCGCCCTCCCGGCCAAAGCGCTCGACCAGGAAATCAATGAACAGCCGCACTTTCACCGACAGATGTCGGGTCGGCGGATAGACCGCATAGAGCGCAAGCGGCGGCGCAGAATACTTGTCCAGCACCGTCCGCAGCTCGCCTGTCCTCAAGGCGTCGGCGGCGATGAACTCCGGGAGCAGCGCGAGCCCCCTGCCCTTGATCGCGACATCGCGCAGCACCTCGGCATTGTTGACGCAGAGCGACCAGGCCGGCTGGATCCAGTGGTCGCCGCCCGCTCCCGTGAGCTTCCACTGATTGCCAGTGAGCAGGAAGCCGTAGGTCAGCGAGACATGTTCGCGCAGATCCTGCGGATGTTTTGGGGTGCCGTGACGCGCCAGATAATCGGGCGAAGCGCAGATCATGCGCGCCACCGGGATGATCTTTCGCGCGATCAAACTCGACGATTCCAATTCCGCGATGCGCAAGGTCACGTCAAAACCGTCCTGCACGGGATCGAGCAGGTCGTCGCTGAGCACGAGCTGGAGCTGCAGCTCCGGATATCGCGCCATGAAATCGGCAAGCACCGGCCCGAGCCGCAGGGTGCCGAACGACATCGGCGCGTTGACGCGCAACAGGCCGCGCGGCGCCGATTGCGCTTGCGCCACGGCCTGGTCGGCCGCCTCGATCTCCGACAGGATCACGACCGCGCGCTCGAAATAGCGCTGGCCGTTCTCGGTCGGGCTCGCATGGCGCGTGGTCCGGTTCAGGAGCTGCACGCCGAGGCTTTCTTCGAGGTCGGCGATGTATTTGCTGATCGCCGAGCGTGACAGCCGCAACTGCCGGCCCGCCTCGGCAAAACTGCCGCTTTCGACCACCTTTACGAAGGCTCGCAGGCTGGCGACCTTATCCACGGGCTGGCGCCGGCGATTGTTTCCAAATCGTAGACATAGCCGTCATATTTGCATGGATTGTCTCCAATCCAAAGCGGAACGATATTTCCCTGCAGAGCAAGACCGCTCCCCGAGCTTTGGAGGACCGACAATGTCTGGACTGCACCATGTGACCGCGATCGCGGGCGACCCCATCAGGAATTTCGGCTTTTACACCCGTGATCTCGGTCTGCGCTTCGTCAAGAAGACGGTCAATTTCGACGATCCCGGCACCTATCACTTCTATTATGGCGACGAGACCGGCCGCCCCGGCACCATCCTGACGTTCTTTCCTTGGGCCGGCGTGCCGGCCGGGCGCCGCGGCGTCGGCGACACGCACCAGACCGCCTTCCGCGTGCCGCAAAGCTCGCTCGGCTATTGGACGCAACGCTTCGTCGAGAAGGGCATCGCTTATGAGGCGCTGGAGAAGCGTTTTGGCGAGTCCGTGCTGCCGTTCACAGACCCTGATGGCATGGCGCTCGCGCTCGTCGGTATCCCCGGCGCCGAGAGCGAGCCCGGCTGGAGCAATGGCGAGGTGCCGGCCGAGCATGCGATCCGCGGCTTCCATGGCGTGACCTTGCTGCTCGACAGCGCGGCAAAAACGGCTGCCGTCCTCACCGACGTGTTCGGCTTCAAGGGGACGGCGCGCGAAGGCTCGGTGATCCGCTTCAAGGCACCGGGCGATGCCGAAGGCAGCGTCGTCGACATCTACGAAGCCAAGGGCTTCCTGCGCGGACACCAAGGTGGCGGCTCCGTGCATCACATCGCCTTCCGCGCGGCCGATGACGCCGAGCAGGGCAAGATGGCGCAAAGGCTCGTGAGCAATCACGGCCTGCACCCGACCGAACAGCGCGACCGCAACTACTTCCGCTCGATCTACTTCCGCGAGCCCGGCGGCGTGCTGTTCGAGATCGCGACCGACATCCCAGGCTTCGCCGTCGACGAGCCCGTGGCAACGCTGGGACACGACCTGAAGCTGCCGAGCTTCCTCGAAGCACAGCGCAAGCAGATCGAGGGCGTGTTGCCGAACCTGGAAGAGAGGGTGTCGTGACCGAGAGTTCATTCATCCATCGTTTCGAGCCCGCGCGTGACGCGGGCTCTCCTCCTCTCCTGCTGCTGCACGGCACCGGCGGCGACGAGAACGACCTGCTCGGGCTCGGCAAGATGATCTCGCCCGGCTCGGCCCTGCTATCGCCGCGCGGCCGCGTGCTCGAACACGGCATGCCGCGCTTCTTCCGCCGCCTCACTGAGGGCGTGTTCGACGAAGACGACGTGCGCCGCCGCGCCCTTGAGCTCGGCGACTTCGTTGCGGAAGCGCGGCAGCGATATGGCCTCGCCGCGCCGGTCGCGGTCGGCTTCTCCAACGGCGCCAACATCGCAGCCGCGCTGTTGTTGCTGAAGCCGGACGCGCTTGCTGGTGCGATCCTGCTCCGCGCCATGGTGCCGCTGTCGGATCCGCCCAAGGTCAACCTCGCAGGCAAGCCGATCCTGCTGTTGTCCGGGCAGGCTGATCCGATCGTGCCGGCGAGCAATTCGGCCCGGCTCGCATCACTGCTTTCCGAAGCGGGCGCGCAGGTCGGTCACAAGGTCCTGCCGGCGGGCCATCAATTATCGCAGGCCGACGTGACGCTTGCCCGCGACTGGATCGGCAAATTCGCCGCCGAAGTCGCCTGACAGAAGAAGCGGCGCATCGATTTCGAACGGTGCGCCGCGGCTTCATTCGAACCAGCCGCGCCGCTTGAACCAGATCAGCGGCAGCACGCCGCTGGCAATGATGGCGAGCCACGCCAGCGGATAGCCGAAGGTCCAGTCCAGCTCCGGCATGTGCTTGAAGTTCATGCCCCAGATGCCGACCAGAATCGTGGGCGGCACGCCGACGACCGAGACGATCGTCAAGATCTTGAACAGCTCGTTCTGCTGGATGTTGATGAAGCCGAGCACGGCATCGAGCAGAAGCTGGATCTTGTCCGACAATCGCGTCTCGTAATCGCCGAGCGAAGCGACATCCTTGGAGACGGCTTCGAGCCGCTTCTTCGACGCGGCGGTGATCCATTCACCCCCGACATCGCCGGCGAATGAAGCGATGCGGCCAACGCCAAGCAGGACATCGCGCGCCTTGGCGAGCCGATCCGCCAACTCGCCGATGTTTTCCAGCGCCTCGCGCATCCGCCGGCTGGAGCGGACCGGCCGCTTGCTGCGAACGAGCCCGCCCTTGAAGACGTCCCGCGAGAGCCTGTCGACCTTCGCGCCGAGATGCTCAAGGACATCGGCGCCGCGGTCGACCATGGCCTCGATCAGGCTGGTGAACACGCACATGCCGTTCTCCAGGCTGTCATCGGAACCGATGCGCTTGCCGATGTCCTCGAAGATCGGCAGCTGCGCGAAACGCACCGTCACCAGCACGTGCGGTCCGATGACGAATCCCACCGGCGTGATCTCGGCCTCGTTGTTCTCGTTGAGCCGGACCGCCGGCGAGCTGAGATAGAGCGTGCCGTTGTCGAGGATCAGGCGGCTCGACGCTTCGATCTCGCTGAGCGAATCCTCGGACGGAACGCGTATCCCGAGCAATCGTTCGACGAACTGCTTTTCCTCCGCGGTTGCGTCCAATAGATCAGCCCAGATGATCTCGGAGGGCATCTCCGCGCCGATCTTCTGCCAGTCGTCGGATGGCCACCTGTATAGTTTGAGCAAGAACCGAACTCCGCATACCCTCGCGCCGGATCGCACGGCCTGCGGCCATCCTGCGCCAAGCTAACGCATGAGGGTTCCGAACGTTCAAAGTCGGGGGAGCATCGAGCGGCCCAATCAAACCAAGCGGGCGCGGCCCTCTTCGATGATGCCATCATGCCAGTGTTTTGCCCGACGCGTCAACGGCATCGCGCGACGCGCAACTCATCAATCGCGTCGCGCGCAAGTCATTGAAATCACTACCCTCGGCTACTGTGCATGGGGTTGTTCTTCAGGTTTTTTGTTTGGACCGGTCTCGTGACGATCTCTTCCGTTGGGAGAGATCGTCACCGACATCGCGCAATCGACATGCGCGCCCTACTCCCACGCCCATGTCGAGAAATCGTTCTCGTATTGGGGTACGTCCTTCCAGACGCCCTTCAGCTTCTTGTTGGTGATGGTGATCAGCTGCGGCTGGTACAAATAGCCCGAGACTGCATCGGTGGCCAGCATGCGCTGGGCGTCGCCGAGAAGCTTGGCACGGGCGGCTTCATCCGGCGTCGACACGATCTGCTTGTAGAGCGCATTGAAGGCGTCGTTGTTGTAGCCGAGATAGTAGTCCGGCTCGGTGATCTTGACGAGATCGAACGGCTCGACATGGCTGACGATGGTGAGGTCGAAATTATGCGGACCATTGCCGGCAAACACCTGCGACAGCCATTGCGCCCATTCGACGTTCTCGATCTTGGCGATGATGCCGACCTTGGCAAGCTGGGCCGCGAGGACCTCGCCGCCCTGGCGCGCATAGGACGGCGGCGGCAGCTTCAACGACAGCTCGAGCGGGGTGGTAACGCCGGCTTCGGCCAGCAGCTTCTTGGCCTTCTCGGGATCGTAGGGGTTGATGCCTGTCGTGTCGACATAGCCGAGCGCGCCCGGCACGTAGAAGCTTCCGATCGGCGTGCCGAAACCGTCGACCGCACCGTCGATCATCGCCTTGCGATCGATCGCGGCGAGGATGGCACGGCGCACGCGAACATCGTCGAGCGGCTTTTTGCGATGGTTGATACCGACGATGGTCTTGGCCCTGGAGCCGCCGACCATAACGTTGAAGCGCGGATCCGCCTTGAACTGCGCGATGGTGCGCTGGGCCGACACCCGGGGAAACGCGTCGACGTCGCCCGACAGCAGCGCCGCCGTCTGTGCGGACGGATCGGAGATGAAGCGGATCGTCACCTTCGCGAGCTTGATCGCGGCGGCGTTGCGATAGTCAGCCCATTTGGTCAGGGTCATCGAGGAGCCCTTGGCCCAGGCGCCCAGCTGATAGGGCCCGGTCCCGACCGGCTGCGTGATATTGGTGGCAGCGCTCTTCGGCTCGACGATCGAGCCGCTCGCCTGCCCCAGCAGGAACGGCAGGTTCGGCTCGGAATTTTTCAGGCTGATCACGACCGTGTCGGCGTCGGGCGCATCGACCTTCTCGAAGCTCTGGAACAGGCTCTTGTCCTTGTTGGTGCTGGTGGGGACCGCGTTGCGCTCGAACGAGAACTTCACGGCTGCGGAGTCAAACGGCTCGCCGTTGTGGAACTTGACGCCCTTGCGCAGCTTGAACGTATAGGTCTTCAGATCGGGCGCTGCAGTCCAGCTCTCCGCCAGCAGGGGCGAGGTGGTGCCGTCCTCGTTGATCTTGGTCAGGGTCTCATAGATGTTGTAGAGCGTGACCTCGGCGATCGCGGCGGCGGCGGCGTTGGTGGGATCGAGCCCCGGCGGTTCCAGCGCCATCGCCATGACGACGCTGTCCTTCTTGCTCTGAGCCAGCACCGGCAACGGAGCAGCGGCAAGTGCGGCGGCGAATGCGACGATCGATAGTTTCCTGAACATGCGTAACTCCCCGGCCTTGTCTTGTCTCAAGCCTACGCCAATCCTGCCGCGGACGCTAACCTTCCACGGGCAATTGCGGCAACGCCATCACGGCTTCCGCCTTGTGGCAAGCGGCCAGATGCGTCTCGCCCACCTTGCGTAGCTCAGGCAGAACCTCGCGGCAATGCTGGTCGGCTAGCGCGCACCGCGAGACATAGGGGCAGCCGGTCGCGGCCGCCGATTGCGAGGCGATCGCCTGGGCTCCGCGCCGCCGCCGGCCTCCGCCGGCGCGCACCCGCGGCACGGCCTCCAGCAGCGCTCGCGTATAGGGATGGGCGCAACGCTCGAACAAATCCTCAGGCCTGCCCTGTTCGACGATCCGGCCCAGATACATCACCGCGACCTCGTCGCAGAGATAGTCGACGACGGCCAGGTCGTGGCTGATCAGGACGTAACTGAGGCCGAACTGCTCCTGGAGGTCCTGCATCAGGTTCAAGACTTGCGCCTGCACGGAAACGTCGAGCGCGGAGACCGGCTCGTCGGCGACGATCAGCTTCGGCTGGGTGATCAGCGCGCGCGCAATGGCGATGCGCTGGCGCTGGCCGCCGGAGAACTCGTGTGGATATTTCTCCATGTCGGCATCGCGCAGACCCACCTGCCGTAGCACTGCGGAGACGCGGGCACGTAGCGTCGTGCGATCAATCCCCTCCAGCACGGTGAGCGGTTCGGCGACGATGCGCGCGATGGTCTGGCGCGGGTCGAGCGATCCGTAGGGATCCTGGAACACCATCTGGAAATCGCGGCGGGCGCGGCGCAACTCGTCGGCGGAGATGCGGTTGAGGTCGCGGCCGAGCAGCGCGACCTGCCCCGATGTCGGCCGCTCCAGCGCCATCACCACCCGCGCGAATGTCGACTTCCCGGAGCCGGATTCGCCGACGATGCCGAGGCTCTTGCCGGCGTCGACCCGCACGCTGACACCGTTGAGCGCGCGCACCTGCCCGGGCGGGCGGAACACGCTTTCGCGCGGCAACGTGTAGCGCTGCTCGAGATCCTTCACGTCGAGAAGAGGCGCCGTGCTCATACGGTCAGCGCTCCGACGCGTTCGGCCATCGACACGTCCGTCCGGATGCAGCGCACGAAATGGCCCGGTCCGACGTCCACCATTGCTGGAAGCGCAGCCCGGCACTGCTCGATCACGAGCGGACACCGATCGGCGAAGGTGCAACCGGAAGGCAGATCGGCGAGCTCCGGCACCGTGCCCGATATCGTCGTCAGCCGCGTCCCCTTGCGTGCGCCGAGTTTCGGTCGGGCGCGGAACAGGCCCTGCGTGTAGGGATGGCCCATCCGGCGGAACACCTCGTCGGTCGGTCCGCTCTCGATGATCGTGCCGCCGTACATCACCATCATGCGCTGCACGTTCTCGGCGATGACGCCGAGATCGTGCGAGATCAGGATCATCGACATGCCGCGCTCCTCGATGAGATCGGCGATGAGGTCGAGGATCTGGCCCTGGATGGTGACGTCGAGCGCCGTGGTCGGCTCGTCCGCGATCAGAAGGTCGGGCTCGCAGGCGAGCGCCATCGCGATCGTGACGCGCTGACGCTGGCCGCCGGAAAACTGGTGCGGATAAGCGTCGACGCGCCTGGCCGGATCAGGCAACCCGACGCGGTCGAGCAAGGCGATCGCCTCTCGCCGCGCCTGCGATGCCGAAAATTTCCTGTGACGCCGCAGCGGCTCGGCGACCTGGTTGCCGATCGTGTGCATCGGATTGAGCGCGGTCATCGGCTCCTGGAAGATCATGCTGATGCGATTGCCGCGCAGCCGACAATATTCCGCGTCCGACAAACCAGCGAGTTCGCCGCCATCCAGCTTGATGCTGCCGGTGACGGACGCGCTATCCGGCAGCAGCCCCATCAGCGACAACGCGGTGACCGACTTGCCGCAGCCGGATTCGCCGACGAGCCCGAGCGTCTCGCCGCGCTTCAGCGCAAAGCTGACGCCGCGCACGGCCTGCGCCGGCCCGCGGCTGGTGTTGAGGCGCACGCCGAGATTGACAACCTCGATCAACGGCATGGACGAGCGCTCGCTCATCATCATCGCTCCCGCGCCAGTCGAGGGTCGAGCAGATCGCGCAGTCCGTCGCCGAGCAGATTGAGGCCGAGCACCGCGATTGCAATCGCAGCACCCGGGTAGACGGCGAGCATCGGCGACTGGAACAGCAGCGACTGCGCGTCGTTCAGCATCCGTCCCCAGGACGGCTGCGGCGGCTGCGTGCCGAGACCGAGATACGACAAGGCGGCTTCGGCAAGGATCGCGAGCGCAAACTGGATCGTCGCCTGTACGATCAGAATCGACATGATGTTGGGCAGCACGTGCTCGATGGTGATGCGAAAGCGCCCTTTCCCCGCGGCGCGCGCGGCCAGCACGAATTCGCGCGCCCAGATCGCGTTGGCCGAGCCGCGCGTCAGCCGGATCAGCGTCGGGATCTGGAAGATGCCGATGGCGACGATCGAGGTCACCATGCCGGGCCCCACGACCGCGGCGAGCATGATCGCCGAGAGCACGGCCGGAAAGGCGAAGGTGAAATCGGAGAAGCGCATGATGATCTCTTCGGTCCAGCCGCGCCTGGCCGACGCGATGAGGCCGAGACAGACGCCGAAGGTGAGCCCGATGCTGACCGCGATGATGCCGACCATGATGGTGGAGCGGGCGCCGGCGAGCAGCAGCGAAACGATGTCGCGGCCGAAGACGTCGGTGCCGAGCCAGTGCGCGGCCGAGGGCGGCCGGAGCTTTGACGCGATGTCGATCTCATAGGGCGACCAGGGCGTCCACACCAGCGACAGCAGCGCCGAGGCGAGAACCAGCAGGCTCAGCGCGCCGCCGAGCACGAAGCTGCGATGACGCAGCGCGCGGCGCCAGAAGGTCCGGGCCGGCAGAGGGCGCGCTACGGCCGGCGCGTCGACGAGGGTGGTCAACGGCGCGCTCACAGATCATGGACCTTGATGCGGGGATCGACGAAGGCATAGAGCACGTCGACCACGAAATTGACGATGACCACCATGGTCGCGAGCAGCATCACGCAGTTGCGCACCACGATGAGGTCGCGGTTGGCGATCGACTGAAAGATCAGGCGGCCGAGCCCCGGCAGATAGAACACGTTCTCGATCACGATGGTGCCGGCGAGCAGATTGGCGAATTGCAGGCCCATGACCGTCATCACAGGGATCATGGCGTTGCGCAGCACATGACTCCACAGTACCTCGCGCTTGCCGAGGCCCTTCGCGCGCGCCGTGCGGACGAAGTCTTCGCGCAGCACTTCCAGCACAGCCGAGCGCGTGACGCGTGCGAGGATCGCGGCCTGCACGACCGCAAGCGACACCGCCGGCAGCAGCAGCGACTTGATGCCGAGCCAGACGCCGTCCTCCCAACCGGGAAAGCCGCCCGCGGAGAGCCATTGCAGCCGTACCGAGAACAGTAGCACCAGCAGGATTGCGAACCAGAAATTCGGCAGCGCGATGCCGATCTGCGTCAGCGACATCACGCCGACGTCGCCGAGCTTGTTGTGGTTGGCGGCGGTGTAGATGCCGGCCGAGAGCGCCAGCGTCACCGTGATCAGCATGGACATCATCGCGAGCGGGATGGTCAACACCAGCCGCTCCACGATCAGGCTGGCGACCGGTGTGCCGTAGACATAGGAGTTGCCGAGATCGCCGACGAGCAGCCCTTTGATCCAATGCAGATAGCGAACCGCCAGCGGCTGGTCGAGCCCGAGCTTGACGGTGAGCGCGCGGACCGCATCTGGCGAGGCGTCGGCGCCCATCAGCATCTGCGCGGCGTTGCCCGGAAGCGCATCCAGCACCAGGAAAATGATCACGGACGCGCCGACCAGCGTCGCCAGCAGGGTCAGCACACGTCGGAGGACAAATACGCTCATGCGCGCTCGGATTCAGGGCTCATCCGCAGCACGATCAACATGTCCGGGCATCGGAGGCAAGTGCTTTGCAAACAAGTCCCTTGCGGCATGTGCCTCACCTCAGCCGGGCCAGCGGGACAGGAGGTCATGCGACGCCTCGAACAGCGCGCTCACGCGCAGCAAGTCCGCATCAGCGCGGAAGCGGCCGACGAGTTGCAAGCCGATCGGCAGGCCGTCGCGGCCGAAGCCGCAGGGCAGACTGAGCGCGGGGTGTCCGGTCATGTTGAACGGCATGGTCCAGGGGAACCAGTGCGGCCGGACGCTGTCAAACTGCTTGCCGTCGATCTCGATGGTGCCGAACAGGTCCTGATCGATCGGCAGGGCGGTGCGGGTGAGGGTCGGCATCGCCAGCAGATGCCCATGCGCAAGCAGGGACTGCACCCGGCGGAACAGCGCCGTGCGCGCGAACATCGCCTCCTGATAGGCAACGCCGCTGAAGTCGGTGGCGAGCGCAAGCTGCCTGAGGAAGGCCTCGCTCAGCGCGTCCCCATGCTCGGCCGCGAATTTTGCAAAGCGCGTCCGCCAGACCGTGTGATTGATGGCGCGCCAGATCGGCTCGATGTCGAACCCCTCGCCCGAAAACTCCTCGAGCTCGGCACCTAGGCCCGCGAGTCGATCGAGGCTCGCCTTGAAGCCGGCCTCGACGTCGACAGATACCGGGCGTCCGGGTGGCGACAGGCAATACAGGATTTTCTGCCCACGCAGATCGCCACGCGGGGCGGCCGTGCCGATGAAGTCGGGCACGGGAACCCCGATCGACCAGGGATCGCAAGAATCCTCGCCGGCCATCGCCTGCATCATCAGCGCGGTGTCGGGGACGGACCGCGTCATCGGCGTGACATAGGTCTGGTTGCCGAACACGTCCAGCGCCTGGCTATGCGGGATGACGCCATTGCTCTGCTTCAGCCCGACCACGCCGTTGCAAGCGGCGGGAATCCGCGTCGAGCCGCCGCCATCGGTTGCGATCGCAAGCGGCGCGATGCCGCTCGCCACCGCCACCGCCGCGCCGCCACTGGAGCCGCCCGACGAGCGCTCGGCGCTCCACGCATTGCGGGTGCGGCCGAACAGCGGCGAGTCGGTCAGGCATTTGCTGCCGAATTCGGGCGTCGTGGTCTTGCCGATCAGAATGGCGCCTTCCGCACGCAGCCTTGCAACCGCGACGGCATCCTCGTTCGGAACATTATCCTTGTAGGGAATGGCGCCGAAACTGGTCGTGACACCCCTGGTGTTGACGATGTCCTTGACGGTTGCGGGGATGCCGTGCAGCAGGCCGAGCGGCTCGCCCGCCATCAGCTTGCGCTCGGCTTCGCGCGCGGCGGCAAGCGCCTCGTCGCCGCAGATCGTGATGAAGCAGTTCAGCTCGGGCTGGAGCGCTTCGGCGCGGGCGAGCACCGCGCGGGTGAGCTCGAAGGGCGAGATCTGCTTTGTCGCGATGAGACCGCGCAGCACGGTTGCGGATAGCAGGCAAGGATCGCCGTTCATCGTCACATCGCTCCGAAGCGGGCCGCCGTTGGCCGATAGCATTGACAGCCAGGATGACAGTTTTGTTAACTCGCCGTCCAATACGATTTTGAGCACCAACCCATACGATTTCGGTATGCCAATGGATCTTCGCCGGCTCCGCTATTTCGTTGCCGTCGCCGAGGCGCGCAGCGTCGGCAAGGCGGCCGAGCGGCTGCGGATGGCGCAGCCGCCGCTCTCGGTCCAAATCCGCAAGCTGGAGGCCGAGGTCGGCGCGCCGCTGTTCCGCCGCGGCACGCGCGGCATGGATTTGACCGAAGCGGGCCAGGCGCTGCTGGCGCGCGCCGGCGAGGCGCTGGCGCTGGCGGCCGACGGCATCGAGGCCGCGCGCGCGGTCGCGGCCGGCAGCCGTGGTCGGCTGTCCGTCGGCTACATGTTCGTACTGGCGAACGCGATGCTGCCGCGTCTCATCCCCGAGTTGCGGCGATCCGTTCCCGGCGTCGATCTCGATTTCGCCGAGCTCAGTGCCACGACGCGCGAGCCGCGTCTGCTCGACCGCAGCGTCACGGTCGCGCTGTGCATGCCGGCGATCCACCATCCCGAGATCCAGGTGGCCCGAATCGGCGCGCAGCCGTTCGTGCTGGCGGTGCGAAACCGTTCGCCGCTTGCGCGCCTGAGCGCGGTGTCAATGACACGACTACAAGGCCGTCCGCTGATCGCGTTGCCGCCGCCGGAGCGGGACCCCTCCTCCTCCGCGGTCGCGGCCCTGCTGCGGCGGCATCAGATCGTGATGCCGATTGCGAGCCGGGTAGAGACAGTGCATTCGGCGATGAACCTGGTTCTCGCCGGTGAAGGCCTCGCCATCCTGCCCGCCTGCGCCCAGCTCGGGGCGCCGCGCGGCATCGTGTTCCGGCCGTTGCGGGATGCGACCGATTCCATCGACATCGCGGTCTGCTGGCGGCGGGATTCTCACAGCCCGCTGATCCGGACCTTCCTCAAATGCGCCGAGAAGGTCGTGGCACCGCTGTGACGCGACGCTACAAGCTCCAGATAATCTCGTGACTCCACGGCGGATCGGCACCGGGACGGGTGCAGGTGAGACCGGCGCAATTGGCAGCAAAGGATAGTGCACCGCGAAGCTCGTCCGCGCCGATATCCTTCAGTTGCTGTCGGGCGAGGCGTCCCTGCTTGTGCAGGGCGAACAACAACGCCGCCTGAAAACTGTCACCCGCGCCGATGGTGTCGGCGACCACGACCTTGGGGGCGGCGACCTCGATCTGCCCTGCCCCCGCATGCCACGCGATCGCACCGTTGTCGCCACGGGTGATGACGACGAGGCTCGCGCCGCGTGCAAGCAGCGTGCTCGCACGCTGGTGATACGGCTCGTCGGCGAACAGATAGGTAAAATCGACGTCTGACATCTTGATGAGATCGGCACAGCCGGCAAACTCGGCCATGCGGGCGAGATAAGCCGGCTTGTCCTTCACGAGGTTGGGCCGGCAGTTCGGATCAAAGGAGATTGTCGAGGACGCTCGTGCGTCCGCGATCAGGGCCATGGTCTCGCTCGCGCCCTGGTCATTGACCAGCGTGGTCGAGCCGACATGGAGAACTTCGACCGTATCGAAGGGAATAGAGCCGCGCCGGTAGGTCCAATTCCGCGTCGCGGTCTCGGCGTCGTAGAAAGCATAATGCGACTCTCCCGCGACGATACGCACGAAGGCGAGCGTGGTCTGGTGATCGCTGCTTGTGGCGAGACCGAGCTCGACATTGGATGCAGCGGCGTGGTCGGTGATCATGCGCCCGAACATGTCCGTCGAGATCCCGCCGACAAAGCCGGTCGGCGCGCCGAGCCGCGCCATGCCGATTGCGACGTTGAGGCAGGAGCCGCCGACCGCCGGCATCACCGCTTCGCGCCTGTCGGTATTTCGCGTCGGGACAAAATCGATCAGCGCGTCGCCGCAGGAAATCAACATCCGTTTCAACCTCCGGCCATTCCACGCATCGCCGCGCGGCTGCCGCGATCGACCTCGCGCAGCAACTTGTAGACCTCGCGCTTGCGGGCGTGAAAGGCGGCAATGTCGGGCGTAGTGGGCTCGCTCTTCCGTCCCAGCGCCGACATCTTGGCCATGGTTTCGCCGATCGAGGCATAGGCGCCGCCGGCGACTGCGCCGAGCATCGCGGCGCCGAGCAGCACGGGCTCCCTGGTCTGCGGCAGCGCCACGGTGAGGCCAGTCGTATCCGCCATGATCTGCCGCACCAGCGGACTGCGGCTGGCGCCGCCGCCCATGATCATGATGCTGGAATGGACGCCATGCGCGGCAAAGGCCTCGATCACCTCGGCAAGCCCATAGGCGAGCCCGCACAGACCGGCGACGAACAGCCGTTCCATCGAGGCGATGTCGGTGTCGAGATCGAGGCCCGCGATCACCGCGCGCGTGTCAGGGTCGGCATAGGGCGAGCGGTTGCCGATGAACTCAGGAAGCACATGGACGTTGCGGGCCAGCAGCACGGCGCGGCTGGCGCCGCCTGCGCGCGCGATGATGCGGCGCTCGAGAAACTCGATGAGGTCGAGGCCCTCGCTGCGCGCCGCCACGCTCGCCTCGGCGTGGCCGGGATGCGACTTGAGAAGATGGTCGATCGCAGCGCCCGCAGCCGACTGCCCGCCCTCGTTGAGCCAGAAATTTGGTACCATGCCCGAATAGTAAGGACCCCACACGCCCGGTACGAAGCACGGTTCTTTCGTCGTCGCCATGATGCAGGCCGACGTTCCCATGATGTAGGCGAGGCGGTCGCAGACATCTGTCGCGCCCTCCGATTCATCGCGGCCGCCGATGGCGCCGATGCCGCCGGCATGGGCATCAATCAGGGACGCTCCGACCGGCGTGCCCGGTGACAAGCCGAGATCGGCAGCTGCCGTACCGGTTAGACCGGCGCCGAGCCGCGTGCCAGGCGCGACGATCTCGGTGCCGATGCGGGCGTATTTCTCGTTGACGAAGTCCGACAGGCCGATGCGCTTGAAGAATGGCGCGCTCCAGCCACCGCCGTCATGCGCGAGGTAGTTCCATTTGCAAGTGACCGTGCAGGTCGAGCGTTGCAACGAGCCGGTGGCGCGCCAGGTCAGGTAATCCGCCAGATCGAAGAAGTGCCCTGCGGCGTCGAAGCTCGTGCGCATGTGCCGCTTCAGCCACAGCAGTTTCGGCATCTCCATCTCGGGCGAGATCGAGCCGCCGACATAGCGCAGCACGGCATCACCGGTTTCGTTGATCAGCCGCGCCTCGGCCGTGGCGCGGTGATCCATCCAGACGATGACGTTGCGCTGCCGGTCGCCGGAGGCGCTGATGGTGAGCGGCTCGCCTTGCCGGTCGAGCACCACGAGGGAGCAGGTGGCGTCGAAACCGATACCGCCGACGCTGTCGGGCGCGATTGCAGCTTCCGCCATCGCGGCCCGCACCGACGCCGTGCAAGCGTCCCAGATATCCTGGGACGACTGTTCGACGATGTCACCGGCCTCGGGCCATATCCTGATCGGATGCCGTGCGATAGCCAGCAAGGTGCCCGCCTCGTCGAACACCCCTGCCCGCGTGCTTGTGGTCCCTACATCGACGCCGATATACGCTCGCGGCATTGTCGCCCCCGGAAGCTCTCGTCAGTTTTGACGCAAGCCTACCAGCAAGTGTAGCCGCCATCCACCAGCACGATGCTGCCGGTCATCAGGCTCGCGGCCTCGGACGAGAGAAAGAGCACCACGGAGGCGATCTCCTCGACCTGCCCCATCCGCGCCATCGGGGTTCCACCGATCCAGGCGTCGTACATTCTCGGATTGCTCTTCACGAAGGCGTTGAGCGGCGTCTCGATATAGGTCGGCGCCACCGCGTTGACGCGGATGCCGCGCGCGCCCCATTCGGCGGCGAGCGATTTCGTCAGATGGTGCACGCCGGCCTTGGACGCATTGTAGAAGCACTGCTCCTGCGGCTTGTTGACGATGAAGCCGGACATCGAGCCGACATTGACGATGGCGCCGCTCTTCGCCTTGAGCATGTGCTTGCCGAACTCGCGGCAGCACCAGAAGGTGCCGTTGAGATTGACGTCGATCACATTGAGCCAGTGCTCGTCGGTCACGGTCTCCGCCGGCGTCTCGCTGCGGGCGATGCCGGCGTTGTTGACGAGGATGTCCACCTTGCCGTGCCGGGCAACGACGTCGTTGGCCACTTCCGCCACGCGCTTGGTATCGGTGACGTCCATGATCGCCGTCTCGGCGTCATACCCCTTCGCCTTCAGGCTGGCTTTTGCACTGTCGGCGACCTTACTGTCGCGATCGCCGATGACGACCCTGGCGCCGGCTTCAGCCAGCGCTTCGGCGCAGGCGAAGCCGATGCCTTGCCCGCCGCCGGTGATGAAAGCGGTCTTGCCGTTCAGCTTGAATTTTTCCAGGTACATGTTGCTTTTTCCGATTCTTGCCGTTTCTTGTCAGCCCCGGATGGCGCTGCCGCTTGCGTCGAAGCGATGGATGCGCGCGGGCTCCGGCAGCAGCGATACATGGTCGCCGGCGTGCAGGCTCAACTCACCGATGTAGCGCGCCGTCAGCATGCCGAGCTGACCGGCATCGACATAAAGGAAGGTGTCGCTGCCGAGGTGCTCGGCCACCGCGATCGTTCCCTGCCAGCCGCCGGCACCGTCGCGCTCGATCTTGAGATGCTCAGGCCGTACGCCGATCGTTGCTGCGCCCTTCTGCAAGGCGTGCTCGCCGGTCACGAAGTTCATCTTGGGCGAGCCGATGAAGCCGGCGACGAAGAGGTTGGCCGGCTTCTCGTAGAGCTCCAGCGGCGAGCCGTATTGCTCGATCTTGCCGCCGTTGAGCACCACGATCTTGTCGGCCATGGTCATGGCCTCGACCTGGTCGTGGGTGACATAGATCGCGGTGGTGCCGAGCTGCTTCTGGAGCCGCGTCACCTCGATCCGCATCTGCACGCGCAGCGCCGCGTAGAGGTTGGAGAGCGGCTCGTCGAACAAAAACGCCTTGGGCTCGCGGACGATGGCACGCCCGATCGCGACGCGCTGGCGCTGGCCGCCGGAGAGCTCGCGCGGCTTGCGATCGAGATAGGGCGTGAGGTTCAGCGTTGCGGCGGCGGCCTCGACCTTACGGTTGATCTCGTCCTTGGCCAGCCCCGCCATCTTCAGGCCGAAGCCGATGTTGCCGCGCACGCTCATATGCGGATAGAGCGCATAGGACTGGAACACCATCGAGAGCCCGCGCTTGGCCGGCGGCGTGTCGACCACGTTCTTGCCGTCGATCAGGATCTTGCCGCCGGAGACGTCCTCGAGCCCCGCGATCAGCCGCAAGAGCGTGGTCTTGCCGCAGCCCGACGGCCCCACGAACACCACGAACGACCCATCGGCGATCTCCAGGTCCGCGCCCTTGATGATGTGCACGGGGCCGAAGGATTTCTGCACGTCCTGAAGTGTGATCTGACCCATGATCCGGCAGCCCTTCCTACTTTACCGCGCCAAAGGTGAGCCCGCGCACGAGCTGCTTCTGGCTGAACCAACCGAGGACGAGAATGGGCGCGATCGCCAACGTGGAAGCCGCCGACAGCTTTGCCCAGAACAGCCCTTCCGGGCTCGAATAGGACGCGATGAACGTGGTGAGCGGCGCAGCGTTCGAGGTCGACAGATTGAGCGTCCAGAACGCCTCGTTCCAGGCCAGGATCAGGTTCAGCAGCATGGTCGATGCGAGCCCCGGGATCGCCATCGGCGTCAGCACGTAGATCAGCTCGCGGCCGATGGTGGCGCCGTCCATGCGCGCGGCTTCCAGGATGTCGCGCGGAATCTCCTTGAAATATGTGAACAGCATCCAGATCACGATCGGCAAGTTTCCGAGACACAGGATGAAGACGAGGCCGATGCGGGAATCGAGCAGGCCGAATGACTTGTAGATCAGGTAGATCGGCACCAGCACGCCGACCGGCGGCATCATCTTGGTCGAGAGCATCCAGAGCAGGATGTCCTTGGTGCGCTTGGTCGGCGAGAACGCCATCGACCAGGCCGCGGGGATCGCGATCAAAAGCGCGATCAAGGTCGAGCCGCCGGCGATGATGATCGAGTTCATCGCGTGGAGGACATAATCGCTGCGCTCCTGCACCGTCGCGTAGTTTTCCGCGGTCCAGTGGAAGAACAGGAAGGACGGCGGGATCGCGAAAGCCTCGAGCTCGGTCTTGAAGCTCGCCAATACCATCCAGAGGATCGGGAAGAAGATCAGGAAGCCGAAGAACCACGCCCCGATGGTCGAGACCACCACCCGCTGCCTCGTCGCCGTACGCGCCATGTCTTATGCCTCCAGGTTGCGACCGACGATACGGACGAGGAAAAAGGCAACAACGTTGGCGATCACGACAGCGACGAGGCCGCCTGCCGAGGCAGTACCGACATCGTACTGGATCAGTGCCTGCGAATAGATCAGGAAGGCGATGTTGGTGGTCGAGAGTCCCGGGCCGCCGCCCGTGGTGACGTAGATCTCGGCAAAGACGGTGAGCAGGAAGATCGTCTCGATCAGGATCACCACCGTGACGGGGCGCGCGAGGTGCGGCAGCGTGATGTAGATGAAGGTCGAGACCGCGCTGGCACCGTCCATTTCAGCGGCTTCCTTCTGCTCCTCGTCGAGCGACTGCATCGCGGTGAGCAAAATCAGGGTCGCGAACGGCAGCCATTGCCAGGACACGATCAGGATCACGGCGAGCAGCGGCGCGTCGGTAAACCAGTCAATCGGCGTCAACCCGAACAGCGAGGCGATCCAGGCAAACAGCCCGGACACAGGATGCATCAGCAGGTTCTTCCAGACCAGCGCGCTCACCGTCGGCATCACGAAGAACGGCGCGATCACCATCAACCGCACGATGTTGAGGCCGATCACCGGCTGGTCGAGCAATAGCGCCAGCGGAACTCCGAGCAGGACGGTCAGCGCCAGCACCGAGCCGACCAGCACCAGCGTGTTCTGGAGCGAGGCGAGGAACGCGGGGTCGGTGAGGAAGTAGCGGAAGTTTTCCAGCCCGACGAACGCTTCCGAGCCGGGATCGAGTAAGCTGTAATGCAGCGTCGAGAAATAGATCGTCAACGCGAGCGGGACGATCATCCAGATGAACAGCAGCCCGACGGCCGGCGTCAGGAGCGTCCGTGCGAGAAGCTGCGTCTGCCGGGTTGCCATTCTTGGCTTCTCCGCTTGCGGGAAGAAGGCGGCCATCCACCTGGAGCGGTGGATGGCCGCAAGTCTGAGCTCAGGAGGGAGAGCTCGAGCTCACTTGATGTAACCCGCGCGCTTCATCTCGCGCTCGGTTGAAGATTGCGCCGCGGTGAGCGCGGCATCGACCGTCATCGATCCCGCAAGCGCGGCCGAGAAATGCTGGCCCACCTGCGTACCGATGCCCTGGAATTCGGGGATGGCCGCATATTGCACGCCGACGTAGGGCACCGGCTTCACCGTCGGCTTGTTCGGATCGGCGGCATCGATCGAGGCCAGCGTCAGCTTGGCGAACGGGGCGACCTTCAGATAATCAGGGTTTTGGTAGAGCGAGGTTCGGGTGCCCGGCGGCACGTTCGCCCAGCCCTCCTTCGCAGCCACGACCTTGGTGTAATCCTTGCTGGTGGCCCAGGCGATGAACTTCTCGGCGGCTTCGGCCTTCTTCGAGCCGGCGGGAATTGCGAGGCTCCAGGCCCACAGCCAGTTGGCGTTCTTGCCGAGCCCGGTGTTGGGCGCCAGCGCGAAGCCGACCTTGTCGGCGACCTTGGAGTCCTTCGGGTTGGTGACGAACGACGCCGCGACGGTGGCATCGATCCACATTGCGCACTTGCCGGCATTGAACAGCGCGAGGTTCTCGTTGAAGCCGTTCGAGCTCGCACCGGGAGGGCCGGCCTGCTTCATCAGGTCGACATAGGTCGTGAGCGTCGCCTTCCATTCCGGCGTGTTGAACTGCGGCTGCCACTTCTCGTCGAACCAGCGCGCGCCGTAGGAATTGGCCATGGCGGAGAGGAACGCCATGTTCTCGCCCCAGCCGGCCTTGCCGCGCAGGCAGATGCCGTAGACGCCGGCGCTCTTGTCGGTGAGCTTCTTGGCGGCGTCGACGACGAAATCCCAGGTGGGGCTTTCCGGCATCTTGAGGCCGGCCTTGTCGAACAGGTCGGTGCGGTACATCACCATCGAGCTCTCGCCGTAGAATGGCGCGGCGTAGAGCTTGCCGTCGACCGAGACCGCATCCTTGATCTTGGGCAGGAGGTCGGCGACGTCGTAGTCGGCGCCGAGATTGGCGAGCGGCACCAGCCAACCCTTCTTGGCCCAGATCGGCACCTCGTAGGTGCCGATGGTGAGGACGTCGAACTGGCCGCCCTTGGTGGCGATGTCGGTGGTGACGCGCTGGCGCAGCACGTTCTCTTCCAGCGTCACCCATTTGACGCTGATATCGGGGTTCTTCTTGGTGAATTCACCCGTCAGCCCCTGCATGCGGATCATGTCGCCGTTGTTCACGGTGGCAATCGTCAGGGTCGTTTCGGCCATCGCGGGGACAGCCAGCAGGACAGACGCGCCACAGACGGCGCCGAGGACGTGTTTCACGGTGACCTCCCTAAGCTCGCGCTTTTGAGCATATGCCCACGCGTTGGGCGTATGTTCGGCTGAGGGCGGGCCGTTGTCAAGCAGGCGCGCGGACGTTTCGGCAACTTATGAGTGCTGCGATGCGGGGAGCTCGTGCGTCGCCCTCCCCGTCATGCCCCGCGAAGGGGCATCCAGTACTCCGTGCCGTCTGTCGGTTTGCCTCAAGCGGCGCTGCGGCGTCCTGGATCGTCCGCCTGCCGCCTTCGCTAAACCTTCGGCGCCCCCAGACCTCAACCCCGGCGAAGCCTTGGCGTAGCCGGGTCGCGGACGACGACAGCGGCGTGGGTGGCGAAATCCCTGCCTCGCGCCCCGCGCGGGAAACGACGAACCGCCTCAGCGCTCCAGAATCGCCCTTGCGGTCGCCTCGTCCGTAATCAGACCGTTGATCAGCCGCCCATTCAGCGCCGCCGCGATCGCCGGCACCTTGGCTGCGCCGACGGCGGCGCCGATCGTCGTGGTCTTCGCCGGGACCTCCGGCGGAATGCTGGTCAACCGTTTGTTGGTGCCGGCCTTCAGCAGGCGGCCCTTGGAATCATAGGCCCAGCCCGTGATCTCGCCGATCGCCCCTTGCCGCATCATCTCGAACAATTCGTCGCGGGTGACGAAGCCGTCGACATGGACCTGCGCCTTCTGGTCCATCTGGCCGATGCCGACGAGGCGCAAATCCGCCTTCTCCGCGACCGCCTTCACCTTCGCGATCGGCTCGATCCGGACCATCTTGTTGCGCTCGTCCTCGGACGACATCAGGAACGGTAGCGGCATCGGGTAATGCCGTGCGCCGGTGCGATCGGCGAGCCGGCCGACGGTATCGTAGAAGCTCGCAGAACCGTCGGCGGAGATGTTGCCGACGAGCGAGACGATCTGGTGATTGGGCCGGTCGATCGGCGTGACGCGCTCGACCGCGGCGCGCACGGCGCGTCCCGTCCCGAGCGCGACGATGACGGGGGTTTCCGAACGCAGAGTGGAATCGAGCAGGTTGGCGCAGCGTTCGGCTATGCCCGCTGTGGCCTGCGGCGCGGCGGGATCAGCCGGCACCACCTCGCAATAGGTAAGCTCGAAACGCTCCTTCAGACGCGCCGCCAATTCCATGCACGCGGCGATGGGGTGTTCGAGCCGGAAGGTGATGAGCCGTTCGGCGAGACATAGCGACACCAGCCGCTGCGCCGACGCGCGCGACACCTGGAGCATCTTCGCGATCTCGTCCTGGGTGTGACCGGCAATGAAATAGAGCCAGCCGGCACGCGCGGCGTCGTCGAGCCTGGACTTTTCGTTCTCGGCGGCCATGGCAGGCGTCAGTCGTCTTTCCAGAAATCGATCATGCGCGCGAAGACCCGGTCGGCCCCCGCACCCGACAATATAGCCTGCCCGTCGCGTCCGCGATAATGGCTGCCGCCGGCAAATCCCCAGACCGTCATGCCGGCCGCCTTGCCCGCCTGCACGCCGCTCGCACTATCCTCGATCACCAGCGTGCGCGCAGGTTTCGCGCCCATCTGCTCGGCCGCGTAGAGAAAGAGATCGGGCGCCGGCTTGCCGTGCCTGACCATCTGCGCGGTGTAGATCCGGTCGCCGAAATGCGCCCGCAGGCCGGTGACGTCAAGGGAGAGCGCGACACGGTCGATGTCGCTGGAGGAAGCCACGCAGAATGGTGCCCGCAGGCCCGACAAGATCATATCGACATCAGAAACCGGATGAAGCGCCTTTTCGAACGCCATCAACACGCGCGACTTCAGCCGGGACGGAAAATCGACCGGCATTGCGTGGCCGAGCTCGCGATAATGCCGAGTAATTGCGCTCGTGCTTCGTCCAAGGAACAGCTCCAGCGCTTGTGCAAGTGTCAGCGATATCCCGGATTCGGACAGCTCGTCCGACAGGCATTGACAGCTCAACAGCTCGCTGTCGACGAGCACACCGTCGCAATCGAAGATAATGAGATCGAACTGACCAGGATCCATTCGGCCATTCGATCATATGCTCACCTGTTGAGCAATAGCTCACTGAAGCCGATCGTAGTCGGCGGCAGCCTCATCTCCGCTGATTATAAACGTCGATGCACACCGCCCCGAGCAGGACCAGGCCCTTGATGACCTGCTGATAGTCGATGCCGATGCCGAGGATGGACATGCCGTTGTTCATCACGCCCATGATCATGGCGCCGACCACGGCGCCACCGACGCGGCCGACACCGCCATAGGCCGAGGCGCCGCCGATGAAGCAGGCCGCGATGACGTCGAGCTCGAAGCCGAGGCCCGCCTTCGGCGTTGCTGTGTTGAGGCGCGCGGCGAAGACGAGGCCGGCGAGCGCAGCGAGCACGCCCATGTTGACGAAGGTGAGGAAGGTCAACCGTTCCGTCTTGATGCCCGACAGGCTTGCCGCTTTCGCATTGCCGCCAACCGCGTAGACCTGCCGACCGATGACGGTGCGGCGGGTGACGAAACCGTACAGCGCGATCAGCGCGGTCATGATGACCAGCACGTTCGGCAGACCGCGATGCGAGGCGATCAGATAGGTGAAATAGAGCACAGCGCAAGCCAGGAGAATGCTCTTGCCGAGGAAGAACGCGTAAGGCTCGACCTCGATGCCGTGCAGCTGCTCGCGCGAGCGCCCCTTGGCGCTGGCGTAGACGAGGCCGAGCGCGAGCACCGCACCGACCAGCATCGACGTCGGATGCAGCGTGCCGGCCTCGGGCAGCATCTCCGGAATGAAGCCGGAGGACAGCTTCTGGAAGGTGGCCGGGAACGGTCCTAGTGACTGGCCTTGCAATACCGCAAGCGCGAGGCCCTTGAACACCAGCATGCCGGCCAGCGTCACGATGAAGGACGGTATCTTGAAATAGGCCACCCAATAGCCCTGCGCGGCGCCGATTGCCGCGCCCAGCAGCAGGCAGGCGATAAAGGCGAGCGTGTAGTCGACCTTGTAGGTCACCATGAGCACGGCAGCCACCGCGCCGACGAAGCCCGCGACCGAGCCGACCGAGAGGTCGATATGGCCGGTGACGATGACGAGCAGCATGCCGAGCGCCATGATAACGATGTAGCTGTTCTGGAGCACCAGATTGGTCAGGTTGAGCGGCTGCAGTAGCGTGCCGCCAGTCATGACCTGAAAGAACAGCATGATCGCGATCAGCGACATCAGCATGCCGTAATTGCGCAGATTGTTCTTGATGAAGCTGCCGTGCCGACCCTCCTCGGGCAGCGAAACCGTCTTGTCGGTCATGGCTGCGATCCTCCCATCTCTGCACCCGCCAGGGCGCGGCTTCCATAATTTGTGTCGTTGCGCATGATGGCGCGCATGATCTTTTCCTGTGTCGCTTCGGCGCCGGGGAACTCGCCGACGAAGGCACCGTCGTTCATGACGCAGATGCGGTCGCAGATGCCGAGCAGCTCGGGCATCTCCGATGAGATCACCACCACGCCGCGGCCGGCCTCTGCAAGCTCGTTGATGATACAGTAGATCTCGTATTTGGCACCGACGTCGATGCCCCGGGTCGGCTCGTCCAGGATCAAGACCTTGGGGTCGGTCATCAGCCATTTCGACAGCACGACCTTTTGCTGGTTGCCGCCGGAGAGCTGGCTGGTCTCCTGATAAACGTCGGAGCAGCGGATGCGCATCCGGTTGCGGTAGTCGCTGGCGACCTTCAGCTCGGCGATGTCGTCGATGACGCGGCGAGGAGCGACCTGGTCGAGGCTTGCGAGCGTGATGTTCTTGCGGACGTCGTCGGCGAGGATCAGTCCCAGCTGCTTGCGGTCCTCCGTGACATAGGCAAGGCCGGCGTCGATCGCGGCCGCCACGTTTGGCAGCACGATCTCATGGCCCTCGAGCCGGATGCGACCGCTGATCGTGGTGCCCCACGACCGGCCAAACAGGCTCATGGCGAATTCGGTGCGGCCGGCGCCCATCAATCCGGCAATGCCGACGACCTCGCCGCGCTTCACGCTGAAATCGACGTTCTTGATCACCTGCCGCTCGGGATGGATGGGATGGTAGACCGACCAGCTCTCGACGGTGAGAACGGGCTCGCCGATCTTTGCGCTGCGCTCCGGAAAGCGATGGGCGAGATCGCGGTTGACCATGCTGCGGATGATGCGGTCCTCCTGGATCGGCTCGGCGCGGCAGTCGATGCCGTCGACGGTGCGGCCGTCGCGCAGGACGGTGATGTGATCGGCAACGCGGGCGACCTCGTTGAGCTTGTGCGAGATCAGGATCGAGCCGATGCCCTGCTCGCGGAAGGCCATGAGACGTTCGAGCAGCGCGGCACTGTCGGCCTCGTTGAGGCTGGCGGTCGGCTCGTCCAGGATCAGCATCCGCACCCGCTTGGACAGCGCCTTGGCGATCTCGACCAGCTGCTGCTTGCCGACGCCGAGATCGGTGATCAGCGTGTCCGGCGATTCCTTGAGGCCGACCTGAGCCAGGAGTTCCCGGGTACGCCGATAGACCTCGTCGCGATCGATCACACCGAGCTTGGACGGCGGATGCGACAGGAAGATGTTTTCGGCAATCGACATCAGCGGGATCAGCGCCAGCTCCTGATGGATGATGATGATGCCGAGCGCCTCGGAATCGTTGATGTCGCGGAAGCGGCGCTCCTCGCCATCGAAGATGATGGTGCCCTCGTAGCTGCCGGCCGGGTAGACGCCGCTGAGGACCTTCATCAGCGTGGACTTGCCGGCACCGTTCTCGCCGACGAGGGCGTGGATCTGCCCGGCTTCAACCGAGAAGTTGACATCACGCAGCGCCTGC
Source organism: Bradyrhizobium sp. 45 (assembly GCF_023073155.1). Lineage (NCBI taxonomy): Bacteria > Pseudomonadati > Pseudomonadota > Alphaproteobacteria > Hyphomicrobiales > Nitrobacteraceae > Bradyrhizobium > Bradyrhizobium sp. 45. The sequence goes on along the minus strand of NZ_JADPIX010000143.1, from coordinate 458,424 downwards.
ACACCGGAAAAGCTCTTGCTGACGTTACGCATCTCCAGCATTGCGGTCATGATTTCACGTCCCTCAATCAGTGTTAGATCACCTCTCCCCGCTCGCGGCGAGAGGTCGGATCGCATCGTTCGATGCGATCCGGTGAGGGGGAGTCTCCGCGAGACGCACTGCTTCCTTCCTCGCGGAGGCTTCCCCTCACCCTAACCCTCTCCCCGCAAGCGGGGAGAGGGAAAGAAAAGAAGCCTACTGGAACTGCGACTTCTTGTAGTAGCCGCTGTCGACCAGGACCTTCTCCCAATTGTCCTTGTAGACCACGACCGGCTTGAGCAGATAGGACGGCACGGTCTTGGCGCCGTTCTCGTAGGTCTTGGTGTCGTTCACGGTGACCTGCTTGCCGGCAAGCGCAGCGTCGACCATGTCGGCGGTCACCTTGGCGAGATCGCGGGTGTCCTTGAAGATGGTCGAATACTGGTCGCCGCGCAGCATCGCCTTGATCGAGGGCACCTCGGCATCCTGGCCCGAGATGATAGGCATCGGCTGGCCGGCGCTGCCATAACCGACGCCCTTCAGCGAGGAGATGATGCCGATCGACAGGCCGTCATACGGCGACAGCACCGCGTTGACCTTCTTGTTGCCGTAGTAGGCACTGAGCAGATTGTCCATGCGGGCCTGCGCGGTGGCGCCGTCCCAGCGCAACGTCGCGACTTTATCCATGCCCATCTGGCCGGAGACGACGACGAGCTTGCCGCTGTCGATGTACGGCTTCAGCACGCTCATCGCGCCGTTGTAGAAGAAGTAAGCGTTGTTGTCGTCGGGCGAGCCGCCGAACAGCTCGATGTTGAACGGGCCCTTGCCGTCCTTAAGACCGAGGCCCTGCACGATCGATTCGGCCTGGAGCACGCCAACCTGGAAATTGTCGAAGGTGGCGTAATAGTCGACGTTCGGCGTGCCGCGGATCAGGCGGTCATAGGCGATCACGGTGATGCCTTTTGCTTTCGCCTGCTTGAGCACGTCGGAGAGCGTGGTGCCGTCGATCGCGGCGATCACCAGCGCTTTCGCGCCCTTGGTCACCATGTTCTCGACCTGCGAGAGCTGGTTCGGAATGTCGTCCTCGGCATATTGCAGGTCGGTGTTGTAGCCGCGCTCCTTCAGCACCTTCACCATATTGTTGCCATCGTCGATCCAGCGCGCCGACGATTTGGTCGGCATGGCGATGCCGACTGTTGCTTTGTCCTGGGCCGAGGCGGTGACGCCCGCGGCCATCGTCGCAGCGCCGGCCAGCGCCAGCGCGAGGAAGGTCGTCTTCAGTTTCAACATGTTTCACTCCCTTGGATGTCAGACTGTTTTTTCGTGTCGTCGAGAAATTTGGTGTGCGGCTTCTAGCCTCCTATGCGAGCTTGACGTCAGGCTCCGCGCGACCGCGCGCGGTGGCCTCCAACAGGAAGGTGTAGCCGGCTTGCGGATCGGCGGCACGCGCCGCCGCATCCATGTCCTGCCAGGCCGAGGTGACGAGGAGACGCGACAGACCAGGACCGACAAAAGCGGGGCAGCTCGCCTGCTTTGCCGGCACGCTCAGCGAACGCAGGCGTTCGCCTTGCGGAGAGTAGACGTCGATGCGGCTCGCGCCCCAGCACGCGTTCCAAATCTGCCCGTCGGCATCGCACACCGAACCGTCGAGGCCGCCAACGCCGGTGTGGCGCAGCAGCACCTCCGGCTCGCCGCGCGGCAGGCCGGTGACGGGATTGAGCGGCACCGCGTAGAGCACCGCGCGCGCCGTGTCGGCGAAGTAGCCCGTGGCGCCATCGGGCGAGAAGCAGATCGAGTTGGGAATGCTGATGCGCGGAAACAGCATCGATATCTCGCCGTGATGGAACGCGTAGATCGCGCCTGCCCCTGCTTCCGCCTTCCGACCCATAGTGCCGATCCAAAACGTGCCGGAGGGATGCACGCGGGCATCGTTGCAGCGGGTCGCGGGATTGTCGGCTTCAAGCGGACAGAGCAGCCTCATCGCGCCGTCGGCAATTTTGCGGATATAGAGGCCGTCTTCCGCGACGATCAACTGCCGTTCAGCATCAATCCGCCCAAGCGCGCTCGCCATCCGGCCCAGCGCATGAACGCGAATGCTGCCGCTGCCGAGCTGCGCCTCGAACAGTCGCCCCTCCCGGATATCGAACCACCAGGCGGTGTCGGTGGTCACGTCATAGGTCGGTCCCTCGCCGAGATGGCAAGGATCGTCCGAAAGAACCGAGGTCGGCACCTGTTCCATCAGGACCTCCTCACCGCAAAGCGATAGACCGTATGATGGCGATAGACCTCGCCGGGCGCTAGGCGCGGGCTCGGGAAATCCGGCCGGTTCGGTGCGTCCGGCCAGATATGCGGCTCCAGGCACATCGCGTCCGACTGCCGGTAGAGCTTGCCGCCCTTGCCCGAAATCGTGCCGTCGAGATAATTGCCCGAATAGACCTGCAGACCGGGCTGATCGGTGAACAGCTCCATGATGCGCCCCGAGCGCGGCGCCTCCAGTCGCGCCGCGAGACTGAGCTTACCGTCGCGCGCGAGACAGTAGGTATGGTCGTAGCCCCTGCCGTTGCGCAATTGCTGGTCGCTCTCGCGGATGCGCTCGCCGATCGCCCGCGGCTCGCGGAAGTCGAACGGCGTGCCGGCAACGCTGCGCGGCGGCTCCGGCAACGGAATGGCCGTGGGGTCGATCGCGAGGAAATGCCCGGCCGCGACCGTCAGCTTGTGATCGAGAATGGGCGTGCCTGATGTCGCGCCCTCCAGATTGAAGAAGCTGTGGTTGGTCAGGTTGACGATGGTCGGCCGGTCGGTCCGCGCCTCCATGATCAGGGATAGCTCAGCCGGGCCGGTAACACGATAGGTCAGGCGCACATCGAGCCGACCGGGATAGTTTTCCTCGCCATGCGAGCTCGTGTAGGTCAGCGTGACCGCGGGCTCGGCGCCATCGTCGATCTCCGCAATGTCCCAGAGCTTGCGGTCGAAGCCGTCGAGGCCGCCATGCAGCGCATTCGGACCGTTGTTGACGGGAAGCTGCACCGTCTCGCCGTCCAGCGAAAATTGTCCGTTGGCGATGCGATTGGCGTAGCGGCCGACGGTGGCGCCGAAGAACTTTCGTTCGGCGAGATAGCCGGCAAACCCATCATGGCCGAGCACGACGTCGTCGTGGCCGCCCTTGCCGTCCGGCGCGATCAAGGCCTGCAAGACTGCACCATGGGTGATGATGCGCGCCTCGAACCCGCCCTCGCTGCGCAGCACGATGCGGTCCACCTTGCGGCCGTCCGGCAGCGTTCCGAACACGTCTCTTTCTGTTTTCGATCCAGCCATGATCAATCCACAAACGGTTCGACGATCGTGCGCCTGCCGAGCAGGAAGGCGTCCGCGACGAGACGAAGCGGCGCCAAATCGACGTCGCTCGCGCCTGTCGCGGCGAGCGCGACGAAGCGCCGGTAAAGCTCCCGATATTCCTCATCGGGCGCCTCGGCAACGGTCTTGCCGTCGATCACCATGATCCGGCCGCCGCGTGATAGCGTCATCCGGCCCTGGTCGGTTTCGACGAGGATATCCCAGCTCTGCGGCCCGGTCTGGCGGAAGTCGAACTCGGCGGTCACAGGTAGGCCGTCGATGTCGGTCAGCGTCAGCTTCGCGGCGATCGGCGCCTGGCAATTGGCGGGGAAGGCGAGCTCGGCCGCGGTGACGAACACGGGCTTCGGCAGGATCCTGGTCAGGATCGACAGCGCATTGATGCCGGGATCGAACACCCCGAGCCCGCCCGGCTCCCAGATCCACGCCTGCCCGGGATGCCAGACGCGGACGTCCTCTTTCCAGTTGACGTGCACGGAACGGATGCGGCGCGCGGCGAGCCACTCGCGCGCCGGCTCGACTGCCGGCGCATGGCGCGAATGCCAGGTCGCAAACAGCGTTCGCTTGGTTTCACCCGCCATCGCGATCAGCGGATCGAGCTCGGCAACGCCGGCGCCGGGCGGCTTCTCCAGCATGACGTGCTTGCCGGCCCTCAGCGCTGCGATCGCCTGGGCGCGGCGCACTTGAGGCGGCGTGCAGAGCGACACCGCGTCGATCGGCGGACCTTTTTCCAGCAGCTCTTCGATGGTCGCGAAATGCGGCAGATCCGGCAACGAGGCATTGCGGCTGGCGACGGCCGCCAGCGTCGCGCCGGGAACCGCTGCGATGGCGCCGACATGCTGGTCCCGCGCGATCTTGCCGAAGCCGACGATGGCGATGCGAAGTTCAGTCACGATCTTTCTCCAGCTTCCGCGGACGGCAGCGCTTCGGCCGGTACAGTCTCGATCACTGTACCCTCGTGGCGGCGCATGCCGTTGTGAATGACGTAGACCATCGCCTCCGCCGCGGTCGTGGCATCACCGGCCGCGATGGCATCGACGATCTTCTGATGCCAGAGCAGAACGGTGTCGCGGTCCTCTGGTTCGACCGGTGCGCTGAGCAGGAATGAGGCGCGCAACGCAGCCTCGATGACGTGCCCGATCGAGCGCATGAACAGATTTCCGGAGGCGCGCGCGACGGCGACGTGGAGCGCGAGGTCGGCATCGGCGAAGCCAACGGAGTCGGAGGCTTCAAGTCGCATCCGCTCCATGCAGCGCCGGAGCTCGGACAGATCCTGCTCCGACCGCTGCGCCGCCGCCAGCATCGCCGCGCGCGGCTCGACCGCAAGGCGGATCTCGGCGAGGTCGTTGAGGAAACGCTTGTCGATCCCGGCGTCCAGGTGCCAGGCCAGCACGTCGGCGTCGAACATGTTCCAGGCGACGCGTTCGCGCACGACAGTGCCGACGCGGGCCTTGGTGGTGAGCAGACCCTTGGCGACCAGCGTCTTCACGCTCTCCCGCAATACCGGCCGCGACACCCCGAACATCGCAATCATTTCGGCATCGCCAGGCAGGCGCGTTCCCTCCGCGTAGCGGCCGGCAATGATGTCAACGCCGATCGAACGGGCCACCTCCGCGTGATTGGAGTGCGCCCGGCGCGTCGGGATGACGAGGATGCGCGAGGTGGTCATGAGACTGCTCCCGCGCGCTTTGCCACAGGCCGGCGCGCGAGCGCGACCAATCCTTGTTGCAAGGCGATGAAGGCGAACAGCAGCACGCCGGTCGCGATCTTGGTCCACCAGCTCGACAGTGTCCCGTCGAAATTGATGTAGGTCTGAATCATGCCCTGGATCAGCACGCCGAGGAAGGTGCCGATCACCGAGCCCTGACCGCCCGTGAGCAGCGTGCCGCCGATCACGACGGCCGCGATGCTGTCAAGCTCGACGCCGACGGCGGACAGCGAATAGCCGGCGCTGGTGTAAAAGGAGAAGACGATGCCGGCGATGCCGGCGAGCAGGCTCGACAGCATGTAGATCTTCACCGTCATCTTGCCGACGGCGACGCCCATCAGGCTAGCGGTCGCCCGGCTGCCGCCGAGCGCATAGACATTGGCGCCGAACCGGGTGAGCTGCAGCAGCAATGCGCCGCCGATCACGATCGCAAGCATGATGATCGCGACCGCCGTCAGCCGCCCGCCGCCGGGTAGTCGCAGTGCGAAGTCCGACACGGTGGAATAGACCGGTGCTGTGATCGGCACCGATTCCGTCGAGAGCAGGAAGCTGGCACCCCGGGCCAAGAACATGCCGGCGAGCGTCACGATGAAAGGCGGCAAATCGAAGACGTGGATCACCGCGCCCATCGCCGCTCCGAAGGCGGCCGAGAGCGCGAGAATGGCGACGAAGGCGACCAGGGGCGGCATTCCCCAGCGCTCGATCGCCAGCGCGACGAACACCGTGGTGAAGCCGATCACCGAGCCGACCGAGAGATCGATGCCGCCGGAAATGATGACGAAGGTCATGCCGGTCGCGACGATGCCGAGGAAGGCGTTGTCGGTGAGGAGATTGCCGACCACGCGGGTGGAGGCGATGTTGGGAAACTGCATCGCGCAGAGCGCGAATCCGGCGACGAGCACGATCGCCGTGATGAGGACGGGCGGCAGGCCTTTCATGCCTTGGTCCTCCGCAGCCGCGCCACGGCGCCGGCAAAGCCGGACAGCTTCGGCGATTGCAGCAGCAGCACGGCGAGCACCACCACCGCCTTGACCAGCAAATTGAACTCCGGCGGATAGCCCGACAGCAGAATGCCCGTGTTCATGGTCTGGATGATCAGCGCGCCGAGTACGGCCAGCACGAGACTGAAGCGGCCGCCGAACAGGGAGGTGCCGCCGATCACCACTGCGAGGATGGCATCAAGCTCGAGCCAGAGGCCGGCATTGTTGGCATCCGCGCCCATAATGTCGGCCGCCGCGATGACGCCGGCAAGCGCTGCGCAAACGCCGCACCAGACATAGACCGCCAAAATCATCGCGCGCGTGCCGACGCCGGCGAGCTCGCTTGCCCGCGCATTGCCGCCAGTGGCCTCGATCAGCAATCCGAGTGCCGAGCCGCGCACCACCGCGCCGGTGAGGATCAGCATGCCCAGCGCAATCGCGACCGGCACCGGCAGGCCGAGGATAGAGCCATTGCCGAGCCAGACCAGATCGGGCGAGGAGAAGGTCACGATGCGGCCTTCGGTAATGAGCTGGGCGATGCCGCGCCCCGCCACCATCAGGATCAAGGTCGCCACGATCGGCTGCATGCCGAGCACCGCGACGAGAAATCCGTTCCACAACCCGCAGATCAGGCCGGTGCCGAGCGCAGCCGCCAGCACCACGACCAGACTGTGGTTGTCGGCGAGGCTCGCCGCGATCGCGCCCGAGATCGCCATCACAGCGCCAACTGACAGATCGATGCCGCGCGTCGCGATCACCAGGACCATGCCGAGCGAGAGCAGCGCCACCGGCGTGCCGCGGTTGAGCACGTCGATCAGGCTGCCGAACAGCCGGCCGTCCTGGAGGCGCAGATCGAAGAATTGCGGCGACACCACGCGATCGACCGCCAGGATGACGATCAACGCGAGGATCTGGGCAAGGCCGCGGCGCGGCAACAGCGCGGTCATGCCCAGCCCTCATGCGCTGTCGCGGCGCCGTCGGCCGCAATGGCCGCGAGAATGTTGCCGACATCGATCGCCTCGCCGGCGAGCTCTTCGACATGCGCGCGGTCGCGCAGCACCACGACCCGGTCCGAATAGGTCACGATCTCGTCGAGCTCGGAGGAGATCACGAGCAGCGCGAGCCCGTCGTCGCAGAGCTCGCGTATCAGGCGGATGATCTCGGCATGCGCACCGACATCGATGCCGCGGGTCGGCTCGTCCAGCACGAGCAGCCGCGGCGAAGTCGCAAGCCACCGTGCCAACAGGACCTTCTGCTGATTGCCGCCGGAGAGCAGGCAGACGGGACGCTCCGGATCGGGCGGACGGATGTCGAGCATCTTGACGTAACGGCTTGCGATCTCGTCCTGCTCGCGTCGCGACAGCGGCCGATGCAAACCGCGCTTGGCTTGGAGCGCGAGCACGATGTTCTCGCGGACGGTGAGCTCGGCGACGATGCCGTCGGTTTTGCGCTCCTCAGGGCAATAGCCAAAGCCGTGACGCACCCCGTCGCGCGGCGACTGAAGCCGGACAGGCGCGCCTTCCACCCTCGCCTGTCCGCGATCGGCGCGCTCGGCGCCGAACACCAGCCGCGCCGTCTCGGTCCGGCCCGAGCCGAGCAGGCCGGCGAGACCGACGACCTCGCCATGGCGCAGCTCGAGATTGAACGGCGCGACATAGCCTGATTTGCCATAGTTCTCGAAGCTCGCGCAGACTTCGCGGGCCTGATGCTCGCGCGTCGCGGTCCGCGCGCTGGTGGTCTCGGCCAGTTCGCGGCCGAGCATCATCCGGATCAGCTCGAGCCGCGACAGCGACGCGGTCTCGCGCTCGCCGACCAGGCGACCATTTCGCAAAACCGTGATGCGATCGGAGATCTCGTAGACCTGGTCGAGGAAATGGCTGACGAAGACGATGCCAATGCCGCGCTTGGCAAGCTGACGCATGATGCGAAAGAGGATCTCGACCTCATGGCGATCGAGGCTCGCGGTCGGCTCGTCCAGGATCAGCATGCGCGCCGAGAGATCGACGGCACGCGCGATCGCGGTGACATGCTGGATCGCCACCGAATAATTGCCAAGCGGCGCTGATACGTCGATGTCAAGTCCGAAATCCGCGAGCAGCGCCTTGGCGCGGCGTCGCATCTCGCCTTCGCGCACGATGCCGAAGCGCATCGGTTGCCGATCAAGAAACAGGTTCTGCGCCACCGAGAGATTCGGCAGCAAATTGACTTCCTGGTAGACCGTGGCGATGCCGGCCTGAAGCGCCGCCTTGGCCGACCGCGGCGCGACCTCTTCGCCGCCCAGCCTGACGATGCCGGCATCGCGCGGAAATACGCCCGTGACGACCTTGATCAGCGTGGACTTGCCGGCGCCGTTCTCACCGAGCAGCGCATGGATCTCGCCGGCGCGAAGCGTGAAGTCGACCTCCTGCAACGCACGCACGGCGCCAAAGCTCTTGCTGATCCCACGCACCTCCAGCAGGGAAGCAGCGGAAATCGGGCTGTTCTCCATGACAAATATACTCCCAAGGGCGCCCGCTGACGATGCGGACACGGAGCCTGTTCGTTCGCGCAGCGGTTTAGAGCGGGATCGCCGGACTGCCGACACACGGCCGTCCGGCAACGCACCCGCCTCAGTAACCGAGGCCCTTCTTGCTGTCGTAGATCTTCTGCGGATCATTGGTGGGCGTGTAGAGCTTGGATTCCGTCTGGATCCATTTCGGCGGAACGGTGCCCTTGTCCTTGAAGGCCGCGATGGCATCGAGCGCGGGGCCAGCCATGTTCGGCGTCAGCTCGACCGTGGCATTGGCTTCGCCGGCGACCATCGCCTTGAAGATGTCGGGGACCGCATCGATCGAGACGGTGAGGATCTCCTTGCCGGGCTTGAGGCCGGCCTCCTTCATCGCCTGGATCGCGCCGACCATCATGTCGTCGTTATGCGCATAGACCGCGCAGATCGACTTGCCGCCGCCTTCGGCCTTGATGAAGCTTTCCATCACTTCCTTGCCCTTGGCTCGGGTGAAGTCTCCGGTCTGGCTGCGCACCACCTTCAGGTTCGCATGCTTGGCGATGGCGGTGTCAAAACCCTTCTTGCGGTTGGCGGCGACGCTGGCGCCGACGGTGCCCTGCAATTCGACGATGTTGCAGGCCTTGGACCCGACGGTCTTGGCCAGCCAGTCGCCGGCGACCTCGCCTTCGTGCACGCTGTCGGAGGTCACGGCGGTGAGATAGAGCTCCTTCCCGGAGGGATCGATGTCGCGGTCGAGCAGCACGACCGGGATCTTGGCCTCCTTGGCTTCCTTCAGCACCGAGTCCCAGCCGGTTGAGACGACGGGCGCGAGGAAGATCGCATCGACATTCTGCGCGATGAAGGAGCGGATCGCCTTGATCTGGTTCTCCTGCTTCTGCTGCGCGTCGGCGATCTTGAGATTGACCTTGCGCTTGGTGGCCTCCTGCTTGGAGACCGAGGTCTCGGCCGCGCGCCAGCCGGATTCCGATCCGATCTGCGAGAAGCCAATGGTGAGCTCGGCGGCATTCGCCGGCAGCGCGAGCAGCAACGCGGCCGTCGCGCTGGCCGCAAAGAGGGCTTTGACGATCATCAGGCGTGTCTCCCAAAATGTTATCCGGGGGCGCCGATTGGTAGCATCGCACCCACAGGCCGGCCTTTGAGGTGGCGGGAGGGACTATTTCACGGAAGTTTGGTTCCGACTAGTCATATTATTTGACTATTGAGGGGGAAAGCGCGCGCGAGCGGATGAGCCTTCTATGTCACGCGCAGCGCGATTTTATTCCACGGATGCAACGCGGAGATGAACGAAATGATGCGGCAGTTGGGGCGAGGACACTGTCTAGGAGGATGGTGAAAGGCGAACCCGCAACCCCTCCCCCCATCACCGCGAGCGCAGCGAAGCAATCCTGAGTCTTTCCGGGGAGGGATTCTGGATTGCTTCGCTGCGCTCGCAATGACGGTGGGGAGAGAGTTTCTGCGTCGATCGAGGCAAAGCGACTCGTGGAGAGTCCCCCACATCCGGCGTGCAGTGAGCTAGATCAGCTTGCGCTGCGCGAGATTCTTCATCAGCGCGCCGATGCCGAACGTCCAGGGCTCGCATTCGTCGCTGGCCCGCATGCGGTTGACGAGTTTGCCAAGCTGGGGCGCCGAGATCGTGACGATGTCGTCGCGTTTGTGGGTGAACCCCTGTCCCGGCGCGTCGCGATCCTTAACCGGCGCGAACATGGTCCCGAGGAACAGCACGAAGCCATCGGGATATTGGTGCACCTTGCCGATGGTCTGCTCGACCAGATCGGTCGGATCGCGGCTGATCATGCTGATCGAGGAATGGCCGTCGAGGACGAAACCGTCCTGCCCCTTGACGTTCAGGCTGATGTCGAGCTTGCGGGCGTCGTCGAGGGTAAAGCTGTCGTCGAACAGGCGCAGCAGCGGGCCGATGGAGCACGAGGCGTTGTTGTCTTTGGCCTTCGACAACAGCAGTGCCGAACGGCCCTCGAAGTCGCGCAGATTGACGTCGTTGCCGAGGGCGCCACCGACGATCGTGCCGCGGCTCGAGACGAACAGCACCAGCTCCGGCTCGGGGTTGTTCCAGGTCGACTTCGGATGCAGCCCCGCATCCATGCCGGTGCCGACCGACGACAAGGTCGGCGCCTTGGTGAAGACCTCGGCATCGGGGCCAATGCCGACCTCGAGATATTGGCTCCAGGCGTTCTGGTCGATCAGCACCTGCTTCAGGTGCATCGCCTTGTCCGAGCCCGGCTTGAGCTTCGACAGATCGTCGCCGATCAGCCGGGTCACTTCCTTCCGGATCGCTTCGGCCGAGGCCGGATTGCCCTTTGCCCGCTCCTCGATCACGCGCTCCAGCATCGAGATGGCAAAGGTGACGCCGGCCGCCTTCAGCGTCTGGAGATCGACGGGCGCAAGCAACCACGGCTTTTTCGGATCGCGCTGATCGGGAGGCGTGTTGGCGACGATGGCCTCGAGATCGCCGATGCGCTCGCCCTTGGTCGCGGCAAGCGCCTTCGCCGGATTGTCTTCCTCGCAGAGTGCGCTGACGGTCGGGAATTTTGCGGTGACGTCGAACACACCATCGCCGCGCACGGCGACCACGGCCGGGCCATTCGCCTGCGGCAGCCAGACGCGGCCGACGAGCGTTCCCCGCGTGCCGTCCTCGGGAAGAAGGTCCTTTACCGTCAATGTCGTCATGGGCGTATCCTCGCTCTTTTCGGATCGGCCTCGCTCGCGGAGGCCTATCACATTGGCGAAGACCAATAAACGTCTGGGACGGGAAGTCCAGCGCGGCAGCCCGCCGCGCTTCTATGCCCCCGGCCGCGCTTTTCGGGCCGCAATCTGCTGAAGCGCCCAGCGCGCGTTCTTGCGCACCTCGGGATCGGGATCGTCGGCGATGACGGCAAGGAACGCTTCGCCGTCGTGGTGGGCGATCTCGCCAAGCGCAGCCGCCGCCTCTTTCCGCAGATTGGCCTGCTCATGGTTCACGCAGTTGCCGATCGGGCGCACCGCGCGCTCGATTTTCATCCGGCCAAGGCTGCGGATTGCCTTCAGCCGCACCTGCCAGAACTCGTCACTGAGCGAAGCGATGAGCTGGTCGGCGGCAATCGATCCGTTGACGTTGAGGCCCAGCGTTTCCGCGGCCATCTCCCGCACCATCCAGTCCGAATCCTTCAACGCGCGCGTGATCATCTCGGCCGCGGGCTTCATCTGCGAGAAGGCGAGCGCGCTGACGGCGGCACGGCGCACATGCGCGTCGGGATCGTTGATCAGCGCGGTCAGCGCCGGAATTGATTCCTCCAGCTTGAGGAACCCGATCACGCCGATCGCCTGCACCCGCACGGCGGCATCGGAATCCTGGAGCGCTTCCAGCGCCGGTTTCAGTGTGTCCTTGCAGCGCAGCTCCTTCAGCGCACGCAACGCGCCCATGCGGACGAAGGCGTGGGCATGCTTGACCAGCGGCAGGATGATCTCGGCGCAAGCCGGATCCTTGAACTCCGCCATGCTGTCGGCCGCGGCGGACGCAACGATTCGTTCAGGATCGACGAGCAGCTTCACCAGCGCAGCCGCGGCCTCCGGCCCGTCGAACTCGCCGAGCGCCATCGCGACCTGCTGGCGGACGCCGGCATCAGGATCGGCGACCATTTTGGCGAGATGGCCGACGGCGGCGGGATCGCCGGAATGGCCGAGCGCGATGATCGCGACGCGGCGCTCCCCTGGATCGGCAGCCTGGAGCCGCTCGTCGGCGTCTTCGAGATCGTCGTAGGATTCGAACGGGCTCGACATGGCTACCTCAGGAGATAAGGAATGTTGACGGTGACGGCGCCGGTCGGGCAATCCGCCTCGCAGGGCATGCAGTACCAGCATTCGTCATAGGCCATGTAGGCCTTGTTGGTCATATCGCTGATACGCAGTACGTCGAGCGGACAGACGTCGACGCACACCGTGCAGCCCTTGTCCGCGATGCATTTGGCGTCATCGACGACCACCGGAACCGATGTCTGATAGGAAGCGAGAGGCATCGTATGTCTCCTGTATTTGTGCGGCGGGTCAGGCTGTCGCGCGGATGCGCTGCTTGTCGTAGAGATCCTTCTCATCGTCGGCGATCGGTACGATATAGGGCTCCACGGCACGCTTCTCGCTGGTCATCTTGCCATCCTGCTTGCTGAGCAACGTGTGGCAGAACCAGTTCTCGTTGTCCTTCTCCGGGAAATCCGTCCGCCAGTGATAGAGGCCCCAACGGCTTTCTTCGCGGTAGAGCGAGGCATGCACAGCCATGTCCGCGCAATCCATGATCGACTGGACTTCGAGCGCGCGGAGCAGTTCGTGCGCATTGCGCGCGATCATGCGCTCCTGCATGTCTTCCCTCGCTTCAGCGAGCCGGCGCATGCCGAGCTCGTATTTGCGCGTGACTTTCGGCGGCTGGAGATAGTCATTGACGAGACGCCGCGTCTTGTACTCGATCTGGTTCGGCGGAATACCGTCCTCGCGTTTGGTCGGCGCCATGACGCGGTCACGTTCGCGGGCGACCTCAGCCGCGTCGAATTCCGCGAAGTCGTGATTGTCCGCAAACTCCATCGCGTCGACGCCGGCGACCGAACCGTTGGTGAAGGCGCCGAGCATGTAGTTGTGCGGCACGCTCGCCATGTCGCCGGCGGCATAGAGGCCCGGGACGGTGGTGCGCGCGTTGTCGTCGACGAACACGCCCGACGCGCTGTGACCGGAGCAGAAGCCGATCTCGGAGATGTGCATCTCGATCGACTCGCTGCGGTAGTCGACCCCGCGCCCCTGCTGGAACAGGCCGCGCGTGGGACGTTCGACCTTGTGCAGCGTCGATTCGATCTCCGAGATGGTGTCGGGGTGAAGATGCTTGAGCTGGAGAAACACCGGGCCCTTCCCGGACAACAGCTCGTTGTAGAACTCCAGCATCATCTGGCCGGACCAGTAATCGCATTCGATGAAGCGCGATCCCTCGTTGTTGGCGGTGAAGGCGCCGAAGGGACCGGCGACGTAGGCGCAGGCCGGGCCGTTATAGTCCTTGATTAGCGGATTGATCTGATAGCATTCGAGGTTCGCCAGTGCTGCACCGGCGTGATAGGCCATGGAATAGCCGTCGCCGGAATTGGCCGCGTTCTCGTAGGTGCCGAACATGTAGCCCGAGGTCGGCAGGCCGAGACGGCCGGCGGCGCCCATGCACAGGATGACGGCCTTGGCCTTGATCACCAGCATCTCGGCGGTGCGGGTGTTGACGCTGATCGCGCCGGCGATGCGGCCATCGGCGGATTTGAGCAGCCGCGTCGCCATATAGCGGTTGGAGATCAGGATGCGGGCACGCCGGAGCTGGCGATACAGCGCCTTCTTCACGGTCTCGCCGTTCGGCATCGGCAGCACGTAGGTGCCGATGTGGTGCACCTTCTTGACGGCGTAGTCGCCGTTCTCGTTCTTCAGGAAGCGGATGCCGAAACTGTCGAGTTCCTCGATGATCGAGTAGCAGTTCTGCGCGTATTTGTAGACCGCCTTCTGATCGACGATGCCGTCATTGGCGATGGTGATTTCCTTGGTGTACTGCTCCGGCGTCGCGTAGCCGGGAATGACGGCATTGTTTAAGCCGTCCATGCCCATCGAGATCGCTCCGGAGCGCTTGACGTTCGCCTTTTCGAGCAGGACGACGTTGGCCTTCGGATTCTTCAGCTTCGCCTTCAACGCCGCCATCGGGCCGGCAGTGCCGCCGCCGATAACGAGCACGTCGCAGGAAACCTCCGAAAGTCCGTCGACGATCTGATCTAGTGACATCGCTTGCTCCTGGTCCGCCGGCAGATCCGGCGCCTTTGCATCAGATTTGTTCAGCAGGCGTCCCGGCGATAGCAATTAGTTGTCGCCGGGCTGCGATTTGCGCCTCAGCGCTCGACAAAGGCCTTTTCGATCACGAAATGGCCGGGCCGGCTGTGATTGCCCTCGACAAAGCCGCGCGCAGAAAGCATCGCGGGAAGTTCCTCCAACATCGCCGGGCTGCCGCACAGCATGATGCGGTCGGTCTCGATGTCGAGTCCCGACTGCCCGATATCGTCGAAGAGCTGGTTCGACGCGATCAGGTCGGAGATGCGGCCGCGATTCCTGAACGGCTCGCGGGTGACGGTCGGGTAGTAGACGAGCTTGTCACGGATAAGCGGCCCGAAGAACTCGTGATCTCGCAGGCCTTCCACGAGGTGCTCGCCATAGGAGAGCTCGGAGACCTGGCGGCAGCCATGGGCGAGCACGATGGTTTCATAATTCTCGTAGACGTCGGGGTCCTTGATCAGGCTGGCGAACGGCGCGAGTCCCGTTCCGGTCGAGAGCAGCAACAGGCGTTTGCCGGGAATGAGATTGCCCGTGATCAGCGTGCCCGTGGCCTTGCGGCCGACCAGGATGACGTCTCCCTCCCTGATCTTCTGAAGGCGTGAGGTCAGCGGACCGTCCTGTACCTTGATCGAGAAGAACTCGAGCGCCTCCTCGTGATTGGCGCTCGCCATGCTGTAGGCCCGCAGCAACGGCTTGCCCTCGACTTCCAACCCGATCATCGCGAACTGGCCGTTCTGGAAGCGGAAGCCCGGATCGCGCGTCGCGGTGAAGCTGAACAGGCTATCGGTCCAGTGCCTGACCGACAGGACCGTTTCCCTCTGAAATGCACTCATTGTCTCTCCTGATCTCGATTGCGCACAAGGTTTCGGAGAGACAGGAATCCGGCAACGCCGAACTGAAATTGCCGGTCGATTAGTTTCACATTTCGTGGGCGATGATCGAACAGCAGGCAGCGACGATCAGCGCCGCGCACCCTGCGCCTGGCAATTAGTTGCTATCGCGGCAGTGCTGCGGCAAGGTAGAGAAGGGTCGGAGACACGTCATGACCTTGGTGGGACCGACCGTGGCAGATTACGAAGCAAGCGCCGACCTCGCGACGCTCCGCGTCCGCACCGCTCAGGACGACACGCTGGACTTGGCGGCGGAAACGCTCCGCCTCTCCTGCAAATGCGCCCACTGCACCCGCGCCCGCTTCGACGGCCGCTTTCCCGAGCGGTTTCCAGGCATCGCGATCACCGAGATCGGCGATCTCGGTTACGGGCTGAACATCTCGTTTTCGGATGGGCACAATCGGGGGATTTACCCGAAGCCGTATTTGCTGAGCCTGGTGGGGCGGTAGACGCCACAGGTCGTCTTCCAAGCTTCGCTGTCATTCCCCGCGAAGGCGGGAATCCAGTACGCCGCGGCTTCTCGATAGCCCATTGACGTCTCTGGAATACTGGATCGCCCGGTCAAGCCGGGCGATGACAGCGGAGTGAATCTGGCACGGACATTGCTCCTCTTTAGAACGGTTTGAACGTTCCGGAGGCAGATGATGTTGCAGGCGGCGGCCAATGTGGTTCGCGGGACGGTTCCCGCAACGGTCCGGCCTACCGGCGGTTCCTCGCTGCTGCTCACCGAGAACCAGCAATGGATCGGCGGACCGCCGCCCTTGATGGACAAGCTCAGCCAGCGCGAGCGGGAGCTGGTGCTGAAGCAGGGCCGCCGAAAAGTGCTCAACCGTGGCCAGACGCTGTTCAGCCAGGGTGGCAAGCATGACGGTATCTGGCTGATCGAGAGCGGCCGGATCCGGGTGTTCTACACCTCTCCGCTCGGCCGCGAGATCACGCTGGCCTATTGGCATGTCGGCAATTTCGTCGGCGGGCCGGAAGTGTTCGAAGGCACCGTGCATCAATGGTCCGGCGTTGCATCCAGCAATTGCAGCGTGGTGCATCTGCCCGGAAAGGAGCTACGATCCCTTGCGGTCGAGATCCCGAACCTCGCGATCGGCCTGATCGAAGGCCTGACCTTCAAGGGCAAGTGCTATTCGGCGCTGGCCCAGATGTTGGGAACGCGCTCGATCACACAGCGCCTTGCGCATCTGTTGCTGCATCTCGTCGACCTCTATGGCGTCGATGACGCCGACGGCCGGGTGATCGCGGCCGCCTTCACCCATGCCGATATCGCCCACATGGTCGGTGCCACCAGGCAATGGGTCACGATCAGCCTGAAGCGCATGCAGGAAAAGGGAATCGTGCTGACCAAGCGCTCGCAGATCGTGGTCTGCCGGTCCGACGTGCTGGAAGAAATGCGAGGGCAGGCGGCCGACTGACCGAGCTTGCGACCAGGCCGGTGCCCATGCAAGCGGCTTAATAGTGCAGGACTGCCCAAGGAGTAGGCAATCAACTTTTCCCGGCAACTAATCGACTGTGGCGCTCATTCCGGATTTGCCCTGCCCACGCCCTCACCCAATCATGGCAACCACAGCACATCCAACCGAATGAGGATGAGAATGGTCCGCCATCTTCCCACGCTCTCGATCGCGATGTCGGTGACGTCGCTGGCGCTTCTCCTCGCGCAGCCGGCCGCGGCGGAAACCGTCACGCTGGGCATCGGAACGCAGGACACCACGACCAACACGGTGACCGCCGGCGTCGTCATCCGCCAGCTCCATCTCCTCGAAAAATATCTGCCGAAGGACGGCAAATACGCCAACATCAAGTTCGAGCTGGAGTGGCAGAACTTCACCTCCGGCCCGCCCGTCACCAACGCGATGATGGCCAACAAGCTGCAGATCGGCATGATGGGCGACTATCCGCTGATCGTGAACGGCTTCACTTTCGACAGCAATCCCGAGAGCAAGAGCCGGCTGATCGGTATCGCCGCCTACAGCCTGTCGGGCTCCGGCAACGGCATCGTCGTTCACAAGGATTCGCCCTACTACGATCTCGCCGATCTCAAGGGCAAGCTCGTGAGCGTGCCGTTCGGCTCTGCCGCGCACGGCATGGTGTTGAAGGCGATGCAGGACCGCGGCTATGCATCTGATTTCTTCCAGCTGGTCAGCCAAAGCCCGGAGGTCGGCTCGACCAATCTCCAGGAGAAGAAGATCGACGCGCATGCCGACTTCGTTCCGTTCGCCGAGTTGCTGCCGTTCCGCGGTTTCGCGCGAAAGATCTTTGACGGCGTCGAGACCAATCTCCCGACTTTCCACGGCATCGTCGTGCGAACCGATTTCGCCGAGAAATACCCGGAAGTCGTCGTCGCCTACTTCAAGGCGGTGATCGCCGCCAATCAATGGCTGCGCGACGATCCCAAGCTCGCCGCCGAGAAGATCCAGGAATGGACCGGCATCAGCAAGGAGGTCGTCTACATCTTCCTCGGCCCCAGCGGCAACATGACCACCGATCCCTCGATCAAGCCGGCGCTGATCGACGCCGCCGCGGCTGACGTCAAGGTGCTGCAGAACCTCGGCCGGATGAAGGAGTTCGAGCCGAAGAAATGGGTCGACGACAGCTACATCCGTAAAGCTTATTCCGAGATGAAGCTCGACTACGACGCGCAGCTTGCGAGCACCAAGAATTACGAGATCTCCGGCGACGATTCCTTCTGCAAGAAACCGATCGCCGATCCGCGCAAGGCCGGCGAGGTCTGGGTCGACGATTCAGGCATCGTGCCCTTCTCGTCAGCCAGCTGCACGCTCGGGGCCTATGCCGACTACAAAGCCAAGGGCAAGAAGATCAACGTCGCCTACGTTTTCGATACAACCCGCGGCATCAAGCTGTTCGCCGACCAGGCTTTCTTCGCGGTCGGCAATGGCGAGGTTGCGCCGTTCCTGTTGAAAAAGGACGCCGAAGCCTATGCCGCCAAGATCAGCGGCAAGGTGCTCGGCTTCGACGACGCGGTGAAGGCGGCGGTCGGCGGGGGTAAGACGTGAGCAGTCCCGCCCTCCGCAGACATTCCGAGGACAGCATGCCGGCAAGTGCAATCGCGGAGGCAAGCGCCATGCCCGCCTCCACTCCACCTGCATCTCCACCCTCCTTCGGCACGCTCGCACTGCGCTGGTACCGGCTCAACCGCGGCGGGCTGCGTGCGACCGCGATTGGCATCATCTCCCTGGTCACCTTTCTGCTGGTCTGGCACCTGCTGACAACCTATCGCGTCGTGTTCTTCGTGCGCTTCACCAACGTGCCCTCACCGCTCGCCGTCTATGCGAGCTTCACCAAGGCGATCCACGATCCGAAATTCCTGCTGCACGTCCTCTTGAGCTGCCGTCGCATCTTCTTCGGTTTCTCGCTCGCGGCGATCGTCGCGGTGCCGCTCGGCCTGATCATGGGCCGCTTCAAGCTGATCCACGAGATCATCTTCCCAGTAGCGGAGGTGCTGCGGCCGATCCCGGCGATTGCCTGGGTGCCGATGGCCATCATGCTGTGGCCGACCAACGAGCAGAGCATCGTCTACATCACGTTCCTCGGATCGTTCTTCCCGATCCTGGTCAACACGCTGCACGGCATGTCGCTGGTCGATCCCGTGCTGGTGCGTGCCGCGCAATGTCTCGGCGCGCGGGAGCGCTCGATCTTCCGCGATGTGTATTTTCCGGCCTCGCTCCCGCACATCTTCACCGGCCTCACCGTCGGCATGGGCGTGGCCTGGGTGTCGCTGATCGCTGCCGAGATGATCTCCGGACAGTACGGCATCGGCTATTTCACCTGGGAGGCCTATTCGCTGGTCCAGTATGCCGACATCGCGCTCGGCATGATCGCGATCGGCGTGCTCGGCCTCGGATCGAGCATGTTGATCCGAGGCGCCGGACAATTGGTGATGCCGTGGAGGTCAAGATGAGTGAGATCGTTGTCAAGGCACCGCAGGGCCATATCGAGGTCAAGAACTTCTCCCTCAGCTACGACAGCATCGAGGGGCCGGTCGAAGCCGTCGCCGATACGCAGATTCATGTGAAGCCTGGCGAGTTCGTCTCGATCGTCGGGCCCTCCGGCTGCGGAAAGTCGACGCTGCTCAACGCGGTTGCCGGCTTCCTCAAGCCGACCACGGGCATCGTCACCGTCGACGGCGAGAAGGTGAACGGCCCCAGCGCGGAGCGCGGCATGGTGTTTCAGCAATATTCGCTGTTTCCCTGGAAGACCGTGCGGGAGAACGTCGAGTTCGGCCTGAAGATGCGCGGCATGCCGCGCTCGCAGCGCGAGCGCGCCGCCCGCACGCTGCTGGGACTCGCGGGCCTCGAAGCCTTCGAAAAGCATTACCCCGAGAAACTCTCAGGTGGCATGAAGCAGCGCGTCGGCATCGTCCGCGCGCTCGCGACGGGACCCAAAGTGTTGCTGCTCGACGAACCCTTCGGCGCGCTCGACGCGCAGACCCGGGTCATCATGCAGCAGATCCTCACCAACATGTGGCAGCGGCTGAAGATCTCGGTGCTGTTCGTCACCCACGACATCGACGAGGCGATCTTCCTGTCCGACCGTGTCTACTGCATGACCGCACGCCCCGGCTCGATCAAGGCGGAGATTCCGATCCCGCTGGAGCGGCCGCGGCAGCAGTCGATGATGATGTCGTCGGAATTCCTGGCATTGCGCCGCGGACTGATGTCGCTGATCCGCGAGGAGAGCATCAAGGCGATGGGCGGCGAGCTCAACGACATGGGCATGCAGGGGCTGAACATCGAGCTGCACGGGCATTCGCTCGCGGATGTGATTTAGGGATCCTCGACTTGCGCGCTGACTTCCTTCTCCCCTTGTGGGAGAAGGAAGTGGAGTATGCGCAGCAGCTTGCCTTACTTGAACCAGTGCACCAGCGCGATGCTAATGCCGAGCAGCAGCAGTAGCGACAAGGTCACGGCCGCCGTCACCCGTCCCCCGACATTGGCAAGCACCTTCACATCGACGCCGAGGCCAAGCGCGGCCATCGATACCACCGTGAGAAAACCCGTGATCCGCGTGATCGGGGCAATCACCGTGGACGGCACGATCTCGAGCGAGCGCAAGGTCGCCAGCGCAAGGAAGCCGAGGATGAACCACGGGACCAGGCGGAAGAAGCCGACATTGGTCTTCTTGGCATCGCTGTGCCAGCGCGACGCCGTCAGCGAGAGGCCGACGACCACCGGCCCGAGCATCAGCACGCGCATCAGCTTGACGAGCGTGCCGATCTGCGTCGAGACGAGTCCCGCCGGCACCGTCGCAGCCAGCACCTGCGGCACGGCATAGACAGTGAGGCCTGCAAGGATGCCGTATTGCGTAGCCGATAGCTGCAGCAGCGGAATTAGCAGCGGCAGGCCGAGCACCATCATCACGCCGAGGATCGCGGTGAAGGAGATCGAGGATGCGATCTCGTCATTGTTGGCGCCGATGATCGGCGCCACCGCCGCAATCGCCGAATTGCCGCAGATCGAGTTTCCGCAGGCGATCAGGATCGAGAGCCGCGTCGAGAGACCAAGCAGCCGGCTGATGCCGAAGGAAACGCAGAGCGCGACCACAACGACGGCCGCGATCGAGGCCAACAGCGCGACGCCGGACGCCGCGATAGCAGCGAAGCTGATCGAGGCCCCCAGCAGCATGACGGCGACTTCGAGCAGCTGCTTGGCGCTGAAGGCGATGCCGGACTGCCAGCGCGGCGCGGGCTTCCAAAAGCTGCGCACAGCCATGCCGAGCAAGATCGCCATCACCAGCGCCTCGACATAGGGATGTTCGAAGATGCCCAATTCCGCCCGTTCGAGCAGGGCCGAAACGCCGGCCACGGCGATGCAGAGGAGGATCCCGGGAATCAGCGCGACGATGCGGCTGATGGCCGTGGTCCGCTTGGCGTCGGCCGGGCTGGATGCTTGATTCTGCGACACAAATCTCTCCCCAAGGAGAAGGATTTATACGCAGCGCCATCCGATTGGGAAATAAGTTTTCGACATATCAGGGCCGAGGGAAGTTCTATCCTCAATCCGGAATAATCTGGCTCGGAAGATCAGGCGCCCGTTGGAAGATCAGGCGCGCCTCAGAAGATCAGGCTCTTGGCCAGCGAGGCGACGCGGCTGAAGCCGTCGTAGACGCCGGGCTCGAAGAAGGCCGCACGCGCCAGCACGATGCCGGCGACCAGCGACCAGAACAGACCGGTGCCGACCCGCAGCAGCAGCTTTGACCCGCGCGAGCGCGGCTGGGTGTCCGTTGCGGACACCAATTGCTCGCCGAAAGGCTCAAACCTGGTGCGTTCCATAGCAGTCAATCCATCAATTTCTGATGGAAATGTCGTCGTTTCGGCCCCAAACAGCAATGGAAGCGATTGGCTTTTTTGCCTCCCGAAGAGGAAACTCCTTCCGCCGGACGGACCCGGGGCAATAGTTTTCTTCTTCCGGCCTATTTGAGCACCGGCGCCACGGCGAGTAGGTAGCGCCGCGCGTATGAAAGGAATCTGCCAATGCCAAACCCCCGCGTGCGCGTCTACACCGACTACAAGAGCCCCTACGCGTTCGTGGCCAACAAGCGCCTATTCGAACTGCAGGAGACGCACGGCGTCGAGCTCGAATGGCTGCCCTATACGCTGCGCGTTGCCGAATTCATGGGGACCGTGGAACAGCGCACGCCGCATTTCTGGCGCAAGGTGCGCTACGCCTATATGGATGCCCGGCGCTATGCCAATGCGCAAGGGCTCATCATGAAAGGGCCCCGGCGGATCTACGACGCGTTCTATTCCAGCGTCGGCATGCTGTTCGCCCAACAGCATCGCTTCTTCCGTCCGTATCACGACACGGTGTTTCGTCGGTTCTGGAGCCATGAGCTCGAGATCGACGATCTCGCCGCAATCACGGACGTCATCACGTCCTGCGGTGGCTCGGCCAGTGAGTTCGAAGCCTACGTCCATGGCCCCGCCCGCGCCGAGCATGACCGTATCATCGACGAGGCCGAAGCGCTCGGCGTGTTCGGCGTGCCGACCATGGTGTTCAACGGCGAGTTGTTCTGGGGCGGCGACCGTATCGACATGCTGATCGAACGCATCGAGAAGCCTGAGACGATCGAAGCCGCGCTCGGCAGACGCCATCGCAAGCCAGCATGAGCAGCAACGCTACGCCGCCAGTCCGCTCCCCAGCGGAGCAAACTCCAGCCCGAGGCTCTCCGCCACCGCCTTGTTGGTGATACGGCCGCGATGCACATTCAGTCCGTTGCGCAGATGTGGATTTTCCAGCACAGCAGCAAACCCCTTGTTCGCGAGCATCAAGCCGAACGGCAGCGTCGCGTTGTTCAGCGCCTGGCTCGACGTCACCGGCACCGCGCCGGGCATATTGGCCACGCAATAATGCACGATGCCGTCGACAAGATAGGTCGGATCGGCATGCGTGGTCGGGTGCGAGGTCTCGAAGCAGCCGCCCTGATCGATCGCGACGTCGACCAGCACGGCGCCTGGGCGCATCGATGTCAGCATCGCACGCGTGACGAGCTTGGGCGCACTCGCGCCCGGCACCAGTACCGCGCCGATCACGACGTCGGCGGCGAACACCTCCTCCTCGACCGACTCGATGGTGGAGAAGCGGGTGCGCACGCGTCCGACAAAGAGATCATCAAGCTCCCGCAACCTTGGAATGGAGCGGTCGATCACGGTGACTTCGGCGCCAAGGCCCGCGGCCATGCGCGCGGCTTGCGTTCCCACCACGCCGCCGCCGAGCACGACGACCCGCGCCGGCTGCACGCCAGGGACACCGCCCAGCAGCAGCCCGCGACCGCCAGCGGAGCGCTTGAGCGCGGCGCCGGCGGCCTCGATAGCGAGGCGGCCGGCGACTTCGCTCATCGGCGCAAGCAGGGGGAGGTGACCGGCCGCGTCGGTGACGGTTTCATAGGCGATCGCAGTACAGCCGGAGGCGAGCAAACCCCTGGCCTGTTCGGGATCCGGCGCAAGATGAAGGTAAGTAAACAGGATCTGGCCTTCGCGGAGCTGGGGCCACTCGCTTGTCTGCGGCTCCTTCACCTTCACGATCATGTCGGACTTCGCGAAGATGTCGCGCGCGCTCTCGGCAATGGTGGCCCCTGCCCGCCGGTAGTCTTCGTCGGAGGCGCCGATGCCGCCGCCCGCACCGGTCTCGACCGTCACCTCGTGCCCCGCGGCGACATATTCGCGGACCGCACCCGGGGTGAGCCCGACGCGATATTCCTGCACTTTGATTTCCTTGGGCACACCGACGCGCATCCCGGGCCTCCTTGTGATTCACCTCATGATCGTAGCGACGTGCCCTGTTTGGTTTCGTGCAAATATCCGCTAGCTTTGGCCTCCCTGCGCCGGTTTCCGGCGCGCAAACGCCCTTTCACGCTGGAAACGAAACCTTGGCCCTCGACAGGAAAGATCTCGCCATCCTCGCGGAGCTCACGACCAACGCGCGGGCCAGTCACACCGAGCTCGCGCACAAGGTCGGGCTATCAAGCACCGCGCTCGCGCGGCGGCAGAAGGCGCTGCAAGACGACGGCTATATCCAGGGCTATCAGGCCACGCTCGACCTCGCGCAGTTCGGCCTCACCACCACGGTGCTGGTCCGTATCGCGCTGGAAAGCCAGAGCGATGAGGCGCTGAAGGCGTTCGAGGCGGAGGTGGTGAAATGCCCGTCCGTCGTGCGCTGCTTCCTGATGTCGGGGACCGACGACTATATCCTGATCGTGCTCGCCCGCGATATCCAGGATTTCGAGCGCATCCACCGCATGGAGCTGTCGCGCCTGCCGCGCGTCGCGAGGGTACAATCGAGCTTCGCGCTGCGCGAAGTTGTCGACCGCGCCGTGCCGAATGTGGTGTTCGGCGAAGCAAAGCGCTGACCGCAACCTCTCGGAAAGGCGAACTGCTGGCAAGGAACCAACCGGTCGGTGGTCCGTTGGGCGCTATTGGCCGGCGGAGGCGTGCCCCCGCGTCAACACGGCTGACGTCCGGCACGGTCGCCGTCGCAGGGAGCAGGACATGGGCGATGTCACGCATCAGATTTCCGAACGCATTCCGATCCATCTTGTCGTCAACGGCGTCAGTCACACGCTCGATCTCGTGCCATGGACCACGTTGCTCGATGCCTTGCGGGACCATCTTGCACTGAGCGGCACCAAGAAGGGCTGCGACCATGGTCAGTGCGGCGCCTGCACGGTGCTGGTGGACGGCCGGCGCGTCAATTCCTGTCTCACGCTCGCCGTCATGAAGGACGGCGCGGAGATCACGACTGTCGAAGGTCTTGCCAAGGATGGCGCGCTGCATCCCCTGCAACAGGCGTTCATCGACCATGACGCCTTCCAGTGCGGCTATTGCACGCCGGGACAGATATGCTCGGCGGCCGGACTGCTCGCCGAAGGCCGTGCCAAAGATACCGACGAGATCCGGGAGCTGATGAGCGGAAACCTTTGCCGCTGCGGCGCCTATCCAAACATCGTCGCCGCCATCCAGCAGGCAATGGGCCAGCCATGAACAACTTCCAGTACGCTCGAGCCACTGATGTCGCCGACGCCATCCGCTTGCTCGCCGCCGGTCCCGGCGCCAAACTGATTGCCGGCGGCACCAATCTGATCGACCTGATGAAAGAGAATGTCGAGCGCCCCTCCCGGCTGATCGACATTTCCCGCCTGCCGCTCCGCAAGGTCGAAGAGACGCCCGACGGGTCCTTGCGCATCGGCGCCTTGGTGCCGAACTCGGACCTCGCCTATCATCCATTGATCGAGCAGCGCTATCCCCTGCTCGCCAGCGCCATCCTGGCCGGCGCCTCGGCGCAACTGCGCAACATGGCATCGGTCGGCGGCAATCTGATGCAACGAACGCGCTGCGCTTATTTCTATGACACGGCCACGCCGTGCAACAAGCGACATCCCGGCAGCGGCTGCTCGGCAATGGACGGGCTGAACCGCAACCATGGGATCCTGGGCACGAGCGCCGCCTGCATCGCGACCAATCCATCCGACATGAGCGTGGCGCTCGCCGCGCTCGATGCGCTCGTGCACATCGCGGGTCCCTCCGGCGAACGCACCATCGCGCTGACCGATCTCCATCGGCTGCCCGGCGACAAGCCTCATGTCGATACCAATCTCGGCACCGGCGAGATCATCACCGGGATTGAGCTTCCGCCGCGCGGCTTTGCTCAAAACTACAGCTATCTAAAAATTCGCGACCGGATGTCTTATGCTTTTGCTTTGGTCTCGGTTGCCGCCGCGCTCGAATTGGAGGGCAACGCGATCAGCGGGGCACGCGTGGCGGTCGGCGGCGTGGCTCACAAGCCTTGGCGCAGCCTCGAGGCCGAAGCTACGTTGCGCGGCCAGGCCGCAACGCCCGATCACTTCTCGCACGCCGCGGATCTCTTGCTCCAGGGAGCAACGGCCCGCTCACATAACGGCTTCAAGGTCGAGCTCGCACGCCGCGCCATCGTGCGGACGCTGACACAGGCGGCGAACGCCACGCCGCAATCTCAGGCGCACAAGAAGATCGCGTGAGGACCCCATGAACGCTTATGTCGGAACGCCAACGTCGCGTGTCGACGGCCGGGCCAAGGTCACCGGCGCCGCCAAATACGCCGGCGAATTTCCAGCCGACAAGCTCCTCCATGGCTTCGTGGTCGAGGCCATCATTCCATGCGGGCGCATTGCCCGCCTCGACGCGAGCGAGGCGTTGAAGGTCGAGGGCGTACTCAACGTGCTCACGCATGCGAACCGTCCGCCGCTGGCCGACAAGGACGAGGCGTGGAAGGACGAGGTGGCGCCCGAGGAAGGCTCGCCTTTCCGTCCGCTTTATGATGACAAGATCAAGTTCAAGGGCCAGCCGATCGCACTTGTCGTCGCAGAGGACTGGGAAACCGCGAAATTCGCCGCGACGCTCGTGCGGGTCGAATATGAGCAGCATGGTTTTGCAACCGACCTCGAAGGCGAACGCAGCAACGCCGCCGAGAAGAACGAGCCGCATAAACCGCGGGGCGACGCCGCAGCCGCCCTTGCGGGAGCTGATGTGCGCCACGAGGCGGACTACGTGATACCGACCGAGCATCACAACCCGATGGAGCTCTATGCGACCACGGCGGTCTGGGACAGCAATGGCAAGCTCACGATCTACGACAAGACCCAAGGCGTCCAGAACGTCCACAAATTTCTCTGCAGCGTGTTCGACAAGAAGCCGGACGACATTCGCGTGGTCTCGCCGTACGTCGGCGGCGCCTTCGGCTCCGGCTTGCGGCCGCAATATCAGGTGGTGTTGGCAACACTCGGCGCGCTCGCGCTGAAGCGGTCCGTTCGCGTCGTACTGACGCGGCAGCAGATGTACGGGCTCGGCTACCGGCCGATGACCATCGAGCGCGTCGGGCTCGGCGCAAGATCCGATGGCGCCCTCGACGCGGTCACGCACGAGGCCATTGCCGTCACCTCGCGCTATGAGGATTTTGCCCGCAACGATACCGGCTGGGCCGAACAGCTCTACAAGAGCCCGAACAGCCGCTTCTCCCACAAGCTGGTGCAACTTGACGTCTCCACCCCCTGCGACATGCGCGCACCGGGCGCTGCGTCGGGCGTCTGCGCGCTGGAATGCGCGATGGACGAGCTCGCCGTCGCACTCAAGCTCGACCCGATCGAATTGCGGCTGAAGTGCTACTCGGATCGCGACCAGAGCGAAAACCTGCCCTACACCAGCAAGCAGTTGCGCGAATGCTACGCGCGCGGCGCGGACGCCTTCGGCTGGAGCAGACGCGATCCTGCGCCGCGCTCGATGCGCGACGGCAAGGATCTGATCGGCTGGGGCATGGCGACGGGTGTGTGGGAAGCACTGCAGATGCCGGTCGCCGTCCGTATCGTGCTGACGTCGAACGGACATGCCGAGGTGTCCTGCGCCGCATCCGACATCGGCACCGGCACCTACACCATTGTGGCTCAGGTCGCAGCCGATGCGCTCGGCCTGCCGATTGAGAACATCAGCGTCCGGCTCGCAGATTCCAGTCTGCCGCAGGCGCCTGTGGAGGGCGGCTCCTGGATGGCCGCTTCGAGCGCGCATGCGGTGCTCGCAGCCGCCGAGGAAGTGCGCAAGGAACTGTTACGCCTGGCCGGGAAGATGCCAGGCTCGCCGCTCGCCAGCGCCGAGCTAGCCGATACGGTGCTGACCGACGGCAGCATTGCCAGCGCCAGCAACAACAGCCGCGCGGTCTCGATCGCCGACGCGATGCGTCACGGCGGCGTCGAACGCATCGAGAAGGAAAAGCTCAATCAATTCGGCGAGGACAAGAAGCACGCGCGTAACACCCACTCGGCCGTCTTCGCCGAGGTCAAGGTGGACGAAGAGCTAAACGTCATTCGCGTGACGCGGGTCGTGAGCGCCGTCGCGGCCGGGCGGATTCTCAACACCAAGACAGGCCGCAGCCAGATCATGGGCGGCGTGGTCTGGGGGATTGGGATGGCCCTGCACGAGGAGACGGTGATGGATCACCGCTTCGGGCGGATCATGAACGCGAACATCGCCGAGTACCACATTCCCGTGAATGCCGATGTTCACGACATCGACGTGATCTTCGTCGACGAGCCGGACGCGCACATCAACGCGCTCGGCATCAAGGGGCTGGGCGAGATCGGCATCGTCGGCGTTCCCGCCGCGATCGCGAACGCCGTCTATCACGCCACCGGCAAACGCATCCGTCGATTTCCGATCACACTGGACAAGCTGCTCGACTGAGACGGTGCAGCAGTCCCCTCTCGGCGCCGGCGTCACCTCACGGCGCCCGGCCGCCAGGCCTCACGAGGGAAAGTCAGCCGGTCTGACTTGGATGCGGTCGGCATGCAGCGACCAGTGGTGCAACGCCTGATCCTCGCAAAACCTCGCCTTCGCCCGCTCTCTGGCTTCGTCCTCGTCGGAAGCGTCGATCTCGAGCGTGCCCTGGCACACCTCGATCTGCCGGCCGTACTGGCCGAGCACGTCCTTCATGAACCTGACCACATAAGTTGACATGGGACCTCCTGCCTGCCCCGGCGGCGCTCACTCTTATCCCATTTAGGCGGAATCCGGGAGGGAGATTTTGACACGGATCAAAGTCGGGCGCGGTTCCCCCCGCCGATCGTTCCGTGGCGCGTAGCTCTAACCGGGACATTGGGCAGCAGGAGCATCGCACCCCGGAAGGACAGAGCGACTGTCAACTACGCCGGCGTCACACCAAACGCCTGCTTGAATCGCTCCACATAGCGTGGCCAGACCTCCGGATTGATGATGCGCGGCGGCCGCTTGCCATCGAGCGTATCCAGCACCTGCTCGGCCGCGATGCGGCCCATGTTCTGCCGCGCCTCGATCGTGACGCCCGCGGTATGCGGGCTCGCCAGCACGTTGTCGAGCTGGAGCAGCGGATGCTCCGGCGGCGGCGGCTCCTTGGACCAGACGTCGAGACCGGCGCCCGCAATGCGCTTCTCGCGCAAGGCCTGGAGCAGCGCATCCTCATCGTGGATGAAGCCGCGCGCCGTGGTGATAAAGTACGCATGCGGCTGCATCAACGCAAATTCGCGCACGCTGATCATGTTGCGGCTGCCCCTGTCGAGCGGGCAGGAGATGGAGACGAAATCGGCGCGGCGCAGCAGCTCGTCGAGCTCGACCTTCTCGCCGCCCCGCTCGGCCATCACCTCGGCCGCGAGGTAAGGATCGTAGGCCAGCACCTTCATGCCGAACAGGCCCTTGCACAGCGCGGCGATGCGGCGACCGACATTGCCGAGGCCGATGATGCCGACGGTCTTGTGCTCGATCTCGTTGCCGACGAGTTCGTTGCGGTTGACGTTGGACTCCCTGCGGAGCTTGCGGTCGGACTGGATGATGCGCTTGGACAGCGTCAGCATCATCGCCAGCGCATGCTCGGCGACCGAGTGGGCATTGCCGCCGGACTGGTTGACGACCAGCACGCCGGCATCGGTGCAAGCCTCGACATCGACAGGATCGAATCCCGCGCCGTTGCTGGAGACGAGCAGCAGGTTCGGCGCGCGCTTCAGGAAGGCAGCATCGACATGGAAGTGCGGGGCCAGTTCGTCACGGGCGGCGCCGATCTGGTAGACATGAGCCGCCTCGATGATCGGCGCGAAATAATCCTCGGGGCTCTCGTTCTCGATGCGATCGAGCCGGACGTCGGGCCGCGCCTTCAGGATGTCGATATAGATCGGATTGGCCAGATATTTGACGTAGAAGACGCGCTTGCTGTTGACGGACATCAGGACCCTTCCGGCTTTCTCCAGGAGATCCGCAGGGCCAGCGCTTCGCGCGTTCCTGTCATGCGTTCCTCCGTTCTCTTGTTGTTGCCGCTTATGACACGGCGGCACCAGCTGCGGCAGGCCGTCTGGCGCAGATCACGGTGCAGTCCGGACATGTTGACAATCCCGCTGCCTGCGTCAAGTTCGGCAGACCGCCGCGACGGAAGACGACGGCCAAGACAATGGCAAAGACCAAGAAGCATGCGCGGCCGAAGGGAGAACGCAATGCCGATTGCGGAGCAACAAACCTCGACCGAGGCGGCGCAGACCTCCAGTGACAAGAGCTGGCACGGCATCATCCTGCAAACCCTAAAGCGGAATGAGATCAGCCTCGTCCCTTACGTGCCCGACCGCGTGCTGACGCCGCTGATCAAGAACCTGCACGCCGATCAGTTCTTCACCACCTTTGCCACCGCCCGCGAGGAGGAGGCCGTCGGCATCGTCTCGGGCGCCTGGATGGGCGGACGGCGCGGTGCGGTGCTGATGCAGACCTCAGGCTTTGCGACGCTCGCCAACGTGCTGGCCTCGCTCGCGGTGCCCTACCAGATTCCGCTTATCATGTTCGTGTCCGAGCGCGGCACGCTCGGCGAGTTCAACTACGGCCAGTCACTGGTCTGCCGCACCATGCGTCCGGTGCTGGATTCGCTGGCGCTGGAGCATCACACCATCACCCGGCTCGACGAGCTCGAATTCATTGCCGATCGTTCGATCAAGCAGGCCGTCACGACGCAGGCGCCAGTCGCGCTGATCCTCAACCCGCTGCTCACGGGCGGCAAGGTGTTCGACAAGTGAGTCCGGCCCAAATGAATACAGACGTGCGCAACACCAAAGTGATGAACCGCTTCGACGTCACCTCGCGCCTGATCGCGAAACTCGAGCACGAGGAAGCCGTGATCGGCGGCATCGGCAACACCAATTTCGACCTCTGGGCCGCCGGCCACCGTGCGCAAAATTTCTACATGCTCGGCAGCATGGGGCTCGCCTTCCCGATCGCGCTGGGCGTGGCGCTGGCGCAGCCGGACCGGCGCGTCTTTGCGCTCGAAGGCGACGGCTCGCTGCTGATGCAGCTCGGCGCACTCTCGACGATCGCGGCGTTGAAGCCGAAGAACCTCATCATGATCGTGATGGACAACGGCATCTACCAGATCACGGGCGCGCAGTCGACACCGGCCGCGAACGTGGCTGACATCGTCGCCATCGCAACCGGCTCCGGGCTTGCCAACAGCGCCTGGGCCGCGGACGAGGCGGATTTCGAGCGTCTGGTCGAGGAAGCCATGTCGGCCGGCGAGCCCAGCCTGATCGCCGTCCGCATCGATGACAAGCCCGGCGTCGGCGCCACCCGACGCGATCCCGTACAAATCCGGGAACGCTTCATGCACGGCCTTGGCGTGCGCGAGCCACTTTAACTTTCGTCATTAACTACACGGCGATCTGATCCCGACGCCTCGGCAGGCTGCTGCAATCCGTGCTAAGCGGTGCGGATGTCCATTTTGCTTCGCTCCTCTGCCTGGCTGCTTGCCGCCGCCGTCGCCTTTGCAACCCTCGGCCCGCCCGGCCTGCGGCCCCATTCCGACCTTGGCCAGGACGGCGAACATGCCCTAGCCTTCGTCCTGGTGGGACTAGCCTTCGGCCTCGCCTATCCGCGCCGCCGCCTGTCGGCCACAGCGATCGCGATGGTTCTGATCGGCCTGCTCGAACTGATGCAATTCTGGGCACCGGGACGGCACGCGCGGCTGGAGGACTTTCTGGTCGATGCCGGCACCACCTGCATCGGTTTCGTGCTCGCGGCCATCGCCGATTGGGCCATGACGCGGTTTCGCGCAAATTCGGCCCTGACGAGCCAAGGCCCCGCGGAGTGACGCTCCGCAGGGCCCGCCTCTTCAAAGCTCACGCTTCGATCGATCAGTCGATGATCTTGACGACGCGGCGCGTGCGCGGCTCGACGATCACGCGGCGATCGTTCACGACCGCATAGCGGTATTCGGTGTAGTTCGGCACCGGCCGCAGCACCACGGTCGGCGGCAGTGGCTCGCCGACCACGACGCGCTCGTGGACCACGACGGAATCATCGCGCGGAATTCCGCCGAGGATCGCATTCGGGATTTCCAGGCCAGCGCCGACCGCCGCACCGACGGTACCACCGACCATCGCTCCGACCGGGCCGCCGATGTCGCCGCCCGCGCGAGCGCCGTCCCTGGCGCCCTGTTCGGTCGTCGACTGGGCAAAGGCTGCACTCGACGCCAGCAGCGACGCGGCAGCGAACGTAATCGCAAGACGGGTCTTCATGTGCTTATGTCTCCAGTGATTGTTGTGCGCCTTCAACCGCGGGGCCGGATCATTGTTCCGGTTCCCCGCCGGATCTAGGCAGAACTACAAGTGGAGACTGTTACCTGGTAACAGTTCAGGCTGCGGCGATCTCGTGCCGCGCCATCAGTTCCAGCGCACGCACCATTGCCGAGTGATCCCAACCCTTGCCGCCATGTGCGGTGCAAGACGAGAACAATTGCTGCGCCACTGCCGTGCTTGGCAGTGACAGGCCGAGCGCGCGGGCGCCTTCAAGCGCGAGGTTGAGATCCTTCTGGTGCAGCTCGATGCGGAAGCCGGGATCGAAATTGCGCTTCACCATGCGCTCGCCATGCACTTCGAGAATCCGGGACGACGCAAAGCCGCCCATCAGGGCCTGCCGCACCAGCGCCGGATCCGCACCGGCTTTCGACGCGAACAGCAGCGCTTCGCTGACCGCCTCGATCGTCAACGCGACGATGATCTGGTTGGCGACCTTCGTCGTCTGGCCGTCGCCATTGGCGCCGACCCGGGTGACGTTCTTCCCCATCCGGTCGAAGATCGGCTTCATGGTGTTGAAAGCGCGCTCGGGGCCACCCACCATGATGGTGAGGCTTGCCGCCTTGGCACCGACCTCCCCGCCTGACACCGGTGCGTCGAGATAATCCGCGCCGAGCGCCTCGATCTTCTTCGCAAACTCCTTGGTCGCCAGCGGCGAGATTGAGCTCATGTCGACCACGATCTTCCCCTTGGAAATGCCGCCCGCGACGCCGTCCTTGCCGAACAGCACGGCCTCCACATGCGGCGTATCCGGCACCATGATGATGACCGCATCCGCCTCCTCCGCGACCTCCTTGCTTGACTTGCAGCCAACGCCGCCGGCCGCGATCAGCTCGGGCGCGACCGGCCCGACATCGTGCAGGAGAACGCGATGGCCTGCGGTCAGAAGATGGCCGGCCATCGGCCGTCCCATGGTGCCAAGTCCGATAAAGCCGATGTCGATCATGTCAACGTTTCCTCAGGTCTCGAACGTCTGCGCCGCGTGCCAGGACAGGCCTTCCAGCGTCGTGGTGCGCGGCTTGTATTCGCAGCCGACCCAGCCGCGGTAACCGATCGCGTCGAGATGGCGGAACAGGAAGGGATAGTTGATCTCGCCGGTGCCAGGCTCGTGACGGCCGGGGTTGTCGGCGAGCTGGATGTGCGCGATCTGCGGCAGGTATTCCTGCATAGTACGGGCGAGGTCGCCCTCCATGATCTGCATGTGGTAGATGTCGTACTGGACGAACAGATTGTTCGAGCGCACCTCGGAGATCAGCTGCACGGCCTGCTCGGTGCCGTTCAGAAAGAAGCCGGGCATGTCGAGCGTGTTGATCGGCTCGATCAGCAGCTTGATGTTTTCCCGCGCCAGCGTCGACGCCGCAAAGCGCAGATTCCCAACCAGCGTTTCGTTGAGCTCACGCGGATCGGCATCCGCAGGCGCGATGCCGACGAGACAGTTGAGCTGCTCGCAATCGAGCGCCTTGGCATAGTCGATGGCGCGAAACACACCGTCCCTGAACTCGCTGATACGATCAGGCAGGATCGCGATGCCGCGCTCGCCCGCCCCCCAATTGCCGGCCGGCAGATTGTGCAGCACCTGCGTCAGCCCATGGCCGTCGAGTTGCTCGCGCAGCTGCGCCTTGTCGAATTCGTAGGGGAAGAGGTACTCGACCCCGCCGAAGCTCGCTGCTTTGGCCGCTGCGAAGCGGTCCACGAACGGCATTTCGTTGAAGAGCATGGTGAGGTTGGCGGCGAATTTCGGCATGATGCTATCTCCCTATTCCGCCGGCTGCAGCACGCCGGGCCGCGCGGTCGCGACCTCGTCGAGCGGCAGATCCAGCACCTCCTCGAATTCGACGATGTTGTCGATTTCCGTGCCCATCGCGATGTTGGTGACGCGTTCGAGGATGAACTCGACCATCACGGGCACGCGATGCTTGGCCATCCATTCGCGCGCGGTCGCGAACGCCGCCTGCGAGTCCTTCGGGTCGGTGACGCGGATCGCCTTGCAGCCGAGCCCTTCGGCGACAGCGACGTGATCGACACCGTAGCCGCCGAGCTCAGGCGCGTTGATGTTCTCGAACGAGAGCTGGACGTGATAGTCCATGTCGAAGCCGCGCTGGGCTTGGCGGATCAGGCCGAGATAGGAATTGTTCACGACGACGTGGATGTAGGGCAGATTGAATTGCGCCCCAACTGCGAGCTCCTCGATCAGGAATTGGAAATCGTAGTCGCCTGAGAGCGCGACGATATCACGATCCGGACACGCCGCGCGCACGCCGAGCGCCGCGGGTAGCGTCCAGCCGAGCGGGCCCGCCTGCCCGGCATTGATCCAGTTGCGCGGCTTGTAGACGCCCAGGAACTGCGCGCCGGCGATCTGCGACAGGCCGATCACGGAGACGTAGCAGGTGTCACGGCCAAACGCCTTGGTCATCTCCTCGTAGACGCGCTGGGGCTTGATCGGGACGTTATCGAAATGGCTCTTGCGCAACATTGTCTTCTTCCGGTCGCGGCAGGCAGCGGGCCACGCCTGGCGCTCGCGCAACCTGCCGGACCGGCGCCACTCCCTGGCGACGGTGACGAAGAGTTCGAGAGCGGCCTTCGCGTCCGAGACGATGCCGAGATCGGGATTGAACACGCGCCCGATCTGCGTCGGCTCGATGTCGACATGCACGAAGGTGCGCCCCTTGGTGTAGGTCTCGACCGAGCCGGTGTGGCGGTTGGCCCAGCGATTGCCGATGCCGAGCACGAAATCGGATTCGAGCATGGTGGCATTGCCGTAACGGTGACTGGTCTGAAGACCGACCATGCCGGCCATCAGCACGTGGTCGTCGGGGATGGCCCCCCAGCCCATCAGCGTCGGCACGACCGGCACGTTGGCAATCTCGGCGAATTCCACCAGCAGATCCGAGGCGTCGGCATTGATCACGCCGCCGCCCGCGACGATCAGCGGCCGTTCGGCCGCATTGAGCATCTCCAGCGCCTTCTCGACCTGCTTGCGGGTCGCGGTCGGCTTGTAGACCGGCAATGGCTCATAGGTCTCGTCGTCGAACTCGATCTCGGCGAGCTGCACGTCGAGCGGCATGTCGATCAGCACCGGGCCGGGCCTTCCCGAGCGCATCACGTGAAACGCCTGGCTGAACACGCGGGGCACCAGCGCCGGCTCGCGCACCGTCACCGCCCATTTGGTCACGGGCTTTGCGATCGACTCGATGTCGACGGCTTGGAAATCCTCCTTGTAGAGCCGCGCGCGCGGCGCCTGCCCGGTGATGCAGAGGATCGGGATGGAATCAGCGATCGCGGAATAGAGCCCGGTGATCATGTCGGTCCCGGCCGGCCCCGAGGTGCCGATGCAGACGCCGATATTGCCGGCCTTGGCCCGCGTATAGCCCTCGGCCATGTGCGAGGCACCCTCGACATGGCGCGCCAGGATATGGCGGATCGAGCCGCGCTTCTTCAGCGCCGAGTAAAGCGGATTGATCGCGGCCCCGGGAACGCCGAAGGCAGTCGAGATGCCCTCCTTCTCCAGAATTCGCACGGCAGCATCGATGGCTCGCATCTTCGCCATATCGGACCTCGCTTGAGTTGCATTGGCTCGAGCGAGATCATCGGGCCCGCGAGGGCTTCACTCAACGAGATCGATTTTATTTTCCACGATGCGGCAGCCGCGGAAAAAACGTGGCGGTCTCAATCGGTTAGATCGAGATATCCGTGAAAGCGATCACTCGAACAGCGGCGCCAGCTGCATCTGCGGCACCAGCACGAGGCCCTTGTCGGTGATACGAATTTCCGGAATGACCGATAGCGGAATCAGATTGAAACCCATGTAGGGGATGGTGCAGCCGGCCTCCGCCCATTCCTTCTTCAGCGCCTTGACCTCTTCCGCCACCTCCGTGACGCGCTTGTCGGACAAGAGCCCAGCGATCGGCAGCGGCACTAGCGCCCTCACCTTGCCCTCGGCGACGAGGCAGACGGCGCCCTGTTGCTCCTTGATGGCGGCGACCGCGACCTGCATATCGGCCTCGTTGGTGCCGGCAACGATGATGTTGTGGCTGTCGTGCCCGACGCTGGAGGCGACCGCGCCGCGCTTCAGTCCAAAGTCCTTCAACAGGCCGTAGGCGACATTGCCGGCCGACTTGCCGTGGCGTTCGACCACCGTGACGAAGCATAGGCCGTAGCGGGCGAACAGTGAGGGCCAGTCCTTTGCGGGCTCGATCGCGATCTTCTCATGGATCAGCGTGATGCCGGGCAACGCGGTCTTGATCGCGTTGACAGTGCAGGCCTTCGCCGGCAGCTCCGGCGTCAGCTTGACCTTCTCGGGCAGCTTCACCGTCGCATAGGCCGCCTGCGGATATTGATAGCGCTGCGACAGCGCCTGCTCGAGCTTCGGCGTGATTTTTCGGTTTTCGACCACGAGTTCGCCGCCATACCAGGTGCATTGCGGCTTCAGATTGTCGTCCATCAGCACCAGATCGGCGCGGCGCCCGCCGCCGAGCCCGCCGATATCGCTGTCCATGTTGAAGCGCGTCGCGCCATGCAGCGAGCCCATCGACCAGGCCTGCTCCGGCGACATCCCTGCTTTCACGGCTTCGCGCACAACCCAGTCGAGACCGAACAGCAGGAGATCGTCGGCGTCGCGATCGTCGGTGCACACGGCCGTGCGCTTGTGCGAGGCGCCGAGCTCGGTGATGGTCCGGATCGCCTGCGGCAGCGAGTGCCAGGGCGTGGTCGGCGGTCCCCCGCGCAGGAACACCCAGACCCCGGCATCGAGCAGATCGTCGGCGATGTCGCGGTCGATCGCCTCATGGGTGTCGGTGATGCCGCTCGCCGCATAGGCCGCAACGAAGTCGCGGCCATAGATATGGCCGGACACCGGCCGGCCGCGCTTCAGGGCGGCAGCGAGGATGGCGTGGCTTCGCTCATCGCCCATGGTGACAGGCACGAAATCCATCTTCTCGCCGAGCCCGACGGCTTCCGGCCAACGGTCGAACAGGCCGGCGATCTTGTCGGGCGTCAGATCGCCGCCCGCAGTCTCCAGTGCGGCCGAAGTCGCAGGAACCGTCGAGGGCACCGTCAGGAAGATCGAGAGCGGAGCCTCGCGTGCGTCCTCCAGCATCGCCTCGACGCCGACGACGTCCATGACGTTGCCGATCTCGTGGCTGTCGCAGAAGATTGTGGTGGTGCCGTTGAGCAGGGCGGCCTCGGCATAGGCGCAGGCCGTCACCATCGAGGATTCGATGTGGATGTGCGGGTCGACCAGCCCCGGCGCGATGATGCCGCCCGCCGCGTCGTAAACCGGCACGTCGCCGAAGACTTTCTTCGCAGCGCCGGCCGGCTTCATCGCAGCAATGCGGCCGCCGGTGATCCAGATTTCGCGGTTCGCATGGATGCGCTCCGAATAGGTCGAGAGCACCCGCGCGCCGGTGACGACGAGATCCGGCGCGACACGCGCCGAGGCCACATCGGCGAGACGCCGGGTCATCGAATGCAGCGGTGCGACGGCGAAGCGGGTAAGTCTGGTCATCAGAACCCTCGCGTGGCGTTATGGCCCTGCGATGGTTACGCCCTGCGCCCGACCGGGCAAGCGCAAATATAACGGCAGGCTCTGCTTACGCTTTAGGCGGAGAAGCGCCTGCCGCCGCTGGCCTCGCAGGTCTGCGCGAGTTCCGTCGTCGCGGGGCCGGTGCGGCAGCGGGCTTGACCCGAATCCGCATCGACCTCCCGTTCTGCTCGTCAATCTCGAACGCATTCGTCTTGCGCACGAGGTCACTCAGCTTGCGGAAGCCGAAGGTTCGCGGATCGAAATCGGACGCGAGATTGGCGAGCTGGCGGCCAACTTCCCCGAGCGTCACCCAGCCGTCCTCGCTCTCCATCTGGGTGATGACCTTCTTGATGATGGGGGTTGCGGCATCGAGCGGCTGAAGCGACGTCGATCTCGAGGCGGCGTCCTGGGTGTTCGCTGGGGCGGCAAGCAAGTTCTCCGTGTAGACGAACCTTCGACAGGCCTGCCGGAAGCTCTCCGGCGTCTTCTGTTCGCCGAACCCAAAGACGTCGATGCCCTGCTCCCGGATGCGGGCGGCCAGACGGGTGAAATCGCTGTCCGACGACACCAGGCAAAAGCCATCGAACCGGCCGCTGTGAAGCAGGTCCATTGCGTCGATGACCAGCGTGATGTCGGAGGCATTCTTCCCCGTCGTATAGGCGAACTGCTGCTGCGGGATGATGGCGTGTTTGGACAGGATGTCGGCCCAGCCCCTCGACCTGGCATTGGAGAAGTCGCCGTAGATGCGGCGAACGCTGGCCTCGCCGATCTTGGCAATCTCCTCGAACAGCCCATCGGCGATCTTTGCCGAAGCATTGTCTGCATCGATCAGGACAGCGAGACGGGGCGAACGGAGCTCTGACGGCATGACTTTTCCCACGAGATGAACGTAACATTAGAAGACACTCGCGGCGGAATGGCTAGTCCTCGTTCGCCTTGAAGCGTCCCATCCCTTTCAGCACGAAGGGTGCCAGCAGCGCGATGAACGCCAGCGCAAGCAGCGTCGCCGAGATCGGGCTCTGGAGCAACGTCATGGGATCGCCGAGACTGATCGCGAGCGCGCGACGCAGCTGGCTCTCGGCGATCGGGCCGAGGATCAGGCCGACCACGACGGGCGCGATCGGAAAATCGAACCGCCGCATCAGAAAGCCGAGCACGCCGAAGCCGGCCAGCATCGACAGTTCGACCACCGACGGCTTTGCGGCGATGGTGCCCATGGTCGCGAACACGAGGATGCCGGCATAGAGCCACGGCTGCGGGATCGCCAGCAGCCGCACCCACAGGCCAATCAGCGGCAGATTGAGCACCAGCAGCATGCAATTGGCGATGAACAGGCTCGCGATCAGGCCCCACACGAGGTCGGGCCGCTCGGCGAACAGCAGCGGCCCCGGGTTGAGGCCGTATTGCTGGAAGCCCGCCAGCATCATCGCGGCCGTCGCCGAGGTCGGCAATCCCAGCGTCAAGAGCGGCACCAGCGTGCCGGCAGCCGAAGCGTTGTTGGCGGCCTCCGGTCCTGCGACACCTTCGATCGCGCCCTTGCCGAATTCTTCGGGGTATTTGGTCAGTCGCTTCTCGCAGGAATAGGACAGGAAAGTCGGGATCTCCGCGCCGCCGGCAGGCAGCGCACCGATCGGGAAGCCGAACATGGTGCCGCGCAGCCACGGCTTCCACGATCGCTTCCAGTCTTCCTTGGTCATCCACAGCGAGCCGCGCACCGGCTCGAGCTTCTCTTCGGTGTGGTGGCGGCGCGATGCGACGTAGAGCGCCTCGCCCACCGCGAACAGGCCGACCGCGAGCGTCGTCACCTCGACGCCGTCGAGCAGCTCGGGCACCCCGAACGCAAGCCGCGCCTGACCGGTCAGCTTGTCTATACCGACGAGACCTAATGTCAGACCAATAAACAGGCTGGTCAGGCCGCGGATCGGGGAATCGCCGAAGGTCGCCGACACCGTGACGAAGGCGACGCACATCAGCGCGAAATAATCCTCCGGACCAAAGCGCACGGCGAAATCGACCAACCACGGCGCGAGAAAGGCAAGCCCGATGGTGGCAATGGTGCCCGCGACGAAGGAGCCGATCGCGGAGGTCGCGAGCGCCGGTCCGCCGCGGCCGGCCTTGGCCATCTTGTTGCCTTCGAGCGCCGTCGCCATCGAGGCGCTCTCGCCGGGCGTGTTGATCAAGATGGCCGTAGTCGATCCGCCATACATGCCGCCGTAATAGATGCCGGCAAACATGATCAGCGAACCGCCGGGATCGAGCTTGTACGTCACCGGCAGCAGCAGCGCGACCGTCAACGCCGGGCCGATGCCGGGCAGCACGCCCACGGCCGTGCCAAGGAACACGCCGATCAGGGCGTAGAGGAGATTCATCGGCTGGACGGCGACCGCCATGCCGTGGGCCAGCGCCGCGAAAGTTTCCATCACAGCAGTCGCTCCAGGGGGCCGGCTGGAAGACTCAACGTCAACAGGCGGTCGAACGCGAGGTAAATGAGGGTCGACATCACGAGGGCGATGGCGGAATCGACGAGGACAGCCCGGCGCCCAAATGCCGCCGAGGTCGTGACGAACAGCGCCGACGTCGCCAGGATGAACCCGCCGCCGAAGCCGATGATGGCAATCAGCAGCGCAAGGCCGGCGAGGATCAAGACCACAGGCACGGGATCTGCGCTCTCGCGCGCTGGCAGACCGCCGCGCAGCGCGTCAACGAGATTGCCGATCGCGAGCAGCGCGAGGCCGGAGGCGATCACGACCGGCATGGCTTCCGGCCCCATCCCGTACATCGCGGTCGATTGCAGGCCGTGCGCATCCCAGACCAGCACCGCGGCAAGACCTGCGAGCAGCGCGGCGATGACGACGCCGGCGCGATCGACGCGCCGCGGTGGCTGGACGGGATCGCCTGAGCTCATGACTTGACCAGGCCGACTGATCTCAGCACGTCCGTCACACGCACCGTTTCTTTCTTCAGGAAATCGGCGAAGGCGTCACCGCTGAGATAGGCATCCTCCCAGCCCTTCTGCTTGAGGATGTCTTTCCAGGCGTCCGACTTCACCATCTTCTCGACCGCGTCGCTCAGCGTCTTGCGCTGCTCCGGCGTGATTCCGGGAGGCGCGACCACCGAGCGCCAGTTGGCGATCACGAGGTCGATGCCCTGCTCCTTGAAGGTCGGGATGTCGCTGCCTGGAATGCGCTTCTCCGAGGTCACGCCGATCGCGCGCAGCTTGCCCGACTTGATCTGCCCATCATATTCGCTGAGGCCGGAAATGCCGGCAGTGACCTTCGCGCCGAGAATGGCGGCGAGCGACTCGCCGCCGCCCGAAAACGGGATGTAGTTGATCTTCTTCGCGTCGGCGCCAACGGCGCCGGCGAACAATGCTGCCATCACATGATCGACGCCACCGGCCGAGCCCCCGGCGAAGGTCACTTTGGCGATGTCGGCCTTCACCGCTGCGGCCAGATCCTGCGCGGTCTTGATCGGAGAATTCGCCGGCACCACGATCACCTGGATTTCCTCGGTGAGGCGCGCGATCGGCGTCACCTGCTCGAGCGTGACGGGTGATTTGTTCATGGCGAGCGCGCCCACCATGACGAAGCCGTTGACCATCAGCTGGTTGCCGTCGCCCTTGGCGCCGTTGACGAACTGCGCGATGCCGACACTGCCGCCTGCGCCGGGAACGTTGGTGACCTGCACGCTGCGTGCGACGCCGGCAGCGACCAGCGCCTGCTGCATCGAGCGCGCGGTCTGGTCCCAACCACCGCCCGGCGCCGCCGGTGCCATCAGCTTGAGCTCGAGCTGCTGGGCAAAGGCCGGCGTGGCTGCCGCAAGGGTCAGCGCGACGGCTGCGCCGACGAGGCGCGCGGGAAGTTGAAACATGGGACGTCTCCGGGCTCATGCGGACGTTTGCCGCATCGTGTCGTTTGGTCGCATATCAGCCAAAACGGCCGACACTGTCCAGTGACATACCCCCGGTTTCCGATTAGCGGGGCGTCGGAATTGCCCCGCCGAGCGCTGCCGTCAGTTCGGCGGCAACATCACGGACGATTTGCCCGATTTCCGGTAACCGCTGATCGGTCAGCCGGCTGGTCATGCCGGACACCGAAATCGCAGCAAGCGGCTCGGCGCAGGCGTTGTAGACCACCGCTGCAACGCAGCGCAGGCCCATGCAGGCCTCTTCATCATCCAGCGCGTAGCCTTGCTTGCGGATCTTTTCGAGCTCCTTGAACAGGTCGCTCGGCCGCACGATCGACTTCTCGGTCAGGCGTGGCATGCCGTGATGGCGGATGACGGCGCCGACGTCCTCGTCGGAATAGGTCGCGAGCACCGCCTTGCCGACGCCGGAGGTCACCATCGGAACGCGGCCGCCGACTTGGGTCAGCGAGCGCATGATCTCGCGGCTCTCCATCCGGGTCAGCACGATGATGAACTCGTCGTCGACCACGGCGAGATTGGCGGTCTCGCGGGTAAGATCACGCAGCTTGCGCAAGTAAGGAATGGCCTGGGCACTGAAATTGCGCCGCCGCGCAAAGCTCGCGCCCACCGTGAAGCTGCGCACGCCGACATGCCATTTGGATTCGGCGCGGTCGAACTGCACGAAGCGGCGGCTTTCCAGCGTCGCCAGCAGGCGATGCACGGTCGAGGCCGAGAGCCCGGTGCGGACGGCGAGATCGCTGAGGCGATAGCCTTCGTCGTCTTCGGACAATGTCTCGAGGATCGACAGCGCGCGATCGACGGACTGCACGCCGCCGTCGCGCGCGTCGTGATCGGCCGCCGATGGCGATCGGGGCTCGATCGATTTGCGCCGGATCACGTTCCTGCCCATCGCGACCTGACTGTTCTCACCTCTCCCCGCGCGCGGGGAGAGGTGAAGCGGCATCGTCGGCTCAGAGCAGCCCTGCTCCGCGCGCCCATTTGTACTTGGCACCGAGGACCTCGACCGGCAGTTCGGTCGAGTAGGCATAGGCCGGAATGCCGTTCTGGTAGAGATATTCGGCGGCTTCCTCAACCTCGACGTCGCCGGCGAGCGAGGCGACGATCGGCTTCACGAAGCCCTTGGCCTCCATCTCCTTCTTCACCTCGACCATGTTGCGGGCGAACACCATCGGCGGCGTGACGATGGTGTGCCAGTAGCCGAGGATCAGCGAGTGGATGCGCTCGTCCGTCAGGCCGAGTTTTACGGTGTTGACGTAGGTGATCGGCGGCTCACCGCCGGTGATGTCCACGGGATTTCCGGCCGCGCCAAACGGCGGGATGAACTTGCGGAAGGCCGCATCCAGATCCGGCGGCATCGACATCAGCGACAAGCCGTTGTCGACGCAGGAGTCCGACAACAGCACGCCCGAACCGCCTGCACCGGTAATGATCAGCACGTTCTCGCCCTTCGGCGTCGGCAGCACCGGCACGCCGCGCGCGAATTCGAGCAGCTGCCGCAAGCTACGGGCGCGGATCACGCCGGACTGGGCCAGGACATCCTCGTAGATCTTGTCGTTGCCGGCGAGCGCGCCGGTGTGCGACGAGGCCGCCTTGGCACCGGCGGAGGTGCGGCCGGCCTTGAGCACGATGACCGGTTTTTTCTTGGAGACGCGTTTTGCGGCTTCCGCAAAGGCGCGGCCGTCCTTGAGGTCTTCGCAGTGCTGCGCGATCAGGTTCGTGTTCGGATCCTGCTCGAAGAAGGCGAGCAGATCGTCCTCGTCGATGTCGGACTTGTTGCCGAGGCCGACGATCGCCGACACGCCCATCTTGGCCGAACGGGAGAAGCCGATGATGGCCATGCCGATGCCGCCCGATTGCGAAGACAGTGCCGCGTGGCCCTTGACATCATAGGCGGTGCAGAAGGTCGCGCAGAGGTTGGCAGGCGTATAATAGAAGCCGTAGATGTTCGGTCCCATCAGGCGGATGTCGTACTTCTTGCCGACTTCGACGATCTCGGCCTGGAGCTCCGGCGCGCCGGCTTCCGCGAAGCCCGACGGAATCAGAACCGCGCCGGGAATTTTCTTCTCGCCGCATTCGGTGAGCGCCGCGGCCACGAACTTCGCGGGAATTGCGAACACCGCGGTGTCGATCACGCCGGGCACGTCCTTGACGCTCTTATACGCCTTGTAGCCGAGGATCTCGGCGGCCTTGGGATGAATCGGGTAGATGTCGCCCTTGTAGCCGCCGTTGATGAGGTTCTTCATCACGGAATTTCCGATCTTGCCGTCTTCGGCTGAAGCGCCGACCACTGCAACCGCCTTCGGCTGCATGATGCGGCTCATGGCCGCGACGATCTCTTCGGTCGGGCGCGGCTTCGGCTTGGGCACGTAAGCGAAGTCGACGACGATGCGGACGTCGGCCGCGATGGCGTCCTTGGCCGTCGCGAACACCGGGTTGAGATCGAGCTCGACGATCTCGGGGAAATCCGTGACGAGCTGCGAGACCTTGACGATGACATCCGCAAGCGCGGTGCGGTTCACCGGCTCGCCACCGCGAACGCCCTTCAAAATCTCATGCGCCTGGATGCCGTCGAGCATCGACAGCGCATCTTGCTTGGTCGCGGGCGCGAGGCGGAAGGTTATGTCCTTCAGAACTTCGACCAGCACGCCGCCGAGGCCGAAGGCAACCAGCTTGCCGAACGAGGCGTCGGTGATCGACCCCACGATCACTTCGGTGCCGCCGGCCAGCATCTGCTGCACCTGGACACCCTCGATCTTGGCATCGGACTTGTACTTCCTGGCGTTGGAGAGAATCGTCTCGTAGGCCTTCTCGGCGTCTTCGGCCGTCTTGAGGCCGACGATGACACCGCCGGCTTCGGTCTTGTGGAGAATGTCCGGCGAGACGATCTTCATCACCACCGGAAACCCCATCGAGGCGGCCATTTTGCCGGCCTCGCCGGCCGACTTCGCCACACCCTCCTTCGGCACCGCAATGCCGTAGGCGTCGCAGACCAGCTTGCCTTCCGGCGCGGTCAGGCTGGTGCGCTTGTCCGCCTTGACCTGGTCAAGCACCTTGCGGACGGCATCTTTGGAATTGGACATGTGGCTCTCCCTTGACCTTGGTTCTTGCGTTCTCAAAGCGCGCGCGCGTTGCGGCTGCCCGTGATGCTTTCCATTCGCCGCGCTCTGTTCCATGTCGCGGAACGGAGTGGCATAAAGCCGAGATTACTCCGCCGGCTTGGATCAAAAATGGCTGGCGATGGCATTTGGTATGCCAGAAGCCAACTTGTCAAGCTGCAGCGCACCTTAGAACGCTGCAAAAAATAGGCAGCTTGACATTCTGGTATTTGGTATGCCAAAAACTTTCCCGTTAATAATCCTGTAA
Source organism: Bradyrhizobium sp. 45 (assembly GCF_023073155.1). Lineage (NCBI taxonomy): Bacteria > Pseudomonadati > Pseudomonadota > Alphaproteobacteria > Hyphomicrobiales > Nitrobacteraceae > Bradyrhizobium > Bradyrhizobium sp. 45. Next base: position 413,714 of record NZ_JADPIX010000143.1, on the reverse strand, counting down.
AAGACGACTCCCACTGGAGGAGATTCGTCGTGTCACTGCGGAAACCAACCAAGGCGTTGCCGAACATGGCCGAGGCAGATATCGCAATCGTTCGTATTGCCCCGGAGTCGAGCTTCAAGAACAAGGCGTATGACGCCTTGAAGGAAGCCATCCTCAAGATGGACATCTACTCGACGCCCGAACCCGTCATGCTCGACGAGCGCGCGTTGTCCGAGCGCCTCGGCGTGAGCCGCACGCCGATCCGCGAAGCCATCGCGATGCTAGAGCAAGACGGTTTCGTGAAGACGGTTCCTCGCCGCGGCATCATGGTGGTCCGAAGGACCAAGAGCGAGATCGTCGACATGATCCGCGCCTGGGCGGCGCTGGAGAGCATGGCGGCTCGCCTCATCACCGCCACAGCGCGCAAGAAAGACATCACGGCGCTGCGCGACTACTTCAAGGAATTTGGCAAGGATCGCCTGCCCGAGGATCACGTCGAGGAATATTCGCGCGCCAACATCGCCTTCCACCAGGCGCTGATCTCGCTGTCGGAATCACCGGTGCTGGTCGATCTCACCAACGACTTGCTGCTGCATGTGCGTGGCTATCGGCAATTGACCATCGGACGCAAGGACCGCACCGCGACGTCGCTTCCCGAGCATCTCGGCATGATCGAAGCCCTGGAGGCGCGCGATACCGAGCTCGCCGAGAAGCGCGCCCGCGATCACACCCTTGGCCTTGCCGCTTACGTCGAAGCGCATGGTCAGGAACTCTTCTAGCCGGCAACGTTCACCAAAGGGCGAGGCATCGCCCCCAAAAGCCTGAAACGGCATCTTGAGACCAGGGAGACAAGGCCCATGCTGAATACCGCGACCAAGTCCGAAGCACCGGGCACCGAGCAGGAATTGACGGATGGTTTTCATCTCGTCATTGACGCGCTCAAGCTGAACGGCATCAACACCATCTATAATGTGCCGGGCATCCCGATCACGGATTTGGGCCGCATGGCGCAGGCGGCCGGTATTCGCATGATTTCGTTCCGCCACGAGCAGAACGCCGGTTATGCGGCGGGCATCGCCGGCTACCTCACCAAGAAGCCCGGCATCTGCCTCACCGTCTCCGCGCCCGGCTTCCTCAACGGTCTCACCGCGCTCGCCCACGCCACCACCAACTGCTACCCGATGATCCTGATCTCGGGCTCCTCCGAGCGCGAGATCGTCGACCTCCAGCAGGGCGACTATGAAGAGATGGACCAGCTCGCGATCGCCAAGCCGCTGTGCAAGGCAGCCTACCGTGTGCTGCACGCCCAGGACATCGGCATTGGTCTTGCCCGTGCCATCCGTGCCGCCGTCTCCGGCCGTCCGGGCGGCGTCTATCTCGACCTGCCGGCAAAGCTGTTCGGCCAGGTGATGAACGCCGATGCCGGCCAGAAGTCGCTGGTCAAGGTAATCGACGCGGCTCCCGCGCAGATCCCCTCGCCCGCTTCGATCAAGCGCGCGCTTGATGTTTTGAAGAGCGCAAAGCGCCCTCTCATCATCCTCGGCAAGGGCGCGGCCTACGCGCAGGCCGACGAGGAGATCAAAACCTTCGTCGAGAAGAGCGGTATCCCCTTCCTGCCGATGAGCATGGCCAAGGGTCTCCTCTCAGACACCCATCCGCAGTGCGCAGGCGCTGCCCGCTCGACGGTGCTGAAGGAATCCGACGTCGTCCTGCTGATCGGCGCCCGGCTGAACTGGCTGCTCTCGCACGGCAAGGGCAAGAACTGGGGCGAAGCGCCCAAGAAGTTCATCCAGGTCGACATCGAACCGCGCGAGATGGACTCCAACGTCGAGATCGTCGCGCCCGTCGTCGGCGACATCGGCTCGGTCGTCTCCGCCTTCAACCAGGCGATGGCTTCGGGCTGGACCGCCCCGCCTGCCGAATGGACCAAGGCGATTTCGACCAAGCGCGAAGAGAACGTCGCCAAGATGGCGCCGAAGCTCATGAACAACAAATCGCCGATGGACTATCACGGCGCGCTCGGCGTGCTGAAAAACGTCATCAAGGATCATCCCGAGGCGATCCTCGTCAACGAGGGCGCCAACACGCTCGACCTCGCCCGCGGCGTCATCGACATGTATCGCCCACGCAAGCGTCTCGACGTCGGCACCTGGGGCGTGATGGGCATTGGCATGGGCCAGGCGATCGCGGCTGCTCTCGAGACCGGCCATCCCGTGCTCGCGGTCGAAGGCGACTCGGCCTTCGGCTTCTCCGGCATGGAGGTCGAGACCATCTGCCGCTACAATTTGCCGATCTGCGTCGTCATCTTCAACAATGACGGCATCTATCGCGGCACCGACGTCAACGGCGCCAACGCCGATCCGGCGACGACGGTGTTCGTCAAGGGCGCCCGCTACGACAAGATGATGGAAGCCTTCGGCGGCGTCGGCGTCAATGCCACCTCACCGGACGAGCTCAAGCGCGCCGTCAACGAGGCCATGGCTTCGGGCAAGCCGACGCTCATCAACGCCGTGATCGATCCGGCCGCCGGTTCCGAGAGCGGCCGCATCGGCAACCTCAATCCGCAGAGCGTTCTGCAGAAGAAGAAGTAAGCATCCCCGTCAACCCACAAGGTCCCTGCGGGTGCAGGGGTAGATCAGAGTACGGAGCAACACGATGACAAAAGCGCTCGAGGGCGTTCGCATTCTCGACTTCACCCACGTCCAGTCCGGGCCGACCTGCACGCAGTTGCTCGCATGGTTCGGCGCCGACGTGATCAAGGTGGAGCGCCCGGGCGTGGGTGACATCACCCGCGGCCAGCTGCAGGACATCCCGAATGTGGACAGCCTGTATTTCACCATGCTCAACCACAACAAGCGCTCGATCACGCTCGACACCAAGAACCCCAAGGGCAAGGAAGTCCTCACCGAGCTCATCAAGAAGTGCGACGTGTTGGTCGAGAATTTCGGCCCCGGCGTGCTCGACCGCATGGGCTTCCCCTGGGAGAAGATCCAGGCGATCAACCCGAAGATGATCGTCGCCTCTATTAAGGGCTTTGGTCCCGGACCATACGAGGACTGCAAGGTTTATGAGAACGTCGCCCAGTGCACCGGCGGCGCCGCCTCCACCACCGGCTTCCGCGACGGCTTGCCCCTCGTGACCGGCGCGCAGATCGGCGACAGCGGCACCGGTCTGCATCTGGCGCTCGGCATCGTCACCGCACTCTATCAGCGCACCCATTCCGGCAAGGGCCAGCGCGTCACCGCCGCGATGCAGGACGGCGTGCTCAATCTCGCGCGCGTCAAGCTGCGCGACCAGCAGCGCCTCGCCCATGGTCCGCTCAAGGAATACAGCCAGTTCGGCGAAGGCATTCCGTTCGGCGATGCCGTGCCGCGTGCCGGCAACGATTCCGGCGGCGGCCAGCCCGGCCGCATCCTGAAGTGCAAGGGCTGGGAGACCGATCCCAACGCCTATATCTACTTCATCACCCAGGCCCCGGTCTGGGAGAAGATCTGCGACGTGATCGGTGAGCCCTCCTGGAAGACCGATCCGAACTACGCCAAGCCGGCCGTCCGCCTGCCGCGCCTGAATGAGATCTTCGGCCGCATCGAACAATGGACGATGACGAAGACGAAGTTCGAGGCGATGGAAATCCTCAACAAGGACGACATTCCCTGCGGCCCGATCCTGTCGATGAAGGAGATCGCCGAGGACCAGTCGCTGCGCGCGACCGGCACCGTGGTCGAGGTCGACCACCCCACCCGCGGCAAGTACATCTCCGTCGGCAACCCGATCAAGCTGTCGGACTCCCCGAGCGAGGTGGAGCGATCCCCGCTGCTCGGCGAGCACACCGACGAGATCCTGCGCACCGTGCTGGGCTTCTCGGACCATCAGGTCGCCGATATCCACAAGTCCGGCGCGCTCGATCCGCCGCAGAAGCAGGCCGCCGAATAAGCGGGCTTATCTCACGACGCGAAAGGCCGCCGGCTTCGGCGGCCTTTTTGTTGGCGCGCAAAGGCTGCATCGCACGATCGGCGCGCTTGCCGCGCCGCCAAGGCTGGATTAAAGATTGGTTCGCGAGGAACAGATGCGGTGGCCGGCCGTTGCTCCCTCGACCGGTGTGCTCCCGGAAATGCGAGCATGCCGGAAATGCCAGCATGCCATCTCCACGGCGAGTGCAGTACGCCTCGCAAAGACCCTGCCCCACGCTGAAGAACTGGTCGCCTTCGCTTCCGAGGATGGCAAGTCGGCCTTTCAGTTCGGGCACGGGTGGCGTCGCGTCCGGCACTCGCCAGGACCACGCTCGTTGATCAAATTGAGGGCTTAAATGTCGAAAGATCAATCCTCTGATCGCGCCAAGCGTGAAGCCAACAAGGCGTTCAAGCCTGCGACAACGCAGAAGCCGATCAATGACTATGCGAAGGACCAGAACTCCTTCAACGAGAATCGCGAACGGCTGAAAGCGGAGCGATTGGCCCGGGAGGCGAAGCCGGGAAGCGGCTCCGAATAGGCACGACGATCCCAGACTCCGACCGCGAATTCCGCTAAAGGCGGGGCGCCGAAATCCGCCTGGTCTACAGCATCGAGAGCACGACGATTCCGTCTTCGACTGCACCAGAAGCGAGCTGCGCCCGCGCCATGCGCTCGAACTCGGTCCGGTTCTTGCGAAGATAACTGAAAGCCTGCTTCTGCGTCAGGAACGTCGTCGCAAGACGGCACATCTGTCGTCCCGCGCCAAGCGCGAGAAAGAAGGTGATGGTGCCACCGCCATCCGACTTTATTCTAGGCACGACCCGCACTCTTTGGCATGTGATCGGCCCTCTCCAAATTGTCCTCGGCGCAATGGAAGCCAGTTATGGCGTCACCTTCTTCTTGCGCTTCGTCGGGACGGGCGGCGGCAGCGACGCCTGAAGGGCGGCGTCTGCCGCTTCCTTGGCCTGGCGCAGCTCTCGAAGCCGCGCCATGTTCTTGCGAACATCGACGGCTTGCTTTCCAACGTCCACCATCGCCCGCGCGCCTTCCTCAGCGGCCAAACGCTGACGGTTAGAACGCGCGATGCTTTCGGGTGACGGTTCGGCCGGTCTCTTGGCGCTCATTATTCACCCTGCTCTGCAACGGACAAAAACCCGCTCAATCCTGGGATCGAGCGGGTGGCATGGCCGTTTCAGTACATCCGTGAAACGGCACCAAGGCTTAGGCCAGCGAGAGATTCTCAGCGCTGACCTTGCCCCGCATCTTGTCGGTCTTGAGTTCGAAGTTGACCTTTTGGCCTTCAGCGAGACCTGCAAGACCAGCCCGCTCGACCGCGCTGATGTGAACGAACACATCGTTGCCGCCGTCGTTCGGCTGAATGAATCCAAAGCCCTTCTGGCCGTTAAACCACTTTACAGTACCTGTCGTCATTTTCTTCTCCAAAGCGCATACGCGCAGGTTCCGCGTGATCGTCACGCAGAACAAATTCTATTCGTCGATGTCTATGGAAAAGGAGCCCGCGGGCGCATTCAACAAGGCACAGCGGCTGAACGAACAGCCTCAACGTATACCTCATCCTCGCCATTTGCAAGGCTTGACGGAATTTAACGGCTCGGGAGCCCGGCGGTAGGTGCAGGACGCGCGCTATTCAGCGCTCATCTTTCGCCCCCCGGCGAGCTGCTCTCGAAGGCTGCCGAGCGCCCCATGCGTGGATCCATCAAAAAAAATCGAGACGCCGCGTCGGATCGGCAGCATCTCCTTCGTCATCTGGACATGAACGGGCAGTAGACGCCCACGTCGAGCCCGGCGATTCATGAGGAAGAATGATCATGCCCAGCACTGTCCGCCTGCACCGCGTTCTCACGACCAGCCCGGAGAAAGTCTATCGCGCCTTCCTGGAGGCGGATGCGTTGGCAAAATGGCTTCCGCCGAATGGCTTCACCTGCACCGTCCATCATTTCGAGCCGAAGGTCAGGGGCACGTTCAAGATGTCGTTCCGTAACTTCACGACGGGCAACAGCCACGCCTTCGGCGGCGAATATCTCGAGCTCGTCCCCGGCGAACGTCTCCGTTACACCGACAGGTTCGACGACCCCAATCTGCCGGGAGAGATCCAGGTCACCGTGATCCTGAAGAAAGTATCCGTAGGCACCGAGCTGGATATCACGCAGGCCGGCATCCCCGACGTCATCCCGCCGGAGGCTTGTTATCTCGGCTGGCAGGAATCGCTGCGCAATCTGGCGAAGCTCGTCGAGCCTGAGATCAAGCAATAGCGATCGGACGCGACTTAGGGGCGGCCGCGTGACCGTAGGCTACGCGCCCGCCCTCGACTGGAGCCCGCCGCTTGCGGTCCAGCGGTCCGGGTCCGGGCTGTGTCCGATCAAAGCAAGGCCGTACGCAATCGACTCGAACTGATCGCCCGACATCAGCCGTTCGTTGCCGAACCGCTCGGCGAACAGTTTTCGAACGGCCGGCACGAAAGACGTGCCGCCGGTCAAAAACACCTTCTCGACCTCGCGCGCGGTGATGCCGGCTTCGCCCAGCACCTTGTCGACGGTGGCCCCGAGCCTCGCGATGTCGTCGGCAATCCAGGCTTCGAAATTCTTCCGCGTGATAGTCGAGCCGATATCGACCCCGCCTCCTTTGAAGCGGAACTCCACCTGATCCTGGGCCGACAGCGCGACCTTGGCGTCGGACACCGCGCGGTACAGCGCAAAGCCGAGGTCGAGATCGACGATGGTGATGAAATCCTCGAGCAGAGCCGGCTTCACCGCGGTGCGCGCAAGCTCCCGGAGTTCGCGCAGGTCGCCGTTGCTCTTCATCATCGCGAGCTGATGCCAGCGCGCGAGATTAGTGTAGTGGCCGGTGGGGATCGGCAGCACCTTGTCGAACGAGCGGAAGCTCGAGCCCTTGCCCAGCCGCGGCGAGACGACGTGATCGACGATACGGTAGTCGAAGGTGTCGCCCGCAATCCCGATGCCGGCATGGCCGAGCGGCTCGGCGCGCAAGGCGCCGCCGGCACGCGAGAACCGCATCACCGAGAAATCGCTGGTGCCGCCACCGAAATCCGCGACCAGCACGGTCGCATCGCGCTCCAGCCGGCGGGCGAAGGAGAACGCCGCGCCCACGGGTTCGTAGACATAGCGGGCGTGGCCGGCGCCGAGGCGCTCGAACGCGGCCCGGTAGCGCTGCATCGCCAGCGCTTCGTCGGGATTGCCCCCGGCGAAGCGGACGGGGCGACCGACTGTAATGGTGGACGTCTCGAAGCCGAATTTATCGCCGCCATGCCGCGCCAGCGTCCGCAGGAACGCCGCCAAAATATCCTCGAACTTGTAGCGCTGCCGGAACACCTGGGTGGTGTTGAAGCTGGAGCTTGCGGCAAAGGTCTTGAACGACTGGAGGAAGCGGTAGACATGGCGTCCTTCCAGGAACTGCTCGATCGCCCACGGGCCGCCTTCAGCCTGGGCGCCGGCTCCCGGCCGGTCCTCCCAGAAGCACAGCGCTGACACGAAGACGCTGTGGCGCTGCTCACCATGGTCGAAGCGGATGGCCTCGACCCGGCGATCGTCCGCCGCAAGGGCCACGACCGTGTTGCTGGTCCCAAAATCGATGCCGATCGAGACGGCGGGCGAGGCGCTCGACATGAACCACTCTGACAGATGATTGGAGGGGGCAGACCACTAACGGCTTCATGTGCCGCTGCCAAGGCTCCGTTTTTGGATATCGACGGTCAAATGGTTCAGTTTCGGCCGGCTTTGGGCATATCCCGCTCAAATCGGCCCATTTAACTGATTATTATGCTGCAATGCGAAAAGCTAAATGCTGCTATGCAATGGCATGCATAGACATTGGCATCTGGTATACATAAATTCCCTTTCGAAATGAGACAGCACTACTGACCGTCTCGAGAAAGGGATTTCCGATGTCCAAGACCGCTTCCGTCGCTCTCGCGCCCTCCTCCACGCTGTTCGCCCGCCTGATGGCAACGATCGACCGCCTCCTGATGGCGAGCGCCGAGATCTCGAATCACAACGGCGACCTGCCGCGCTTTGGCCTGTAGGCCGGACAGCCGCCCGCGCCTGCGCGCGCAGCGGGAGACGGTTTTAGATCAGTCCGCATACTACTTTTGATGAATGGCCCCGGATCACGGGGCCATTTCTACTTGTGCTGTCCTGAGTCACAGCCGCAACCGGGCAAGGTCCTGCGGCATTTGCGCACGGTGACCGGACCAGCGCTTGAAGCTTGGCATAATGCATACAAGAATGCCGTTCCAGCGCTCGCAGAAAAATGAGAGGCGCCACGGGAGGCTTTATGACGGACATGGTGCAAGCAACCGCCCCGACAGCCGCGCGCGTTAGCGACACGTATCGCTGGACGCAATTGGCAGTTGGCGTCGCGGCGATGGTAATGATCGCCAATTATCAATACGGCTGGACGTTCTTCGTCCCCGACATCCAGAAGAAGTTCGGCTGGGATCGTGCGTCGATCCAATGGGCCTTTACGCTGTTCGTGCTGTTCGAGACCTGGCTCGTGCCGATCGAAGGATGGTTCGTCGACAAATACGGTCCGCGCATCGTGGTGCTGGTCGGCGGCGTGCTCTGTGCCGCCGGCTGGGCGATCAACGCGGAGGCGACCACGCTCAACGGCTACTATCTCGGCATGATCATCGCAGGCATCGGCGCCGGCGGCGTCTACGGCACCTGCGTCGGTAACGCGCTGAAGTGGTTTCCGGACAAGCGCGGTCTTGCCGCGGGCATCACGGCCGCTGGTTTCGGTGCGGGCTCCGCGCTGACCGTCGCGCCGATCCAGGCCATGATCAAGGACAGCGGTTTCCAGACCACCTTCCTTTATTTCGGCCTCGGACAAGGCATTATCATCTGCATCCTCGCCTTCTTCCTGCTCGCGCCGAAAGCAGGTCAGGTGCCGAACGCGGTCGTGAACGCCAATCTGCAGCAGACCCGGCGCAACTACCAGCCGACCGAGGTGCTGCGTCAGCCGATCTTCTGGCTGATGTACTTCATGTTCGTGATTGTCGGCGCTGGCGGCCTGATGGTGACGGCGAACCTGAAGCCGATCGCGGCGGACTGGAAGATCGACAACGTGCCGGTCACGCTGATGGCGGTGACGATGACCGCGGTGACCTTCGCGGCCACGATCGACCGCGTGCTCAACGGCCTGACGCGTCCGTTCTTCGGCTGGATCTCCGACATGATCGGCCGCGAGAACACGATGTTCATCGCCTTCGGCATGGAAGGTATCGGCATCTGGATGCTCTACCTCTGGGGCCACGATCCGCTCTGGTTCGTGCTGCTCTCGGGCTTCGTGTTCTTCGCTTGGGGTGAGATCTACTCGCTGTTCCCCTCGACCTGCACCGACACGTTCGGCGCCAAGTTCGCGACCACCAATGCCGGCCTGCTCTACACCGCGAAGGGTACGGCCGCGCTGCTGGTCCCGATCGGCAACTACATGCAGCAGTCGTCGGGCAGTTGGGACAACGTGTTTATCATCGCAGCCGGCGCCAACATCCTGGCCTCGGCGCTGGCGATCGCGGTGCTCAAGCCCTGGCGCAAGGTCGTGGTCGCGCAATCGACCGTCTGACGCGCTCCAAAAGCGCTTCTCGCGCAAAACGCCCGGCCTCGCGGCCGGGCGTTTTCGTTGTGCGCGACGTTTTCGTGAACCCGCCGTCCCTAAAGGAACTCCGCAAATTTTCAGGCGCGCGCCAAGATAGGGCTTGCAATCTGGAATATGGTATACCAAGGTCGCCACCGCGCTTGCGACGATAAGCCACAATATTGCGACATCAGGTCATCTTGCGACCGGTGTCGAACCAGACAGGCGCTTGGGAGGTTCTTGATGATTTCCAGCACCGATGGCGCTGTCACGGCCGCGCCTCTCCGCACAGGTTTCCGCTGGCTCCAGCTGGTCATGGGCATCGTCTGCATGGCGATGATCGCCAACCTGCAATATGGCTGGACCCTGTTCGTCGATCCGATCGATCACGCGCACCATTGGGGACGCGCCGCGATCCAGCTCGCCTTCACCATCTTCGTCGTCACCGAAACCTGGCTGGTGCCGATCGAGGCCTGGTTCGTCGACAAATACGGCCCGCGCATCGTCATCATGTTCGGCGGCGTCATGATCGCGCTGTCGTGGATTCTCAACTCCTATGCCGATAGCCTCACCTTGCTCTACGCGGCCGCGATCATCGGCGGCATGGGCGCGGGCGCCGTGTACGGCACCTGCGTCGGCAACGCGCTGAAATGGTTTCCCGATCGCCGGGGCCTTGCCGCCGGTGCGACTGCCGCCGGCTTCGGCGCAGGCGCTGCACTCACCGTCGTGCCGATCGCAGCCATGATCGCAACGAGCGGCTATCAGCACGCGTTCCTCACCTTCGGCATCGGCCAGGGCGTGATCGTCTTCGTGCTCGCCTTCTTCATTCAGCCGCCGCGGATCTCGATCCCGCCGAAGAAGAAGCAGCTCAATCTGCCGCAGACCAAGATCGACTTCACCCCGCCCCAGGTGCTGCGCACCCCTATTTTCTGGGTCATGTATCTCGTGTTCGTCATGGTCGCCTCCGGCGGCCTGATGACCGCGGCGCAGATCGCCCCGATCGCACACGACTTCAAGATCGCCGACACGCCGGTCACGCTCGCCGGATTCCAGATGGCGGCATTGACGTTCGCGATCTCGCTCGACCGCATCTTCGACGGTTTCGGACGGCCGTTCTTCGGCTTCGTCTCCGACACGATCGGCCGCGAGCACACCATGTTCATCGCCTTCGGCACCGCCGCGCTGATGCTGCTGACGCTGTCGGCCTATGGCCACGTCCCTGTCGTCTTCGTGCTCGCCACCGCGGTCTATTTCGGCGTGTTCGGCGAGATCTACTCGCTGTTCCCAGCGACCTGCGGCGACACCTTCGGCTCGAAGTTCGCAACCACCAACAACGGCATGCTCTACACGGCGAAGGGGACCGCGTCCCTGCTCGTTCCGCTCGCCAGCGTGATCTCGGCCACGTATGGCTGGAAGGCCGTGTTCGTGGTCGCAGTCGCGCTGAACGCGACGGCGGCCCTGACGGCGCTGTTCGTGATCAAGCCGATGCGCCGCTCCTTCATCCTCGGCAAGGAAGCCGAGAGCGCCAACGCCGCGACGGGGAACGCCAAGACCGAGACGGCATAACGAACACTCCTTGCACGGTGAGACAGGGGGCGCAGCGATGCGCCTCTTTCTTTTTGGCTCACGGCAAACGTCAGCATTGTTGCCTCAAGATTTTTCGGAACAGCCAAATCGAGTGCTTGACGATTGGCATTATGTATACCACACTTGCCGCATCATTCACCCAGGGAGGTTGCAATGCTGGTCGGAGACATTCTGCGCAAGAAGACACCGCGCGTTGTCACGGTGCGAATGAACGAAACGGTGGGTATCGCCGCCAAGCTGATGCGCGCCAACAATATCAGCGCACTTGTGGTGAAGGACGTGGTCCGCTCCGAGGGTAACACCGCGGTCGGCATGTTCACCGAGCGCGACGTCGTGCGCGCCGTCGCCGAGCACGGCGCCAATGCCGTCAACGTCAAGGTTTCGCAGCTCGTCTCGGTGCAGCAGCTCGTATCCTGCACCTCAAACGACACGATCGAGCACGTCCGCCATCTGATGAACCGGAATCACATCCGGCACCTGCCTGTCATCGACGATTACAGCCTCGTCTCGGTCATCAGCATGCGTGACATCGCCTCCTTCGTGGACGAAGCGATCAACGGCACGCCGCAAGCAGCTTAAAGCGTCTCACTTCCCCTGCGACTACCGTCCCCGGCTCGGACCTTCCGAGCCGGACCGGATCTTTCGTCCCGAAATCCGGCTTCCGCTGCTTCGCGAGGATTCCATGAAGATCTGCATCTACGGCGCCGGCGCAATCGGCGGATATCTCGGGGTTCAGCTCGCGCGCGCGGGCGCCGACGTCAGCCTCGTCGCACGCGGCGCGCACCTTGCCGCGATGCGCGAGCGCGGCCTGACGTTGCTCGCGGGCGAGGAGAAGCACACCGTGCATCCGCGCTGCACCGACGATCCCGCCGAGCTCGGTGTGCAGGACTACATCATCATCACGCTGAAGGCGCACTCGATCACCGGCGTGATCGAGACAATGCAGCCGCTGCTCGGACCCCACACCCGCATCGTCACCGCCGTCAACGGCATCCCCTATTGGTACTTCTACAAGCACGGCGGCCAATACGAGAATTCGACGCTGGAGAGCATCGACCCCGGCGGACGGCAGTGGCGCGAAATTGGCGCCGAGCGCGCCATCGGTTGCATCGTCTATCCCGCCACCGAGATCGAGGCGCCCGGCGTGATCCGTCACGTCTACGGCAACAACTTTCCGCTCGGCGAGCCCTCCGGCGAGATCACCCCGGACGTGCAACGCCTCGCCGATCTCTTCGTCGCAGCCGGGCTGAAGGCGCCGGTGCTCGACCGCATCCGCGACGAGATCTGGCTCAAGCTGTGGGGCAATGTCTGCTTCAACCCGATCAGCGCACTCACCCATGCAACGCTCGACGTGATCTGCACCGATCCGGCCACTCGCGCGCTGTCGCGCGCGATCATGATGGAGACGCAAGGCATCGCCGAAACGTTCGGCGTCAAATTCCGCGTCGACGTCGAGCGCCGCATCGAAGGTGCGCGCAAGGTCGGCGCGCACAAGACCTCGATGCTCCAGGATCTCGAGCGCGGCCGCCCGATGGAGATCGACCCGCTCGTCACCGTCGTGCAGGAGATGGGCCGCCTCACCGGCGTCGCCACCCCCGCCCTCGATTCAGTGCTGGCGATGGTGACCCAGCGCGCCCGCATTGCCGGTCTCTACGACGGCATCCCGACCCCATCGGATCCGCGCGCACTGGCGGTGGCGTGATGGCTGGCGAGATCAAACAATGGCTCCGCTTCCGGAATAGCGGTGCGACCGGCTTCGGCACGCTAACGTCGTCGGGTATCAGCGTCCATGAGGGCGAGATGTTTGGCCGCCATGCAGCCACCGGCAAGACGCTGGCGCTGTCGGAGGTCGAACTGCTCGCGCCCTGCGTGCCCAGCAAGATCGTCGCGCTCTGGAACAATTTTCATGCACTCGCGGCCAGGCTCAACCAGCCCGAGCCACCGGAGCCGCTCTACCTCCTGAAGGCCACCACCAGCATTACGACGCCAGGCGCGGTGATCCGCCGTCCCTCTTATTACGATGGCAAGACCACGTATGAAGGCGAGCTCGGCATCGTCATCGGCAAGACCTGTGCCCGGGTGTCGCCGGCGGAAGCGGACAGCTTCATCTTCGGCTACACCTGCGTCAACGACATCACCGCCAACGACATCCTGACCAGCGACCCGACCTTCCCGCAATGGGCACGGGCCAAAGGCATCGACGATTACGGCCCGTTCGGCCCCGTCATCGCGACCGGTCTCGATCCGGTCAGGCTGGTGGTCCGCACCATCCTCAACGGTGCGGAGCGACAGAACTATCCGATATCGGACATGATCTTCACCGCGCAGGAGCTGGTCAGCAGGATCTCCCACGACATGACCCTGCTCCCCGGCGACCTCATTGCCGTCGGCACCTCGGTCGGCGTCGGCGTGATGAAAGAGCCGGTGAACATTGTGACCGTCGCGATCGACGGCATCGGCGAGCTGACCAACGAGTTTCGGCTGTAGCTTCTCTCTCCGTCATGGCCGGGCTTGTCCCGGCCATCCACGTTCTGTTGGCGCGGAGGCGCGTGGATGCCTGGGACAAGCCCGGGCATGACCAGCGCCCTGAACGTCTGCCCCCAACACGGGAAACGCGCCTCTCCCCCTCCACCGATCGGCTGACGCATTCAGCCGTGGATCGTGAGGCCGGACCTATCCAGCAAGCTCCCGCCGCCCTTGATCTCGGTTCCGCTCTCCAATAGCAATTATGGCGATAATGTGCCGGCGTGAGGAAGTCACGATGTGGCTGTTTTTCCTGGTTGCCTGGTTTGTTCTGCTCACTGCCATCGCGATCTTCGCCCAGCAGGCGCTCGGTTACGATGTCGGCCACCTGCCTGCCTGGTTCGGAGGCCTGCCCGTCCCGCAGCGTGTTGCGACCGGCGCGATCCTGGCCTTGGCGTTGGCACTGATCGGCGCCTCCGCCTGGCGGCTCTCGCGCCAGGACCGGCGCCTCGACACATTGCGCGACCGCCTCAAGAAGACCCGCGAGGACGTGGTCGTCGCCCACGCCCTGCAGAACCACCTCGACGCCACCGTCCAGCACCTGATCGAGAGCGATCCCCGGGAGGCCGTTTCCGCCCTGCACGACAAGCTGGGCGAGACCGAGCAGCGCGCCCTGCTGCAGCGGGGCCGCAACGAATCCACCGACATGCACGACCAGCTCGCCGAAATCCGCCGCCGCCAGCAGGAATTGCGCGATATGGTCGGCAAGATCGCCGAGCAGCGCCGCGCGGTCGAGCCGGTTTTCACTGAGATCCGCGACCGCCAGAACCAGCTCGAACGCTCGCTGCACGACCTCGAGACCGACGACCGCAAGAACAACCTCGCCGACCGGCTCAAGGACATCGCGGGCGACGTATCGACGCTGCTGTCCCGGGTCGGCGCGGTCCAGGACACCTTTGCGACCCTGAACCAGTACAAGGACGATCTAGCGAAGTCCCACGCTGAGCTGGTGCCGCTGCGCGCGTCGGACGCTGGCCTCAATGCGTTGATCGGCGAGCTGAGCCTCAGCCATGAGCGCCTCGCCAAGAGCGTCGACGAGCTCGAAACCGGCGGCGAAGCACCGCTCGGCGCCCGCGTCGAGACGCTGTCGAAGAACAAGATCGAGATCGAGCAGCGCCTGGCCCGCATCGACGACAGCTTCCACATCCTGAAAGGCATCGGGCTCGACTTCGAAGAGCTCGGCGAGCGCCGGGCCCAGCTCGAACGCTCGCTCGCCCGTGTCGAGATCGACGCCGAGGGCAAGACGCTTGCCGACCGCCAGAATGCGTTGAACGATTTTGTTCTCCAGTCGCGCCAGCGCCTCGGTGCGTTACAGGAAACGCTGGCGACGCTGAACGCCTTCAAGACAGAGCTGTCGAAGTCGCAGGCTGACCTCGTCCCGCTGAAGGCGCCCGTGTTCGGAATCGAGGCCATGATCGCGGACGTCGGCACGACGCACGACCTCCTCGCCAAAACCGTCGGCGAGATCGAGGCAAACGGCGACGTCACCCTCGCCTCGCGCGTCGACGCGCTGACCAAGAGCAAACGCGAGGTCGAAGACCGCCTCGCCCGCATCTTCGACAGTTTCAACGCGCTCGACGGTTTGCGAAAAGACATCGGCGGCATCTTCTCGACGATCAGGAACAGCCTGAACCGGATCGGGTGAGGCCGAGTCGCGTAGGCTGGGCAGAGCGCGCCGAAACATCCAGACACATCACATCTCCGCGCGGCCGGCAGATGCCGCCAACATGTCGCGCCGATGCCGCACTGTGGACGCATTCGGCCGCCCTTCTGTGAGGCGTGTCTGGGGGCACGGCGGTGCCGTGTTTGGACCAAACCTTCTAGGGGTATGACTGTGAAGAAGATTGTATTTGTCGTGGGTGCTACGCTTGCTCTGGTAACGGTCGCGAATGCCGCGGATCTGCCGCGCCGGCAGCCCGTTCCCGTCTATTCGGAGCAGGCGCCGATCGGCAAGATGCCGATTGGCAAGAGCCCGGTTGGAAAGGCCCCGATCGGCAAGGCGCCCGGCCCCGTCGCAGCGCGCTACTGACGCGTTAGCGAAATACCCGCAGAAGCAAGCGTAGACTCTGCGTGAGTGGCCGACAGTCGAGGGGCACAGCGTGACGAACAAACCTGATCGATCGGGACCCTGCATCCTTGCGGGATTCGCGCTCGCGGCCATGCTCGCGTGTACGACACCTTCGGCCTCGGCCCACGAAGCGAACAAGCGCGTTGCTGACGCAAACGCGCTTGCCACGACCGACACCGTATCACGGCCGGCGCCATCGACCCGGCGCCCGGTCGCGGGCGCGGAAAAAGGTCCGTACTACGTCGATTTCCGCGCCCGCACGGCGGCGAGCTGGGGCCACGCCTTCGTCTGGTACGGCAAGACCAGCGAGCGCGCCGTCGAAGTGGCAGGGCTCACGCCCGCCGGCGACACCTGGGCCTATGTGCTTGGTCACCTCACCTGGGTGCCGGCGGAGACCGGCGCGAGCTACGGCGATCTCGACCCGGAGTATCTGACCGCGAACTACCGCGTATATCTGAACGAAGCCGACGCCAAGCGCGTGTTTGCCTATATCAAGAAATTGCAGGCGAGCTCGCCGGTCTGGAACGCCGAGACCACCAATTGCACCGGCTTCATCGGCGACATCGCCGAGTACATGGGATTGAAGGTCCCCTACCGCTGGCAGCGCCCCGAAAACTTCGTCAACAGCCTCAAGGAAATGAACGGCGGCCGCCAGATGGTGCGGCTGTCGACGGAATAGCCCGGCAGGGTTCGCCCGTCGGGCAAAACAGCCGCACAAATTTCGCGCGCCGCCTGTCAATCCCCGTCTGCCAAAATATTCCACTTTACCGAAATTCGGATTTGGCGCACCTACGACACACCCTGACCCGGGACAAGGGGCGGATCGCGATCGTCACGGACCGCGGGTGGGGCAGCGATGGACGCGACGGCGTCGGGCGCGGCGAGCCTTGCAGGGCGGGAAACCGTGAGCACAGGCTTTCGCGCCTACGACACGGCGCCGACAGCGTCTTCGCATGGCTTCGGGTGCGAGCACACGCCAGCTCCCGAAGACCCAGCGAGGACGTGCGCGGACGGCGAAGTCGTGTGGTCCTGACGCCCGGGGTCTGTGCGTCAAGTCCTGTGGTGATGCGTGCTGCCCGACCGGGCGCTTGCATCAGCCATCTGCGGGGCGACGGGGGCAATAGTGCATCGCTCCCCGGGGAGAGCACGAAGTAAGCCGTAAACCACCGCGCAGGGAAGGCCGGGCGATTGGCTGACCTGTGGTCCACCCCCGTGTGCATTCTTCTGGCGCACGGACTTGCGGGTGCCAGCCGGCGCCCGGCCTTCCCTGCGCCCTTGTCACGACGAGGGCGATGCGATCAGGCAAAGCTCGGGCGAAATGCGCCGCGAGGATGCGAAGATGCGTCTGCTGTTTGCAAGTCGGATCGAGATTGATCGGAAGATTGTGCGTCCGTGCCCCGGACGCAGCGCAGCATCCCCCGGCAGAGCGAAGCATCGTCCGGTTCGACGGTGCGCTGCAGAGCCGGCGCCCATCTTTCAGAGCGCTCGCTGGGCATGGGTCGCGGCTCTGCGCGGCAACGCGAAGAGGCGTTGCAGCGCGTCCGGGACACGAGCCCGCGTCAATTATCCGCCTCACGGAATCCCCCCACTCCCCGCATGATCGCCCCGCCTCCACCGCACGCCCTCGCAATAGACTTTTCCCGACCCGGGCGGCATCCTGCCGGCATCGACCGATAAAAGAGCGCCACGCAAGCGGGGAAACAGATCATGCTGCAGACACGGTTCACCAAGCTCGTCGGAGTCGAGCACCCGATCGTCCAGGGCGGCATGCAGTGGGTCGGGCGCGCCGAGCTGGTCGCCGCCGTCGCCAATGCCGGCGCGCTCGGCTTCATCACGGCGCTGACCCAGCCGACACCGGAGGACCTCAGGAAGGAGATCGCCCGCTGCCGCGATCTCACCGACAAGCCGTTTGGCGTCAACCTCACCATCCTGCCCGCAATCAAGCCGCCGCCTTATGCCGAATATCGCGCCGCCATCATCGAGAGCGGCATCAAGGTGGTCGAAACCGCCGGCAACAAGCCGCAGGAGCATGTCGACGAGTTCAAGAAGCACGGCGTCAAGGTCGTGCACAAATGCACTAGCGTCCGTCACGGGCTCTCGGCCGAGCGCATGGGCGTCGACGCCATCTCGATCGACGGGTTCGAATGCGCCGGCCATCCCGGCGAGGACGACACCCCCGGCCTGATCCTAATCCCGGCCGCCGCCAACAAGATCAAGATCCCGATGATCGCCTCCGGCGGCTTTGCCGACGCCCGCGGCCTCGTCGCCGCACTGGCGCTCGGCGCCGAAGGCATCAACATGGGCACCCGCTTCATGGCGACCAAAGAGAGCCCCATTCATCAGCTCATCAAGGAGAAGATCGTGGCCAATGACGAGCGCGAAACCGAGCTGATCTTCCGCACCATGCGCAACACCTCCCGCGTCGCCAGGAACGAGATCTCGACCAAGGTCGTAGCGATGGAGAAGGAAGGCGCCAAGTTCGAGGACATCCGCGAACTCGTCGCGGGCGCCCGCGGCAAGATGGTCTACGCGACCGGCAACTCGGACGAAGGCATCTGGTCGGCGGGCCAGGTCCAGGGCCTGATCCAGGACATCCCGACCTGCGCGGAACTGATCTCCCGCATCGTGCGCGAAGCGGAGGCCATCATCCGCAGCCGGCTCGAAGGCATGATCGTTCATCCGACAGCGCAGGCTGCTGAATAATCACTGCAAGAAGCGAGAGCAATTCATGAAGGCTTATGTCTACGGCCCTGGTGGCGCTACGATTTCCGACGTCGCTCAACCAAAGCCTGAAGGCACGCAGGTGCTGGTCCGGGTCCGCGCCTGTGGCCTCAATCGCGCCGACACCGGCATGCGCAAGGGCCACGCCCATGGCGCGGCCGGCGGCGCCGGCACCGTGCTCGGCATGGAATGGGCCGGCGAGGTCGCCGCGCTCGGACCGGATGCCAAGGGCCTCAAGGTCGGCGACCGCATCATGGGCTCGGGCGGCGCGGCGTTTGCCGAATACACGCTGGCCGATCACGGCCGGCTTTTCCACGCGCCCTCGAACATGAACTTCGAGGAAGCCGCCACCCTGCCCGTCGCACTCGCGACCATGCACAACGCCGTCGTCACCATCGGCGGCGTGCAGCCCGGGCAAGCCGTGCTGATCCAGGGCGCAAGCTCCGGCGTCGGCCTGATGGCGATGCAGATTGCGAAGCTCAAGGGCGCCAGGCTCGTGATCGGCTCCTCGACCGATGCTTATCGCCGCAGCCGGCTGAAGGAGTATGGCGCCGATCTTGCGGTCGACTCCTCTGACCCCTCATGGGTCGACGAGGTGCTGAAGGCGACGAACGGCGAAGGTGTCGACCTCATCGTCGACCAGGTCTCGGGCAAGGTCGCGAACCAGAACCTCGCGGCGACCAAGGTCAAGGGTTGCATCGTCAATGTCGGCCGGCTCGGCGGCACCCATGCCGATTTCAACTTCGACCTGCACGCGGCCCGCCGCATCGATTATGTCGGCGTCACCTTCCGCACCCGCACCGTCGCGGAGGTCCGTGAGATTTTTGAGGAGGTCCGCAAGGACATCTGGGGCGCCGTCGAGTCGCGAAAGCTGCAGCTGCCGATCGACAAGGTGTTTGCCTTCGACGACATCGACAAGGCCTTCGAGCACATGGAGGCCAACAAGCACCTGGGGAAGATCGTCGTGACGGTGTAGTGGCCGCGACGACCAGAGAGAGCGGCAGCGCACCAGTCTCTCCACTCGTCATGGCCGGGCTTGTCCCGGCCGTCCACGTCTTTGTCGCTCCGAAGAACGTGGATGCCCGGGACAAGTCCGGGCACGACGGAGTTCACCCGCTCCTGCAACTCACTAGCGTCTACGCCTGTGGATCGTCGCTTGATGTTCACCCGCGGCCTGCTAAATCCCCGCCATGAGCTCCCAACACAACAAGACCTCAGTCGCAGCGATCTCGATATTCGCCAGCGGCGGCATGGCGGCGGCCAAGTTCGCGGTCGGGATCGCGATCGGCTCGCTGGCGCTAATCTCCGAGGCGCTGCATTCGTCGATCGACCTGGTCGCCACCATCATCACCTGGGCGGTGGTGCGGGTGTCCGACAAGCCGGCGGACGAAGAGCATCATTACGGCCACGGCAAGCTCGAAAGTGTCTCGGCACTGGGCGTCACCGCCCTGCTCTACGTGCTCGCCGGTGGAATCCTGGTCCAGTCCTACAGCCATCTCCGAGAGGGAGTTGCGCCGCCGACGATCTCCGCCGTCCCTTTCGTCGTGCTGGTGATCGACATCGCCGTCAATTTCTGGCGCGCCCGTGCCCTGCACCGTGCCGCACGGGAGACCAGGAGCCAGGCGCTCGCCGCCGATGCGCTGCATTTCGCCTCCGACGTGATGGGCTCGTTCGCCGTGATCGTGGGCCTGATCCTCGCCGGCCTCGGCTTCTGGTGGGGCGACGCGGCTGCCGCCGCCGCAGTGGCCGTGATGATCGCCCTGCTCGGCCTGCGCATGGCCGGCTCGACCGTGCAGACGCTGGTGGACCGCGCTCCGGAAGGCGCGCATGAGACGGCCACGGCCGCGATCCGCAGCGTGCCGGGCGTGATCGACATCGAGCGGCTCCGCGTGCGCATGGTCGGTGCCACCACGTTTATCGACACGATCGCAAAGGTGCCGCGGACCTACCCCATCGACCGGGTCGAGGACATCAAGCGCAACGCGCAAGCAGCCGTCGAGACGGCCTTCGGCGATACCGACCTCACCTTCACCGCAGTCCCCGTGGCGCGCGACAACGAGACCGTGCGCGACCGCATCATGGTCATCGCCCACAATTCGGGCCTCGCCATCCACCACGTCACCGTGCACGATCTCGGCGCCAAGCTGATCGTCAGCATCGACCTCGAGGTCGACGGGGGGATGCAGCTCTACGCCGCCCATGACGTCGCCAACACGCTGGAACGCAACATCCAGGAAGAGTTCGGCGCAGATGTCGAGGTCGACGTCCACATCGAGCCGCTGGAACCGGAACTGCCGTTCGGGGTCGATGCCGAACCGGAACGGGTGCGGGCCATCGCCGCAGCCTTGACGGAATATGCCGCCAGCGGCGAGATCCACGACATCCATAATGTTCGCGTCCGCAACACCGACGCCGGCGAGATCGTGAATTTCCACTGCCGCGCCGAGCCGTCGATGAGCGTGATCAAGGTGCACGAGCATGTCGATGCGATCGAGCGCGCGTTGCGGCGCGCGTTCCCGAGCGTGAAGCGCGTCATCAGTCACGCCGAACCGCCGCGCGCGTGACAGAGAATGTGCGAGGAGTCACACGTTCTCGTTTCGGACTCGCCGCGCACGTAAGTTTGCGGACGCACGACGCACAAACTGCGCGTTGGATAAGAATAAATTCGCGTTAACGATTCGTTGACTCTCGACAGCCCGCGAAATCTGGATTCAAATCGACCATGATTCGGAAGCGATGTGGGGCTGCTTCCGAAGTCCAGTTGCAAGCAGGTTTCCAGGGGGCTTTAGGCATGTCGCGTGCAGACGCCGCGAACGCGTGCGTCCAATCCGATTCGATCAAAGGATTGGCGCAATCGATCGCGAAACCTGCCTATCATCGGCTCCTGATAGCGGAGCCTGCGCTGCGCCGCGCCGTGCCGACGCTCATCATCGCATTCCTGATCACGATCTGCCTCGGCGCGTTCGTGCAGGTCGTCGACCAGACGCGCCAGAAGCGGCTGGTGATCCGCCACGACATCTCGGCGCTCGCCGACCTGCTCGCCGAGCGTATCGACCGCCTCACCTCCGGGCGACAGGAGCGGCTGAAGAACATCGAGAGCCTCCCGGCGTTGCTGCCCGACCTCATTCCAACCTGGGGCACCGCCTCGGGCCGCCACGTCATCGTCACCTCGGCTGGAATCGACCGCCGCATCCTCGCTCGCATCCCGATCGACAGCGATCCCTCGGGCAACGACCGCCTGCTCGACGCAATCACGACGGCGCAACTGCTGGCGGCACCGCCGCGCGACGACAACATCTCCGATATGACGCTGCCGAACGGCAACGCCGCAATGGCGACCGCGCGGCAGATCAAATCGTTGCCCGGCTTCGTGACCGTGATCCAGGAGCGCAACGAGCCGATCTGGGGCTCGGACGCCGCGCTATCGGTGACGCTGTCGGCCACCACCGGCTTCGTGGTCCTGATCCTCGGCTTCGCCTTCCACTGGCAGTCCACCCGTGCCCGCGAGGGCGACCTGATCAACGACGCCGTGCGCGGCCGGATCGACACCGCGCTCAACCGCGGCCGCTGCGGGCTGTGGGACTGGGACCTGTCGCGCGGCCGCATCTTCTGGTCGCAGTCAATGTTTTCAATGCTCGGCCTCGACGGCCGCAACGAGCTCCTCACCTTCGGCGAGGTCAACGCGCTGGTGAAGTCCGACGACATCGACCTGTTCGAGATCGCCGACCAGCTCATCTCCGAGAAGATCGACCACATCGACCAGACCTTCCGCATGCAGCATGTCGACGGCCACTGGATCTGGCTCCGCGTCCGCTGCGAGAAGACCAGCGGCGCGACCGATTCCAGCGTTCACCTGATCGGGATCGCGGTCGACATCACCGAGCAGAAGAGCCTCGCCGAGCGGACCGTGGAAGCCGATTTGCGCCTGCGCGACGCGATCGAGACCATTCCCGAAGCCTTCGTCCTGTGGGACGCCAGCGACCGCTTGGTGCTCTGCAATTCGCACTTCCAGCGCCTGCACAAGCTGCCCGACAGCGCCGTCATCCCCGGCACCTCCTACGAGACCGTGCTGGAGGTCGGCCGCATGCCGGAGGTTCGCACCCGGCACAACGAGACTGCGAGCCAGGGCCCCGGTGCGCGGACCTTCGAGGCGCAGCTCGACGACGGCAGCTGGCTGCACATCAGCGAGCGCCGCACCAAGGACGGCGGCTACGTCTCGGTCGGCACCGACATCACCCGCATCAAGGAGCACGAGCAGAAGCTGGTCGACAACGATCTACGCCTGCGCGCCACCGTCATCGACCTTAAGCGCTCGCAGGCAGCCCTGGAGCGCCAGGCGGGCGAACTCGCCGATCTCGCCGAGAAATACCAGCGCGAGAAGACCCGCGCCGAGGAAGCCAACCAGACCAAGTCGAAATTCCTCGCCAATATGAGCCACGAGCTGCGCACGCCGCTGAACGCGATCATCGGCTTTTCCGAAATCATGGGCTCGGGCATGTTCGGCGAGCTCGGCTCGGAGAAGTACCAGGAATACTGCCACGACATCCTGACCAGCGGGCATTACCTGCTCGAAGTCATCAACGACATCCTCGACATGTCCAAGATCGAGGCCGGCCGCATGAAGCTCGACATGGAAGAGCTCGACCTGGCGCAGACGCTGGCGGAATCCCTGCGGGTCGTCACCGGCCGCGCGCAGGACAAGCACCTGACGCTCGACGCCGACATCGCAAAGTCCATCTCCGTCGTCGCCGACCGTCGCGCCACCAAGCAGATCATCGTCAATTTGCTCTCCAACGCCGTGAAGTTCACGCCCGACGGCGGACGCATCGTGGTGCGCAGCCGGCAGCTCGACGACAGGATCGTGCTGATGATCGCCGACACCGGCATCGGCATCGCGCCGCATTCGCTGGCGCGGCTCGGCCGCCCCTTCGAGCAAGTCGAGAGCCAGCTCACCAAGACCTATCACGGCTCGGGACTGGGGTTGGCGATCGCCCGCTCGCTGGCGCAGCTTCATGGCGGCTCGATGCGGCTGCGCTCCAAACTCGAGGTCGGCACCGTCGTGCGCGTCACCCTGCCCCGCAACGCGATCAAGTCGGCGTCCGGAATATCGGCCGCGGCCTGAATTCTACGATTGCAGCGACGGCGCGACTTCTCGCGCGACATTGACCAGCGCCGCGATCAGCGGCGTCATCGGATCACGCTGCGGGATCACCATGCCGATGCTGTAATTGACATCGGGATCGATGATCGGGATCGAGCGCACCGTATCGGACAGGCCGAGCGTCTCGGCGAGCTTGGCCGGCATCACGCTGGCCCAGCGCCCCGTCTTCACATGCGTGAACAGCACCAGCAGCGAATTCGAGGTCAAGGTCGGCGTCGCCTCGGCGCCGACCGAACGTAACGCGCGGTCGATGATGCGGCGGTTCTGCATGTCGGGCGTCAGCAGGCACAGCGGCACCTGTCCGACCTCCCGCCACGTCACCGTCTCGCGATCACCGAACATTCCATCCGGCGCGGTGAGCAGACGATAGCTCTCGCTGTAGAGCGGAATGGTGCGCACCTTGCCGATCGGCTCGTTCTCGATATAGGTCAGGCCTGCATCCACCTCGAGATTCTCGAGCAACCCCAGCACCTCGGATGAGGTGGTGGACTGGATGCGGAAACGCACCTCGGGATGCCTGGCGCGGAACGGCGTCGTCAGCGCAGCGACCATACCGAGCACGGTCGGGATTGCCGCAATTCGGATCTCGCCGGAGAGCTGATGCTTCAGCCCGTTGATCTCGTCACGCATCGCGCGGGCATCGCCCACGATCCGCCGCGCCCAATCCAGCGCCCGCTCGCCTTCCGGCGTAAAACCCTGGAAGCGGGAGCCGCGCTGGACCAACATCACGCCGAGGATCTCCTCGAGCTGCTTCAGCCCGGTCGACATCGTCGGTTGCGTCACGCCGCACATTTCGGCGGCCCGGCCGAAATGCCGTTCCTTCGCCAGCGCCAGCAATAGTTCAAGCTTGTCGAGCAACCGTTCGTTCCCTCGGATCGTATGGTGGCATGCAAGCTAGCATGCCCTACCCCTTGCGACACGCAAAAACCGCCACGAATGCCTAGCGCTGCATCCAGCGCGTCGCCGCGACGCCCGCGGCGCGGGCTTGGAGCCGAACGTGCGGGAGGCGCTCACCTCGCTGAAGCCGACGACGACGTCCCTTCCAGCAGCGCCCTGAAGACACGGCGCACCTCGCTCTGCGTCTCCTTCACGCGCGCCTCCAGCGAGGAGAAATGCGGCGCATCGCCGGCGCGTGCCATCACGCGCAGAAGGTCGGTGCCGGCGGTCTCCGGCTTGAACCGGTCGCTGACGCAGAGCCGCAGGATCTGCGTCAGGTCGTGATACAGCCGCGCCGCGGCCCGCAATATCTCGGTCTCCGATTGCGCCAGCACGCCCAGCCTGCATGCATTTTCCAGCACCTGCATGGTGCCGGCGTCGAGAATCTCCGGCTTCTCGTGCGCATGCACGAGCTGGAGATATTGCGCGATGAAATCGATGTCGACCATGCCGCCGGCGGCATATTTGAGATCCCAGCAATCGGCCTCGCCCTTCTCCTGGGCGATCGCGCGCCGCATGTCGGCAACATCGTTGGCGATGATTCCGGGATCGCGGCGGCGGGTCAGGACATCGCGGATGACGCGCTCGATCCGTTCCCGGAATTCGGGCGAAGCGGACACGACGCGCGCGCGCGTCAGCGCCATGTGCTCCCAGGTCCAGGCCTCGTTGGCCTGGTAGTCCGCGAACGAGACGAGGCTCGAGGCCACAGGGCCGGCACGCCCCGAGGGGCGCAGCCGCATGTCGATCTCGTAGAGCACTCCGTAATTGGTGCGCGTCGTGAACGCGCTGATCAGGCGTTGGGTGAAACGCGCGAAGTAATGTGCACCTTGCAGCGACTTCGCACCGTCGGAGTCCGGACTGTCGCCGTCGAAATCGTAAAGCAGGATCAGGTCGAGATCGGACGACGCGGTCATCTCGCGGCTGCCGAGCCGGCCCATCGCGATGATCGCGGTCTCCTGCCCCTTGATCCGGCCATGCTGGGCGGCGAAGCGGTCGGCGACGAGGCCATGCACGGTATGGACGATGCCCTCGGCGACGTCAGCAAAGGCCGTGCTCGCTTGCTGCGCCGAGACCGTGCCCGAGAGAATGCGCGTGCCGATCAGGAACAGGCTCTCCTGCCCGAACAGGCGCAGGCGGTCGAGGAACTCTTCGTAAGAGCCGGCATCCTGCACCGTGCTCGCAAGCCGCCCCGACAATTCCTGCCTGTCGGGCATGGCACCGAAGAAGCGCGGATCGATCAGGCCGTCCATGAGCTGCGGCTGCCGCGCCAGCATCTCGCCGAGTCGGGGCGCCGCGCCCAGCACCAGGGCGACCAGTGCGACGAGATCGCGGTTCTGCCCGAGCAGCGTGATCAGCCGGCCGCCGCGCTGAAGCGCTCCAAGGAAATGGTCGAACGCCACGACGGCCCGATCCGGCTCCTCGGCATGAGCGAGACCGTCGATGAGAGCCGGCACGAATTCGACGAATGCGTTGCGCGTCGCTTCGACGCGGAACACGCGGTACTCGCCGGTGATCCAGTCACGCACGGTCTGCGCGACGGCGGCAGGCTTCTTGAAGCCGAGCGTGGCCAGATACTGAAGCAGCCGCGGATCGTCGGGACCCGCACTGTAGTCGAGCGCCGGCAGCTTGGCCGTGCCGGTCGGATCGTCGCCTTCGAACAGTTTTTCGTAGTGGCCCTGGACGATCTCGAGCTGCCGCAGAAGGTCGCGGGCAAAGGCCTCGCGATCCGGATAGCCGAAGAACCAGGCGAAACGCTCGACCGCCTCCTTGTCCTCGGGCAGCGTGTGGGTCTGCTCGTCTGCGATCATCTGGAGGCGATGCTCGACCCGGCGCAGGAATTGGTAGGCCGTGGTCAGCTCGTCACGCGCCGAAACCGTGATCCAGTTGCTGGAAGCAAGCACGCCGAGCGCGGCGAGCGTCGGCCGCACACGCAGTTCGGGATGTCGCCCCCCGGCGATCAATTGCTGGGTCTGGGCGAAGAACTCGATCTCGCGGATTCCGCCGCGCCCGACCTTCACGTTATGCCCTTCGACCGCAACCTCGCTCTGGCCGCGATAGGTCTGCATCTGCCGCTTCATGTCGTGAACGTCGGCAAGCGCGGCAAAGTCGAGATGCTTGCGCCAGACGAAGGGCGCGATCTCCGCGAGTAGCGCCGCGCCCGCCCTGGGATCGCCGGCGCAGACTCGCGCCTTGATCATCGCGGCGCGCTCCCAGGTACGCCCTTCCCGCTCATAATAGTTCAGCGCGGCATCGCGCGAAATCGCCACCTGCGTCGAGGATGGATCGGGACGCAGGCGCAGATCGACGCGGAAGACGTAGCCGTCATAAGTGCGCTGCTGGAGAATGCGTGCCATCCCCTGCGTCACCCTCACGAAGAACGGCTGGGGTTCGATATCCGCGGCAAGCGTCGTATTGTCGGGATCGAAGAACACGATGAGATCGATGTCGCTGGAATAGTTCAGCTCGCCTGCGCCCATCTTGCCCATCGCAAGCACGATCAGCCCGCAGCCCTCCTCCGGCGCCTCGGGATTGGGCGGCGAGAGCTTGCCGCGCGCGGCTTCCTGCCGCAGGAGGTATTGAAGCGCCGCCCGCACCGAGGCCACCGCGAGATCGGTGAGCGCTGCGGTCACCCGCATCACCGGCCAGACCCCGCCGATGTCGCACAGTGCGATCAGGAGCGCGGCCTCCGCCTTCATGCGGCGAAGCAGCCGCATCACCTCGGCTTCATCGGATGCCGCGAGCACGGCGCCGTTCGCCTCCGCGATCAGCGTGGCGAGATGCGCATCCGGATCGCATTCCAGCAGCCGGATCAGGCGCTGCGGATCAGCGCGCAGCAGCTCAAACAGATAAGGCGAGAATTCCGCGATGCCGGCCAGGATGTCCCGCGCGAAGCGGTGAGCCAGCAGCGTTTCAAGACGGGTGAATTGCGCTGGCTCGAGCTCGGCCAGCCAGCTTTCAAAACGTCCTTGGTCGGTGACGGAAGCGGCAATATGGGGAGCCTCCGCGAAGCGTGCGGCAAGTCTCTCACCATGCTTGTCCGCGTTTCCCGGCGCGGAGTGGTTCATGCCACCTTCTGTGGCACATCCGGCATTGGCGGAGCAACCCTGTCGCCCGCGCGCGCCGGCAGCACCAGCGTGGCGACAAGACCGGGCTGGGCGTCACCCAACCTTAACTCACCGCCATGCAATGTCGCGACCGCGGAGGCGAGACTGAGACCGAGGCCGGATCCAGGCAGCGTGCGGCTCGCTTCCAGCCGCACGAATCGTTCCACCACATGCTTGCGGTCGCCTTCGGGGATTCCGGGACCGCGATCGGTGACGCTGAGCAGCACCTGATCGCCCTCGCGCCTCGATTCGATCGTGATCTGCCTGCCCTCCATGCTGACCACGGTTCCCGCGGATTGCGCGACCGGCTTGCCGTATTTGATCGCATTCTCGACAAGATTGGCGAGGGCCTGGCTGATCAATTCGCGGTTGGCGTGAACCGGGGTCGGCTCGCACCTGACCTTCAAAGTCATGCCGTCGTCTTCGGCCAGCGGCTCGTAGAGTTCGTGAATGCCGTTGGCGACATCGGCCGCGTCGAAATCATCCATGTTGCCGCGCGCCTGCCCGGACTCGGCGCGCGCGATCATCAGAAGCGCGTTGAAGGTACGGATCAGCCCGTCGGATTCCTCGATGGTCCGTTCCAGCGCGGCGCGGTAATCGGCCTCGCCGCCGGATTTCGCCAGCGCCTCCTCGGCGCGGTTGCGAAGTCGCGTCAGCGGCGTCTTGAGATCGTGGGCGATGTTGTCGGAGACCTCCTTCAGCCCCGCCATCAGCGCCTCGATCCGCTCCAGCATGGCGTTGAGATTTTCGGCGAGGCGGTCGAGCTCGTCGCCACTGCGCCCTACCGGCAGGCGTTCGCTGAGATCGCCGGTCATGATCCGATGGGCGGTGCCGCTCATCGCATCAATGCGCCTCAAAACCCTGCGCGCCACAAAGATGCCGCCGCCCAGGCCGAGCACAACGACGATCAGGATCGACCATTGCGCGGCCTTCGCCACGATGCCGAACAGCCGTCGCCGCTCGGCCAGATCGCGTCCGATCAGAAGCCGGAAGCCGTTTTCCAGTTCGGTGACGCGGACGAGCGCAAGGTGGTCGCGATCGTCGGTGTCCTCGATACGCCGGTAGGCGGTCTCGGACCAGCCGCGCTTCGCCATCACGCCGGGCGCCAGCGAGCCGACATTGCCGGCGATCGCCTGCCCGGTCGGCGTCGTCACGAGATAGAGGTTGGCACCCGGACGCAGCGCCCGGTACTCGATCGCGAGCACGAGAGCGCGCAAGCCGCGGCGGCCGTAGATCTCGCTGATCTCCGAGGTCTCGGCATTGACCGTCTGCGTGATCTCCTCGGTGATCAGCCGCCGCGTATTCCAGGCGAAATAGGCCAGCAGCGAGGCCGCGAACATCGCGAACAACAGCAAATAGACCAGCGTCAGCCGGAATGCCGTGGTGCGGACGAGTTTACCGAATGCCGTCACGGATCATGTATCCCGCGCCGCGGATCGTGTGCAGCAGCGGCCGCTCAAAACCCTTGTCGATCTTGGAGCGCAGCCGCGAAATGTGCACGTCGATGACGTTGGTCTGCGGATCGAAATGATAGTCCCAGACGTTCTCCAGCAGCATGGTGCGGGTCACCACCTGGCCCGCATGCTTCATGAGGTATTCGAGCAGGCGGAATTCGCGCGGCTGGAGCGTCAGCTCGTCCTTGCCGCGCGCGACGCGATGGGAGAGCCGGTCGAGCTCGAGATCGCCGACGCGGTACAGCGTGTCCTCGGCCGGACCGCCGCGGCGGCGCGACAGCACCTCGACCCGGGCCAACAGCTCGGCGAAGGAATAGGGTTTCGGCAGATAATCGTCGCCGCCAGCGCGCAGGCCCTTGATGCGGTCGTCGACCTGGCCGAGCGCCGAGAGAATCAGCACTGGCGTCGAATCGTCCTTGTCGCGGAGCGCGCCGATCACCGACAGGCCGTCGCGCTTGGGCAGCATGCGGTCGACCACCAGCACGTCGTAATCGCCGTTCTCGGCCATGGCAAGGCCTTCCTCGCCGTCGGCGGCGTGGTCGGCAATGTGCCCGACCTCACGAAAAGCCTTCACGAGGTAGTCGGCGGATTCGCGGTCGTCTTCGATGATGAGGAGGCGCATCGTGCGTTCGGCAACGGTCAAGGGAGTGAACCTTCTCTAAACATGGCGCGAGCGGCAATCGCATGCAAGCCGAGTGAGAGACTCTGGCATCGAGAAAAAGGCGGGCGGTGAAGCTGGGGGGACTTCACCGCCCTAGGCCTTCCGACGGAGGGGGGCGTATTCCACCGGAAGGTAGATAGGGGAAGCAAACGTTGCGCTGCTCCCCCGAAGGGCGCCGTCGGCGGGGGCGACTGATGCCGGCGACACCCTTCATCTCGGAGGCCTCCTGAGGCCGAGCCCTTGGTTAGCCCTTCGCGATGGGCACGGCGACGAAGCGCGACTGACCGCCGCTCTTCACCCGCATCAGGACGCTGTTCTTGTTGTCAGTCCGCGCCGTGTTGATGGCGTCGCGAACTTCGCCGGCGGTGCTCACGCTCTTGC
This sequence comes from Bradyrhizobium sp. 45, assembly GCF_023073155.1. Taxonomy (NCBI): domain Bacteria; kingdom Pseudomonadati; phylum Pseudomonadota; class Alphaproteobacteria; order Hyphomicrobiales; family Nitrobacteraceae; genus Bradyrhizobium; species Bradyrhizobium sp. 45. Next base: position 383,578 of record NZ_JADPIX010000143.1, on the reverse strand, counting down.
CGCCGACTTCGAGAATCACGTCACCTTCCTTGAAGCCGCGTTCGGCTGCGGCGCTCTTCGGATCGACTTCGGTGACCACGACGCCTTCCTTGCCGGCGCCGGCCACGGAATCGGCGGGCGCGACGGTCATGCCGAGCTTGGGCACGTCGGTGCCGCGGCTCGCGCCCTTGCCGCTGTCCTTGTCGATGTCGGCCTTTGCTTCGATCGTGTTCGGCAGCTGGCCGAGGGTGAGGTTCACCACCTTGTCCTGGCCCTTGTGCAGCACGTTGAGCTTCACGGTCGCGCCGGGCGCCAGGCCGCCAATGGTGCGGGCGAGCTCGCGCGCGTCCTTGACCGATTCGCCGTTGACCGACGTGATCACGTCACCGGACTCGATGCCGGCCTTGGCCGCCGGACCATTCGCCTGCGGCTCCGCAACCAGCGCACCTTCGGCCTTCTTCATGCCGAGGCTGTCTGCGATGTCGGGTGTCACCGGCTGGATCTGCACGCCGATCCAGCCGCGGCTGACCGAGCCCTTGTCCTTGAGCTGCGCCACCACGCTCTTCACGGTGCTGGCGGGGATCGAGAACGCGATGCCGACGCTGCCGCCGGAAGGCGAGTAGATCGCGGTGTTGACGCCCATCACCTCACCATTGGTGTCGAACGCGGGACCGCCGGAATTGCCCTTGTTCACGGGGGCGTCGATCTGGATGAAATCGTCGTAGGGGCCGTTGCCGATGTCGCGGCCGCTGGCCGAAACGATGCCGGCAGTCACGGTGCCGCCGAGGCCGAACGGGTTGCCCACCGCGAGCACCCAGTCGCCGATCCGCGGCTTGCCGTCGGCAAGCTTCGCGAACGGGAAGTTCGAGCTGCCCTCGACCTTGATCAAGGCAAGGTCGGTGCGCTGGTCGGTACCGATCACCTTGGCGGTGTAGGTCTTGCCGTCGTCGGTGGTGACCTCGACCTTGTCGGCGCCGTCGACCACGTGGTTGTTGGTCACGGCAAAGCCATCAGCCGAGATGAAGAAGCCGGAGCCCTGGCCCTGCACGACGCGGCCACGACCGCCACCACCCTTCAGGCCCGGGACGCCATCCGGACCGCCGAAGCGGCGGAAGAACCGCTCCATCGGCGAGCCCGGCTGGAACGGCGAGGAGGAATCATCGCCGTCGTCGTTGCTCGCGGTCTTCTCCTTCATGTTGACCTTCACCGAGATCACCGACGGCTTCACGCGCTCGACAATGTCGGCGAAACCGATCGGGCGTTCGACCTTGCGGACCTCGTTGTTGACCTGCGCAAGCGCCGGGGTCGAGAACAGGTCGGCGGGCGAGGTTGACGTGCCGAAGCCGTAGACGGCGGCGCCGAGGCCGGCGACGACCGAGGCCATCAGCGCGATCTTGCGGGCCGAGAAAACGGGCCGGCGGGGCTGCCGGTAGGACGGAAGGTTCGAGAGGTCGGAACGGTCGGTCATGCAGAGATCTCCAGGGCCTTGAAATCCATTTGGCGCCTGACGGCGGCACCTTACGGACCTGAAGATGGGGGCTGTCGCCTTACCGTGCGCTGGCGGCGGGGTTAAACTTTTGTAATGAACCGGACATGCGGATGCGGCAGTTTATCGCGGCCAAAACTAGTGAACCTGCAGGAACTTAACCAAGTTCCAGGAACCCCCGCGCAGTGCCGGCTTGATGCGCGCAGCAACGTAGCTAGCTGGATTTGGCTTCATCCGCCATCAATGCGGCGAGCCGCGCTTCCTCGTCGGGCGTGAGCGGCGGAGCCGGTAGGTCTGCACCATTTCGCGCGCGCCGGCGGATTTGCAGCCATAGCGCCAGGCTGCCGCCAATCAGCAGCAACGGCGCGAGCAGCCACAGCAGCATGTTCTGGCGCTCGAAGCGCGGCTTGAGCAGCACGAACTCGCCGTAGCGCGCGACCAGGAAATCGAGCACTTGCGAATTGCTGTCGCCGGCCGCGATACGCTCGCGCACCAGGAGCCGCAAATCGCGCGCCAGCGGCGCATCGGAATCGTCGATCGACTGGTTCTGGCAGACCATGCAGCGCAGCTCACGCGACAGATCGCGTGCACGCGACTCCTTCACCGGATCCGACATGATCTCGTCCGGCTGCACGGCATGCGCCGCAGGCAAGGCCAGCAGCATCAGCGCGATGAACGCGACCATCATTCGGCGCATCAGATCACTCCGCCGGCTGCAGGCGCTGCTTGGCACGCGCCGGTTTCGGCGCGCCGACTCGCAGGCGCCGGTCCGACAGCGATAGCACGCCGCCGAACGCCATCAGCACCGGTCCCCACCAGATCAGCAGCACCAGCGGCTTGTGATAGATGCGCACGGCAATGGCGCCTTCGGCAGTGGCGTCGCCGAGCGAGATGTAGAGCTGGCTGGCGCCGCGCGTCAGCAGCGCGGCCTCGGTGGTCGAGGAGCCGCGGGTGGTGAAGCTGCGCTTGGACGGCGTCATCACGCTGAGCATCTCGCCGTCGTGGCTGACGTTGAATTCGGCGATCATCTCGTGGAAGTTCGGTCCCTGGCGCTGAAACAGGCCGTCCAGCTTGACGTCATAGCCGGCGACATGGGCGACGTCGTTCTGCTTCATCGTCGCGATATATTCGCTGTTCCAGGTGGTCTCGCAGACGATTCCGATCAGCGCAACGCCGAGGCCGGCATGCGCAAATACCGAGCCCCAGGCCGAGCGCGGCAGACCGCGGGCACGATGCAGCGTCGTCGCGAACGGCAGCCGGAACAAGCCGGTTCGTTCGGCCAGATCCGTGACGGCGCCGGCAATGACGAAGACGCCAAGTCCGATTGCCAATGGCGCGAGCGCGCTGCCGCCGCGCACCCAGCCCCAGACCATCGCGACGGCGATAAGCCCGGCAACGCCGGCCGCCAGCAGGCGTTGGGTGACGCCTAGCAGATCGCCGCGTTTCCACGCCAGCATCGGCCCGAACGGCACGGCGAGCAGCAATAGCGTGAACAGCGGAGCGAAGGTGAGATTGTAGAACGGCGCGCCGACCGACATCTTGAAATCGGCGAGCATCTCCATCGCCAGCGGATAGAGCGTGCCGAACAGCACCACCGCGCAGGCCACAGTGAGCAGCAGATTGTTCAGCACCAGCGCACCCTCGCGCGAGATCGGTGCAAACAGGCCGCCCTGCTTCAACGACGTCGCGCGCCCCGCGAACAGCGACAGGCTGCCCCCGATGAACAGGCAGAGAATCAGGAGAATGAACACCCCGCGGGTTGGATCGGTCGCGAAGGCATGCACCGAGGTGATGACCCCCGAGCGCACCAGGAAGGTCCCAAGCAGCGATAGCGAGAAGGTCAAGATCGACAAGAGGATGGTCCAGACCTTCAGCGCGTTGCGCTTCTCCATCACCAGAGCCGAATGAAGCAGCGCGGTGCCGGCAAGCCAAGGCATCAGCGAGGCGTTCTCGACCGGGTCCCAGAACCACCAGCCGCCCCAACCCAGTTCGTAATAGGCCCAGTACGAGCCCATGGCGATACCGAGCGTCAGGAAGATCCAGGCGACCAGCGTCCACGGCCGCACCCAACGCGCCCAGGCGGCATCGATCCGCCCCTCCAGCAACGCCGCGATCGCGAAGGAAAACGAAATTGAGAAGCCGACATAGCCGAGATAGAGCATCGGCGGATGCACGGCGAGACCGATGTCCTGAAGCACCGGATTGAGATCGCGTCCCTCGATCGGCGGGTTGGTGATGCGCAGGAACGGGTTGGAGGTCACCAGGATGAAGAGATAGAAGGCGCTGGCGATCCACGCCTGTACGGCCAGCACGTGCGCGCGCAGCGACAGCGGCAGATTGTTGCCGAAGGCCGCGACCAATCCGCCGAACAGCGCGAGGATCGACACCCACAAGAGCATCGAGCCTTCATGGTTTCCCCACACGCCAGTGATCTTGTAGAGCAGCGGCTTCATGGAGTGGGAATTCTCGTAGACGTTGACGACGGAGAAGTCCGACTCCACGTGCAGCATCACAAGCGCGATGAACGACGCACCGACGAACAGAAGCTGCGCCAGCGCAGTGGAGCGCGCCACATTCATCAGCGCGTCATCGCGCAGCCGCGCGCCGATCAGGGGCACGATGGACTGGATCAGTGCCAGTCCGAGCGCCAGCACCAGCGCGTAATGTCCTGACTCCGCGATCACCGAACTGCTCCCTGCGGATTGCCCTGCGCGGTCGTGGCCGCGGGCTTGACGCCGTCGGAAGCTTTGGCGCCGTAATCATCCTTCCAGTGCCCCTGCTTCTTCAGGGCATCGGCGACGTCCTTTGGCATGTAGGTCTCGTCGTGCTTGGCGAGCACGGTGTCGGCCTTGAACACGCCGTCAGCATCGAGCGCGCCTTCGGCGACGACGCCCTGCCCTTCGCGGAACAGATCGGGCAAAATGCCCTTGAAGGCGACCGGAAGCTTTGCGCCGCCGTCGGCGACCTCGAAGGTCACAGCGAGATTGTCGCCGCGCTGGAGCGAGCCGGGCTGCACCAGGCCGCCGAGGCGAAACCGCTTGCCGGGCGCAACGTGCTTCTCGGCGACCATGGTCGGCGTCGAGAAGAACACGATGGAATCGCGCAGAGCGTTGAGCACCAGCGCGGCCGCGAGGGCGAGCACGGCAAGCGAGCCGCCGATGATGGTCATACGTCGCTGCTTGCGCGTCATGGCGTATCCATTCCCTGCCCGTCTCGTCCTGACATCATCATCCGTCGAGCCCGAGTGTCTTGAGGCCTTCATCAAGCTGGCGCAACCGTGCTGCATCGTTGGCAACCGCCTGGCGGGCATCGGTCGATGCCCCCACCGCCTTGTCGCGATCACCCATGACGAGATAGGCGCGCACCAGGCGCAGCCAACCCTCGACGTCGTCGCCGTTCTGCTTGAGGCGCGTGGCGAGCCGTTCGACCATGCCGCGAACCATCGCGTTGCGATCGACCTCTTTCATGTCCTTGGAAGCTGCGAGGGTCTCATCCGACAGCGCCGGCATCGTCGCGCCACCGCCACCGACCCGCGCGAGCGAGGTCTGCACCAGAGGTCGCCACGGCGCATCCGCCGGCGCTTTCGCCAGCAGCGCGCGCCAGATATTGGCGGCATCGGCCTTGCGGCCGTCCTGCTCGGCGGCGAGACCGAGAAAATAGTTCGCCTTGGGGTCGTCGGCGCTGAGCGCGCGCGCGCGCTCGAACTCGGTCTTGGCTTCGGCGGTCACGACGCCGCCGGCGGCGGCCGAGATCGCTTCGCCGAGATCGGACCGGCGCTCCGCGCTCTCGCCATTGTAGGTGAGCGAGTTGCGATAGGCGCGCACGGCGTCGTCGAAGCGACCGAGCCGTTCCAGCACGGGCGCGATCACGTTCCAGCCGCGCCCGTCGGTCGGATTCTTTTCCAGATGTTGCTCGACCTGTACGACCAGATTCTCGAGCGACTGCGCCATGCCGGACCCGGATCCGCGCTCCCGCTGCGCCAGTGGAAAGTCCTGAAGCCTGGGCGAGCCGAGCGGCACATAGACACCAATCGCAACCAGCGGCAGGCCGGCAAGCGCCAGCACGGCCGCCGCGCGGCGCCATTTGAGGCTGGATTTCGGTGCCGTTGCGGGCTCGCTGCCGGCCGCGGCAAGCAGCCTGCGGCTGACCTCGACGCGCGCGGCCTCGGCTTCGGGCGCGGCGATCAGCCCTGCGGCAAGATCACGCTCGATCTCGGCGAGTTGGTCCTTGTAGACCGCGACCTCGCTGCCCTGATTTTGCGCGCGTCCGCTACGGCCGAGCGGCAAAAGCACGGCGAAGATCGCCGCGACCGTCATCAGCGCGAACACGAACCATAGCATCATCTGGCAAGCTTCCGGCAGCGCGCAAGCCGCGCCCACAGGTCGCTTTACACCACGGCCGGACGATGCGGCAATTGACAATTGTCAATTCGGCGCGACCGCGCACAGTCCCGAAATGGTGAAAATCCAACGGCTTAGCCGATCTCGAAGTCCGCGCTTTGAGCGGCGTCCTCGCCATGCCCGTTGAAGGCCTTCAGGAAATATGTTCCCGGCTCGATAGCGTCGGGCAATCTGATGCGCAACGCCCCGACGGGAACGGGTGATGCAACCCTGGTGACGGTCTCAGGAAGCTGCCGACCGCTTGCCTTCTCGACCAGCACCACCTTCGCGCCGACCATCAGCCTTTGATATTTGGCAACAACGACGCGATTCTCGATTTCGATGGAACTGATAACGGATTTCATGCGCCCACAGATAGAAATATAAAAAACCTGCACGGCGACCGTAGGGCCAGCCACCGACACCGTCAACCTGAAATTGTGACTACTGAAATATGCGCCTGGATCAGCTAGCGCGCGACGATTTGCGCTCGCCCGTGGCCGCGTTCTCCGCGGCGCGGCTCATCAGCGAGGCATAATCATCGCCGAACAGCACCTGGCAGAAGCGGATCGCGGCCTGCACCTGCTGCTGCCGATAGGTGCGGACCTTGTGATCGGCGCCGCGCAGCGACTGCACCAGCTGCTCAGTCGAACGCTCGACATATTGCTGGAGGTCGGAATAGGTGCGCAGTGTCACCTCGTTGATCGCAAGCTCGCTCGCATAATTGCGGCAGGTGGCGACGAAATCGATCAGCGCGACGGTTTCCTCGACCTCGGTGCTGTCGATCCGCGCGCCCGGCGGAATGTCCTTCTCGGCGCGCTGGCGCAGGATGCGGCGGACGCGGCCGGGAACACTGTCGATCTCGGATTGCAGCGCGTTAGAGATGTCGGCCCGGATCGAGGTCAACTGCTTGCCCCAGGCGGAATCGTTGCGCAGGTCGAGCTCGGTACGCAGGCCTCGCACGCCGTCGTGCAGCGTCTTGAGATTGGCGGCGACATTGTCGAAATGGCCGCGCTTGATGTCCATGCGCAGGATGGCCGCCACGCAGGACAGATCATGCAGCGCGATCGTGACGGCGACGCCATAGGGCGTTGCCGCAACACGGATCTCGTCGTCGGATGCGGCAATCTTGATGGCGAGGCGGATGATCTGCCACGGCGCGGTCATCCGCTGCACGACGATGGAGAGCGCGAAGGGCAGCATCTGCGGGGTCTGGAGGACGGGAATGTTGAGCGCTGCAGTCACCGATGCGATCTGGGCATCGCCGAAGGCGCGCAAAGAGCGCGGCAGCTTCTCGTTCAAGGTGGCAATGGCGTCGCGGACCGCGAGCACCGCCCCGCTCGAATAGAAGTCCTCGATCACGTTGGGCGGGCCAACGCGTGCGAGCGCACGCGACTTGTCGCCCCCGCCCGGCCCCGTCAGCTCGAAGATGGCATCCGCAGCGACCGCCTGGAGCTTCGAGGTCAGCGCTTCGACCTGGCCTGCGCTGTCGGCCGGCGTGCGCGCCAGCGCCGCCTCGAGTTCCTTCAGCTTGTCCGGAGCACCGTCGCGGCCGAGCCATTGCCAGATCGGAGCCAGCGAGGAGCGGCGGACCTGCCCGACCCGGATCGGAGCGCCTGCTTCGACGAGGAATGGTTCCAGCACCTGGAACAGCAGCCGCGACAGATCGTCCGTACGCGGCGGTGCGGCCTCGTCGGCTTCCGTCTTGCGGACAATCTTGCGCAGCTGATCGAGCACGAGGGTTGCCACGGCCGTGTCCTGGCCGCGCTCGAGCGCACGCTCGAACTCTCGCATCAGCAGCGCCTGCGCCTGCGGCGGGAGCTGCGCGAGATAGTCCCTCAGCCGCTCGATCGATGTCTGGCTCATGCGCCCGGGTAATGAACGGTAAATGGCGGACGTGGGATCCGTCCTCCTCGATCATAGGTGGGGCCACTTAAGAAGCCGTTTAGGAAGTCGCTCCGAATACCCCTGGTTTCGTCCGGATCGGGGTGCCGCAAGCCAAATAGTCGCGTCGGAACAAGGGATTATATTCCGGGGAGGACCAGCTCCGCCCGCAGGCCCCCCGTCGGTGCGCGGCCGAGGGAGAGGCTGCCGCCATAGAGCGCAGCGAGCTCGGTCACGATCGACAGTCCCAGGCCCGATCCGGGCTTGGACTCGTCGAGCCGCTGGCCGCGCCGTGAGACCTGGGTGCGCTCGGCCTCCGACAGGCCGCGGCCGTCATCGTCGACGATGATATGCAGCCGCGGACCGATGCTCGCCTGCTGCGGCGCTTCCGCCAGAACTTCGATGAAGACCCGCGACGCCGCCCATTTGCAGGCGTTGTCGACGAGGTTGCCGACCATCTCCTCCAGATCCTGCCGCTCGCCGCGAAATTTCGCCGACGGATCGGCCTCGGCCTCGACCACGATGCCGCGGCCGCGGTGGATCTTCTCCATGGTCCGCCGCAGTGCCTCGATGGCCGGTGCCACCTCCGTCACCGTCGCAACGACCGAGACCCGCGCCGCGATGCGCGCGCGCTCGAGATGATGGGCGACCTGGTCGCGCATCACGTCGGCCTGCTCCATCACCTTGGCCGCGAACGGATCGGTGGCATGCGCGCCGGCCTCGTTCACGATGACCGAGAGCGGCGTCTTGATGGCGTGGGCGAGATTGCCGACATGGGTGCGCGCGCGCTCCACGATCTCGCGATTGGCGTCGATCAGCGCGTTGGTCTCGCGCGCCAGCGGTGCGATCTCGACCGGGAACTCGCCCTCGAGCCGCTCCGCCCGCCCGGACCGGATGTCGGCGATGGATTCGGAGATGCGCTTGAGCGGCGCGAGACCGAAGCGGACCTGAAACACGGTGGTCAGCAGCAACACGATACCGAGCGCGGTGAAGGTGCCGCCGAGGTAGTAATCGAAACTGCGCGTCTCGTCGAAAATCTCGGTGTCGTCACCGGCGACACTGACGAGAAATTTGCCGTCCGCGCCGAGATCGACCGGCCGCTCCACCATGCGCAGGTTCTGTCCCTCTGGACCGTCGACATAAGCGATCCGGATGCCCGCGGCTGTGAGCTCGGTGCCCTGCTCTTCAAGCTTTGGCAGCTTCTTGTCCCAGAGCGAGCGCGAGGAGCGCACCTCCGGCTTTTCGGTGTCGGTCCGCGTGATCTGCCAGTACCAGCCGGACAACGGCAATTCGAACAAGGGCTCGCCGAGCGACTGGAACTGGCGGTCCGGCGGCTCGTCGGGGGTGGCGACCTCGGCGATCAGCGTGCGGAGATAGAGATTGAGCCGGCGGTCGAAGGCGCGCTCGGTGGCGTTCTTGTAGACCGACGACAGCACCACGCCGGTGATGGCCAGGATCACGACGAGCCACGCGGTCGCCGACAGAAACAGGCGGTTCGCAAGCGAGCTGGCGGGCATCGGAATGATCCCGGAGGCGCGGGGTGGCATGGCGTCGGAACTCATGACCCGAACAAGGCCCCTGCTGCGCCGCCCGTCAAGCCAAGATACGTCTAGACGAGATAGTTCGAGACACCGCGCTTCAAGCGCCGGGGGCCGGCGGGGTCAGGAGATAGCCGAGGCCACGGACAGTCTGGATGATGTCGACGTCGAGCTTCTTGCGGATGCGGCCGACGAAGACCTCGATCGTGTTGGAGTCGCGGTCGAAGTCCTGGTCGTAGAGATGCTCGACCAGCTCGGTACGGGACACGACACGCCCCGAATGGTGCATCAAGTAGGCCAGAAGCCGATATTCGTGCGACGTCATCTTGATGGGATTACCCGACACGCTGACCCGGCCGGTCCTGGTGTCGAGCGTGACGGGGCCGCAGGTCAGCTCGCTCTGGGCGTGGCCGGTGGAGCGGCGCAGCAGCGCGCGGATCCGCGCCAGCACCTCCTCCAGGTGGAACGGCTTTGCGACATAGTCGTCGGCACCGGCATCGAAGCCCTGGACCTTGTCGCTCCAGCGGTCGCGCGCGGTGAGGATCAGGACCGGCATGGTGCGGCCGTTGCGCCGCCAGGCCTCCAGCACCGAGATGCCGTCCTTCTTCGGCAGGCCGATGTCGAGCACCACGGCATCGTAGGGCTCGTTGTCACCGAGAAAATGCCCCTCCTCCCCGTCGAAGGCGCGATCGACGACATAGCCGGCGTCGGTCAGCGCCTTGGTAAGCTGGCGATTGAGATCGGGGTCGTCCTCAACGACGAGCAGGCGCACGCTTCTCTCCAGAATTAGGCCGCATGAACACCTGCACAGATGAGCAATTCCGGCGTGAACTGAATATGAACACCGGGGAACCGGCCGCGTTACTTTTTGGTCATATCCGACCAGTTCGCAGTCAACGCACTGCGCCCGCCATGCCACCGGACGAACCGACGGCATGGCGGGCGCAATGTGCCGCGTTACGCGGCGAGTCGGAAGGTGCAAACCGTCCGGTCGATCTGCCGATCAGGTCCGGAAGAACACGAACCAGATGACCGCGAGGATCAGGATCGCGAGCCCGGTTGATATGGCGAGCAGCGCCGCCACCGACGGCCCAGGCTCGCCCTGGCGCGCCTCCGTCGGAGTTTCCACGATCTGACGTTGGTCTCGCGTGGTTGCCATGGTGACCTCAATTTCTGGCCGTCGCATCGGATGGCCGCGACTCCTCGCGGCGAATGTCCAGTGGCAACGCATGATCGGATATGATGTTCCGGTTTTTGCAGCCGGATCGGGCTGCAACCGCGCGCCGGGCGGCCGATTAACGCAGTTGCAAGATTCAGCGATCCGCCTTGCTATGATTCGGTGTTCCCCGATGGTATCTTCGTCTTCTGTCCCCGTTGCGTTTGGAGTAGCCCATGGCCCCCCGCGCCAATTGGAAGGGTTTTCTGCGTTTGTCGCTCGTGACCTGCCCGGTCGCGCTCTATCCGGCCACTTCGGATACCGAGAAAGTCTCGTTCAACCAGATAAACCGCAAGACCGGCCACCGGATCAAGTACCTCAAGGTCGACGCCGAGACCGGTGACGAGGTGACTTCGGAGGACATCGTCAAGGGCTACAAGGTCGACACCGACACCTATATCGAGGTCACCAAGGACGAGCTCGACGACATCGCGCTGGAGTCCACCCACACGATCGAGATCGACGAGTTCGTACCGAAGACCGACATCGACAGCCGCTATCTGATCCGCCCCTACTATCTCGTGCCCGACGGCAAGGTCGGCCACGACGCATTTGCGGTGATCCGCGAGACGATCCGGAGCATGGACAAGGTCGCGATCGGCCGCGTGGTGCTGACCAACCGCGAGCACATCATCGCGCTGGAGCCGCTCGGGAGCGGCCTGATGGGGACGCTGCTGCGCTACCCCTACGAGGTGCGCGGCGAGAAGGACTATTTCGACGACATCCAGGACGTGAAGCTGACCAAGGACATGCTCGACCTTGCAAAGCACATCGTCGAGAAGAAGTCCGGCGCGTTCGAGCCTGAGCTGTTCGAGGACCATTACGAGACCGCACTGATCGACCTCATCAACAAGAAGCGCAGCGGCGCGCCCATCGCAGCAAAGGCCGCGCCCAAGACCAGCGGCAACGTTATCAACCTCATGGACGCGCTGAAGAAGAGCATCGCGAACGAGAAGGACGCAGGCCCCGCGGCGAAGGTGGCCAAGGACGTGACCAAGGACGCCGTCAAGGGCAAGAAGCCGAAGAAGCGCGTCGAAGGCCAGCGTGAGATGCTGCTGCCGATCACCGGCAAGGGCGGCAAGGACACTGCTGCGAAAGCCGCTCCCAAAAAGGCGGACAAGCCGGTGCGCGCGCCGGCCCGGGCGAAGAAGGCCGGCTAGCGGCATCGCACAGCGCCGACGCCGTGATGCTGCCCCTCGTCGATCGGCCGACCTGACATGCCCTGGTCGACCGCGTTCGACGAACCCATCTCGTTACGTGGCGGGCGCAAGCTGCGGACGCTGCAAGAAGCTGCCGATCACATCATGCGACTGCCCGAGGATACGCAGGATGCGAGCCACTGGCAGACCGCGATCGAAACCCTGATCAACGCGGCCGAGACCGGCGGCGGCTGGATGATGTTCGCCCGCATCGCGGTGTTGCGGGCGCTGAATGCGGACGGTCGGCGCGAGTGAGCCGGGCGCCCCGCTCGAGAACAGGCTCAACAATCCGTTAAGTCAAGCCGCGCTTTCAGCGTCTGCCTGCGGCCGGAGGGCACGTAATCCTACGGAAGACAAAATTAACCGACGCTTCCCGCTCAGCGCAGCATCGTCGCCCCTCGATTGAACTCGGGGTTGCAGGCTCGTGAAGCAGCAGGACGCCAGAAAGAATTACATCGGCATCGTCAACGACGCGGCCGAGGAAGAAAGCCTGGCCGGCAGCTCCGCGCGAGCGCAGCCGTCCGTGGTCAGCTATCTGGTCGGACGTCTGGCGATAGTGCTGAAACGCTCCAGCAAGGCCGCACCGGAACGCCAGATCTCGTCCTGAGACGGGATGACGACATCGCCAAATGCGTCCGAATTGGGTGACGAAACCTTAAGTCAATCGATGTCACCATATCAAACGGCAGGTGAGGACCATCCGCCCTGCGTTTTGGCGCGCTCACGAAAACTTAGTGAATCAATTTACCATTCCGAAAACGGCACCGGCCTAGGTTGGACGGATGAACAGGAGTTGACGATGACTTTGCTCAAGTCATTTCTTGCCGACGAAAATGGTGCCACCGCCATCGAGTATTGTCTGATCGCCACCGGCATCGCGTTCGCGATCATCACGGCCGTGAACAACACGGGCAGCGCACTCCTGAGCAGCAAATTCAACTCGATCAGCGCGGCGATGAAGTAGCCGGCATAGCCGGCGCGCCGCAATCGCATCAGCACGAATCCGCGTGCAGCGCGCCGGATGATAGGCTCCTCCTTCCGATGCGGCGGCGACCCCAGTTTGATTTTCGCGAAGTTCGCATTATTGGCGTTGTGTCGCGCGGTTGCGCTGTCGTAGAGCGTAAGCTCAAACTCTAGCGGCCCTATGACATGATTCCTTCCGACAAGCCGACCTCGACAATCTGGGCTCGTCTTGGCTCGGACCGATCGACGCCGATCAGCGTTCTTGCTGTCCTGGCGGCCCTGTCGTTTCTTCCGGTGCTGCTGACCGCTATCCCCGCGATGGTCGACTATCCCAATCATCTCGCCCGGATGTACATTCTGAGCCAGAACGGCACTCCCAATGCCAATCCGTATTACGAAGTGGCCTGGGCATTCTATCCCAACCTTGGAATGGATCTGCTGGTCCCGCAAATGGCGCGGCTGATCAACGTCGAGAACGCCACGCGCCTGTTTCTGCTCCTGAGCCAATTGCTGATCGTCGGAGGCGCGCTTTTGCTCGAATGGGCCCGGAAGGGACGGGTCCATCTCGCCGGCTTTGCGGCGCTCGCTTTCCTTTATTGTCTGCCGTTCAGCTGGGGCTTCGTGAATTTCGAGTTCGGACTGGGCCTCGCTCTTTGCGGCATCGCCGTCTATCTGATGCTCGCGGAGCGCCCATGGCCACTGCGTTTCGTCGTCAACATGGTCTTCGTCGCTGCGCTGTTTGCAGCACATTTCTTCTCCCTCGGCGTCTATGGCGCGACGCTCGGCGTCTACGAGCTCTCGCGCATCCGCCATGGGCGAAGGTCGTACGGGGTCGCCGCCGCGCGGCTCGGCGCGTTGGCCATACCGGCGCTTGCCCTCTTTGGGATCATGCGCATGACCGCGGGATCGATCGGAAGCGAAGGAACGAGCTGGTTCATCGGATTCAAGCCGATCTGGCCGTTGCGCATCATGAACGGTTACAATCTGACAATCGCAGCGGCGACCGGGCTTACGCTGATGGTCTCGCTGTTCTTCGCCGCAAGACGCGGCGTCCTCAAGCTCGAAACAGCCGGGACCTGGCTCGCGATCGGCTTCGCGCTGCTCTACGTCGTCATTCCCTCGAAGCTGTTCGGAACCTCGTTCGTCGACCTGCGCGTCATTCCCGCTGCGGCTCTGATCCTGCCGGCCTTCTGCTCGCTGACGCTGCCCAGCCGGGCGTGGAGAATGGCAGCGCTCGCCGCGATCAGTGGCGTCATACTGATCAATCTCGCCGTCGTGCTCACGGTGTGGCTGCCTTACCGCACCGACTATGCGGCCATCGTCGAGTCGTTCCACAAGATCGATCGCGGCTCGCGCATCCTCGTCGCCAGCACGGACGACAATGGAGACCCGCCCTTCGCCGACCTCACCTCATATCCGATGTACTATGCACCTACGCTGGCCGTGCACTATGCCAACGCGTTCGTGCCCAATCTATTCACGGAAGCGGGCAAGCAGCCCGTGCGGCCACGCGAGGACGTGCGCCGTCTTGCCATTCCCTACGGGGGGCCGGTGCCGCTGGGCGTGCTTACCGCGATTGCGGCAAGCCGGCCGCCGGCAGGCGTTCCGCCGTTCGTCCGCACCTGGCATCAGGACTTCGACTATCTCTATGTCCTCGGGCCGCGAGCCGCAAACCCGCTGCCGGATCTGCTGGAAGCGCTGGACACCTCTGAGCGATTTGTTCTCTACAAGATCCGCCGCAAGTCCTAGACCGCAAGTCCTAGGCCGAAGCCGCGGCTGCCCAGCGTGGTTAATCGGGCATCACCATCTGCACCCGCCTTTTGGAAGCCACCGCGGTGCCCCATATCCTTAATGGTTGTGGCAAGGCGACCTTAACCACCGCCGGCATAGACTTCCGCTCCTGCAACGAGTTGGACTCTCTCGCATGGCGGCCAATTTCCAGTCGATCCGCTACAGCCTCGTCATCCCCGTGTTCAACGAGGAAGCCGTGCTGCCGGTGCTGCTGCGCAGGCTCGACCTCGTCTTGTCCCGGCTCGACGGGCCGGCAGAGGCGATCTTCGTTGACGACGGCAGCAGCGATTCCAGCTCGATCGTGCTACAGGCACTCGCCACGCGCGACCCGCGCTTTCGCTATATCGGCCTGTCGCGAAATTTCGGGCATCAGATCGCCATCACCGCCGGCATGGACGCCGCGCAAGGTGAAGCGATCATCGTCATGGATGCCGATTTGCAGGATCCGCCCGAAGTGATCGAGCAATTGATCGCAAAATGGCAGGAAGGCAACGACATCGTCCACGCCCGCCGCCTGTCGCGCGACGGCGAAAGCCGATTCAAGCGCGCGACCGCGCATCTGTTCTACCGGCTTCTCGGCAGGATGTCCTCGGTCGGCATCCCCGCCGACGTCGGCGACTTCCGCCTGATCGATCGCAAGGTGCTCGACGCGCTTCGGCAGATGCCGGAGCAGGACCGCTTCGTACGCGGCATGATCGCCTGGCTCGGCTTCCGGCAGGCGGAGGTCACCTTCCACCGCCTCGAGCGAGCAGCGGGCGAGACCAAATATCCGCTGTTCAAGATGCTGCGGCTCGCGATGAACGCCGCGCTCGGCTTTTCCGATCTGCCCTTGCGCCTGGCAATCTGGTGCGGATTGACGGTCTCAGGTCTGGCACTGCTCTATGGCGGCTGGGTGATCCTGTTGTGGCTCAGCAACGATAGTCATCTCGTGACCGGCTGGTCCTCGACGATGGTCGTCATGTCCCTGCTGTGTGGAATGAACATGCTGATGACGGGTATCGTGGGGCTTTACGTCGGCCGCATCCATGCCGAGGTGAAACGTCGACCGCTCTACGTGGTGCAGACCCGCGCTGGCTTCGACCGCAACGAGGCGGCAGCCGCACCCGCGATCCACGCCGTCAACGAGTGACACAGCGCATGACCGAGCTCTTCGACGGCTATCACGACAACTACCGTGACGTGGTCCAATCCTCGATCGACTTCTCCGGCTTGCCGCATCATTTCTTCATGCGCGCCAAGGCCGATCTGCTGGGCAACCTGATCGCGCAGCGGCTCGACACGGAGAGGCCCGACATGCTGGACGTCGGCTGCGGCGTAGGCAGCCTTCATCCACTGCTGCACGGCATGGTCGGCCGCTTGAGCGGCATCGACGTCTCGTCGGCCAGCCTGGCGCAGGCGCGCGCTGACAACGGCAGGGTCGACTACCGTGAGTTCGACGGCCGCACCTTTCCTTTCGACGATGCCAGCTTCGATCTGGTCACGGCCGTCTGCGTGATGCACCATCTCGTGCCAACGGAATGGGCGCAATTCATCGCGGAGATGCGGCGCGTGACGCGCCCCGGTGGACTCGTCTGCGTCATCGAGCACAATCCGTACAACCCGCTGACCCGTCTTGCCGTCGCGCGTTGTGAGTTCGACCGGGACGCCGTCTTGCTCGGGGCCGGCACAACCCGAAAATTGATGGCTGCCGGCGGCTTGCGCGAGATCGGTGCGCGCCATTTCCTGCTGCTGCCCTGCGACACCAAGCCGTCGCGGCGTCTCGAAGCGACCCTGAGCGGCGTGCCGCTCGGCGGCCAATACGCCGCCTACGGGACCGCTTGATCTATCTTTGCGGTATATCTCGCCGCTTGTGCACGACCGCCACGTCGTCGCTGTAGACGCGCTGCCATTGGGGCAGCCGGTCCAGCATCGCTATAGCCGGCGTCCCCGGCGCGAGCAACGTCGCGCCGATGCTGTATTCGTCGAGCAATCTGAGAAAGTCGCCGAGATCGACGAGCGCCAGGGCGCGATTGTAGCGGTTGATGAACGCTCCCCCGTACAGTTCACCGCGACCGTCGATAAAGGTGGGAATGCCGGCAAAGATCAAATAGCCACCGAAGGTATAATCGTTGAGCACGTGCCCCGCTGCGGCGAGGTTGGCTTCAGCGATGGCAGCCTGAGGGGTGATGGCCGGAGCCGGCCGTATATCACGGGCCAGCGTCGCCCCGCTCACCGCAATCAACACACCGAGGGCGGCCAGTTCAGGCGGCGCGACGAGCCGGCCGCATCTTTCCCAATCGGTCCGCCGAACTTTCGCCCCAGCGGAGCCGCCAGATAGAGCGGCGCCAGCATGGCCAGCAGATCCGCATTGCGGATCTGGGCCAGCGCGAAATGCAGCAAGCCGATCACGACCAAGGCCCGGACCACCGGCAGCGTCACGCCGCGCGAGAGCGCGAAGATCCCGGCCAGCAGCAACAGCTCGAAGAAGCCTATATGGCTGAAATCCTGCGGCCGCCATTCCGCGATCCAACCGAGCGCGGGGCCGAGGCCGAGCGTGGTCAGCGGCATCAGCAGCGGTTCCGGCCCGTAGGGGGTCAGGCAGGACGCCGCGACCGCAAGCGCCGTGAACGGCAGCCAACGCAGGAATACGCGTGGCCATTCACTACGCTCCTCGCAGAGCAGCGCCTCGAGCCCTGCAGGGCCGATCAGTCCAAGCGCCAGCACCACACTGCCGTGCAGATTGGCCCACACGACCAGCAGCGGAAGGGCCCAGTACGGCGGAGGCCCTCGACAATCCATGCAGCGTACCAGGGCCGCCGCCCAGGTCACCATCAGCGGCAGCACCAGTACATGTGGCCGCGCCAGCATATGCGGCGCCAAGAGGATGACGGCCACGATCACCATGAGCAGCGTCTGGGTCGGCGAAAGCTCGCGCAGCAGGAAGAAGGTGAACAGGCCAAAGGCGAGCGCTATCGCCGCGGCGCCGACGACGAGGACGCCTGGCCAGCCGGCGAGCGCGTAGGCTGCGGCGTAGATCACCTCCGAGAGCCATTCGAAGGTGATCCAGGGAGCGCCGTGCCTCGAAAAGGAAAATGGGTCGGTCGCTGGCAGCGTGCCATGCGCGATGATCCAGCGCCCGACCTCGATGTGGGAATAGCTGTCGGGATCATTGAGCAGCCGCGGTCCAAGGATCAGCAGCAGGCCATAGACGCCAAGGCTCACCAGCCAGGGAAGCGCCGCACGCGCCGAAAACGGTTGAACCTCGCTGTGGACGACCTGGTCACTCATGGCGAGCGCAAGTTAGGGCGCAAGCGTTAAATTCCTCTTTGACTTGACAGGGCCTGGCTTGGTGCGCGGCGGGCCGGTCACGCTTTGTGAACTATATTCCCGGTAGCGAAATCCGGGCTGCGGCGCTTTGACGACCATGCGGGTCCTGATACGCTTCACACTGTCAATCGACGAACCACGGCGGCTTGAAGGATGCGGATGAGAAGCGTGATGCTCTTGGCTTTCAGCCTCATCTTTGTTGGCGTCTGGTCGCAGGACAGCGCGAGAGGGCAGACTTCGGCCGCGCCGTCGGTTTCGCTTTCTCCGCCCAATGCATCGCCGCCGCATGCGGGCGCCAAAACTTCCAGACCTCCGCCGGCAGCATCCATCAGAGAAGCTTCGCCGCCGGTGATCGGCGGGCTTCCATCGGCGCCGAACCCAGCTGCCGACTACGATGGCTTCAGCGTAGGTATCGGCGACGGCAACGACACCTCGAGCCAGGTAGTCCCGCCTGTGAGGTCACGCAATGCGAAGGGCTCCAGGGCCGATCCGGGTGCGAAAGGCGCCGCTGAGCAATTGATCGATCAAGAAGACGAGTCGCTGAAACGCAAGCTGATGATCTGCCAAAGCTGCAAGTAGCGGTCGTAGTCCGGATGGAGCGCAGCGAAATTCGTCACTGGTCTATCCGGGTGGAACGGCCCCGGATTGCGCTGCGCTCCATCCGGGCTATGGCACTCGCTGCATAGCTGACCCACCGCGACTCTCATCGTCCGCGCTTTACCCTCCCCGGATTTCCTGATCCTCTCTCCCCTAATCGGCCGGAGCAACCGGCCTACGCCAGGGAGAGAGACGCCATGAAGCTCGGCACCGCGATTGCGGAAATCATGAAGCGCGAGGGGATCGGGATCCTCTGCGGCTATCCGGTCAACCATCTGATCGAGCATGCGGCCAAGGCCGATATCCGGCCGGTGATGGTGCGGCAGGAGCGCGTCGGCATCCACATGGCGGATGCGATCTCGCGGGTGACATCGGGACGCTCGATCGGCGCGTTCTGCATGCAGCATGGCCCCGGTGCGGAGAATGCGATGGGCGGCGTTGCGCAATGCTACGGCGAATCCGTTCCCGTACTGGTGCTGCCAATGGGCTATCAGCGCAGGCTTGCGCATATCGAGCCGAACTTCAATTCCAGCGAGGCGATGAAGGCGTTTTCGAAATCGTCGGAGCCGATCATCCTGGCCGCGGAAGTCGCCAACATTTTTCGCCGCGCCTTTACCAAGCTGAAGAACGGCCGCGGCGGCCCTGTGATCGTCGAGATCCCTGCGGACATGTGGAACGAGGAGGTGCCGGAGCCGCTGAACTACACGCCTGTGCTGCGCACCCGCTACGGCGCGGATCCCATTCATATGAAGGAGGCGGCCGACCTGCTCGTCAACGCCAAGCGCGCGGCGATCTATGCCGGCCAGGGCGTGCATTACGCCCAGGCGTGGCCACAACTGAAGCGGCTGGCCGAACGGCTCGCCATTCCCGTCACGACCAGCCTTGGGGGCAAATCGTCCTTCCCGGAAACGCATCCGCTCTCGCTCGGCTCCGGCGGCCTTGCGGTGCCGCGCGCCGTGCCGAAGTTTCTGGCTGAGGCCGACCTCATTTTCGGCATCGGCTGCTCCTTCACTGAAACAAGCTTCGGCATCGCGATGCCCAAAGACAAAACCATCATCCACTCCACACTCGATCCGAACCATCTCAACAAGGACGTGGAAGCCAGGATTGGCCTCGTCGGCGATGCCGGGCTTGTGCTCGACGCGCTGCTGGAGGAGATCGGCAAGACCGTCAGCGCGGATCGCGACGCGTCGGCGGTGGCAGCCGAGATCGCGGCTTCGCACAAGGAGTGGCTGGCGAAATGGATGCCGAAGCTCACCAGCAATGATGCGCCCTTGAGCCCCTATCGCGTGCTGTGGGACCTGCAACATACCGTCGACATCCGCAACACCATCATCACCCACGATGCCGGCAGCCCCCGCGACCAGCTTTCGCCGTTCTGGAAGTCGGTCGAGCCCCTCACCTATCTTGGCTGGGGCAAGACGACGCAACTCGGCTACGGCCTTGGGCTGGCCATGGGCGCAAAGCTCGCAAAGCCTGACAAGCTCTGCATCAATGTCTGGGGCGACGCCGCGATCGGCTTCACCGGCATGGATTTCGAGACCGCGGTGCGCGAGCGCATCCCGATCATGTCGATCCTGCTGAACAATTTTTCAATGGCGATCGAATTGAAGGTGATGCCGGTCTCGACCGAGAAATATCGCTCGACCGACATTTCCGGAGACTACGCCGCGATGGCGCGCGCCTTCGGCGGCTATGGAGAGCGGGTGACGAGACCTGAGGACATCACCCCCGCGATCAGGCGCGGCATCCAGAAGACGCAGGAAGGCGTTCCCGTGCTGCTGGAGTTCATCACCAGCAAGGAGACCGAGGTGTCGCGGCCGGGCACGTGAAGCGGGCCGGATTCCGGCAGCAAAACTCGCTGTCGCGGAGGCTGGCTCCGGCCGCAGGAGATGTGATAATCCGCCTCGGTGCCGCGCTTGTCGCGGCATCAAGCCGGATTGCGAATGACCGCCCCTTCCAACGACATCGCGGAATTTAAACGCCTGTTGCAGGCGGCCACAGCCGAGAACGCGCAGCTTCGCAGCGAGCTCGCGATTGCGCGCGATCGTCAGAACGCCAGCGCCGGGATTCTGCGCACCATCGCGGCCTCTCCGTCCGATGCCCGGCCGGTCTTCGAGGCGATCGCGTCCAGCTCCCGGCGCTTGCTCGGCGGCTTCTCCGCCACCGTGCTTCAGTTCATCGAGGACGAGCTCCACCTCGTGGCGTTTACACCAACGAGCCCCGAGGCGGACGAAGGGCTCAAGGCGTCGTTCCCGCGCAAGATTGCCGACTTTCCGACCTTTGCGCTGGTGCGTGGCGGCGAGACGATCCAGTTTCCCGATAGCGAAGCCGCGGAGGTCCCGGAGCTGAATCGGAACCTTGCGCGGCTGCGCGGCTTCCGCAGCGTGCTGTTCATGCCCCTGATGAATCGGGCGACGCCAGTCGGCATGATCAGCGTCACGCGCGCCGAGCCCGGCGCGTTCGCAGCCGACCACGTCCAGCTGCTCCAGACCTTCGCCGATCAGGCAGTGATCGCGATCGAGAATGCGCGCCTGTTCAACGAGACACGCGAGACGCTGGAGCGTCAGACCGCCACCGCCGACATTCTGAAAGTGATGGCCGCCTCGCCGTCCGACGTACAGCCGGTGTTCGACGCCATCGCGGCCAATGCCGACCGGCTGATCGGCGGCTTCTCCACCGCGGTGCTGCGCTACATTGGGGGCGCGGCGCACCTTGCGGCGTTCACGCCGACCGATCCGGCCGGCGATCGCGTGCTGCAGGCCTCGTTCCCGGTGCCATTCGCGCAGTTCCCGCCCTACCGGCTCGTGGCCAATGGTGTGGCGGCGCAATTGCCCGACACCGAAGTCGAACCCGCAGCCCGCGACATCGCGCGCGCCCGGGGCTACCGCAGCATGCTGTTCGCGCCCTTGATGAGCGACGGCGCGGCGATCGGCGTCATCATCGCCACGCGGCGCGCGACCGGCGCGTTCGGCGAGCATCACGTGCGGCTATTGCAGACCTTCGCTGACCAAGCGGTGATTGCGATCAAGAATGTCAGCCTGTTCAACACCACGAGGGAAGCGCTGGAACGGCAGACCGCGACCGCCGACATCCTCAAGGTGATCGCGGCCTCGCCCGCGGATGTGACGCCGGTGTTCCAGGCGATCTCCGACAGCGCCAAGTCCCTGGTCGGCGGACATTCCTCCACCGTCACGCGCGTCATCGACGACCTGCTGCACCTGGCCGCCTTCAGCACCGACAACGAAGCCGGCAATGAAGAGCTGCTCAATTCGTTCCCGGTGCCGCTGTCGGCATCCGGCATTCACAGCCGGGTGGCAAGAAGCGGAGAGTTCGCATTCCGCAGCGACATGCAGAACGAGCCCGACCTCACGGACGCCATGAGAGAGCTGGCGCGGACGCGAGGCTATCGCAGCATCCTCGTGATCCCGATGCTACGCGACGGCGTCGCGATCGGCACCATCGGCGTGACGCGGCCGGAGGCCGGTCCTTTCCCGGACAAGGCGATCGCCCTGCTCAAGACCTTTGCAGACCAGGCCGTGATCGCCATCGAGAACACGCGCCTGTTCAACGAGGTGCAGGACCGCACCCGGGACCTCGCCAAATCGCTCGACGATTTGCGCGCTGCCCAGGACCGGCTGGTCCAGACCGAGAAGCTGGCTTCGCTCGGCCAGCTCACCGCCGGCATCGCGCACGAGATCAAGAACCCGCTCAACTTCGTCAACAACTTTGCATCGCTCTCCGCCGAGCTGACGGACGAGCTGAACGCGGCGCTCGCGCCTGTCCCGCTCGCGGACGACGTTCGTAGCGAGGTCGACGAGCTGACCGGACTGTTGAAGGACAATCTCGCGAAGATCGTGCAGCATGGCAGGCGCGCCGACTCCATCGTCAAGAACATGCTGCTGCATTCCCGCGAGGGCGGCGGCGAGCATCGGCTGAGCGACATCAACGCACTGGTCGAGGAGAGCCTCAACCTCGCCTATCACGGCGCCCGCGCCGAGAAGCCACAGTTCGACGTGACGCTGAAGCGCGAGCTCGATCCGGCGGCCGGACAAGCGGAAGTGTTTCCGCAGGAGATCACCCGGGTGCTGCTGAACCTAATCTCGAATGGCTTCCACGCGGTCGCCAAGCGCAAGTCGGATGACGGCGCCGCCGATTACGAGCCGGTAGTGATCGCCGCGACACGCGACCGGGGCGACAGTATCGAGATCCGCATCCGCGACAATGGCACCGGCATTCCGCACGAGGTGAAGGAAAAGATGTTCGATCCGTTCTTCACCACCAAGCCGGCCGGCGAAGGCACCGGCCTCGGATTGTCGATGAGCCACGATATCGTGGTGAAGCAGCACGGCGGCACAATCGACGTCGCGACGGAGCCCGGCGCGTTCACCGAGTTCACGATTCGATTGCCGCGAAGCAGCAGCTTTCCGGACGGACGCCGCGGCTAGCGGTTCTTATTCCGCCATCTCGACGGGTTGCGTCGTGGACGGACCGGCCAGCGGCCGCTCCTCCATCATGATCAGGCAGAGCGCGGCGCCAGCCATCAGCGCGGTGGCGGCGCCGAAGACGTAGCGGAACGCATGCCGCATGTCGTCCGCGGGGATCGCATTGACGGCGCCGTGATGCTCGCCGGCGAGCGGAACGTCGGCACCGAGCGCGATGAGCAGGATGGCCGCGAACGCCGCAACCGTGAACGAGGACATAAGCGAGCGGAAGAAGTTCAACGCGCCCGTGATGGTGCCGACCTGCGGACGGGCGACCGAATTCTGCACCGAGACGACGCAGACCGGAAAGGTGGTGCCGAGGCCAAGCGCAAACGCAGCCATCAGCGTCAGCAGCGCCCAGAGCGGCAACGTCGTCAACGTGAGGCCGAGGCCGCACAGCGCTGCCCAGGACGTTCCTACGATGGCGACCCGCTTGTAGTGCTTGGCCCGCGCCATGGTGCGACCAGCGATGGCCGCGCCGCAGGTCGAGACCGCCGCGAGCGGAATCAGCGCGAGGCCCGCTTCGCTGGCGCTGAGGTGATAGACCGCCTCGTAATAGAGCGGCAGCTGCACCGTGAGGCCCGTGATCGCACCGAGCGCGCAACCGCCGGCCGTCAGCCCGAACGGCACAACCGATCCTCCGAGCAGCGGCAGCGGCAGGAACGGCTCTTCCGCCCGGCGCGCGTGCCACACGAAGGTGACCGCGAGCGCTACAGCGCCGCCCACCATCGCAAGCACGGTGGGCGAGAGCCACGGGAAGCGCGTGCCCCCCCAGGTCAGCACCAGCATGAAGACGACGGCAGAGGCCATCAGCAGCACGCCGCCGATCCAGTCGACCTTGCGCTTGCGGTGGAACACCGGAATCTTCTTCATCCTGGGCAGCAGCAACGCGATCGCCGCCGCCGCGAGCGGCACATTGATCCAGAAGATCATCGACCAGTGCAGATGCTCGGCGAACACGCCGCCGATGACCGGGCCGAGAATGCCGCCGACCATCCAGACGCTGGAGAAATAGGCTTGATACTGGCCGCGCTCGCGTGGGCTCACGACGTCGGAGATCACGGTCTGCACCACCGGCATGATGCCGCCGCCACCCAGTCCCTGGAGACCGCGTGCAAGAATCAGCATCGGCAGGTTCGGAGCGATCGCGCACAGCACCGAGCCCGCGACGAACAGGCTGAGCGAGATGATGATCATCACACGGCGCCCGTAGATGTCGCTGAGCGTGCCGAAAACCGGCGCGACCGCGGTCGAGGCGAGCAGATAGGCGGTGATGACCCAGGAGAGATTGGAGACGTCGTGGAACTGGCGTCCGATGGTCGGCAGCGCGGTGGCGACGATGGTCTGGTCCAGTGCGGCCAGGAACATCGTCAACATCAGGCTGATGACGATGGTGCGGACCTCGTCCTGCGACAGCGGCGCCGGCGGCGCGAGCGAAGGAGCGTCATCGACGCTCAAGACCTCGCTCGGAAGGCGCGACAATTCCTCGGCGATGTCGTCGGGCAATGTCTGGGTGTCGGCAGAACTGCTCTGCCGCTCGAACTTGTTCATCTCGACCGGAAGCCATGAGGCGGCGCAACACCGCGAAGGATTCGTTCTATGCAGTCAATGTAGACAGCAAAGTTCTTCTCAGGCAGGCACCGCGGCGCATGGGAGCATCCCACCCCACGGCCATCGCGAGGACGTGATCTACCTGGTGCGGCGGATCAGTCCTTCGGACGTCGCTTCAGGCGCGCCCGTTTTGGCAGCTGCGCCGGCCACTGCACGATGTGGTTCTCGAGCTCATCGTCCGGAATCTCGACCTCGCTGCCTTCGACCCGTCCGCGTACGGAGACGCCCGCGTCATGCACGGTGTCGGGATCGCCTGACACCAGGGGATGCCACCAATAGAGGTCGCGGCCTTCCGCAACAAGCTTGTAGCCGCAGCTCGGCGGCAGCCAGTTCAGGGTGCGGACATTGGCCGGGGTCAGGCGGACGCAGTCCGGAACCTTGTCGGAACGATTCGCGTAGTCCTTGCAGCCGCAGGTCACCCCATCGAGCAGCTTGCAGCCGACATGGGTGAAATAGATGTCGCCGGTGCCATCTTCCTCGAGCTTGTTCAGGCAGCAGCGGCCGCAGCCGTCGCACAGGCTCTCCCATTCGGGCCCCGACATCTCTTCCAACGTCTTGGTTTTCCAGAAGAATCCTTCCTGGCCTGAAGGTCGTTTGGGAGCTGCGGTCATGCGCCTCAACAAAAGTTCGAAAGAGCTACGGTTGGTGCCATCTAGGGCGTGCGGCCGTGGGGCTGCAAGCAACGCCCGCGTGAGGCCCGTAATGAACCGGGGTCAATTAGGCCTGTTGTTCAAAATCGCAAGCGTGACCATTGGTTTATAGGCCCTGCTCGGCTAGAAGGAACAGCGAGTCCCCACCGTCGCTGGCCGGGCGCCTTGGGTTTGCCGCAACACTCCCGCAAGACGTCTCGATGCCGCCCCCGGCCGGGTGCTTGAACGCTTTCGAACCAAGCCGCAAGGGTTCTAGGTGCGCCAGATCATACCACCGCATTGGAAGGCCCGGATCCGGAATTTCTTCCTGGACCTCGATGCGCGCATCGACTCCTCGCTGTTCTCCTCGGCCAAGGGCATCCGCGAGCTCTACGAGCGCTACTCGACCTTCATGGACCGCTTCTATGTCGGGCGTTGGAAGCGCTGGGTGTTCATCGAGCCGCTGTCGGAGGCCGCGACGCTGGGCCTCGGCGGCCTGGTTGTGATGCTGACCCTCGCCATCCCCGCCTTCCGCGAGACCGCGGACGAGGACTGGCTGAAGAAGTCCGACCTCGCGGTGACCTTCCTCGACCGCTACGGCAACCCGATCGGCAGCCGCGGCATCAAGCACAACGATTCGATCCCGTTGGAAGATTTTCCGGACGTGCTGATCAAGGCGACGCTCGCGACCGAGGACCGCCGCTTCTACGAGCATTTCGGCATCGACATCGCCGGCACCGCGCGCGCGCTCGTCACCAACGCCCAGGCCGGCGGCGTCCGCCAGGGCGGCTCTTCGATCACCCAGCAGCTCGCCAAGAACCTGTTCCTGAGCAACGAGCGCACCATCGAGCGCAAGGTCAACGAAGCCTTCCTCGCGGTCTGGCTGGAATGGCGCCTGACCAAGAACGAGATCCTCAAACTGTATCTCGACCGCGCCTATATGGGCGGCGGCACCTTCGGCGTCGACGGCGCCGCGCATTTCTACTTCAACAAGTCGGCACGTGACGTGACGCTCGCCGAAGCCGCGATGCTCGCCGGCCTGTTCAAGGCGCCGACCAAATACGCGCCCCACATCAACCTGCCCGCCGCCCGCGCCCGCGCCAATGTCGTTCTCGACAATCTCGTCGACGCCGGCTTCATGACCGAGGGCCAGGTGTTCGGCGCCCGCCGCAACCCCGCCTTCGCGGTCGACCGCCGCTACGAGGCGTCGCCGAATTATTATCTCGACTACGCCTTCGACGAGATGCGCAAGCTGGTCGACACCTTCCCGAAATCCTACACTGAGCGCGTCTTCGTGGTCCGGCTCGCGATCGACACCAACGTGCAGAAGGCGGCGGAGGACGCGGTCGAGAACCAGCTGCGCCAGTTCGGCCGCGACTATCACGCGACGCAGGCCGCGACCGTCGTCTCCGATCTCGACGGCGGCATCCGCGCCATGGTCGGCGGCCGCGACTACGGCGCCAGCCAGTTCAACCGCGCCACCGACGCCTATCGCCAGCCGGGCTCGTCGTTCAAGCCTTACGTCTACACCACCGCGCTCCTCAACGGCTTCACGCCGAATTCGATCGTGGTCGACGGCCCGGTCTGCATCGGCAATTGGTGCCCGCAGAACTATGGCCATTCCTATTCCGGCGCGGTGACACTGACGCAGGCGATCACGCGCTCGATCAACGTTGTACCCGTCAAGCTGTCGATCGCGATCGGCCAGAAGGAGCAGCCGAAGGCGCCGAACCCGGCCAAGATCGGCCGCGCCAAGATCGTCGAGGTCGCGCGCCGCTTCGGCCTCAAGGCACCGCTGCCCGACACGCCGTCGCTGCCGATCGGCTCGGACGAAGTCACCGTGCTCGAGCACGCGGTGGCGTACGCGACTTTCCCCAACCGCGGCAAGGCAGTGACGCCGCATTCCGTGCTGGAAGTGCGCACCGGCGCGGGCGATCCGGTCTGGCGCTGGGACCGCGACGGGCCGAAGCCGCGCCAGGCGATTCCCGCCTCCGTAGCCGCCGACATGGCCGGCATGATGAGCCACGTCGTCAGCGAAGGCACCGCGCGCCGCGCAGCCCTCGACGGCATTCCGACCGCGGGCAAGACCGGCACGACGAATGCGTATCGCGACGCCTGGTTCGTCGGCTACACCGGCAATTTCACCTGCGCGGTCTGGTACGGCAATGACGACTATTCGCCGACCAACCGCATGACCGGCGGCTCGCTGCCGGCGCAGACCTGGCACGACATCATGCTCGCGGCGCATCAGGGCGTCGAGGTCCGGGAGATCGCCGGTATCGGCATGGGCCAGAAGCTGCCGCCCGAGCGGATCACCAACGCACAGGCCAATGCGGCGCCGAAGGTGCTGGAGACCAAGCCCGGTCCGCCGCCCGTATTGACCAAGCGCGGCGCCGACGTTTTGGTGCGCGTCGAGAAGCTGCTGGATGACGCGGCCAGGACCGCGGCCAAAGCGGCCGCCACCGACCCCAAGCAAGCCAAACCGGCATCGTCCACGAGCGCGCTCGCCTTCCCGCAGAACTATGCGGAAGAGAATGCGAACGCATCCGCCCCGCGCAAGAACTGACCGAACAAGTGCGGCTGATCCTGATCACATTGACGGCCCTTCTGCTCGCAACCGTGGTGGGCGTCGGCGCGACCTGGATGACGACGATGCGCGGCACCGAGATCGGCGCGCTGACCATCGGCCCCTGGACCGCGCGTCCGCGCACCGGCACCGCCGACGTCGATCCCTATTCGCGCGCCACCATCGTGCGCAACGGCGAGCTGCCTATCGGCACCGGCGACGGCGTCGCCTTCACCGCCACCGCCGACGACAAGAAGAAGGTGCTCGACGGCCGCTGCGACGTCGTGGTCTCCGGCGTGACACCGCCGGCACGGTTCTGGACGCTGACGCTCTATGACCGCAAGGGTCATCTCGTTCCCAATTCGCTGCAGCGCTACGGCTTCACCAGCCAGGAGATCGTGCGGCAGTCCGACGGCTCGTTCGAGATCCGCATCGCCTCGCGCTCGCGCGCCGGCAACTGGCTGCCGACTGGCGGCATCGAACGCTACACGCTGATGCTGCGGCTCTACGACACCCCGGTCGGCGTTGCCACGCGCACCCAGCGCGACGCGCCGATGCCCACGATCACGACGGCGGGCTGCTCATGATCCGGCTGTTGTTCACCATCGTTGCCGGCGTGGTGCTGGGCCTCGTGGTCCATCTCGTCAGCGTGCTGGCGTTGCCGCGGATCGCGACCCAGGACGCCTATTCGCGGCTGACGCCGATGACGAAACTCAACGCCGTCACGCAGCTTCCGCTCGCCGATCCGCAGACCTCGCCGATGCCGTTCATGGACCCGGCCTTTGCGCTCGCGATCTGCCGCTACGATCTGTCGAACGGGCCGATCAAGCTGACGGTCCCCGTCAGCCAGGCCTACACGTCGGTGTCGTTCTACACCCGCAACGAGATCGCCTACTACGCCATCAACGACCGCTCGGCCGGCAAGAAGGTGATCGAGCTCGACCTGATGACCGAGCCGCAGCACAACGAGCTGCCCGAAGACGAAGAGATCACCGCCGCCGACCGCCTGATCATCGATTCCCCCAGCACCACCGGCCTGATCGTGATGAAGGCGCTCGCCCCCGAGCCCGGCCTGATGCCGCAAGCGCAGTCAACCCTCGCTGCCGCGAGCTGCGGACCGCAGACCGAGCCGCCGGCCAAGGCGGAAGCACCGCGCGGACGGCGCTGAGGTGCGGCTTCGGCGGCGCAAAAACAAAAAAACGAAAAACAACCCCATGCACAGTAGCGGGGGTATTGAAATCATTAGCCATTTTGATTGCACCAACTAGGCGTTTGCCGAACCGATACATCCCTGCCCGTCGTGCTGTTCAGCTTTGACACGTCGGGCAAAACACTGGCAGAATGGCATCATCGAAAGTTCACCCGCGCGGAGCAATCCGCCGCGGGTTTTTTCATGCCGGAGCGCAGGTGCCATGATCGAGAAACACTATTGTCCCCCGTGCGGGCGGGACTAGCGACGCTGATGTCCCGAGCACCGGTCTGTTACTTCAAGATCCGTGCTGATTCCAAATCCTCAATTCCGCTCGGTTTGGCGTCAACTGTTCCCGATCACGGACGGCCGGTCACCAAGTGCTAAACGCGGAGATTGAGCAATGCCAAAGCATGACGAAACATCGAAGCAGCGGGACAAGCGGGAACTCGACGAGGAATTGGACCGGCAATTGCAGCAAACCTTTCCGGCCAGCGATCCGCTGAAGATCACGCGGGGCTCAACCAAACCACAAGCAGCAAAGCCGGCTGCGCGCGACAGCGAACGACGGCGCCGCTAGTCTATCGATCAGCCGACAGAGCGGGAGCCGTGGTCTCGCGGAAAGAAGGGTTCGCCGGCGAGCGATGAGCCGCGGTACGCGTCACGCCTTCGGGTCGGTGCCGATCAGCGGATTTGACATTGTGCGTTCAGAGCCGGCGGGAGGAACAACGAGAACGTCCACACTCAACGAACGCAGGACTTCTTCCGTTACGCTCCCGATCAAGGCCCGAACCAATCCAGATCGCCCGTGCGTCCCCATCACCAGCATGTCAGGCTGCCTCTCCGAAACAGCACGGGTGATGACCTGCATGGGCCCGCCCTCGCCGACCTGGAGAGACCATCGTTGCGTGCCGAGCTTGTTCGCCACCAGAAACTTCGTCAGCTCCTCCGTTGCCTTCAGACGCTCGCTATCGACATATCCGCTGATGACGGCCGCGCTCGCACCGGAGCGGACCAATCGCGCTTTCGTCATCGGCGAGAAGGCGTGAAGGATCGTTGTTGCGCCCTGTGTCAAGAGTCCGGTGGACAGCCCCACGCGGATTGCATCGGCGGATGTATCCGACATATCGACCGGCACCAGAGCGCGTTCATAGCGCCGCTGCGCCTCGTTGTTCACCATCAGAACCGGATACCTTCCTCCGCGAATTACACGCTCGATTGTGGTGCCTGTGAAGATGTCGCGCAGAAACTGCTTACGATGGGCTCCCATTACAACGAGATCCGCGTCGGCTGCTGCAGCCGCTCGCAATATCCCGTCAAAGGGATGGCCCTTGACCACGATCGGGTAGCACTGAACGTTTTGCAGCTCCGGCATGGATGCGATCTGCTCAACCAGCACCCGCTGTGCCTCACGCTCTTCGATGCGGATCAGCTCGGCTGGCTGATCCTCGTCGACGACATGAACAAGGTGCAGAGTTGCATCAGGGGAGCGCGCCAGGAGGCCGGCCTGCCGCAAAGCGCGATTGGACCGCGTCGAGAAATCTGTCGCAGCGACGATATTCATGTCAGAATCCTTACAATTGCGAACGGCCGCCGGCCCGATGGCCTGCCAAGCTCGACCAGCGCGGCAATTCGGTTGCCTTGCGGAGGGCCTATGACGCTGTTGCCTGCCAGCTTCGTTCGTCCGGTTTGGCCTGGACCGACGATCTGGAGCCGAGAAGCAACCAAGCATCGCGCCCCGCGAACATGCGGCGCACGATATCTTTCTCGCTCATAAGCAACTGTTGTACGCGGTGACGGAGGTGAACCTCCCAACGTCACCTTTTAGGATCGTGAGGAATTGGCGCTCGGCGGCGAGCGAATGCCTCGCGGAAGCCATCGGGATCTGAAATCCAGATGAACATGACCCATGAGGTCAGGACGAGCAGCGCGAAGAACACCGACATGAGAAATTCCCGGCTTTGGTTGCAGAAATGTTGAGGTACCATCCCGGACGATCTGAATCGTCCGGGTTACCGGCGGATCTGCAGCTGGGTCCTATAAATCCGGCGTCGTAGCGTTGTAGTCATCACTGCCTCTGTTTGCGGTGCGGCTCGCTTGCGAGCGGCATGTGCATTGCTCGCTCTGCCGGGCACCGAGCTTCCAGCCCTCGCGAACGCGGCATGGACTGAGTTCGGGGCTGATTGCCTCCGATCAGGCGGCCAACATGCAAAGACTTCGGCGAACTCGCCTACTACTCAGCGTCATGCATCATGTACTTAGAGGTGGGCATGCGATGCAGGAAATCAAATGCGACATTTAGCCTGGATTGACCGACTGGCCGGTCAAGGAACCAAAAAATCGCGCGTCTCGCGCTAATTGCCCTCTGGTCCGCGAACTTGCGCACTCTTTTCGGCGGTATCGCGAAATCGCGCTGCGCCCACCAATACGGTCAGCGCAATAGGCGTGGTTACCACGCCAAGCCCGATGATCAGGATTTCGTGCAGCACGGGCCTGCTCTGAAGTACCGAAAAGCAAACGATTGAAGCAGCTGCAATGAATACGGTGCCCAGCGTTGTCCCGAGCGTCGGCGCGTGGACCCGCTCGTAGAATGTGCCGAACCGCAAAAGGCCCAGCGAACCGACCAGTGTGGCGGCGGCGCCGACAAGAAGGAGAAATGCCGTGAGAGCCGCAGCCCAGGGCGGCAGGTGTTCGATGCCGTTCATTCCATCACCTCGCCGCGCAGCAGAAACTTCGCTAGCGCAACCGTACCAACAAAACCGAAGAGGGCCATGGCCAGAGCCGCCTCGAAATAGAGCGTTTCGCCGGATCGAATCCCGAACGTCAGAAGCAATAACATCGCGTTCACGGACAGCGTGTCGAAACCCAGAACGCGATCCTGTGCTCGCGGCCCCCGAAAGATGCGAGCCGCGCCACAGCCGATAGCCAACACCAGAAGTACCTGTGCGGCGACAAGCGCGTAGATCAGCAAGAGCTGGCTCATTCGAATATCTCCAGCAGATGGCGTTCGTAGCGCTGCTTGATCGTGCGGATCCACTCGGCTTCATCGACCAGGTCGAGAACATGGATCATCAACAAGCCCTTCTGTGCATCGAAATTCACCCACAGCGTTCCGGGCGTCGAGGTGATGATGCAAGCCAACATGGCCAGTCCGTAGGGATTGCGCATGTCGAGCGGAATGTTCACGAACCCGGATTTTCGCTGCCGGCGCCCAAAGCCGAGAATGATCCGGCCAACCGCCAAGTTGGAGCGGATGATATCAATCGCTACCAATCCCAACAGGCGGAGAAGGACGCCGGGTCGCCTGACGTGCGTGCTTGGCAGCTCCAGCACGGTGAGGATCCGCCCGCCGACGAGCGCGATCACACAACCGAGGAGGACATGTCCGACCGTGACTGCTTGATTGAGCAGCAGCCACAATGCGAGAAGACAGAAGCTCACCCGCGGAAAGGGCAGGAATCGCGTCATTCGCCACCCGCCTTTCGGCTGCCTTGGACGCTGATCTCCAGGACGTCGCTGACGTAGCCCGCCGGGGCGTGCAGCGATTGCGCCGTTGCCTGCATGAAACGCATCACCGGACCGGCGAGCACTGTCTGGGTCGCGCAAATGATCAACAGGAACATGATGGGCGCCATTTCGATCAGGCGCACACGCGGCACGGTGCGATCTGGCGAGGCCCAGAAGGAGCGGATACCTGCTCGGGTCAGCGCGACCAACGCCGCAAAACTGGACACGAGGAGCGCCAACAGGAGCGCCCATCCACTGCCGGGAACGGCACCGCCCGGATGCATGTCTGAAGGATGAAGCGCCGCCGTCAGCAGCGCGAATTTGGCTATGAACCCCGACAGCGGCGGAAGCCCGGCGATGACCAGGGCGCATCCGATAAAGGCGACGCCGAGCAATCCCATCGTGGCCACAATGGCCATGCCGACTTCCTCTTCGGTATCGTCCGCACCGTGGTCTTCTCCGTAAGCTTCTCGCGTGACGGCGATCACGTCAGCTCCGGGTTCGCGGCCGCGCTCGATGAGTTCGGCCAGAAGGAAGAACGCGCTGATGCCGAGAGTCGAGCTGACCAGGTAAAACAGTGCTCCGCCGGCGACACTGACTTGCCCGGTCCCGGTGGCTGCCAGCACGGTTCCGGAGGATACGAGCACCGAAAAGCCGCCGAGACGGGCGGTGTCCTGGGATGCCAATGTGCCGATTGCTCCGAAGGCGATCGTCGCCACCCCGCCCCACAACAGCCAGTCACTGCCGAAGCCCGCTGACGCGCCGCTGCCCTCACCGAAAAGCAACAGCGATAGACGCAGGATGATATATACGCCGACCTTGGTCATGATCGCAAAGATCGACGCCACCGGTGGACTCGCAGATGCGTAGGCCGTCGGCAGCCAGAAACACAGAGGCCACATGCCGGCCTTGAGCAGGAAGGCCACGGCCAGCATGCCGGCGCCTGCTTCGAGCAAACCGCGGCTCTCCGCAGCGATTGCAGGTATCCGCGCCGAGAGGTCCGCCATATTGAGCGTCCCGGTGACGCCATAGATCAGGCTGACCCCGATCAGGAACAATAGAGACGCGACCAGATTCACGACGATGTAGTGCAACCCGGCCTTCACCCGTGCAAGACCGGAACCATGCAGCAGAAGTCCGTACGAAGCGGCCAGCAACAACTCGAAGAAGACAAACAGGTTGAAGAGATCGCCGGTCAGGAAGGCACCATTGAGGCCCATCAACAGAAATTGAAAGAGCGGATGAAAATGCGCGCCTGTCCGGTGCCAACGGGCAAGAGAGAACACAACCGACGCCAACGCCAGGATGCTGGTCAGGAGCAGCATGAGCGCGGAGAGCCGATCGAGAACGAGGACAATTCCGAACGGAGCAGGCCAATCGCCCAGGCGATAGACTTCCCTGATTCCGGGGTGACCCGAATCAGACATTCCGAGCAAGATCACCGCGACGCAAACGAGTGCAACCGTTGCGGCGACATTGACCGCAGCCACGATGTTGCGGTGCCGCTCTCCATTCAAGAGCAGCATGCCTGCGCCGGCAAGCAGGGGCAGGACGATAGGCGCAACGACGAGATTTGCGATTCCGCTCACGCCTCGGGCTCCTGACCATCGACGTGATCGGTGCGAGCCAGGCCGCGCGACGCGAGGAGAACGACAAGGAACAACGCCGTCGTCGCAAAACTGATGACGATTGCAGTCAGTACGAGCGCCTGTGGTAGCGGGTCAGCATGTTTCGTTGCATCCCCGATCTCCTTTGCGATCAGCACCGGCGCTCCCGTCCGCACCCGTCCCATGGCCACGATGAAGAGATTGACGGCGTAAGAGAGCAACGAAAGCCCGATGATGACTTGAAACGTGCGCGGCCTGAGGATCAGCCACACTCCGGACGCCGTAAGCGCACCTATGCCGATGGCCAGGCTAAGCTCCATTACACCAACTCCTCTTTCGCTCGCTCATCGTGCGCGCGTTGCCCCGCCTGGAGCGGCACGCCATAGCGACGCAGCGATTGATGCGCGATTGCGATGAGCATCAATACCGTGGCGCCGACGACGAGCGAGAACACACCGATATCGAAGAGAAGAGCGCTGGCCGTGGGGACGCGACCGAGCAGAGGCAGTTCGGCATATGCAAAGTACGAGGTCAGGAAGGGGTGTCCGAAAACGCAGGCGGCAGCTCCCGCACACCCTGCCAGCAAGAGGCCGAAACCCATCCAACGCACCGGCATGACGTGAAGACGAGCTTCCACCCACACCGTGCCGCGAGCCATATACTGCAGGATGAATGCTGTTGCCATGGCGATGCCGGCGATGAAGCCGCCGCCCGGAAGGTCGTGCCCGCGCAAGAGAAGGAAAATGGCCACGACGCCGATCACGGGAAACAGCAGCCCCATCATCAATGCCGCGGTAGCAAGCGTGTCTTTGGCAGTGTCGCCCTTCTGTCGATCGGGATGAGCCTCGTCGTGGGCATCCTGGGCATGCTGCTGTTCGGGAACGGGAATGCTTTCGGGGGCCGGACGGAAACGGCGCAAAAGCGCAAAGACGGTCAGTGCGACGACCGCAAGCACGGTGATCTCGCCGAGCGTATCGAACCCGCGAAAATCCACCAGGATGACGTTCACCACGTTGGTTCCGCCCCCCTTCGTGTAGGCGTTTTCCACGAAGTATCGCGAAATGCTGTGGTTGTCCGGGAGCTGCATGGCCGCCAGCGCAAGCGTGCCCAAACCGAGCCCGGCGAGGAGCGCGATGGAGAAATCGCGAACGCGGTGCCACCGAATGCTGTCGGGCGCCTCTGCCGGGCCTGGTCGCGCGATGCGTTTCGGCAGCCACCGCAAGCCGAGCAACAGGAGAACCGTCGTAACCGTCTCAACGACGATCTGCGTCAGCGCGACATCGGGAGCGGATAACCAGACGAAGCTGACGCAGGTGACGAGACCCGCGGTCCCGAGCAGTATCAGCGCCACCACCCGATGAAATTTGGCCTGGACCGCGGCCGCCACCGCGCAGCCAACGCCCACCACCCAGAGTAGTCCAAAGACGAGGTCGAATTCCCTCCTTGACGGTCCCGTCAGCGAGAGGCCGCGGGCGTAGAGGGGCAGCAGAGCAGCGACGAACGCCACGCCAGCCAACAGTCTCAATTGTGGTTGGAGACGCCTCGTGCCGAGATTGGTGGCGAGCCATCGCGCAAACCGCCAGGACAATGTCACCAACACCCAGTCAAAGATCCGCTTGCCATTGATGCGACCGAGCAAGGGCGGTCCCTCATGCGCGAGCAGGTAGGAGCGCAGCATGACGTAGACGCCCAACCCACCGGCCATCGCTACGATGCTCATCAGAAGTTCAGGCGTAATTCCGTGCCAGAGACGAAGGCTGTACTCCGGCATCGCGGAGCCGAGAACCGCCCGGGCAGCCGTATCGAGGATCGGCGCCACTGTGAGAGCCGGCGCGACACCGACGATGAGGCATGCCAGCACGAGCAGTTCGGCCGGAAGTCGCATCAACAGGGGCGGCTCATGTGGAACGCGTGGCAAGCCGGTTGGAGCCGGGCCGAAGAACACGTCGCGAATGAAGCGCAGCGAATAGGCAACCGTGAACGTGCTGGCGAGAGTGACGATGTACGGCAGCGCCTGATCGACGAGGGAATTGTCATGGACCTCGATCGTCTCGGCAAAAAACATTTCCTTCGACAGAAAACCATTCAGCAACGGCACTCCCGCCATTGCCGCGGCAGCCACCATGGCCAGCGTCGCCGTAATCGGCATGAAGGCCCATAGCCCGCTAAGGCGGCGGATGTCGCGCGTGCCGGTTTCGTGATCGATGATGCCGGCCGCCATGAACAGCGATGCCTTGAAGGTCGCGTGGTTCATGATATGGAAAATCGCCGCGATCTGTCCGAATGGGGTATCGAGTCCGGTCAAAAGCGTGATCAATCCGAGATGGCTGATCGTCGAGTAGGCCAATAGCCCCTTCAGATCCTGCTGGAACACGGCGAGAAAGGCGCCCAGAAAAAACGTGATCAGGCCGATCGAGCCCACCAGCCACAGCCATTCATTCGTTCCACCCATTGCCGGCCAGAGCCGCACTAGAAGGAACACTCCGGCCTTCACCATTGTTGCCGAATGGAGATAAGCTGAAACGGGAGTTGGAGCGGCCATCGCGTGCGGCAGCCAGAAATGAAACGGGAACTGGGCGCTTTTTGTGAGAGCGCCGAGAAGGATCAGAACGAGTGCGGGGACATAAAGCGCGTGCGAACGGATCGCGTTTCCGGAAGCCAGCACCTGCTCCAGGTCATAGCTGCCGACGATGTGCCCGATGAGCAGCACGCCGGCGAAGAGGCAAAGCCCACCCGTCGACGTGATCACCAGCGCCATCCGCGCGCCGTCTCTCGCCGCCGCGTTGTGGTGCCAGTAACTGATCAGCAGGAATGAAAAGAGACTGGTCAGCTCCCAGAAAAAAACCAGTTGGAGCAGGTTGCCGGAGAGCACGATTCCCAGCATTGCTCCCATGAAGGCGAGCAGCAGGGAGAAGAACCGCGGAACGGGATCACTGGGTGACATGTAGTACCGGGCATACAGCACCACCAGAAAACCGATGCCGGTGATCAGCATGGCGAAGGCCCATGCGAACCCGTCAAGCCTCAGCACAAATGCGAGTCCAAGTTCAGCGACCCAGTCCGTTCGCCACCCGACAACGCCACCATTCGTCACGTTCGGATAAGCCGCGCCGATGAGGCAAAAAGCTGTAAGTGCGACCGCTCCAGCGAGCCATGCCTCAGCGTTGCGTGCATTGACCCGCAAGAGTGCCGCAATAAAGCTTCCCGCGAAAGGAAGGACGAGAACGGCAAGCAGGAACATTTGCGTTCATTGCCCCAGGCTGCGAGGTGGAGAGATGCTTTCGCTGATCCTCAATTGCTTAGCCGAGGCGGATCGATATCTCCACTGCTAGATTTTAGCGCCATTGTGATGGTTTGGCCGGAAACCGCCATTCCCGCGGACACTGGCTCCGCGATCGAGCGGTTCAGATCCAGTGTGGAAGGGTGCCAGTCGCGGCGGCAACGACGGCGGCGAGAGCGCCCAGCAACGCACAGAATCCGCAGAGCGCGATCCCCCGCCAGCCACTCATCTCGACCGGCTCGGTGTCCTCAGCTGGGCTGACCTCGAAGCGGTATCGCATGTCATGGCGCCCGTTCAGTGTTCCATCGCCAGGTGCAAGCGATCGATGCCGACTATAATAATGGTTCTGTAGAACTACGGCTCACATTCACGTCAAACCGCCGCCCGGGGCCTACCGGTGCGACAAGAGCGTTCGCCTGCAGCAACGTCAGCCTGTCCATCCCACGCGATGTAATCTTCGACGCACGTTCTTGCGCAGCTGGGTAGACCCGCGTGATTGTTCGATGTCTCACTTCAATGACGCTCCTTGTCTCCTCTCGATATTTCGCGTGTACAGGTGCTGTGCGGTTTCGTCGCAATGTTTCCAGGGAAATGAACCACTATAGTCAGAGCAACATGGCTTATGACATCGACATTGATGCGCGCACCGCGCGTTTTGCTCTTCACGCCGGCCGCCTCCAAGCAGGCGGTTAGCCGGACGGTGTTCGCGCCGTCCGGGCTCTTTTCCAGCTTTCGTGACCTCCACTCGAGAGGTCGTCTTGAAGCAGAAGGAGTGCGCCGTGCTGCCTCTTCCGAAAATCGCACTGACCTCATCAGACTATCCGCGGCTCGAACAGCTCGCCCGCCTCGCCGTCCAAAAAGGAGATTTGGACGGGATATTCCTCATGGGCGAAATCAACCGCGCCGATATCGTCGCGGACGAAACGGACAACGTCCGTCCTTTCGTGACGATCGGATCATGGGTCACCCATTGCACGAATTGGGGCGTTCCGCGTCGCACCGTGCAACTGGTCTGGCCCGAGGAGTGCTGGTCGGATCCCGCCTGCATTTCGGTGTTGACCCCGCTGGGTACAGCTTTGATCGGACTGCGGGTCGGCGATCAGATGCCGTACTTCGTCGCCGGATGTCTGAATGTCGTCAGGGTCCAAAGCCTGACCCCATCGGATTCAAAGGTCGTCCCATTCTTCCGGAGAGGGCCGACGCGGTCAGGCAACCCGTTCGATGACGACCCCGGACCAACTGCAGCATAGGAGCGACCAATGCGCAATTTCGAAGCTGAGAGCCGGCGAGAACAGTCGGCGTTGCCGCCGATCAAGATTACTGAGGACGAATCACGGCGCCTCAGTTCCTTGGCCAATTCGAGCATGGATCTGTTTCCGCGAGTGGCCCATTTTCTGGCTCGAGAGATGGAACGTGCCACGGTGACGGACGAGAACAACTTGCGAGGCGTGATCAGGATGGGATCGAAAGTGACCTATCGCGATGACGAGACGGGTGCGAGCCGAGAGATCGTGCTGGTCTATCCGCATGAGGCAAACATCGAGCTCAGTCGGATTTCGGTCCTGACGCCTGTTGGAGCGGCTTTGATCGGCCTATCGCCGGGGCAGCGGATCGACTTCGAGACGCCCCACAAGCGCACCAGGGGCCTGACCGTTCTCGCTGTGTCCGAATAAGGCACGTAC
Organism: Bradyrhizobium sp. 45; assembly: GCF_023073155.1. Taxonomy (NCBI): domain Bacteria; kingdom Pseudomonadati; phylum Pseudomonadota; class Alphaproteobacteria; order Hyphomicrobiales; family Nitrobacteraceae; genus Bradyrhizobium; species Bradyrhizobium sp. 45. The sequence continues at coordinate 344,685 of NZ_JADPIX010000143.1, read as the reverse complement.
GTTAAGTCAGACCGAGCATCGCCGTCTTGCGATGTGGGCGCGTAGTCCCGGGGGCGTCGCGCCCGGATCTGGCCCTTTCGTATGAATTCGACAGCGCACACGCCTTGGTTTCGTAGCGCTGTGGATCACCGCGCCTCTCACTATTGCAGGACTGGTCGCCCAACGACTCTGCGCGGCTTCGATCCATCATAGCGAGTTTGCAACGCGGTGTGTCCCCGGAGGACCGGGGCTCAGGGGGTCATGAAGTCCTTCACGAGGACGTCTCAAGTCGCGGCCGTGCGGTTGATCTACACACTCGCTCTTTGGAAAAGACAGGAACATTCCTGCGATTGCCAAGTTTTCCCGATGCCCTTCCCCAAGGGCGACCCCGAGTGGCCCCAGCTCCATGCCCCCCAATAGCCCCGCGAGCTGGGGCCCGTTTTTTTCTCGAAATTTGGGCTGATAACCGGGAACCAAGAACCACCTCTTTAGTTGGGCATCATTCGGAACCGCGCTCCAATAACGTGGTGCCGACACACGAAGGACCTCAGCTGGCCCAGCCCCGAGCTGAAGCCCTTCTTGTGTCGTGCGCGCATTTTTAAGCCGAATTCGGAACGAATATTCGACCCTTGAATCATTCCACGTCAGCTAAGTGTCGGATGTCCAACCGTGTCGCGCTTAAATCAGTTCGCCCGTGAGGCCGCAGCGGCATTGCTGCGCATGGCAAAAACAACAAAAAATCCCACGGTCGCTGCTGGCTTGGTCCAGCGTGCGGCAGACCTGAAAGACCGCACTGGCGAGCTTCCTGCCATTGATGTCGAGGCCATGGCCGAAGAGCCGCCCAAGCCCTTGACGAAGAACTAAGGCTGCCTCGGTCGGAGAAGGCTTCGTCCACTCCCCTCAGGACTGAGCGGGCGGAGTTCCGGTATTCAGAAGTTGAGCTACGGCGGTCACGATTTGCGCAGGTGCAAATGGCTTGGTCAGCAAGATGCTGTTGGGCACGCCGTGGGCGGGCCATTGATCGGCCGCCGCGCCTGTCATGTAAATCACAGAGATGTCCGGATTTAGCTCCCTGGCGCGATGGCCGACTTGCCAGCCATCGAGCTTTCCGAACAAATTTATATCGGTAACGAGTGCGCGATACTTGGTTTGGTTGCCCTGCAGAAGACTAACTGCATCCTCCCCGCTGACGGCGACTTCGGCTTCAAAGCCGCCATCTGACAATGCGTCGGCCACCATGTCGCGGATAAGCTGTTCGTCTTCGACGACGAGGATAGTAACTCCCGTCCCTTGCATGCTGGCCCCCTGCGCACCCCGCTGTGCGATCGGGAAGGAACTCGCGATAAAGAGTTATGTTCCATTTTGAACACAGGGAGCAAGGGTCCCCCGCCCAACGGATGTCAGCTCGACTTCGGGAGTGCAGCTTCTTGCGCAACTTCCCGATCAATTCGCGAAAGCCCGCGACATACTCTTGGAGGATGCGTCACCGGGCCTCGTCGCCCTCGCTGACCAGCCGCACGGCCGCAGGCGGCCCTGATCCAGATCGATCTTTTAACTCTCTCAGGGCTGCGGCGGGTCTTCTGGCGGGCTTGGTGGCGGCAGTCCGTATTCCAAGGCGCGCTTTGCCGCCAGCTTTCTGTAAGCCGCGGCCTGGTTCAACAGCTGAGTTTTGAAGGTCGAATCCTGCTCGCCCGCCGCCAATTTCTCCAGACCGACGGCACGCTCCAGGTATTCGTTCAACAGTTTCATCGCCGCCCCCGGCTTTTTTCGGACCCTTAAAAATCTCACGGCGCGAAAAAAGGTCAAGCGGGGAAGTCCGGCTACCGATCCACTCCCTCAGGGTGAGCGCAGTATGGGAATCCTGGTGCCCGTTGAGGCACCAGGCAGTCAGGGAAGGGATGACGGCTAAGGCCCCAGAGAACGGACGGTGCTACGGTGGCCGCCGCCGGCCAGCGGTCAGGATAGTACCGCTGGTCAGACCCTGGTCATTCAAACTGATCCAGAATCTCTCGCACCTTCAGCGCCAGTTTTGCTTGCGAGATTGGCTTCTCCAGCAGGTTGACACCTTCATCAAGCCTTCCCTGATGGACCACGGCATTACGCGAATAGCCCGTCATGTACAGGATCTTCAGTCCCGGTCTAATTTGATGCGCGCGCCTGCCGAGTTCGCGACCATTGATCCCCGGCATGACCACGTCAGTGAGAAGAAGGTCCACCTTCGAGTCGTCTTGCAGGAGAATGGTCAGAGCGGCCTGAGCGCTGCGGGCCGAGAGGACGCGATAGTTGAGATCCCGCAGGACGTCAGAAATATAGACGCGCAGATCCTCATCGTCCTCGACGACGAGAACGGTCTCGGATAGCTCACCCTCGGCAATTTCCTCAGGTGCGATTTCTTCGGGCCGTGTGCTTCCGGAGAAGCGCGGAAAGTACATCTTGATGGTGGTGCCCTGCCCCACCTCGCTGTAGATTTTTGCGTGGCCTCCGGATTGCTTGACGAAGCCGTAGACCTGGCTCAGGCCAAGGCCGGTGCCGTGGCCCGGCTCCTTTGTCGTAAAGAAGGGCTCAAAAGCGTGACTGAGAACGTCGCGCGACATTCCGCCTCCGGTGTCAGTCACGCAAATGGCGACGTACTGACCGGGCGCCAGTTCAGGATTGAGCCGGCAGTAATCATCGTCGGCGGAGATGTTGGCTGCTTCCAAAGTCAGCTTTCCGCCGTCGGGCATGGCGTCACGAGCGTTGATTGCCAGGTTGACGATGGCTGACTCCAGATGATTGGCGTCGGCTTCGATTTCCCAAAGACCCGCACTTCCGACGGTCTGGACTTCGATGCGCTCTCCGAGCGTGCGCTGAAGGAATTCCTGCAGGCCATTGACGTAGTTGTTTACGTTGATTGGCTTGGGATCGAGCGCTTGTCGGCGCGAAAATGCCAACAAGCGACTGGTTAACGCCGCGGCTCTCTGTGCGCCGCGCTTCGCGTTTGCGAGCGCCCGGTTCAGATTGGCTCCGGGCGCCTTGGCGTGCCGCTCAGCTGTTTCGAGATTGCCAAGGACGATCATGAGCAGATTGTTGAAGTCGTGCGCGATGCCACCGCTGAGTTGCCCCACCGCTTCCAGCTTTTGGGATGCGGCGAGTTGCTCCTGAACGTGCTTGAGCTCGTCCTCGGCGCGCTTCCGGTCCGTAACGTCGCGCGTGACTTTGGCAAACCCGACGATGTTTCCGGCCTCGTCCGTGATGCGATCGATGATGACCGACGCCCAGAAGCGGGAGCCGTCTTTTCGCAAACGCCAGCCTTCCGCCTCGAAGCGACCATGCTCCGCCGCCTCTGAAAGCGCACGCTTGGGCACACCGAGTTCGATGTCTTCGGGCGTGTAAAAAGCGCTAAAATGCTGACCGATGATCTCCGGCGGCGCGTAGCCCTTGATCCGCTCTGCTCCGGGATTCCAGGTTGTCACGTTGCCCAGTGGGTCGAGCTGAAAGATCGCGTAATCGACCACGGCCTCGATTAGCTGGCGATAGCGCCGCTCACTATTGAGAAGCTCTTCATGGGCTTCCTGACGTTCGGTAACATCTCGCGTGACCTTGGCGAAGCCGATCACTTCGCCGGCTTGATTGCGGACGGCATCGATGATGACCGATGCCCAGAAACGGCTTCCGTCCTTGCGGACTCTCCATCCTTCGGCGCTGAAGCGGCCTTCTCGTGCTGCGACGCTCAAGGCGCGCTCTGGAAGCCCATTGGTGCGATCATCTGGCGTATAGAAGGATGCGAACGACTTGCCGATGATTTCGTCGGGCGAGTAGCCCTTCAACCGCTGGGCACCGGAGTTCCAGCTGCGGACTGTGCCGTCGAGGTCGATCATGTAGATGGCGTAATCAACGATTGCGTCGATGAGCAGTTGAAGGCGCGCAGTATCGTCGATCCCGTCAAGTTTTGACTGATGGGCTTGCAAATGGTCGACTCCGGTGTCGGGGGAGACCGTTTAACCGCGAAGTCTTTTTATTGTTCCGTGGTGCTGCTTCGTGCGTTGCATGCCTCTGTCGGAATCTGGATCTCAGTTGCACCACTGAGGGAGCGAGGATCTTAACCATCAGGCGGCGCTCCGATCAGTGCTCCTCGGTCGGATACACTCATTTGCAGGGTGTGATGCTTCGCGTTGCGGTCAGCTTGATCCAGTGGACGGGCGGCGCCGAACGTTCCTTTCAGCATGACCGGCACTCCAGCGACGCCTCCAGCTTCCAGATCAGCGGATCGCTTGTGCGGCAGAGACGAGCATGATAGAAAAGGCCATCGGGTCAAACACAACCGCCCGACCAGCTTTCGAGCCAAGCGTTGTTTCGCTCCATTATGGAGGTGAAACATGTCTTGCGACAGCACCACTGGCTCAATCGGCACATCCAGCGCAGCCTTCGTTCCTTCTCCAAGCCCTGCATGGTTCTGGAAACTCACGCTCGCGCTGCTGGACGGCATCACACGGCGCCGCCAATACGACGAGCTTCTCGAACTGGATGACCGGCTTCTCGCGGACATCGGCTTGTCGAGAACAATCGTTGGGGAAGCTCGACGGTGTTACTTCTCAGGTTGGCGCGACAAATCGGATATTGTCGATTCCTGTCGGTGAGCGCCCCACACCTGCGCGTGCGAAGGCGGCGCGTCTGCTTGTCCCTGTGGATCAGACGGCCGCCAGGCTCGTGAAAGGCCGAAGGACTTTTTGACCGCGATCTTGACGTCTTCTCAGAAGTCCAGCTTGTCGCGTATGGCATCAATTCCGGCTTTCGCGCACGCTTCGTCCGCGTCACCGCCCGGCGCGCCGGACACGCCGACCGCTCCGACCAGGGAGCCGCCGGCTTCAACGATCAGTCCTCCGGCAATGACGACCGCTCCGGGAAGGTTGCGAATGCCCGCCTGCATCATCCCCGGCTGGCTGATCGCATTGAGCTCGGTCGTGCTGGTCTTGAACGAGGCTGCTGTCCACGCCTTGCCTGCTGCCGTCGAGGGCGTGTGAGGGCCTGCAAAGCGATCGCGCAACATCACTTGCGTGACGCCGAAGCGATCGACGACGGCAACTGCAACCTGGTATCCACGGGTGCGGCAGTTCGCCAACGCAGCGCGCGCAAGATCGAGCGCCAGTTCTGGACCGAGCGATTTGTAGGCGACCAGACCTTCCTCCGCCCGTACTGGGCAGATGGACGCAATCAGCAGGGCCGTCGCGACCGACAGGCATCGAACGTTCATGGCAATCTCCGGCATAGGTGACCAAAGGCCTATTTGCTCTCACCATATGTCAGATCATCGAACAGGGTCACGCTATCTGCCTTGGTCCACAGGCCGATCATGCCCGCGTCCGGAATGGTGGCGTCTTCCACCTCGAACAATTGCTTTCCGTCATAGCTCACCTTGAACCGACTTCCTGCAAAGTCGCAGCGCAGCAGGTGCCATTGCCCGGACGACACCGGCGCGCTGACGCCATAGCCGCCTCTGCGACCCACGATCTCGAGCGACATTCGAACGCCATTGATCGTCTTGTAGAGAACGACATTGTCCTCCAGCGCGTTAGCCCGGACCACGTAGTAATTGTCGGCATCCTTCGCACGCCAAATGACTCCCGCGGCGCGATCCTCGGAGCCGGCAACGGCCTTGAATTTCACCTCGACGAAGCCGTCACGGATGGACGTATCGCGCTTGATGGCGAGGGGAAACGTCGCCCGTCCGGATTGCTTGAGAACGTTCGGCTTGCTTGGCGCCGTAGCCTCGGCCTCGACGGTCCATTTCGGCTGTCCCTTGCCGGTCATCGTCAAAGTCCACCCGTCGGGCGAAGTTCCGACAGCAGCGCTGTCGAAATTCAGGGTCTCGGCCATGGCATTTCCTCCCATCAACAAAGCCAGCATGGATGGCAGCGCAAGCCTGGCCCATGCAGAAGATTGAATTCGCGCGCGGCCTGCCGCGCTCGATCTGCACTCATCACTCATCGGAGAATGCGAGGAGGCCCCCGTGAAGACGCGGCGCGTCTTCGGATCGAACGCGGCGTGATCGAAATCGCTGTTCAGTCCGTTCGGGATGGCGATGGCGCCCAGTCGCTTCAATAGCATGATGCCCTTATCGATCAGCGGAAAAAGGGAGGGTCGAGACGACCAGCGAGAGCCCCGCCAACAGCAACAGTGCCAACACAGCCTTGCGAAAGGTCTCGTCCTGGATGGTCCCGAACATCTTGAAGCCGGACCAAAGGCCGGCGACCATGAAGGGAACGCCCAACGCGTACAGCACCAGTGTTTCCCTGGTAATGGAGCCGGCCGCTGCCTGGGACAAGGAGATGACCACGAAGGCGATGAACAGCACCGGCTGAAACACGGCCCGCTGCAAATCCTTCGGCCAACCGCGCCATTGGCACGATATCGTGGAGATCACGCCGCCGAGCCCCGTCAACCCGCCAAGCATCCCATTCGAGATGCCTATTGCGATGTCTGCTCCGGTGCCGATTCTCATGGGCGCGAACACAGGGCGCGCCAAGCCGTAAATGGAGTAAATCATCAACAACACACCGACTCCGAACCTCAGATAGAGGGGATTGAGATAGACGAGAATTTCAACGCCAATCGGAATGCCGATGACTGTTCCAAGCGCGAGAGGCCATGCCTTGCGCAGATCCAGGACATGTCGCAGCCTATAAATGCCGTAGCCTTGGGTGAGCAGACCGTACCCCGCGATCAAAGTGGCGGTCTGGATCGGCGTGATGATGTGCAGCCAGACACCAGAGACGACCAGGCCCATCGCGAAGCCAGAGAAGCCGCTGACGAAGCCACCGGCAAGGGCGGCAAGAGCAAAGATAGCGAAGCCAAGTGCGTCCATATGATCGTCCCCGGATCGAGGTGGCGAGCGCTTGGATGGGACTCCATCTCACGGGGAGGTCTCGGTATCCCCGAATCGTCAGTTGTTATGTCAGATGCTTCGCTCGCCCATCGAATAGCTTCGAAGCGTGCCGTCCTGGTCGTAGACGAAGCGATAATGGACTTCGTCCGACATGCCGCGGATTCGACTCGGGTCGCACGACAGCGGCTTCATGACGTAGGTCATGGCAGTCCTCCGTTGAGATCACGGATGAATTTCGAGTTGGATGGTTCACGATCGCTGCCCGCCCGGCAGAGTCCGTCGGCACGGTGATCCCACCGCCGACAGCGAGGCCCTGGCGGGCGCGAGACGGATAAAGCGGCTTGGAGAGGGGATCGGAAAACGGAAGACATGCAGCGTCCTTGTCGAAACCGGGACGCGATTCTTGGGCATGTCGCCTCGCGGGGAGATCGCTTCCCCGTGAGGCAAATATTACGCGCCGGTCGAATTTGTCAATGCCGTCGAAGCTTTGTTTCTAACCACTAGACGGCGCGGATCCGACCAAGCTTCTCGTCACCTGCTGGTGCTCGTGATCGTGTCACCCATATATGTCGCTGTCGGCTTGGACCGCAGAGGATTCGATTTTGTCTCAACGACGCTCGGCGTTGTCTGGCCGGGCCCGCCAATCACGTCCCACCGTTTGATGATCCTGATCCGATTGATTGGCTCGGCCGGCGCGATCGCCATCGGTGCCGCCTTGCGCCTTCCAATCACGTTCGATCTTAACGTCTTCGGCGTTCTTCCTGTCTTGGTCTCGGGCCTGTTCAGCTTGCTCGGGAGTTCGATCCGGCTGCACCGGAACGGTCGCCTGCGCCTGACGTGCAGGAGCCGTCTCGTCGGCGCGTGAGGGACTGAGCGTACAAGACAGTAATACTGCCGCGGTGATCACTAGGACACGCATGCCTACCTCCTCCGTTCGTAGAACGGTAACGACCGATACAAGCTTGGGTTCGGAACGGTCGGAGCCGTTTCAGTGCTGCAATGCGATACTTGCACGTGAATTTGGCCGGCTCGCATTTCCCCGAACCTCTTCGCGCGCAGCTCCCGCCTCGCATCAGCTCTTCGTGCTCGCCGTCTTGTCGAGCGCCGCGCGGAGGCCTTCGGCAAGCTTGACGGCATCGTCGTTGGCCCAGAAGTGCATGAAGAAGAGCCGAGGCTGTTCGTCCAGCATGTGGCTGTGCAGCGCGGTCACCTCGATGCCGTGCGTCCGAAGCGCGAGGATGACCTGGTTCACTTCGTCGCTGGTCAGCACGAAGTCGCCCGTGATGGCCGCCCTACCCGCGCCCGTCGGCTGGAAGTTGATGGCGATTGCGACACCCATGGCGGCGACGGGCGTCAACAGCATGCCGTCCTCCGTGATGGGGTCGCGCCGCTTCACGTTGAACTGGTAGACGCCGCCGTTCGCCTGCCCCTTGACGCCGATGATCTGGTCGAGCTTCGCCGTGTCGAGGTCGATGGCGGGCGGCGGATTCGCCGGCGCCGTGACCGTCAGCGGGGTCTTGCTTTCGGCCAGGGCATCATGGATCGCCGCGGCCAGCTTGACCGGGTCGCCATGTCCGGCGACGTGCATGTAGAACGTCGCCGGGCTCGCACGCAGCAGATGATTGTGCACGGCGGTGATCTCGAGCCCGCTCGCGATCATCTTCGCCATCACCGGATTGATCTCGGTTTCGAGCAGCACAAGATCGCCCATGACCATGGCGCCGCCATGCGCAGGCTTGAACGCGATCCAGCCACCGAGCGCCAGCGCCGGCTTGATCGCGACGCCGTCCAATGTCACGGAGAGATCGGTGCGGGGAAAGCCGAAACGGCGGACGTCGTCCGAGACGGCGGGCTTGCGGCCCAGGGTCTCGTCCACCTTCTGCCAGTCGGCATCCTGGGCATATGCCGGGATGAAGGGGCCGAAGCGAAATGCAAGAAGGCAGACGCCAATGCCGACCACGGCCCAGATGATTCTTTTCATCGTGCTACTCCTCGGCTTAGTTTCGCTCTTTAACCCGACCACTGCTGTCGACGACCAGCGTCACCGCCTTGCCGTTCTTCACCGCCTTGGCGGTGACGCCTTCAGCCGTCGACTTGATATCGCTGACTTGCGCGTAGCCGGCCGCCTGGATCTTGGCGACCAACTCCTCCTGTGTCAGAGCGTGCGCGCTCGACAGCACGCCCGCGATCGCAAGCAACAGGACCGTGCGGAAGATTGCTCGTGTTCGCATGATCATTCTCCTGGTCTTGTCCTGCCCCAAGTGAAGTCCGTTTCGCGATCTTCCCCTACTCGGTGCCAACACGGCGCAACAGGCCGCGGGCATCAATGCGCACAGCGATGCGACCGGCGCGGACGCCGTGCCGAGAAATCGAGCCAGTCTGCTGGATGCAATCGAGGAAAGTATGATGACATGGTGCGCCCTTGGTGATCAGGACGCGATGCTTGGGCATGTCGCCTCACGGGGAGATCGCACATCCCCGAACCCCAAGTAAAAACCCGAGGGCGGCGGCTGTCAACGGGCGTAGGCTTCGGGCGGCCCACCGAAGTCGCCGACGAACGTCACAAAGAATTCACCGCTCCGCGGAACCGCGCCAGCCATGTCTTGAAACTCGCGGACGGCCCCGCTAGTGTCCTTTGCGTGGGGACAAAGCAGACTCCCCGTGAGGCCTCGGTCCAAGCTCTGCGCAGCACGCCATTCGTGGAGCTTGCGCATGGACATCGAACGACACCCTTCTCATCGACACACCGTCGCCATCCTCTCACGCGGAGACGCTGCCGCGCGGCGGGATGCGACGGCGCAAAAAAGCCGCTTCGTACACGTCTTCGAAGCACTCGCCGCCGTCGGCATTGAAGCCCAGCCGGCGATCTATGATGAAAGCTTCGCCGAGGACGTTCGTGAACAATTGCTCGCGATTGACGGCGTGCTGGTCTGGGTCAACCCCATTCAAGACCGTCGAGATCGCGCTGGTCTCGACGCATTGCTGCGAGACGTCGCGGCTCAGGGCGTGTGGGTCAGCGCTCATCCCGATGTCATCCTCAAGATGGGCACCAAGGAGGTACTCTATCGTACCCGCTCGATGGGCTGGGGATGCGACACGGCGTTATATCAAAGCGCCGAGGCCATGCGCGCCGAGTTGCCGACACGGCTCGCCGCTGGTCCGCGCGTGATCAAGCGCAACCGGGGCAATGGCGGCCAAGGCGTCTGGAAGGTCGAGAGTCTGCCGACCTCCTCCATGATAAAGGTGCTGGACGCGACGAAAGACGCGCCCGAGGAACTGACGCTGGATGATTTTCTCCGTCGTTGCGCGGAGTATTTCGAGAACGGCAGCGTGATCGACCAACCATTCCAGCCTCGCTTAAGCGAAGGCGTGGTGCGTTGCTACATGGCGGGCGATCGCTGTGCCGGCTTCGGCTATCACAAGGTCAAAGCCCTGGTCGACTCGCCGGCCGCCCGTTCCGAGGCCGGACCGCGCCTCTACACCTCGAACGCAGAGCCGCGTTTCCAGCGGCTGCGTCGGTTGATGGAAGACGAGTGGACGCCCCAGCTGACGTCGTTGCTGGATATTGCGCGACTTGACCTGCCTGCGATTTGGGACGCCGACTTCATGCTTGGTCCGGTCCTTCCCGACGGGACCGACAGCTATGTCCTCGGCGAGATCAATGTCAGCTCGGTGCATCCTTATCCGGACGAGGCGCCGGCGGAGATCGCGAGGCGAGTTGCCGATCGGCTCCGGCGAAGCTTTGACACATGCTGACGGTCCGCGCGCTCAAGCGCTTGCACCTCTCCGTTTCATTCGACTTGCAGGACGGCGAATGCGTCGCCCTGCAAGGGCCTTCTGGCGCCGGGAAGACCCAGCTCCTTCGCTCGATCGCGGACCTCGATCCCAACGAAGGAATGGTCGAACTGGACGGAACGCTCAGGGAGGCCATGCCCGCTCCGGCTTGGCGCAAGCGGGTGACCTACCTCGCTGCCGAGCCGGGCTGGTGGTCAGACATCGTGCAAGATCACTTCAGCTGCTGGGATGATGCCTTACCGCTGGTCATGAGACTGGGGTTGCCGTGCAGTTGCGGTCCCTGGCCGGTCCAAAGACTGTCGACCGGCGAGCGACAACGGCTGGGGCTAGTGCGGGCGCTGATGCTGCGGTCGCGGGTTCTTCTCCTGGACGAGCCGACATCGGCCCTCGATTCGGCATCGACGGCGGCAGTGGAATCTTTGATCGCGGAACGCATTTCGAACGGAACGAGTGTCGTCTGGAGCACTCACGACAACGCCCAGGCCTGCCGCGTCGGGTCGAGGGTCATTGTGATGAATGCCGACGGCGGGATCGAGGACAATCGGCCGTGAATTACATTCACTTGGCATACGGCGATTTGGTTCTGCCCGCGCTCCTTGTCGTCATGGACGGCGCTCTCTCGCTCGCTCTCCGCCTCAAGCTTGAAAAGCAGCTGGCCATCGCCACCGTGCGGATGGTGCTTCAGCTGGTGCTCGTTGGATACGTATTGACGTTCCTGTTTGCCGCGGTCTCGCCGCTCTGGACCGCCCTCGCCGCCGTCATCATGGTTCTCTTCGCGTCACGGGAAATCGTCGCTCGGCAAAAGCGACGCCTGCCGGGTATCTGGAGCTATGGCTTAGGAGCGGGATGCATGCTGCTGGCGGCCGGTACCGTCACGATGTTCGCGCTCCTGACGGAGCTACGTCCGGATCCGTGGTATCATCCGCGCTATGCGCTGCCATTGTTGGGCATGATCCTGGGCAACACCATGACGGGAATAAGCCTGGGCCTGGACGTGCTGACGAATACACTGGTGCGCGAACGAGCCGCCGTCGAAGCTTGCCTTGCTCTTGGCGGTACCCGGTATCAGGCGTTGCTGCCGGTTCTGCGGGACGCATTGAGAAGCGGCTTCACGCCAATCATGAACAGCATGGCTGCGATCGGCCTTGTCTCTTTGCCGGGGATGATGACCGGTCAAATCCTTGCAGGCGTCGAACCGATCGACGCCGTCAAGTATCAACTCTTGATCATGTTCTTGATCGCCGGCGGGACGGGATTGGGGACGCTCGCCGCCGTGACGGGAGGCGCTCGCCTTCTGACCGATCATCGGCATCGATTGCGCCTCGATCGATTTTCCACCGCCGAGTAGAATTGCGCGACCTCATATCGACTTCGCCCCACCAGGCTGCACCTTCCGCGCCCACAGCAGCGCCAGCGGCCCCAGTGCAATCCCGACCGCGAGGACGCTGAACGCCAAGAGCCAGCCGGTCGCGCTCTGCGGGCCGCCGGCTGCATCGAGGGCGGCGCCGGTGCCCCAGGCGCCGACCGCCGACAGGCCGAAGCCGACCGTCGAATGCAGAGCCAGGGTCGCGCCGCGATGTTCGGACACAGCCGCGGCCGACATGCCGGCGGTCAATGCGCCCGAATCCGCCGGCACGGTCAGGCCATAGACGAGCAGCAGCAGTGCCAGCACCCATGCCGGCGCTGTCGCGTTAAGGCCGATGACCAGCGCGACGCAAGCCGACGCGATCATCACGACCGTGATCGCGCGATGGCGCCCGAATTTCAGCGCGGCCTCGTTGCCGAGGATGCTGGCCGGCATCGAGATCACCGCAAAGCAGAAGCTCAGCACGACGGGGCTCAACCACGACGGGGCGCCTTGATGGGCGACGACGAAGGTCCAAAACCCGACCAGCCAGGTGCGGATGCCGTAGAGCTCGAAGCAATGGGCGCCGTAGCCGAAGATGTATCCGAGCGCCTCGCGATTGGCGAAGACGGGCGCGAAGTTGAGCAGACGCCCCGCCTTCGGCGCGGGCCGCTGCTCCTGCATCAGAAGGCACGCGACGACCATCGCGATCGGACCGAAGCCGGTGACAAGAAAGGCGGTCCGCCATCCCCAACGGTCGGCGATCAGCTGCGCGACCAGGAACGAGAGACCGACGCCGACCGAGAAGCTCGACGTGTATAGCGTGACGGCGCGTGAACTATCGCCGGCGGGAAGCCGATCCGTCAGCGCCTTCAGGCCCGGCATGTAGGCGCCGGCAAATCCAAGCCCTGCCAGGGACCAGATCGCGGTCGCGGACCAAAACCCTTGCGCGAAGATTCCGAACGCTGCGGTCGCCAGCCCGCTGACGATCGAACCCCAGAGCAGGACGAGCCGTGCGTCGATCCGGTCGGTCAATGTCGTCAGCACGGGCACGGCGAGCATGTAGCCGAACGCGTAACCGCTCGCCATCAAGCCGCCTTCGGCCGCCGAGAGGCCCCACGTCGGCATCAGATGCTGCGCCAGATTGGCGGATAGCGTCACGTGCGGCAGCAGATTGCCGACCTGGCCGATGCACATCACCGCGATCAGAGACCGGCCGCTCAAGTTACGAATGCTGTCCTCCCGCCCCCACGCCGAAACGGCGCACGAACCACAATGGATAACTCTCCGGCATCAGCTGCAAGAACCGACTTCATAAACAACCGCACCCCGAAGCGCCGGCCTTCTTTGCTGCTTCGTCGGCGGCGCAACAGGCCGTTGATTCCTGCTTCGCCGGCCCACCGCAACATCCTGATACGGCGCCGGCGGCTTCGACGCCGCCGCGCGTGCAGACGCCGGTCTCCGGTAGCACGAGCTCCACCCTTGCGGCGGCTTTCTTGTCGCCGGCGAGATCGGCCGCAATCGAGCGCACCTGCTCATATCCTGTCATCATGAGAAAGGTTGGCGCGCGACCATACGACTTCATGCCCGCCATGTAGAAGCCCGGCTCTTCGTGCGCGAGCTCGCGGGCGCCGTGCGGGCGCACGGTGCCGCAGCTGTGCTCGTTAGGATCGATCAGCGGCGCCAGGGCGACCGGCGCCTCGATAGCGGGATCGAGCCGCAGGCGCAATTCGGACAGGAACGAAAAATCGGGACGAAAGCCCGTCGAGACGATCAGCTCGTCCACGATCACGCTTCGCGCACCACCATCCGAGCCAGCCGCGATCTCGAGGCGACCTTCGGCCTCCGCCAGATGCGTGACGCCGAATTCGGTTTCCACCCTGATCTTGCCAGAGGCAACGAGCGCAGCGAACGCACTGCCGAGCTCTCCGCGTGCAGCGAGCTTGTCATTCCGGCCGCCACCAAACGCCTTGGCGGGATCGGCGGCGCGCAACAGCCAGATAGCTTGCGTCCCCGGCGCCTCGCCCGCGAGATGCACGAGATCGATCAGTGTGCCCACCGCGGAGTGGCCAGCGCCGAGCACCGCAACGGTCCTCCCGGCATATCTGGCGCGACCGGCCCCCCGGACATCGGGCATGCCGTAGGCGATGTGGCCAGCGCATTCACGCTCGCCGATCGCGGGCAGACCATTACCTCCGGCAGGATTGGGCGAGAACCATGTACCTGATGTGTCGATCACCGCATCGGCGCGCAGCACTTCGGGGCCCTTGCCGTTCTGGTAGCGGATTTCGAAAGGGGCCAGCTCACGCCCCTTCGTCTTCGCCTTGTCGAAGCCGACGCGGCTGATAGCGGAGACACGGCTGGATGTCCGGATCACCTCGCGCAATGGCGTTCGCGTCGCAAGCGGCGTCAGATATCGATCGATCAGCTCGCCGCCGGTCGGATAGGCGCTCGGGTCCGGCGAATTCCATCCCGTCGGCGCGAGCAGGCGCGCGGCGGCCTTGTCGACATTGTACTCCCACGGCGAGAAGAGCTGGACCTGCTGCCACTGGCGCACCGCGTGCCCCGCTTCGGATCCTGCCTCCAGAACGATGGGTGACATGCCACGCTCCAGGACGTGCGCAGCTGCTGCGAGTCCGACAGGCCCTGCCCCGATGATGGCGACCGTCTTAGCGTTCATTCGGCTTCTCCCATACTTCTAGAATCATCGAACAATATCAGCCAAAAAAATCACGCCGCCGTTTGCGTCGTCTTGCATCCGACTTGGTCTGCGCAGCACTCCGCCGCCAGGAAATCGACCAGACCCCGCATCGCGTCGAAGTTTGCGTGGCAAATCAGAGTCGTCGATTCCCGGACCTGGCTGACGAGCCCGACCGAGACCAGGGTCTTGATGTGATGCGACAGGGTCGACGCCGGTACCTTCAGCTTGTCCTGCAAGCGACCGACGGGCATGCCGGAGTGCCCGGCCCGGACCAGGGCCCGGTAGATCTGGAGTCGCGTCCGGTTACCCAAAGCTTCGAGGCGTGCTGCTGCGTCGTCGATCTTCATGGCCGCCACGATGCGCCTGCCGATGTCAACTGTCAAACCATATTTCTAGAATATTCGAAATAACTATTCGGTCGCCCACCATGGAATTCCGGATTGACGCGTTCCAATTAGTTCCATAAGTCTGGATATATGGAAACAGAAGAAGCCGTCCTGGCGCTCGCCGCGCTGTCCCAGCCGACCCGACTGGAGGCGTTCCGAACGCTTGTCCGGCACGAGCCCGATGGCCTTGCGGCGGGCGATCTCGCCCGCCTGCTGGAAGTCCCATCGAACACGCTATCTGCCCATCTGTCGATCCTGACGCGCGCGCGCCTCGTCACCTCCGAGCGGCACAGCCGTTCGATCGTCTACCGCGCCAACCTCACCGAATTCCGCGACGTTGCGGTCTTCCTGCTGCGGGATTGCTGCGGCGGGCGGCCGGAAGTTTGCGAGCCGGTCGTCGAAACCCTGCAAGCCTGCTGCAAGCCGAGACGAAGGGAGCGGAGCCGTGCCTGATCAATTCGATCTTCCGCGCCGCCTCGCGGCCGAGGCGCTCGGCACGGGCATTCTCGTCGCCACCGTGGTCGGCTCCGGCATCATGGCGGAGACGCTGACCAAGGATGTCGCGCTTGCGCTTCTCTGCAACACGTTGCGGACCGGCGCCATTCTGGTCGTCCTGATCACCGTGCTCGGACCGATCTCCGGCGCGCACTTCAATCCGGCCGTCACGCTGGTCTTCACCGGCAAGCGCGAGCTACCGGTGAACGACGCCGCACTTTACGTCGTCGCGCAGGTTGCCGGCGGCATCGCGGGAACGATGGCGGCGCATCTGATGTTCGGACTGCCGTTGATCGACCTCTCGGCGAAGATGCGAACCGGGGGACCGCAATGGTTCGCCGAAGCCGTCGCCGCCTTCGGCCTCATCGCGACGATCCTGGCCGGCATCCGGTTTCAGCGGACGGCGGTCCCTTGGCTGGTCGGCCTGTACATCACGGCGGCCTATTGGTTCACGGCCTCGACCTCATTCGCCAATCCGGCCGTGGCCATCGCAAGGTCGCTGACGAACACGTTCTCGGGCATACGTCCCGCCGACCTGCCCGGATTCATTCTCGCGGAGCTCTGCGGAGCCTTAGCCGCCATGCTGTTGATGAATTGGCTGCTCGGACACCCCCAGGCGCGAGGCCCCATCCCAATCGCGGAGACAACCCGATGAGCGTCACGATCTATCACAACCCCGCCTGCGGCACCTCGCGCAACACGCTGGCGATGATCCGGCAGAGCGGCGTCGAGCCCGACGTGATCGAGTATCTGAAGACGCCGCCGTCGCGCGAAAAGCTCGTCGAGCTCGTCAAGGCCCTCGGCATCTCCGTTCGCGCGCTGCTGCGGGAAAAAGGCACGCCCTACAAGGAGCTCGGCCTCCACGACCCCAAATGGTCGGACGACGAGCTGATCGACCAGATGCTCGCGCACCCCATCCTGATCAACCGTCCAATCGTGGTGACGCCCAAGGGCACACGCTTGTGCCGGCCCTCGGAAGCCGTCATCGATCTCCTGGACAATCCCGTCGGCCGGTTCGTGAAGGAGGATGGCGAGGTGGTCGAGGCGCGATGATTGCCGACATGGCCTCACTCGCGTTTGCCTCGACTTAAAATTTCAGGGTCGTGCGCAATCCGAAAACCGAGGCATTGCGCAATGCCCGTCCCGGCAGCGGACTAGCCGGAGCCGTCGCGCCGCCACCGGGATGGACGATGTATTGAAAGTTCGGCTGAACGGTCCAGCCATCCTTGATCTGGTATTGATAGACGGCCGTGAGCAGCCCCTCGAAGCTTCGCACCGGCCAGCGCGGATCGACGAACCTGGCATAATCGGCGTCGAGCGTCTGGGCCCGTTTTGAGACATGCGCATATCCGGCGGCAATGCCGAACTTGTCGTCGGGGCGTGCATTGCTGAGCCCGATGAGCTCGACGCCGCCATCTGCATAGACATCGACCAGATTGCGGTCAGCCGGCGCGCCGGACACGCGTGCGAAAATGCCGTGCCGCGATCGTCGCTGTTCGGCATCCGATAAATCTGCTGCTCGAAGACCGCCCAGGCTCCAATATCGCCCGACAAGAGCCGCGGTTCCCCGCTGCTCGTTGGCGCGGCCAGCGAGACGCCGTTGGATGCGAAGCGCTGATCCCCGAACGATCCGAAATGACGCCAGCCACCGACCTTGAACTGGCCGGTCAAGTTCGGGTCACGATTCCTGTTATTCCAGGCATATTGAACCTGGCCGAGCAGAAGCGGCGGATCGTTGACCCGGAAATTGACGCCATACCGGTTACGCTCCTGCGGATCGCCGGAACCGGGCCCGGCCTGGTCGCCGTCGAAAATCGCGCCAAGGACGGACAACTGGTCCGTCACGTTCCACAGGAGGCGCGCGCCCACGGCCGCCAAGGGCGGCGACGGCCCGCCGCTTGGCAAAGCAAGCGACGTGATCGCCGGCCAACCCATCGAGGCGTTGGTGAACACATCCGTGTACTTGATATTGAAGAACTCGCTGTCGGCCGCCAGCTGCCCGAGCTTGAGCGATAGTTTCTTGTCGCCCCACTGCTTCTCGAAATAGGCCTCGTAGAGTCGCGTCGAGGGCAACGCTTCGATCCCGCTGACGACGAAGAAATTCTGCAGATTCGAGCGCGAGAGGCCTTCGCCGTGGATCTGAAACATGTTGGCGTGAAAGGTCAGCTTGTCGATGCCGACGAGTTTTTCGAAATCCAGATCGACGGCGAGATTGAGCCTGCCTTCGTAGACCGCACCTTTCTTCAGACCGCCGGTCGGATTTCCGAGCACCTCGCCGATATAGGTGGCCGCAAACTTCACCCCGTACTTTTGCCAGGGGTTCGGCAGCAGCCCGAGCGTTTTCTCCTCGATGGTGCTCTCGCCTGTATCGGGATCGGCAGGCTTGTCGTCGTCGGTTTTCTTGTCTTCCTGAGCCGCGGACTGGGCAGCCGCGACCAGGCAAGCCGCAACGATCAACGCCCGCATCGAATACCTGATTGCTCTGGCGGCCACGCTCACCTCCCGAGCGATCAATGACGCACGCCGCTGCCCGACATTCAAGCGGGCCGTCGAACAATGTGCGCCGGCGCGGAAATCCGATTCGCGCGCTGTTAACTACCGCATGCGCGAGGCGGTACTATGTTCACTTTTGCACTTCGACCATCAGATCTTCGGGATCTTCGCCCGCTCCACCACGCCGATCCATTTGCTGATCTCGGTCTCGATCAGCGTCTTCATCTCCTCCGGCGAGCTGCCGCGAACCTCGCCGCCGACGGCGGTCTCCAGGCGCTGCTTGAGGTCGGGATCCCTGAGTGCATCCAGCGTCGCCGCATTGAGTGCGGCGATGATGCCGGGCGGCGTTCCCTTCGGGGCCAGCAGGCCGGCCCAGGTGCGCACGTCATATCCCTTGATCCCGGCTTCCTGAACGGTCGGCACGTCGGGCAACAATGCGGTGCGCGTCGGCGAGGTCACCGCCAGGCCGCGGATCGCACCGGCCTGGATCTGCGGGGCGAGCAGGACCGGCGTGCCGACGATCACCGGAACCTCTCCGCCGAGCAGCGCGGTGACGGATTGGGAATCGCCGCGATAGGGCACGTGCACGATCTCGACGCCGGCGGCTGCGTTCAACAGCTCTCCTGCAAGATGGTGCGTGCTGCCGAAACCGACCGATCCAAAGCTGAGCGCACCGGGCTTCTGCTTTGCCATGGCGACGAGCTCGCCCAGCGATTTTGCCGGATAGTCGCTACGCACGGCAATGACGAGCGCGTAATAGACCAGCGTCGAGATCATCTCGAAGCTCTCGGCCGGCTGGTAGGCGAGGCTCTTGTAGGTCGCCGCGGAAATGGCGTGAGCGCCGGTGACGAGCCCGATCGTGTAGCCGTCGGGCGCCGCCTTCGCGATGGCATCCGCGGCGATGTTGCCGCCGGCGCCCGGCTTGGCCTCGACAATGATCGGCTGCCCGAGCTTTTTCGAGAGCCCGTCGGCGATGATGCGCGACAGCGTGTCGGCCGCGCCGCCGGCGGCAAATCCATGCAACAGCCGGATCGGGCGCGACGGATAATTCTCCGCCGACGCCGAAGTGGTTGCGAAAAAACCGCCAAACAGAAAAATCGCCGCAGCAAGCCGCTTCATCCGTTGCATGGATGCGTCCTCCCTTTTGGTTGTTCTATCGTTGGCCGCGACGAGGCGGCGTTTCTTCAACTCGCGTTTGATCCGCTAGCGGGCGAACTCCGTGCATTCAGGCGATGGCGGCATGCCCCAGACGTCGCGCGGCAGGCCGACCCAGACTTTTGGCCGCTGCGGTCGATCGCGATGCCAGGGACGCGGCTCGAAATAGCCGAGCGCCTCGTCGGTCATGCGGTCGAGATCGAAGAACAGCTCGACCACATGCCCGTCGGGATTGCGGTGGTAGATCGCGGTGTTGTGCCCGGGGCCATGACGCACCGGCCCCCAGAGAACCGGCAGCTTGTGCCGCGCGAGATGATCGCAGGCCTCGTGCATGTGGGCGGCACCACGCAGCTCGAACGCGACATGATGCAGGCCACGGACGGGCGCGCGGGCGAAGTTCAGCGTGTGATGTTCGAAGCCGCTGCGCATGAACACGAAGCGATCCTCGATCCAGTCGGAGACGCGCAGGCCCATCATGTTCGCGTAGAACTCCGAGGCCGCGCGCGGATCGGGCGTAGCAAGCGCGACATGGCCGATCTTGCTGACGGCAAGCGCTCCGATCCGCTCCTGCGCGGGCGTCGGCGTCCAGCCCTGGATCAACTCGAAGCGCGTTCCTTCGGGATCGCTGAACGACAGCAGCCTGGAAACGCCAGGCAGGGGATCGCTCTGAAGTTCGGGCCGCAGATCGGCCTGCTTCAGCGCCGCGCCGAGCGTCTCGATCTGGACATCGGGAGCTATCTCGAAGGCGATGCTCGTCAGCGCCGCGTGGCCGGGTTCGATCACCAGCGAAAGCTGCTCGGCATCGTTGGCGAGGAAGATGCGGTTGCCGTCGCGGCCGACGAGGCCAAGACCGATCGCGGCGCGGTAATAGTCGAGCAACCGCTCGGGATCTGGCGAGGCAAAGCTCGCGTGCCGGAGCCGGGTGAAGCGTGCAATGGGTGCTTGTGTCGTCATTGTGCGATCCACCCCCTCATGGCGTCATGATGATCTTGCCGAGCGCGGAGCCCTGCTCGAGCAGCGTGTGGGCCTGCCTGACCTCGTCGAGCTTCAGGACCGCCGAGATCGCCGGCTTGATCGCATTGCGGCTCAGCGCGTCAATCACATTGCGCATGAGCGCGCGACGCCCGTCGCGATCGTGGTCGTAGATATGAAAGGAGAAGCAGCGTATCGCCGGGCAGATGTCGAGATGGTCGCGCATCGCCGCCATCAGGTTTTCTTCCGGCAACCCGGCGAAGGCGTTGTACGACAGCAGCGTCCCCCATTTGCCGAGCGCGCCGAGATAGCCGGTGAACTCAGGCCCACAGACGTGATCGAGCACGAGGCCGACGCCCTCGCCCTTGGTCAGCTCGCGGGCCCGCGCCACCACGTCTTCGCGGCGGTAGAAGATGATCTCATCGGCGCCGTTGCCCCGCGCGAATGCGGCCTTCTCCTCGGTGGAGACCGTGCCGATGACATTCATCTGTGCGAGCTTGGCAAGCTGTACCAGCGCGGTGCCGACACCACCCGCCGCCCCGATCACCAGCACGCTCGCCGGTGCGCGCGGATGGCGGCACTCGTGCAGCAGCGCGTAAGCGACCTGGTAGTTCGACAGGCACACGGCCGCCTGCAGATCGACATTGTCGGGCAGCACATGAATGGCGTCCGCAGGCGCGACCACATAGTCGGCGTAGCAGCCGCCGCGCTGCGACAGGTCGCGTGCGCTCAGCAGCACCTTCTGGCCGATCGCAAGCCCCTCGACGCCGGACCCGAGCGCGGCGATGCGGCCGGCGACGTCGTTGCCCGGATTGGCCGGCGCTGGCGGCATCCATTTGTAGACGCCACGCCGGATCAGCACATCGGGCTGCCCAACGCCGAACGCTTCGGCGCGAATCTGCACCTGGCCTGGTCCGGGCACAGGCACCGGAAGCTCAACCAACTCGAGTGCATCCGGCCCACCCGGCTGACGCACCAGCACCGCTCTCATGATGTCACACGCCTCCCCAGCTATATTTTCGAAAATCATACCGTTTACGAAAATTATTGCAAGATGGTCGTTGGCGCGGCATGTTGAGCCATCGATTCAAATGACAGAAATCATGTCCGAAAGCGCCATTCGCTCCCGCAAGGAATTCGGCAAGACCGTTGCCGCCGACATCACCCATCGGCTGCGCGAGGAGATCATTGCCTGCGGCCTGGCGCCGGGCGAGCCGCTGCGATTCGACGTCCTGCGCGAACGATTCGGCGTAAGTTTCACGACGCTGCGCGAGGCGCTGACGGCGCTTACCGCCGAAGGCCTGGTCGACGCGCAGGAGCAGCGCGGATTTCGGGTGGCGCCGGTCAGCCGCCAGGACCTGGTGGAAGTCACCGATGCCCGGGTGCTGATCGAGGTGGAATTGATCCGCCGCGCGATCGAGCGGGGCGACGACGACTGGGAAATCGCCGTCATCTCGACCCTGCACAGATTGAAGCGAATCGAGCAGCGCGATCCGGAACATCCCCTGCGCGATCCCGAATGGAAGATCGCCCACCGCCAATTCCACCAGGCGCTGGTGTCCGCCTGCGGCTCCGCGACACTCCTCGCCATTCGCGCCGATCTGTTCGATCGCGCCGAGCGCTATCGGCACCTTTCGGCCAATTTCCGCCCCCGCCCGCGCGACAAGGCCGGCGAGCACCAGGCGATCATGCAAGCCGCCATCTCGCGCAATCCGGATCTCGCGGTGCAGCTGATCGAGGCGCATATCCGCACGACCGCCGACAACGTGGCGACCTACGCCGCGCATCTGCTCGATACCGAATAGGCGGCAACGGCTTTTTATCGCCGCGGGCTTGCGCCTCGCCTGATTTTCGAAAATAATAGGCAAGATCGAAAATGCCAACCTTTGAGGCGTACCATGAAGCTGCTGTCGTTCTTGGATGGGAATCGGGAGAGCTGGGGCGCCGTTGCCGAGAATGGCGTGGTGGATCTCGGTCGCGCCCTGCCCCAGTATCCTGTTCTCGCGGACTTCCTCGGCAGCGACGACTATGCGCGGCGCGAGGCCATCGTCGCCGGGCACAAGCCCACAATGGCGCTCAGTGACGTCAAATATCTGCCGGTGATCCCGCGTCCGGAGAAGATCGTCTGCGCCGTGCGCAATTATCTCGACCACCACAATGAAGCCGTGGCGTTCGGGATGAAGCGCGAGATCACGGAATTTCCGCCGATCTTCCTCCGGGTCTGGCGCTCCCAGGTCGCGCACAACGCGCCGGTGATCCGGCCGAAAGTCTCGGACAATTTCGACTGGGAGGGCGAGCTTGCCGTGGTCATCGGCAAGAGCGGCCGTCACATCAGCCAGGCCGACGCCTGGGATCACGTGGCAGGCTATTCGATCTACAACGACGTCAGCGTGCGCGACTGGCAGCGTCACGCCCAGCAGATCGCCTCCGGCAAGAACTTCGTCGGCACCGGCCCGTTCGGACCATGGCTGGTGACGCCGGACGAGATCGGCGATCCCACCAAATTGAAGCTCGAGACGCGCGTCAACGGCGCGGTGGTGCAGTCGTCCGACACCTCGATGCTGATCTTCTCGATTCCGCGGCTGATCGAGTACAGCTCGACCATCTTCGACCTCGTCCCCGGCGACGTCATCGCCACCGGCACGCCGGCCGGCGTCGGCTTCACTCGCAAGCCGCCTGTTTTCCTCACGCCCGGCGATGTGGTCGAGGTCGAGATCGAGAACATCGGCGTGCTGCGCAATCCCGTCGTCGACGAAGCATAGCGCCTGCGCATGTCGTCTCAAGACGTGTCCCATGACATCCGCAAGACCGCGCTTAGCGTCGAGACCACCTGGCACGAGCGCGGTCCCCGGCTGGAGAAGCCTCTGCTGGTCGGGACGGCCATTGCGGTGATCCGCAATCCTTTCGCGGGCCGCTTCGAACCCGACCTGATGCCGTTTCAGGCATCCTTGCGCGAACTCGGGCGCGAGCTCGCAACACGGCTGATCGCGCAGCTCGGCGGCGCCGCGCAGATCGAAGCCTATGGCAAGGGCATCATCGTCGGCGAGGACGGCGAGCTCGAGCACGGCGCGGTCTGGCACGAGGCCGGCGGTCAGGGCATGCGCGAGGTGCTCGGTCAGCCCAAGGCGATCGTTCCGGCGGCGAAGACCATCGGCGGTCCGGGCACGCGGCTCATGGTTCCGCTCGGGCACATCCACGCCGCCTATGTCCGCAGCCATTTCGGCACCGCGGAGATGACGCTGTGGGATTCACCACGGCGCGACGAGATCGCCTTCGGGCTCGTGATGGCGACCGGCGGCCGGCCTCACGCGCGCATCGGAGGCCTCGCGGCATCCGCGATCTCCGCGCACGACGGACAGCGCTGACGGGCGCGATCAATGCGCGTTGCAGCGGCAACGCTCGTAATCGACGGGATCATGGCTGTTGACGATCGTGACGCGTTCGCCGTGGTTCAGCTTCAGCGCGCGCAGTCGCACCTGGTTGGCGATCCGCATGCCGCGGTCCATGTCGGCGCGACGCTGGAAATAGCCCAGCACCAGCGGCATGCGGGGCGATGCGTCGAGCTGGCCGTGATGGAAATAGCTGTCGCCGGCGTGCAGCAGCCATTTGTCGCCTGATCGCACCGCGATACCGCAATGGCCGAGCGTATGGCCGGCGAGCGGGATCATCAGGATGTCCGCCTCTGCGTCGCCGAGGGCGCGCACGCCCTTGAAACCGAACCAGTCTTCGCCGGCTTCGCCATAGAATGTCCAGCTCGGTCCATGGCTCCACTGCCCGGTGACATAGCGCCCTTCCGGCGGCGCCGGCTTGCGCTGCACCGCCATGTCGTATTCGGCGCGATGGACATGGATCGCGGCATGCGGGAAGTCCGGCACGCCGCCAGCGTGATCGCGGTCGAGATGGGTCAGCAGCACATGGCGCACGTCCTTGGGGGAATAGCCGAGTGCCTTCACCTGTTGCACCGCCGTCTCCGCCGGATCGAGCCTTGGCGCGGTCTGCCGCAGCCATCGTCGTCCCAGCCGATCGGGCGTTGCGATATCGCCAAGTCCAATGCCGGTATCGACCAGGGCGAGCCCGTCATTGGTCTCCACTAGCAGGCAATGGCAGACCATGCGGGCGCGCTGGAACAGGCTGCCGGTGCCGTTCACGAGGCGCCGCCCCATCGGGCACATCGTGCCGGTGTTGAGATGGTGAATTTTCATCGCGCGTTCCCTGCCTGTTGTGAGCAGAGCGTTCTTGTCATCGTTAGATCCATAGGTAAAATATCGAATATTGATAATATCTCTAGGCATATCCTATGGACATACGCGAACTCCGCTACTTCGCCGCCGTCTACCGCGAGCGCAACCTGACCGCGGCGGCGCGCGTCTGCTTCGTTTCGCAGCCGTCGATCTCCACCGCGATCACCCATCTGGAGGCCGAGCTCGGCACCACGCTGTTCATCCGGCACAAGAAGGGCGTCGCGCCAACCGCCTCGGCCGAGCAGTTTCACACGCTCGCCCGCCGCATCATCGACGAGACCGACGCGGCGCGCAGCCTGTTCAGGAGACCGAGCACCAAAACCAATGTGACGCTCGGCCTGATGCGCACGCTCGACGTGCCCCGGACGATCGCACTGCTCAAGCCGCTGACGGCGCGCGCCGACATCGCACTCCGCCTCGTCGGCAGCGACGAGCGCGCCGACGCGCGGATCATCTCCAAGAGCGTGCTGCGCGCTGACGAACATTTCGTGGCGCTGTGGAGTGAGCGCTATGTCGCAGCGCTGCCGCCGTCGCATCCGCTGGCCCTGAAGGAGAAGCTTCGCACCGCCGATCTCGCCGGCGTCCCCTTGATCGACCGCTGCCATTGCGAGCAAAGCGAGTTCTTCCGCCGCAACCCGCAGGCCCGACAGACCGCGGCGATCGCGCAATCAGAGGATTGGGCCATGGCGCTGGTCGCAGCCGGCGTTGGCATCGCCATCGTCCCGGAAGGCGTAGCGCGCGGCAATCCGGATGTCGCGGTGCGCGAGATCGAGGTCAAGGTCAAGCGCGAGGTCGGGCTCGCCTATCGCGCATCCGTGCCGCTACCGGATGCGCTGAAGGATCTTGTCAGCAAGCTCCGGAAGCAGCGGCGCAAGCCCGCGGGGCAACGATCGCGCGCCCGCGGAAAATCCTAACCCTTCGAGACGACCGCACGGCCGTAGGGCGGCTGGGCCGCGACCGGCGGGTTGGCGGTCTGGGCGGCGAGTTCGCCGATCAGGCGGTCGGCATCGGCGGCCATGCCGTCGGGCGCCTGGATCACCAGCCGCTCCAGACCCCAGCGATAGGACGACACGCGCTGCTCGAGGCACTGCTGCACCCACTGGATGATCAGCGAATTCTCCTGCATGCGCTCGACCGCGTCCTCCTTCTCCTTCGGCGAGAGGGAGGAGACGCGCGCCATGCTGGCATTGCGCTTCTTGTCGAGGTCGATGACGCGGATCGCGGAGGCGAAGAACGGCTCGAAGCGGGTGATGTCGTTGCGCACGTCTTCCATCAACTGCGTATAGCGCGAAGAATGCGAACGGTGCGGCTCGTCGATCAGCGTGCGACCATACATGGTGCGGTCGAACACGATCGTTTGCCGCCAGGGCGAGGGCAGCGCTTTGTAGTCGCCGAACACGCTCTTCCAGGCGGGCCGCGACAGCGGCGGCTCGATCAGGGGATAGGCGAGGTCGCGAAGCTGGCGCTCCTCGTCGGTGAGCTGGAATTGGGATGGCTTCAGGCCAACGCTGGAGGTGACTTCCGCGCCCAGCCAGCGATGCATGTCGTCGCTGCGCATGTCGGCACGGGTCCGGCCGAAATCGCCGCCACTACAGGCGGCAAGCGTCGCGCCCAGCACTGCGAGCATGAGGGCCGTTACGATGGGCCGGATCTGACGGAGGTTCTCCGGCATTGCAAAGTCCGAAGGCTAACGGCGACGACGACGGCGCCCCGGCGCTGTGCCCTGCTCCGGCCCGTGATCGCCGCTGGTTTCGTCGCTCTCGCGCTCGATGCGGATCACGGGAAGGATCAAAATCGTGCCCATGTCCGCGCGCGGAGCCACGTCCACCGACGCGCCCACCCGGCGACCGGCCGGAAATTCGATGATGGTCCCCATATCAGCTCTCTTCAATTGCCGCGCGACCCGGCGCGCCTCTGCAACATGGGGATCATTAAGATCAGTTCATGGTTAACGGGGTGTAAACGTGCCGGCGGCACCGTAACCGCACGGGCGGGACCCACCGTCCCGTTGCGGCACGAGAACGCTTCAAAGCAGGCGTTCGGCTTCACGCCTCGTTTTCCTTAACGAGCCTTTAAAGGAGCCCGCGATAGGCTCCGGCGAGTATCTCTTCCAGGTCGCGTATCTCTCCATGACCAAGTCGTTGTTTCCAGGATTCGACGGGCTGATGACCCTCTCCCGTCGCGAAGGCGTCGATGTTCGTCCGACGCTGCTGCGCGTGCTGACCGACCTCTATGTCCAGTCGAGCACCCACAGCGACGACGAGCAGCGCCAGTTCGTCGAGCTCGCCACACGACTGATCGACCAGGTCGACGACGCGACGCGCGCGGCCGTCAAGGCGCGGCTTGCGATCTATCCGTCGACGCCCGCCCCGATCATGCAGAAGCTCGGACTGTCGGCCGCGCAGGAGGGCCGCAGGGTTCCGCTCGCGCGCGAAACCCCGGCGCCCGCCTCTGCTCCCCCTCCTGCCCCCTTGCCGGTTCGCACGCCAAGCGACGCCGAGCTGCGCATGGCCTCGAACATGGCAATGCAGCCAACGGACGCGGCCGATATCCACGACATGTTCTTCCGCGCCGGCGCCCCCGAGCGCGCGCTGATCCTGCACAATCTGGCGCAGACCCCGCTGAAGGCGGCGCCGCGGATTCCGATCGTGCGCGCCAAGCGCGCGATCCAGATCCTCGAGATGGCGGCGATCGCGGGCGATGTCGAGAATTTCACCTCCGAGCTCGGCGACAGCCTGATCCTGCCCTCGCGCGTCGCAGCCCAGATCGTCGACGATGCAAGCGGCGAAGCGCTCGCAGTCGCCGCGCGCGCGCTCGACATGCCGAGCCCGGTGTTCCAGCGTATCCTGCTGTTCTTCAAGCCGGAGATCGGCAACTCCGTGACCGACGTGTACCGGCTGTCGCGTCTTTACGATCGCCTCAGCGATCGCGCGGCGCTGGTGATGCTGGCCGCCTGGCGCGGCTCGACGCTCGCCGTCACCCGCGCAAAGTACCAGCCCTCGCTGCATGACAGCGAGCGCCAGCGCGCACGTGTGGGCGCAAGCCAGACGCGCCCGGGCGTGCAGCCCGGCTCCGCGCCCGCGGTGCGGACAGGGACTGACGGCTCGGATCGTTAGGCCTTCGCCAGCTCGAGAAAATGCCGCCCGGCGCGGTCTTCGGTCTCGACGATCCAGATATCGGAGTCGAAGCGGATTTCCTTGGTCAGGCGCTCCTCCACCGCGGGCTCCGGCATCGGTTGCGGCGCAAGCGGCACAAAGAAGCGATCGACCGGCCGACCGTCGTCATAAGAGGTCTGCGGCGCCGGCACATAGAGCATCGCATTGCCGTCAAGCAGCGAGACCTTCACGAACACCGCACCCGCCTCCTCCGCGCCGCGACGCCGCACCGCGCCGTACACGCCCTCGGTCTGGCACCGGCGCAGATAGGCTGAGACCCAGATATTTGATTTCAAACGCATGGAGCGCACGATAGGACAGCGCTGCAATCAGCACCAGCCTTCGCAACAGTCACGACTATTCGACGGGGTGTCCGATCGCGGCGCCGAGCTCGCGGAGCAGGCGGTCGGACAGCTGGCCGGTGACCTGCATCTTGTGCTCGCGCTCGAATTTCTGGATCGCGGACTGGGTCTCGGCGCCCATCGCCCCCGTGATCTTCAAATTCCCGTAGCCATATTCGGACAGCGCGCGCTGCACGCCGGCGATGCGCCGCGCGGCCGGGCTCTGCTGCACGGGGATCGGCGCCGGAGGACGCGTGACGGAGGGCGGCGCCGAAATCGTTTGCTTGACCAGATTGGTCATGGGATCGCCCGAGCGCGGCGTCGATGCGGTCGCCTCGACGGGCCTCTCCGGCGGCTTTTCCGCAGGTCTGGGTTCGGCACGAAACTCCGTCGCTCTCGGCTCGAGCGGCGAGGTATCGGCGCCGACGGGACGCGGACGCGGCAAGGGGTTCGACAGCGCCAGGGACGACGGTGCGGGAAGATTGATCACGGTGCCGAACATCGGCGCTGGATGCCGGCCGGTCTGCAGGAACAGCGCATTGGCAACGATCGCGCCGATGGCGGCAACGGCGACGAGACCGGCCAGGGTATCCTTGGGGCTATGCAGCAGCACGCGCAGCACGAGATTGCGCTCGGTCTCGACATCGATGACCGCGGCCTTGGCGCCACGGCGGCGCGGAGCGGCTTCGTCCTTGGCAGACTTTTTAGGCACTTTTCTTCACCAGAGCGGGTTGGTCCTGAACTTGGTCGTGAGGATGGTCCTGAACTTCCTGGCGTAGCACCGGCGTCAGGGTCGCGATCTTGCTCTCGCTCGCCTTGCTGTCGGACATCTTGCCATCAGAAGTCTTCATATCAGACGTCTTGGCTTGCGGCGTGTAGACGAGCGGCAGCTTGACGGTGACGGCAGTGCCCTCGCCGAGCCTGCTTTGTACCGTCAATTCGCCGAGATGCAACGCCACCAGGCTCTTCACGATCGAAAGTCCGAGGCCGGTGCCTTCGTGACGGCGCTGATAGGTCTTGCCGGCCTGGAAGAACGGCGCGCCGATGCGCTTGAGATCGTCAGGCGCGATGCCTATACCGGTGTCGCTGACGCGCAGCGCAAGCTGCGAGCCCGAGACCGCGGCCGTGACGGTGACCTGACCGCCACGCTCGGTGAACTTGACGGCGTTCGCGACGAGGTTGAGCACGATCTGCTTGAAGGCGCGCGGATCGCCGGTCATGACAGGCAGGTCCTGCGGCGCATCGGTGACGAGATCGACGCCGTTCTCCCGCGCCTTCAGCGCCAGCAGATTGCAGCAATGCATCAATGATGCACGCGGCGCGAACGGTTCGGACGCCATCTCGAAATTGCCCGACTCCATCTTGGACATGTCCAGGATGCCGTTGACGACCGAGAGCAGATGCTGGCCGGAATCGTTGATGAGCTGGGCGTATTCCCTCCGCTGGGCCGCGCCCAGCATCAAGGTCTGCTCCTGCGTGATCATCTCGGAGAAGCCGATGATGGCGTTCAGCGGCGTGCGCAGCTCATGGCTCATGGTGGCGAGGAAGCGCGTCTTGGCGGCGTCCGCCGCCTCTGCAGCGCTGCGCGCCTGATCGAACGCCTGCTCCCCCAGCTTGCGGTCGGTGACATCGCGCATCACGGCGACGACATCGGCCTCGCGCGTGGCATCACGGCCCAGATCCTGATCGAGCGGGCGGCAGCGCATCTCGACCCAGATGAAATCAACCTGGCCGCGCTCCGAGCCGGCACGCTCCCGGCGCAACCGGAACTCAACGCTACGCACGTCGCCGCGCGCGGCATCGGACAGCGCCGTCAGATACGCCGGCCGATCGGCGACATGGACGCGATCGAACAGGCCGTGGCCGAGCAGCTGCGCGACGGGCACGCCGAGCATGGCTTCCACCGCCGGTGAAATGAACTGCACCGCGCCGTTGCGCTGATGCCGCGAGATGACGTCGCTCATGTTCCGCGCCAGGAGGCGGTAACGCTCTTCCTCACGCAACAGGAGCGCAACGCTGGTGCGCGCGAGCGATTCCGCTCCGAAGGCCAGACCTGCGGCATAGAGCGTCGCCGAGGCGACGCCGAACGCTATCAGCACGCCGCGTTCCGCAGCGCTGGTATCGCCAATCGTCAGCCAGCCGAGCTGGCTGACGAGGATCAGGATGCCGGCGCAGGACAGCGCCAGCAGCGAGGCAAAGGCCGCGACGCGGCGCGAGGCCGACAGCGCAGCTTCGAGGGGAACGACAACCAGCCAGATTGCGGCGAATGATTCGATGCCGCCGGTCGTCACCGCAACCGCCATGATCAGGCCCGAGAGCGCCAGCGACGACAGCACATGCGCGCCTTCGTAACGGCCGGTGCGCGACAGGAACCAGGACAACAGGATCGGCGCAATCAGCCAGGCGAAGGCTGCCACCTCGATCGCGCTCGGCGCGCCGCGCATGGCGAGATAGACCGGGAATGCGGCAAAGGCGGCTAGGCTGCCGAGCAGCCGCGGGGCCATGAAGGCACGATGGCGCGCTCGCGTCAGCGCGTCGTAACGCGCGGAGGGATGCAGCAGCGCATCGAGACAATCGCGGATGATACTCAAAACTGTCACGGGTCTCGCGCTTCGGCTCATTCGTCGGGAAGACGCGCCGGAACGCCTCCTTATCGTTGAGCCACCGTGTCAGAGCGACCTTAAACGAACACTAAGGCATCGCGGCGCGCCGCCGGACACCCCGTCATCGCAGGGCTTTTTAGACGATTTGACGACGTCATCGGCGAGGATGGTGAACACAGGGTTTCACCGTGATGCGCATGGTTTCGAAATGGTGGACGGGCGTGGCGGCAGCGCTCACGGCACGGACGTCAATCGAAAATTTACGACACCATCGATAGCAAAGATTCTTGAGTCAATTTTCCGCGAATTAAGCGGAAGGCAATCACTTGCGATTTATCGAGAGTTGCTAGGTCCGACATCCGCGGAGATCGCCGCGGCGGGATCTAACATACAGGTCGCAAGATGCGCTTTCTGCTTCGCATCACATTCTGGCTCGGGCTGGTGCTGGTGCTCCTGCCGCGGGACAAGACGCCCGAATCGGACAAGCTGCCGCAGATCGGCGCTGCCGACGCGGTGCAGGCTGCGACCGCGGCCGTCTCCGACATGACCCAGTTCTGCAAGCGCCAGCCAGCGGCCTGCGAGGTCGGCGGACAGGCCGCCACCATCATCGGCCAGCGGGCGCAGGACGGCGCAAAGAAGATCTACCAGATCATCAACGACAAGAAAGAGCAGCTCGAGAAGCCCGACAAGAAGGCGCCCGACCACACCGGCTCGATCGCGCTGGCCGGCGAAGGCGATCTTGCTGCGAGCGAGGCGCCGCGCGACACCCTGTCCCAGGACGACCTCGCGCTGGAATGGCGCGGCCCGGCGCCCGCGACAGCGAATTAGGGCCCAAACCCTATCGATTTCGGCGCTTTGCGTCCCTATATTGGCCTGAACGGGAACTTTGGGCCAGCATGACGACGATCGATGAAATCAGGGATAATTTCGAGATTCTGGACGAGTGGGACGACCGCTATCGGTACGTCATCGAGCTCGGCCGCACCCTGGAACCGATGTCCGAAGCCGAGCATTCGGCCGAGAACAAGGTGAATGGCTGTGTCAGCCAGGTCTGGCTTCAGAAGCTGATTGATCGTCGCGATGACGGCGCGCCGATCCTGACATATCGCGGCGACAGTGACGCCCACATCGTGCGCGGGCTGGTCGCGATCGTGCTGTCGCTTTACTCCGGCCGCACGCCACAGGAGATTCTTGCGACCGACGCCATTGCCGTATTCGACGAGTTCGGCTTTCGCGACCATCTGACGCCGCAGCGTTCCAACGGCCTGCGCTCGATGGTCGAGCGGATCAAGACCGACGCGAAAGAGGCGCTCGCGGAAGCGTCGTAGAAACTCTACTTCCGCTTCCGCTGCTGCTGTCCCAGTCCCATCTGCTTCGCAAGCTGCGAGCGGGCCACCGCATAGTTCGGTGCGACCATGGGATAGTCGGCCGGCAGGCCCCATTTCTCGCGATATTGCTCCGGCGTCATGTTGTATTGGGTGCGCAGATGGCGCTTCAGCGACTTGAAGCGCTTGCCGTCTTCCAGACAAACCAGATAATCGGGCGCGATCGACTTCTTCAGCGAGACCGCCGGCTTCGCTGGCTCGAGCGGCGCCGTCTCGGTGCGGCCTGACGAAACGCGCACCAGCGCGCCATGCACCTGGCTGATCAGATTCGGAATCTCAGCCGCAGGCGTTGGATTGTTGCTGAGATAGGCCGACACGATGCCCGCCGTCAGCTCAACGAAATTCTTAGCCCCAGCATCCGACATAAGCCCCGCCTTTCTCCACCTTGCGTCTCACGCGAGAGACGACGCCAAAGTATTCCGTGTCAACAATACGTTCGGCTGAAATGGGACGACTAAGGAATCCGGGCTGATTACTGACGAAGTGACAAGAACACCACCGCTTTACTTGTCTACGCTAGCCTTTGCCTGCACCAGATTTGCCTGCGCCCGCTCTCAAGCGCCGCGCTGGTCGAGGTGGGAGCGCAGCTCGTCGATCGAGGCAAAGCGCATCATCCCCTCAGGCATCTGGGCTTCGATCGAGCCATCGGAATAGAGCGAATAAGCCATGCCGTCGACGATGCCGGATTTGAGCACGGTCACAGGCGCCTGCTCGGCCGCAGCCGCAGGCTCGGGTGCGGGCGGCGGAGCAGGCTCAGCGAAGGTCGACGGCGAGCGCGATGGCGGGCGCCGCGCGGCGGCCGGCGGCTCCGGAGGCCTCATACGGTCCGGCTTCGGCCAGGCGTCGTCAAAGCTCGCAGGCGGCGTCTCCGGGGCGGCAGGCTCCGCCGACGGCTCGGCATGCGGCAGCGGCGGCAAGCCCTCGCCGGTCTTCGCTTCCGCGCGCTCACGCTCCTTGCGGGAGGTCGAGGCGAACAACAGGTTGCGCCGGCGCGGCGGTTCCGGAACCTCAGGCGGGCTCGGAGCTTCCGGCGCTGGCGGCGGCTCGACGCGCGGACGCTCGCGCGCGGCTGCTTCGTTCTGCCAAGGCGGCGGTCCTGCGGCCGGCAATGGCGGCGCCGGCTCCATCTTCTCGGCGCCCGCCGGCTCAGGCGCGGGGGCAGGCGTCCCGGCCATCCCGAGACCCGGCAGCACGGGCCTGACCCGAACGTCGGATGGTGCAATTGATCCAGCCAGCCGGCGAGCGATGCCCTTCAACTCCGCGACCACCACGTAGAGGCCGGCCAGTAACAGTCCGGAGCAGACGCCGATGGTACCGGAGATTATGAGGGTACTGCCGAGACTGAATTCCCTGACGGTGAAGCCGAACAGGATCGCAAGGAGGCCCGCCAAAACGGCGAAAATCCCCGCGATCAACAATGCCAACGCCATCGAACTCACCCCCGGCCGCGCAGCCATACGCGACACTCGTCACGCCACGATACCGTCATCCGGTGTTCCACGCCAACGTCGAATTATAGGCTGCGTTCCTAAAGGAAAGGAAATCAGGGACTTATTCACATTCCCTTCAGCTACGGCTCGCTACTTCTAGGCTGCTCTCAAGTTGGTCGGATTTGCTGCGTTGCATCAGGAATTTAGCCATAATGCCCAATTACTTGGTAATGGAACTGCGCTATAGGGATTCCGGGGAGCAGGCCCGCGCGCACCAGCAGGGCCAAGAGGGGATTCCGGGTCACCAATAGCCATGACATCCATCACGACTTCGGCGATCGACACGCCTCTGCGGCGCTCGGTTGAACGGACTTGCGACGATCTCGCCATGCTGGTGCTGGCTGCGGTCGCCGTCATTGCAGGCTTGACCTTCCGCGACTATGGGCTCGGCTGGGACGACTACACCCACGCCGAATATGCCGACCTGCTGCTGCGCATGTTCGGTTCCGGTTTCAAGGACACCGCGGCACTCTCCTTCGCCAACCTCTATATGTATGGCGGCGGCTTCGACATGGTCGCGGCCCTCCTGCACAAGGTGATTCCGCTCGAGCTGTTCGAGACGCGCCGTCTGGTCGGCGCCGTCGTCGGCGTGATCGGACTTGCCGTGACGTGGCGGCTCGGCCGCCGTATCGGCGGCCCGCTTGCGGGACTTGCCTCACTCTTGCTGCTCGCGCTCTGCCCCATCTTCTACGGCCACATGTTCATGAACCCGAAGGATGCGCCCTTCGCCGTGGCCATGATCATCCTGATGCTGGGCCTTGTGCGCCTCGCCGAGGAATATCCGCGGCCTTCGCCGCGCACGATCTTGATCGTCGGCCTTGGTGCCGGCCTCTCGCTCGGCACCCGCATCCTCGGCGGCCTTGCGCTGGTCTATGCCGTAATCGGCTTCATGCCGCTGTTCCTGGAGGAACTGCGCAGCGAGGGCCTGCGCGAGTCGGTCCGACGCTTCGCTCATGTCGTCTACGTGCTGCTGCCCGGCCTCGTGCTCGGCTATCTCGTGATGGGGCTGATCTGGCCGTGGTCGATCATGGAGCCCGGCAATCCCTTCGAGGCGCTGACCTACTTCTCGCACTTCTTCGAGAAACCCTGGAAGGAGATGTTCGACGGCGCGATCGTATCCGTGCCTGACATGCCCTGGTCCTATCTGCCGACGCTGTTCGCACTTCAGTTGCCCGAGGTGATGCTAGTGCTGACGTTCGGCGCCGTGATCGGCACCTTGGTTATGCTGCCCCGCCGCGAGGTCCCAGCCCGCCGCAAGACCATCCTGCTGATGCTCACGCTCGCCGCGACGCTGCCGCTCGCGATCGCGATGGTGAAGCGACCGGCGCTGTACAATGGCATCCGCCATTTCGTCTTCGTGATCCCGCCGATGGCGGTGCTCGGCGGCGTCGCCTTTGGCTGGGCCATGGAGCGCCTGCGCGCCAATCATCGCACCTGGCAGCCGGTCGTGCTCGCCACCTTCTGCTTTGGCCTTGCGCTCTCGCTCGCCGAGATGATCCGCCTGCATCCCTATCAATACACCCACTTCAACCACATCGCCGGCACCGTGCGCGGCGCCGACGACCGCTTCATGCTGGATTATTGGGGCCTCGCGCTGAAGCAGGCCTCCGACGAATTGCGCGAGCAGCTGGTCGAACGCCAGGAAGTGCCGCCGCGCAACCGGAAATGGAAGGTCGCCGTGTGCGGTCCGCAGCGTCCCGCCCAGGTCGCGCTCGGCCCCGACTTCACCATTGGCTGGGATTCCAATGCCGCCGATTTCGCCATGACGCTCGGTGAGTTCTACTGCAAGGGCCTCACCGCCCCCGTGCTGGTCGAGATCAAGCGCGACGACGTGGTGTTCGCCCGCGTCTACGATATCCGCGGCAGCAGCATTTCCAGCCTGCTCTCGATCCCGGCGCCGTAAAAATTCTTCTCTCTTGTAGGACCGTAGCCCGGATGAGCGCAGCGACATCCGGGGCCTATCAGGCAGCCCCGCATGTCGCTTCGCCCATGCGGGCTACGCTGGACTGCCGCGCTTTGTGTGCCTTGCTGGCAGGTCGCGGCAGGACTACGCTCCCTCCCTGCAACAACGATGTTCGGAGAGATCAGCCATGTCGCCAGCGGAAGCGCGCCTGAAGGAAGTGCCGTCGAACATGACGGAGGCCGAGTGGCAGCAACGGGTCAATCTCGCCGCCTGCTATCGCCTCGTCTCGCTCTACGGCTGGGACGACTTGGTCGACACCCACATCTCAGCGCGCGTGCCCGGCCCCGACCATCATTTCCTCATCAACCCCTACGGGCTGATGTTCGACGAGATCACGGCGTCGAGCCTCGTCAAGGTCGATCTGCACGGCAACCAGCTCTCCGAGAGCGAATACAGCGTCAACCCCGCCGGCTTCACCATCCACTCGGCGATCCACGAGGTTCGCGAGGACGCCATCTGCGTGCTGCATCTTCACACCCTCGACGGCACCGCTGTCTCGAGCAGCGCCGAAGGCCTGCTGCCGCTGAACCAGACCGCCCAGCTCGTCACCCACGACCTCGCCTATCACGACTATGAAGGTATCGCCCTCGACCACGACGAGCGGCCGCGGCTGCAGAAGGACCTAGGCGACCACAACCACATGCTCTTGCGCAACCACGGCACGCTGACGGTCGGGCGCTCGGTCGCCTCGGCCTTCGAGCGCATGTATCACCTCGAGCGAGCCTGCTCGATGCAGGTGCGTACGCGCGCGCTGGGCACGCCGGTCTACCCGGTCGACGATGTCGCGATCGACAAGAACACCGAGCTGCTCGCCAACCGCGACCGCGCCGAGCTGCGCGCCACCAACCTCGTGTGGCCACCGCTGCTACGCAAGCTGGACCGCGAGCTTCCGGGCTACCGCTCTTGAAATTTTCGGGATTTGGTGTAGGGTAACGGTCAACGAACCTCTACGCCTTTTGGAATGAAACGCCGCCCAATTCCGGGCGGCGTTTTTATTTGGCCCCGTCATTGCGAGGAGCGAAGCGACGAAGCAATCCAGGCTGGCGCCGGAGAGAGATTTCTGGATTGCTTCGCTACGCTCGCAATGACGAGGAAAGAGCGCCCTACTTCACCTCCGCCAGCGCCGCGAGGATGCGGGCCCAGGAACGGATGCCTTTCTGGAAACTGCGGAGGTCGTACTTCTCGTTCGGCGAGTGGATATTGTCGTCGTCGAGGCCGAAACCGACGAGCAGCGAATCCAGCCCAAGCGTACGCTTGAAGTCCGCGACGATCGGGATCGAGGCGCCCGAGCCCATCAACACGGTCTCCTTGCCCCATTCCTCGGTCAGCGCGGTCTTGGCCGCGGCGAGCGGCTTCATGTTCCAGTCGAGCGCAATCGCAGGCCCGGCAGAGTGGTCGCCGAACTCGACCTTGCAGTCTCCCGGAATGCGCGCCGTCACGTACTCACGGAAAGCCTTGCGGATCTTTTGCGGATCCTGCCCTTCGACCAGTCGGAACGAGACCTTGGCCGAGGCGTGCGACGGGATCACCGTCTTCGAGCCCTCACCGATATAACCGCCCCAGATGCCGTTGACGTCGCAGGTCGGACGCGTGGAAGCTTGCTCGACCAGGAGCCTGCCCTTCTCGCCGGCCGGTATCGATAGCCCAACGGGCTTGAGGAATGTGTCCGGCGTGAAATCGAGCTTCTTCCACTGCGCGAGAATATCCGGCGGCGTGTCCTTCACCCCATCATAGAAGCCCGGAATGGTGATGCGATTGTCGTCGTCGAACAGCGCGCCGAGAATTTTGGTCAGCACCCGGATCGGGTTCATCGCGCTACCGCCGAACACGCCGGAATGCAGGTCGCGATTGGCGGCGGTGATCTTGAGCTCCTCATAGAGCAGGCCGCGCAGCGAGGTCGTGATCGCCGGCGTGTTGCGGTCCCACATGCCGGTGTCGCAGACCAGCACGTAGTCAGCCTTAAACTCGTCCTTGTTGGCTTCGATGAAGGGCACGAAGTTCTTCGAGCCGACTTCTTCCTCGCCTTCAATCAAAAACGTGACGTCGATCGGCAGCGACCCCGTCACCTTCTTCCAGGCGCGGCAGGCCTCGACGAAGGTCATGACCTGGCCCTTGTCGTCCTCGGCGCCGCGCGCCACGATGATCTTGCGGCCATCGGCATGGTCGGTCACAACAGGCTCGAATGGCGGGCGGTGCCAGAGCTCGAGCGGATCGACCGGCTGCACATCATAGTGGCCGTAGAACAGCACATGCGGACGGCCGCCCGCGAAGCTCTTGCCGACGACCGCGGGATGGCCGGCGGTTGGCCTCACTTCAGTGGCAACGCCGAGGCTCGCGATGTCCCTGGCAAGATGCTCGGCCGCCGCCTTGCAATCGGCCGCGAAGGCCGGATCGGCGGAGATCGACTTGATCCGCAACAGCGAGAACAGGCGCTCCAGGCTGTTGTCGAACTCCTTATCGATGTGGTCGAGCACGGATTGAAGCTGCGCATTTGCCATTGGTCGTATTCCCTGCGTTCGAATCCCAAGACGTCGGGGCTCAAGATGTCTTCTCAAGAACTATCGGCTTTTAGCGCTGCCGCGGCGTTGGGGCCAGCCGCAACCGGCGGATGCCGGATGTGCCATGCGAGACTAGCTGCGAGCACCGCCGTGGCGACGAGGTTGTTGCCCCAGGCCTGCAAGACATTTGGAAACCACGGCAGCGCCAGCAGCATGAGGATGCCGGCGGCGCCAAGGGCGAGCCAGGTTCCAAGGCGCACGTTCGCCCGCTCGTCGAAGGCGGCACGATGCATCAGCACCGTCATCGGGAAGAACAGCCACATGAAGTAGTATTGCCGCGCCAGAGGCGATGCCACCGTCATCAGGCAGAACAGGATGCCGAGTTCCTCGGCGTCCGAACGCGCCGTGCGCCGCGCTTGCCGTGGCATGACCGCGACGAAGCCGAGTCCGAGCAACGCCGACAGCGCCAGCACGATCCAGTTCGCCGTCCTGTAATCGACGTCGATGACATTCATCGTGCGCGGCGGCTTGCTCGGATCCTCCTGATTGTAGTTGATTGGCCGGACCAGCCGGTGCGTGACAGCAATGAGTGACTGGTTCACCCACGACCAGTTCTGCTCGTCGCGCTGGCCAAATCCTTTTTCCGAACTCGACCCGACCATGCCCTGATACCAGGTCTTGACCTCGGCGGCGTTGCGCTCGAAGCCGCGAATGGGGGCCGGCACGATATAGAGAAGTATGCCGGCGAACGCGACCGTAGCGACGGCGGCTCCCCACTTTCGCCGCCAGACCAGATAGGGCAGCACCGCAATGGGAAACACCTTGATGGCGGCGGCGAGCGCGAACATGAAGCCTGCGAGCCAGGAGCGCTGATGCTGCAAACTCCAGAAGCCGTAGAGCATCATCGCCAGCAAGACGAGGTTCGGCTGGCCAAGATCGAACATGTCGAACACGAAGGTCACGGTGACGAGAGCGGGCAGCGCCTCCAGCCAAGGGCCAGGCGTCCGGCCCGAACCGCTCATGGCATTGGAGAGCATCCCGGTGTACCACCACGCCGCAATATTCAGGATCGACAGCACGCTGTAGAGCGCGATCTTGCCGAACCAGCTCGGGACTGCCAGCAGGATCGCCGGCAGCGGTGGGTAGATGAACTCGAAGTACTGGTGGATATCGCCGGGATAGAGCGGCCCACCCTTCAAGACCTGCTGCCCGGCCCAGTACCACAGGCCGTAGTCCTTGGTCTTGCCGTGCCCGAAGATCTCGGGACCAAGGACATCGGCAGCCAGGATGAAGCAGCAGAGCAGGAAGAGCAGGTCGAGTGGCGCACGCAACGACAGGGTTCGGAGTGCGCCGGATCGAACGAAAGATTTAGGTGAGGTCACGATGTGGTCCAGTCAGGGGCCATAGCACCTAGCAGACCAACGAACGCTTGGAGAGTCCTGATCACCCGAATTTGTACCCGCCGCGCACAAGCGGCGGGTTTGCGGAGGAGTTGCCTCAAACGAGGCTTTCTGCCTACCTGCGCAGCAAGCCGCCGAGCGCGCCGCGGACCAGCGTGCGGCCGATCGAGCCACCAAGCTGGCCGGCGACGGACTTGCCGATATTGGCCGCCATCCCCCCGATTACCTGATTGGTGACCGATCGGGTCACGTCGCGGGCGATGACCTGGCCCGTCGAGAGGCGGCCGCGCTTGACGTTCGTGCCGAAGATGGTGCCGACCATCGAGCCGATCTGGCCGAGGATGCCACCGCCTCCAATGCCGCCGGCCGCGCCGGGATCGGCAGTCGCCGCCGTGCCGGCAATGCGCTTCTGGATGATCTCGTAGGCGGACTCTGCATCAACGGCGGTGTCGTATTTGCCCTTCACCGGGCTTGCATCCATGATCGCCTTGCGCTCTTCCGGCGTGATCGGTCCGATCCGGGCCGATGGCGGCCGGATCATCACCCGCTCGACCATCGCCGGCGTGCCGTTGCCTTCGAGAAAGGACACCAGCGCCTCGCCCTTGCCGAGCTCCATGATCACCTTGGCGGTGTCGAGCTTCGGGTTGGGGCGGAAGGTCTGGGCCGCAGCGGCGACCGCCTTCTGGTCGCGCGGGGTGAAGGCGCGCAGCGCGTGCTGCACCCGGTTGCCCAATTGTCCGAGCACGCGGTCGGGCACGTCGACCGGGTTTTGAGTCACGAAATAAACGCCGACGCCTTTGGAGCGGATCAGGCGCACCACCTGCTCGATCTTGTCCATCAGCGCCTTGGGCGCGTCGTTGAACAACAGATGCGCCTCGTCGAAGAAGAAGACCAGCTTCGGCTTGGGCAGGTCACCGGCCTCGGGCAGCTCCTCGAACAATTCCGACAGCATCCACAGCAGGAATGTCGCGTAAAGCCGTGGGCTCTGCAGCAGTTTGTCGGCGACGAGGATGTTGACCATGCCGCGGCCGTCGCGGTCGGTCTTCATGAAGTCCTTCAGCGTCAGCGCCGGCTCGCCGAAGAATTTGGTGGCGCCCTGGTTCTCGAGCACCAGAAGCTGGCGCTGGATGGTGCCGACCGTGGCCTTGGTGACATTACCAAAACCCTGCGCCGCCTTCTTGATCTCGGCAAGCGGACTGTCCTCGGCATCCGTCCCCTTCTTGCCCGCATCGGGCACGATGGCATCGAGCAGCGCGCGCAGATCCTTCATGTCGATCAGGGTCAGCCCGTTGTCGTCGGCGACGCGAAAGGCGACGTTGAGCACGCCTTCCTGCACGTCGTTCAGGTCCAGCATACGTGCGAGCAGCAGCGGGCCCATTTCTGTGACGGTCGCACGGACCGGGTGGCCCTGCTCGCCGAACACGTCCCAGAACACCGTCGAGAACTGGTCGGGCTCGAACGTCAGTCCCATCTCGGTGGCGCGCTTGACGATGAAATCCGCGGGCACGCCGACCTCGGAGATGCCCGAGAGGTCGCCCTTGATGTCGGCCGCGAAGACCGGAACACCGGCGCGCGCAAATCCTTCCGCCATAACCTGCAGCGAGACCGTCTTGCCGGTTCCGGTTGCACCTGTGACGAGGCCGTGGCGATTGGCGAACGCCAGCGTCAGCCAAGCCTGCTCGTTTCCTTTACCGACGAAGATTTTGTCGTCGGTATCACCGAGCTTGCTGTCCTGTGCGGTCATTATTCCCTGATCTCTCTGCCCTGTTTCGCATATCGAAACTCGAATGCACAGTTCCGTAGTTTAACGCATGTCGCGCGCTGATTGAAACCATTCAACGCGCTCCGGGCATGCGACATCGTCGGAAATATGCAGGTGGACATCCGCCGAAAGTAGGAAGGACGCATTCGCATCGCGGCATTTTTTTGCCGATTTCATCTCCGCTCTTGCATCACTGCAACACTTCTCGCGCGTTCGAGAATGAATCGGAACGTTGATGGCGTTCATCGCTTGTATTTCACACCACACCGGCTCAAGATCATTTTCGAAAGCAATACTCCGGCATGTGAACCGGCTGAGGGGCGGCCATATGGACGAGCTAATCGGGCGGCTGGCGACAAACGCCAGCATAGATAGTGCTGTCGCCGAAAAGACCGTCGGCATTATCTTGGGCTTCCTCCGCAACGAGGGTCCTTCCGACAGCGTCCAGGTCCTGATCGACCAGATTCCAGGTGCAGAAGCGGCAATCGAGGCATCCGGCACCGGCGGAGGACTGTCGCGGCTGATGGGCGGCGGCCTGATGGCGGTCGGCACGCGCCTGATGGGCCTGGGACTTGGCATGTCCGAGATTCAGAACATCGCCCGTGAACTTTTTCGCTTCGGCCGAGACAAAATCGGAGCGGATCAGATGGGCAAGATCATCGCGGGGACCCCGGGCCTCAGCCAGTTCGCCTGACGCCTGCGCATTTCACATCGAGTATCATGACATATCCGATCTCCGAGATTGAGGGCCTGTCGGCCTTTGCCGCCAACAAGTTGAAGGCGCAGGGTATCCGCACCACCGACGCGCTGCTCGAGGCGGCTTCGACCGTGAAGGGCCGCAAGGCGCTCTCCGTGAAGACCGGCATCAGCGAGCAGTTGCTGCTGGAATGGGCCAACGTCTCCGACTACATGCGCATCCCCGGCATGGGCAGGGCCAAGGTCGGTCTGGTCCGCGCCGCCGGCGTCACCACCGTGCGCGAGCTCGCCTACCGTAACCCGGCAAGGCTCGCCCAGAGCATGCGGGACGCCAACGAGAAGAAAAAGCTGCTCCGCATCCTGCCCTCGGAGAAGTCGGTCGGCGACATCATCGCCAAGGCGAAGAAGCTGCCGCCGAAGATTTCGTATTAGGACTGCTGCTCTCCGCATACGGGGTGGGCGCTACTCTCTCGGCATTGTTTTGCCCGATGAGCAACAATGCATCCCAACTCTGCCGTCATACCCCGCGAAAGCGGGGTATCCAGTACGCCGCGGCTCCTCCGTATCGCGGCACTGTCTCTGGATACTGGATTGCCCGCTTTCGCGGGCAATGACAGCGAGGGTGTGCGACGCCCTGTCCAAACGCTGGCAACCCACGCCTTCCCGTCTTGACTCCCCCTCCCCGACCGCTAAAGCGGGCCGCATGAATGCCTCGCCCTCCCCATCCGTCCCGGCGGCCGGTTCAGTCGGGCTTGACGTGCTGCGGACGTTACTGGAGCGGCCGATCCCGGCGGTGATGGGCGTGCTCAACGTCACCCCGGATTCATTCTCCGACGGCGGCGAATTCATCGCGCCCGAGCAGGCACTCGCGCGGGCGCGGGCGATGATCGAGGTGGGGGTCGACATCATCGATATCGGTGCCGAGTCCACCCGGCCCTACAAGGGCGCCCGGCCGGTCACCGCGGCAGACGAACTGGCCCGGCTCAAGCCGGTGCTATCGGACATCGTGGCGCTCGGCGTGCCGGTCTCGATCGACAGCATGAAGGCCGAGGTGGTGGCCTTTGCGCTCGATCAGGGCGCTGCGATCGCCAACGACGTCTGGGGCCTGCAACGCGACGCCGGCATGGCGCCGCTGGTGGCCGCGAGGAGCGTCCCTGTCATCGTCATGCATAACCGCGACAGGGTCGATCCCGCCATCGACATCATTGCGGACATGAAGGCGTTCTTCCAGCGCTCGCTGGATATCGCGGCACAAGCCGGCATCGCCCGC
Source organism: Bradyrhizobium sp. 45 (assembly GCF_023073155.1). Lineage (NCBI taxonomy): Bacteria > Pseudomonadati > Pseudomonadota > Alphaproteobacteria > Hyphomicrobiales > Nitrobacteraceae > Bradyrhizobium > Bradyrhizobium sp. 45. Next base: position 301,698 of record NZ_JADPIX010000143.1, on the reverse strand, counting down.
GACAAGATCGTGCTCGATCCCGGCATCGGCTTCGGCAAGACGGCAGAACAGAGCATGATTGCACTGGCACGACTTCGCGAGCTCGACATGTTCGGCCTGCCGATCCTCGTTGGTGCCTCGCGAAAACGCTTCATCGCCTCGGTGTCGCCGTCGGAGCCGACCGAGCGGCTCGCCGGCTCGATCGCCGCACATCTGCTCGCCGCACAACGCGGCGCGAAAATCATCCGCACCCACGACGTCGCCGAGACCTTGCAGGCCCTGCGAGTGGCGCACGCAATCGAGAGCAAGCCATGACCGATACGATCTTCGTAACCGGCCTGTCGATCCATGCCCGCCACGGCGTGATGGAGCACGAGACCGAGGTCGGCCAACGCTTTGTCATCGACCTCGAGCTCTATACCGACCTGTCGGAGCCTTCCCGCAGCGACCGGCTCGCCGACACCGTGTCCTACGCCGACGTCGTGGCGACCACCACCGCGGCCTTCAAGAACACCAATTACAAGCTACTGGAGCGCGCGGCCGGCGCGGTGGCCGACGCCATCCTGTCGCACTTTCCGCGCATCCGTGCGGTCAAGATCACCGTGCACAAGCCGCATGCGCCGATCGCCGCGATCTTCGACGACGTCGGCGTCATGCTGACGCGCTCGCGGCACCCCTGACATGGCGAGCGTCCTGATTGCGCTCGGCGGCAATGTCGGCGATGTCCGCGCGACCTTCCAGAAGGCAATCGCCCATATCTGCGGCATGGCGCAGGCCGCTTTGATCGCGCGCTCGTCGGACTATGCGACGCCGCCCTGGGGCGACGAGGACCAGGCTCCCTTCATCAACGCCTGCATCGAGATCGAGACCAGCCTTGATCCGCATGCGCTCCTGTTCGTGATGCAGAAGGTCGAGCAGAAATTCGGCCGCACGCGCGATAAAGAGCGGCGCTGGGGCCCGCGCACGCTCGATCTCGACATGATCGCCTATGACGATGTGTCGATGCAGAAGCCTGACCTGACCCTGCCGCATCCGCGCCTATTCGAGCGCGCCTTTGTGCTGGTGCCGCTGGCCGAGATCGCGCCCGACCGCGTGATCGCAGGCATTCGTGTCCATGACGGTCTCGCCAGCGTCTCGACACAAGGCATTGAGCGGCTTCCGGATACCGGTTAACCAAAAACAACCGTTTGCAGGGACGGCCGGCCGTGGCAATTTCGCCTGCGAACAACAAGATTTTCGGGAGCCCTTCGCCGCATGACCTCCGCGACTGACGACCTGCCGCTGGCGGCGGATTTTCCCAAGGCGACCGTCGACGACTGGCGCAAGCTGGTCGATGGCGTGCTAAAGGGCGCGCCGTTCGAGAAGCTGGTCGCCAAGACCTATGACGGACTCAAGATCGATCCGCTCTATCCGCGCGCCAAAGGTGTTGCGCCCGTGGTGGGCCGGCCGGCGGCGGCGCCCTGGCGGATCATGCAGCGGATCGACCATCCCGATGCAAGTGCGGCGAATGCGCAGGCACTGACCGATCTCGAAAATGGCGCGACGGGTCTGGCGCTGGTGTTCGCCGGCGGCAATGCCGCTCACGGTTTCGGGCTGGAACCGACCGCCGACGCAGTCGCAAGGATCTTGAAGGACGTCCATCTCGATGCCGGCATCGGCCTCGAGCTCGAGATCGGTCCGCAATCGCGGATGGCGGCGATCCACGTCGCGGAATATGTGAAGAGCAAGGGCATCGATCCCGGGGCCTGCGACATCCGCTTCGGGCTCGATCCGCTCGCGGCCTGCGCGGTGTGGGGCCACAGCCCCTATACCTGGGATGAGATCGTTCCGGCCATCACCGGCGGCGTCAAGGGCCTCTCCGCGCTCGGCTTCAAGGGGCCGTTTACATCGGCCGACGGACGCGTGATCCACGATGCCGGTGGCTCGGAGGCGCAGGAGCTCGCCTTCGCGCTCGCCTGCGGCGTCGCTTATTTCCGCGCGATCGAGGGCGCGGGCGTTCCTCTGGAGCAGGCGCAGGGCATGGTCTATGCGCGGCTTGCCGCGGATGCAGACCAGTTCCTCACCATGGCAAAATTCCGCGCATTGCGGCTGCTGTGGGCGCGTATCGAGACGGCGTGCGGGCTCACGCCAAAACCGCTGTACATCGCCGCCGATACCGCTTGGCGCATCCTGACGCAGCGCGATCCCTATGTGAACATGCTGCGCGCGACCATGGCGACGTTTGCGGCCGGACTTGCCGGCGCCAACGCGGTCACCGTGCTGCCGCATACGCTGGCGCTCGGCCTGCCCGATCCATTCGCACGGCGCGTGGCGCGCAATACTCAGCTCGTGCTGCTGGAAGAGAGCAACCTCGCCAAGGTCAGCGATCCCGCGGCAGGCGCAGGCGGCATCGAGACGCTGACCGGCCAGCTCTGCGACGCGGCTTGGGCGCTCTTCCAGGAGAGCGAGAGAGCCGGCGGCGCCTTCGCTGCGCTTCAGCAGGGCCTGTTCCAGAGCAAGGTCGCGGCTGCGCGAAAAGCCCGCGACGCCAACATCGCAAAACGCCGCGACGTGCTGACCGGCGCCAGTGAGTTTCCGAACCTGCACGAGAACGAGACTGCGGTGCTGAAGGCGACGCCGATCGCGCTGGCGCCCTATGGCGAGCAAAAATACAAGTTCGACCCGCTGCCGCCGATCCGGCTTGCGGAACCGTTCGAGGCGCTGCGCGACAAATCCGATGCGGCCTTGAAGGCACACGGCGCGCGGCCGAAAGTCTTCTTGGCCAATCTCGGCACGCCCGCTGATTTCACGGCGCGCGCGACCTTTGCCAAAAGCCTGTTCGAGACCGGCGGCATCCAGGCTGTCGACAGCGAGGGCTTCGCTGATCCGGCCCAGCTAGCTGCGGCCTTCAAGGCCTCCGGCGCCGGGCTCGCCTGTCTTTGTTCCAGCGACAAGGTTTATGCGGAACACGCCCAAGCCGCGGCGCAGGCCCTGCAAACCGCCGGGGCCCGACTTATCTATCTGGCAGGCCGCCCGACCGATGTCGAGGCGGCGCTGCGTGCAGCCGGCGTCACCGGCTTCGTCTTTGCCGGTGCCGATGCGCTTGCGACGCTGCAAGACACGTATCGACGGATGGAGCAGCCATGACGGAAGCAGGCAAACCCGTTCTCACCGGCGGCTGCCAATGCGGGGCAGTGCGCTTTGGAGTCATGACGGCGCCGAACAGGGTTTCGATCTGCCACTGCCGGATGTGCCAGAAGGCCAGCGGCGCGCCGTTCGCCTCTTTTGCCGACATCAACAAGACGGACTTCGCCTGGACCAAGGGAAAGCCGTCGTTCTTCCGCTCCTCCTCCATCGCCGAGCGCGGCTTTTGCGCCGCCTGCGGCACGCCGCTGAGCTTTGGCCGCATCGACGGCGATCGGATCGAGATCATGACCGGCGCGTTCGACCGCCCGGACCACGTGGTGCCGACGCGGCAGTTCGGCACCGAGTCCCGTCTCGGCTGGGTGGTCGGGATCGCCAATCTTCCAAGCCAGACCACGCAGCAGAATTACGGACCGGAGAAGATGGCGACCATCGTCAGCCATCAGCATCCGGACCATGATTGAGGCGCCGCCATGTTTCAGCTGCTCGGACAAACGTTGCTCGGTCTGGCAGAATGGAAGATTGGGAAGCTGTTCGCGCGGCTGCTCTGGGTTGGGACCGGCCAAATTACTCAGAGCCGCTTGGACGATCCCGTCTACAAGAAAAATGTGCAAAAGCTGATTGAGCGCAATCGCAGGTTTGAGGATCCCAAGGAATGACCCGCATTCCCAATTTCGCCGACGTCGCCTTCGAGCGCGCCGCCGCCGGCGCCCCGACCGGCAGCGCCGAGCCGTGGCTGACGCCCGAGGGCATTCTGGTGAAGCCCGCTTATAGCGAGGCCGATCTGGCCGGGCTCGACTTCCTCGATACCTATCCGGGCATCGCGCCTTATCTGCGCGGCCCCTACCCGACCATGTATGTCAACCAGCCTTGGACCGTCAGGCAATATGCCGGCTTCTCCACCGCGGAGGATTCCAACGCGTTCTACCGCCGCAATCTCGCGGCCGGACAGAAGGGCCTCTCGGTCGCGTTCGATCTCGCCACCCATCGCGGCTATGACAGCGACCATCCGCGCGTCGGCGGCGACGTCGGCATGGCCGGCGTTGCCATCGATTCCATCTACGACATGCGCACGCTGTTTGCGGGCATTCCGCTCGACCAGATGAGCGTGTCCATGACCATGAACGGCGCGGTGCTGCCGATCCTCGCGCTCTACGTTGCGGCGGCCGAGGAACAGGGCGTGCCGCCGGAGAAGCTCTCAGGGACCATTCAGAACGACATTCTGAAAGAGTTCATGGTGCGCAACACCTACATCTATCCGCCCGCGCCTTCGATGCGGATCATCTCGGACATTTTTGCGTATACCTCGCAAAAAATGCCGAAATACAATTCGATCTCGATCTCCGGCTATCACATGCAAGAGGCCGGCGCGACGCAGGACCTCGAGCTCGCCTATACGCTGGCCGACGGCGTCGAATACCTTCGTGCCGGCCTTGCGGCGGGCCTCGATGTCGACCGCTTCGCGCCGCGGCTGTCGTTCTTCTGGGCGACCGGGATGAACTTCTTCATGGAAGTGGCCAAGATGCGCGCCGCGCGGCTGCTCTGGGCGAAGCTGCTGAAGCCTTTCAATCCGAAGGATCCGCGCTCGCTGTCACTGCGCACGCATTGCCAGACATCCGGCTGGTCGCTGACCGCGCAGGACGTCTTCAACAACGTGATGCGCACGACTGTGGAAGCGATGGCGGCGACGCAAGGCCACACCCAGTCGCTGCACACCAATGCGCTCGACGAGGCGCTCGCTTTGCCGACCGACTTTTCGGCGCGCATTGCCCGCAACACCCAGCTCTTCCTGCAGCACGAGAGCGGCACCACCCGCATCATCGATCCCTGGGGCGGCTCGTATTATGTCGAGCGTCTCACCCGCGACCTCGCCGCCAAGGCCTGGGGCCACATCCAGGAGGTCGAGGAGCTCGGGGGTATGGCCAAGGCGATCGAGGCCGGCGTACCGAAGCTGCGCATCGAGGAAGCCTCGGCCAAGACCCAGGCCCGCATCGACGCCGGCAAGCAGGCGGTGATCGGCGTCAACAAATACAAGCCGACGGACGAAGCTCCGATCGATATCCTCAAGGTCGACAATACCAATGTCCGCCGGCTCCAGATCGACAAGCTGACGCGGCTGAAGTCCGAACGCAACCAAAAGGACGTCGAGGCCGCGCTCGCCGCGCTGACGCGCTCGGCGGGCGAAGGCAACGGCAATCTGTTGGCGCTGGCCATCGACGCTGCGCGCGCGAAGGCAACCGTCGGCGAGATCTCGGACGCGATGGAGAAGGTGTTCGGCCGGCACCGCGCCGAGATCAAATCCATCACCGGCGTCTACAAGCGGGAGGCGTCCAGCATGGGTAACCGGGTCGAGAAGGTTCAGGCGCTGATCGACGCCTTCGAGGAGGCGGAAGGCCGCCGTCCGCGCATCCTGGTCGCAAAAATCGGTCAGGACGGTCACGACCGCGGCCAGAAGGTGATCGCGTCGGCCTTCGCCGATATCGGCTTCGACGTCGACATTGGGCCGCTGTTCGCGACCGCCGACGAAGCCGCGCGCCAAGCGGTCGAGAACGACGTCCACATCCTCGGCGTCTCCTCGCTTGCCGCCGCCCACCTCACCGCAGTGCCGGAGCTCAAGGCCGCGCTGAAGAAGCAGGGCCGCGACGACATCATGATCATCGTCGGCGGCGTGGTGCCGCCACAGGATTACGATGCGCTCTACGCGGCCGGCGCGGAAGCCATCTTCCCGCCGGGCACGGTGATCGCGGACGCGGCCGAGGAGCTGATCCGCAAGCTGAACGCCCGGCTCGGGCATAGCGAGGCGGCAGAGTAATTCGGCCGCCGCTCGGCAATCCGCCCATTCTTCACCGAGACCGCCGACAACGACGCCGCCATGACCGCAATGGTGAAGGGGGTGACTGCATCGCTCATGGTCGCAAAGATGAAGCGCGATGCGAGCGCGACTGCGACGACTGGTTCGCGGAATTGAAGCGGAGCCTGCTCAGATGGGCGCGGTGACGTTTGCGTCCTCAACCGAGGCGGGCAAGACTCCCGGCCTCGCCTTCCACTATTCCACGCATGAGGGCCGCGTTGCCCGCAGAGCGCTGGTAGCGCTACCTTGCAGCCGCGCTGCAAAGCCGACTAGAATGTCGCCATAGACAAGAGCGCCCGACGTCGTGGGCGCCGCTGGGAGGCATTGATGTCCAAGATTACGCGCCGCAGCTTTGCGGCTTCATCTGCCGCAGTCGCGGCATCCGCCGCATTCGGTCTCACACCCGTACGCGCGCAAGCCTATCCAGCGCGGCCCGTCACCGTGATCGTTCCCTGGGGCGCGGGCGGCGGCACTGACGCGACCGCGCGCATTGTCGCAGCGCTTCTGGAGAAGGATCTCGGCCAGCCCTTCAACGTGGTCAATCGCACCGGCGGCTCCGGCGTCGTCGGCCATACCGCGATCGCGACCGCGCAACCTGATGGCTACACCATCGGCATGCTCACCGTCGAAATCTCGATGATGCACTGGCAAGGGCTGACCGAGCTGGCGCCGAAGAGCTACACCCCGCTGGCGCTGATGAACGAAGACCCCCCGGGCATCCAGGTCTCCTCCTCCTCGCCCTACAAGACGGTGAAGGAGCTCGCGGAAGCCATCAAGGCGGCCCCTCCCGGCAAGTTCAAGGCCTCCGGCACCGGCCAGGGCGGCATCTGGCATCTGGCGCTGGTCGGCTGGATGCAGGCGATGGGCCTGCCTGCCAACCAGGTCGCCTGGGTGCCGTCCAACGGCGCCGCACCCGCGATGCAGGACCTCGCCGCCGGCGGCCTCGACCTCACCACCTGCTCGGTGCCGGAAGCCCGCGCCATCATCGAGGCCGGCAAGGCCAGGAGCCTTGCTATCATGGCGCCGGCGCGCAATCCCATCTTCAAGGACGTGCCGACGCTGAAGGAGGCGATGGGCATCGACTACGCGACCGGCGCCTGGCGCGGCATCGCCGGGCCGAAGAACCTGCCGCCGGAGATCGCAACGAAGCTCACCGCGGCGCTGCAGAAGGTCTACGACTCCGCCGAGTTCAAGGACTTCATGAGCAATCGCGGCTTCGGCACCGTGTGGGGCGATGCCGGCCAGTTCGCAAGCTTCATGGACAAGGGCGACGCCCAGATGGGCGAAGCGATGAAGGCGGCGGGTCTGAGCAAGGCGTGATCTTGTCACCTCTCCCCGCTTGCGGGGAGAGGTCGAATTTGAGCGCAGCCCAAATTCGGGTGAGGGGGAGTCTCTCCAAGTCCAGCTTTCACCGCCAACGCGGACGCAGCCCCGGACTCCACCCTCTCTCCGTAAGAACGGGGTGAGGGATAAGAAATCTCATAGGATCCTCCCATGCGCCTTCCCGACTCCGTCACGGGATCGTTTCTCGTCGTGCTCGGCACCGCAGCCGCCTATGGCGGCTGGCTGCTGCCGCCGGTACCCGGGCAGCCGGTCGGCCCCAACGTATTTCCGCTCGTGATCGGCATTGGGCTTGCGCTGTGCGGGCTCGCGATCGTGTTCGGGATCGGTCACACCTTCGAAGAGGCGGAAGAGCTGATCCCGCTCGAGGATGGCCAGGCAGCGGCTGCCCCGCCGCCTCAGGGAAAGTTGTACGGCCTGCGCGCGCTGCTGCCGCCGGCGCTGTTGCTGTTCTACGTGGTCGCGGCCGACCGGCTCGGCTTCATCATCACCGCGGCGATCATGGTCTACGTCACCTCGACCGCGTTGGGGGCAAAGTGGAAGCTGGCGCTGCCGCTCGCAGCGCTGGCGCCGTTCGCCATCCACCTCATCTTCGGCAAGCTGCTGCGCGTGCCGCTTCCCGCCGGCCTGTTGCCGACACCCTGGTGACCCCATGCTGAAAACCCTGATTGAAGCGTTCGCACTGATCTCCACCTGGGAGGTCATCATCGCGATCTTCGCAGCCTCGGTGTACGGGCTCGTGATCGGCTCGCTGCCGGGCCTGTCGGCGACGATGGCAACCGCCCTGCTCGTCCCCGTCACCTTCTATCTCTCGCCGATCGCGGCGATTGCGACCATCGTGGCGGCCTCCTCGATGGCGATCTTCTCCGGCGACATCCCCGGTGCGCTGCTGCGCATCCCCGGCACGCCCGCCTCCGCCGCCTATGCCGACGAGGCTTACGCCATGACCCGGAAGGGACAGGCCGAGTTGGCGCTCGGGGCCGGCGTGTGGTTCTCGGCCGTGGGCGGCATCGCCGGCGTGCTGTCGCTGATGATTCTGGCGCCGCCGCTAGCCGAGATCGCGCTCTCGTTCTCGACCTTCGAGTATTTCTGGCTGGCGCTGCTCGGCCTGATGTGCGCGACGCTGGTGGCGCGCTCCTCGCCGGTGAAGGCGATCGCCGGCATGTTCCTCGGTCTGCTGGTCTCCTGCGTCGGCATCGAAAATCCCGGCGGCGTGCCGCGCTTCACCTTCGGCCTCACCGATCTGTTCGGCGGCATCGAGCCGATCCCCGCGCTGGTCGGCGTGTTCGCGGTCGCCCAGGTGATGCGCGCGATGCTGACGCCCGAGCCGCCGCCGCTGCCGCGGCGCAAATTCGGAAGCATCATGGCCGGTCAGTGGAAGCTGACCAAGAAATACCATTGGCAGATGACGCGCGGGAACATCGTCGGCATCATCATCGGCGTGCTGCCCGGAGCCGGCGCCGACATGGCCGCCTGGGTGTCCTATGCGATGTCGAAGCGCTTCTCCAAGGAACCGGAGAAATTCGGTACCGGCCATGTCGAGGGCCTGGTCGAGGCCGGCGCCAGCAACAATGCCAGCATCGCCTCGGGCTGGGTGCCATCATTACTGTTCGGCATTCCCGGCGACACCATCGCTGCGATCGCGATCGGCGTGCTCTACATGAAGGGGCTCAACCCCGGACCGACGCTGTTCACCGAGAAAGCGTCGAGCATGTACGCGATCTATCTGATGTTCATCATCGCGAACATTTTGATGATCCCGCTCGGAATCGCCATGATCCGGGTTGCCGCCTACATCCTGCTGGCACCGCGCTCCGCCATCATGCCCATCATCATGCTGTGCTGCGCAGTCGGCTCGTTCGCTATCGGCAACAACATGTTCGGCGTCGTCACCGTCGCCGCCTTCGGCGTGATCGGCTATGTCATGGAAGCCAACGGTTATCCCGTCGCCGCGATGGTGCTCGGCATCGTCATGGGCACCATGGTCGAGCAGGCCTTTGTCACTTCGCTGATCAAGTCGGACGGCAGCATTTTGCCGTTTTTCGAGCGCCCCGTGGCCGCGATCCTCGCCGCCATGGCGATCGGGGCGCTGCTGTGGCCGGTGATGGTCTGGGCGTGGCGAAAGCTGAAACCGGTGCGGACCGGAGTGGCGGCGACATCCCGGTGATATCGGGCGGGCGGCCCTCGCCTGCCCCACGCGGGCGTTGTAAAGCAGGGCATGGTTGAGAAAAAGCCTTCACTGGACATCAAATCCCTCGCCCATGACCTTCGCGCCGGCAGCCGCGCGGCGCTGGCGCGGGCCATCACGCTGGTCGAGAGCCGGCGCAGCGACCATCAGGCGCTGGCGCGCGAGCTGGTGCAGATGCTCTTGCCTGACACCGGCAGAGCGCTCCGCGTCGGCATCACCGGCTCGCCCGGCGTCGGCAAATCCACCACCATCGACGCGCTCGGCATCCATCTGATCGAACAGGGTCACAAGATCGCGGTGCTCGCAGTCGATCCGTCCTCAGCCCGCAGCGGCGGCTCGATCCTCGGCGACAAGACGCGGATGGCCCGGCTCTCGGCTTCCGACGATGCCTTCATCCGACCCTCGCCGTCCTCGGGCACGCTCGGCGGCGTCGCGGCCAAGACACGCGAGGCGATGCTGCTGTGCGAGGCGGCCGGCTTCGACGTCGTGCTGGTCGAGACCGTCGGCATCGGCCAGTCCGAGACCGCGGTCTGCGACATGACCGATTTCTTCCTGGCCTTGATGCTGCCAGGCGGCGGCGACGAATTGCAGGGCATCAAGAAGGGCCTGGTCGAACTCGCCGACATGATCGCGATCAACAAGGCCGACGGCGACAATCTCAAGCGCGCCAACATCACCGCCGCCGATTATCGCGGCGCGCTGCATATCCTGACGCCACGCTCCGAGCACTGGCATCCGCCGGTCGAGACCTATTCGGCGCTGACTGGCGACGGCATTGCGAAGATCTGGCAGAAAGTCCTCGATCACCGCAAGGCGATGAATGCCTCCGGCGACTTCGCCGCACGGCGGCGCGAGCAGCAGGTGAAATGGATGTGGTCGATGCTGGAGCAACGCATGCTGGCGCGGTTGCGCAGCGAGGCGTCGGTGCGAACCAAGGTCCGGAAGATCGAGACCGAGGTGGCCGACGGCCATCTCACGCCGGCGCTCGCCGCCGAAAAGATCCTGGAGTTGCTGCAATGAGCGACAAGCTCCGCGTTCTCCTCACCGCCTTCGGCCCGTTCCCCGGCGCGCCCTACAATCCGACCCAGCCGCTGGTCGCCCGGCTGGTGCAATTGCGCCGTCCCGCACTCGACGATGCCGCGATCTCCAGCCACATCTTCCCAGTCACCTATGCCGCGGTGGACCGGCAATTGCCGGAGGTGCTCGCGAAAGAGAAGCCCGACGCGCTGCTGATGTTCGGCCTCGCCGCACGCACGCCCTATCTGCGCATCGAGAGCCGCGCGCGCAACGCCGTCACCATGCTCTGGCCCGATGCCGCCAACACCCGCTCGAGCAAGCGCGGCATCGCCGGTAATGCGGACGCGCTGATTTTCGGCCCGCACACCGCAAGGCTGCTGCGCGCCGCCCGCCTCACCGGCATCGACGCGCGGCCCTCGCGCGACGCCGGCGCCTATCTCTGCAATTACCTGAGCTGGCGCGCGATCGAAAACGTCAGGGGCGGCGGGCCAAAGCTCGCCGCATTTATCCATATTCCCCTGCTCGCGCGCAGTGGCGCCGTGCGCCGCAAGGGCGCGCCGCGGATCACGCTGGAGGAACTGGTGGACGCCGGGGAAGCGATGCTGATGGAGATGGTACAGTTGGCACGGAAGGCTCGGAACACGACTGTGTAAACATTTAACCCTACCGCGAACAATCCTCACGGCCCCAGCCGCGCGGTCCCGTTTTTGCGCTACCTAACCGCTGCGGACCCCCGCGTCCGCCGGAGGACGCGTCATGGACCTCAATCGCCGCCATCTCATTGGAGCATCGACCGCAGGCCTCGCCGGCGCGCTCGCGATACCAGCCGACGCCGCGCGTGCGGCGCCGCTGACGTCGCTGCTCGGCCGCGATGCCACGCAATATGGCGTGCGGCCCGGCAGCAGCGAGGATCAGACCCGCGCGCTCCAGCGGGCGATCGACGAGGCTGCGCGGGCGCAGATGCCGCTAGCGCTGCCACCCGGCATCTACCGCACTGGGTTGCTACGCTTGCCAAACGGCGCGCAACTGATCGGCGTGCGCGGCGCGACAAAATTCGTCTTCACCGGCGGGGCCTCGGCGATCCAGAGCGACGGCTCCGATGCAATCGGCCTTTCCGGCATCACCTTTGACGGCGGCGGCATTCCGCTGCCGACGCGGCGCGGGCTGATCCAGATCCTCGGCGGACGCGACGTCCGCATCACCGATTGCGCGATCACCGGCTCCGGCGGCAGCGGCATCTGGCTCGAGCAGGTCTCCGGCGACATCTCGGGCAACATCTTTACCAACATCGCGGTGACGGCAGTGGTGTCGTTCGACGCCAGGGGTCTCAGCGTCTCCCACAACACCATCACCGGCACCAACGACAACGGCATCGAGATCCTGCGCACGGCCATCGGCGATGACGGCACGCTGGTCACCGATAACCGCATCGAGGACATCAAGGCCGGCCCCGGCGGCTCCGGCCAGTACGGCAACGCCATCAACACGTTCCGCGCCGGCAACGTCATCGTGCGCGGCAATCGCATCAAGAACTGCGATTACTCCGCCGTGCGCGGCAACTCGGCCTCGAACATCCACATCACCGGCAACAGCGTCAGCGATGTGCGCGAGGTCGCGCTCTATTCGGAATTCGCTTTCGAGGCCGCGGTGATCGCCAACAACATTGTGGACGGCGCCGCGGTCGGCGTCTCCGTCTGCAATTTCAACGAAGGCGGCCGCATCGCCGTGGTCCAGGGCAACATCATCCGCAATCTGATCCCGAAGCGGCCGATCGGCACCGCGCCGGATGACGATGCCGGCATCGGCATCTACATCGAGGCGGATTCATCTGTCACCGGCAACGTGATCGAGAACGCGCCGTCCTACGGCATCGTCGCCGGCTGGGGCAAATATCTCCGCGACGTCGCGATCACGGGCAACGTGGTCCGCAAGGCACTGGCCGGCGTCGGGGTGTCCGTCGTGCCCGGCGCCGGCACCGCGCTCGTCAACAACAACATGATCTCGGAAACCCCGCGCGGCGCCGTGGTCGGGCTCGATCATGCGCGCGCCGTGACGTCCGATCTGTCGGTGGACGGCGCCCAGCGGTTTGCGCAATTGGTGGTCGGCGGGAATGCGGTGCGGCGATAGCTGCCGCTGCTCGCCTCCTCCCGAACGCTAGAACGCGTTCCGCAGCAGTGGATACTTCGCTTCGAGCCCGTCGAGGCTGAAGGTGAACTCAACCAGGCGCTCGGGGGCTGCGACAATTTCGGCTGCCGGCGGAGAGAACTGCGGCAGAAGCGCCGCCATCGCAGCCAGCGCCTTGGGCGCTGCCGTCGCGGCCGGCACCTTGGGCCCCGTCATCGCGACGGGCGCGGTGGGCGGCGCCATGGCAGCCGGCACTTGGAGCGGTGCCATCGGGGCAGGCGCGGCGACCCGCGCGGCCGGGGCTTCGGAGATGTCGGCGAGAACGCCCGGCTTGGGATCGAGCCTGACCGGCACGGCGGTCTCCGGGACGATGTGCACGGCCTTCGGTTGCACTGTCTGCGCCTGCTGCTCGCGCGGAAACATGCGGGGCATGGTCGCCGGCGACCAGCCGAATGCGGGCGACACGCTCGCGGCCGCCGTGGCGACGTCAGCGCCGGTGGCAAGGGCGCGCCAGGTCTGGACGGCGAGCTTCGCTTCCTGGATGTTTTCGAGAAATGCGATCTCGGAGTGATAGCGGCGCCAGCGCCCGGTCTCGAACATCTCGGAGAGATGCACCAGCCGCTGCTCGGCGAGAGCGCACCAGCGTGCCGCAATGTCGCGGCCAATAGCCACGTCGCGAATAGCCTCTTGGCGATGTGTCATAAATCAGCCCGTCAGGAGAAAATACGGACGCGACGCAACGCACACGAATCAATTTAGACGCGACGTGAATATTTTGTGGAAAAGTTTTGACTTGTCCAGCAACGACGATGTTTTCGTCGCCAAACTCCGTAGTCGTGCGGAGATTCAAGCGGTTTTGGAGTCAAGCTTCGCACAAGCATAGCGCGCTTGCGGCGTGCCGGCGGAGCAGTGGCGATGAGTGAGCCACGATCTCTCAACCGGAAGCTGATCTCGCGCAGGCTTCGAGGGATTGGACGCCCAAAAAGAAAAGACCCGTCCGGGGGGACAACCGGACGGGTCGAGCCATATGGGCGCTTGGGGTGGATGGGCGCTCGCGCCTGATATGACTTATGGGGAGGGATAACCGCTCCCACATAATTTGGTCGTGGCAGCGGGCCGAACGTTCAATGCGGCGTTTGATTTTTCAACCTTCGCGCCGCGCGCAAAGTTGTCGCAGCCGCTATCGCGTCGCCGGCCTATCCGCCTGAGAAACCGTGGCTTTATCCTCGGTGCTCGACAACGAGGGTTGCTCTAATGCGCGGATGCCAGGCTCGTCGCGACGCTTCTCGATATCTTCACGTTTTGTTGTACCGGATGCGGCCGCGACCGGCGTCGCGCCGGCGGCGGGAACGGCCATGACCGCGGCAAACGCGTCGGCCCCGCCATCGCCGAACAGATCATCACGCCCGGGTGAACCGAGGTCACGCGCCGTCTTCGCCAGCGTCGTGCGCAGCGCTTCCGGCTTCAAGGCGGAGTTGCGCTCGAGCAGCAGCGCTGCGACGCCGGAGACATACGCGGCCGAGAACGAGGTGCCCGACGTCATCTGGTATTTGCCGTCAGGCGCTGGCAGGAAGATATCGACGCCGGGAGCCGCGACCGCGATGTAGTTGCCACGGTTGGAGGCGGTGAACAGCCGGTCCTGCTGGTCGGTTGCGCTGACCGCGATCACGTTGGGATTGGCGGCCGGATAGAGCGGCGGCGACTTCGCGCCGGCATTGCCGGCGGCTGCGATCAGCACCAGGCCACGCGCGGCGGTCGCCGCGATGGCCCGCTCGATCACCGCGTCTTTGGGACCGGCAAAGCTCATGTTGACGATCTGCGCGCCGTGCTCGGCGGCATAGTTCAGAGAGCGCAGGATGATGTAGGACGAGCTCTCGGCCCCGCCGGTGGTGCCGCCGAAGGCGCGGATGGCGATGATGCGCGCCTCGGGCGCGCTGCCCATCAGCTTGGCATGCGCCACGATGGCGCCTGCAATGCCGGTGCCATGAATGTGCGGGCCTTCGGCGCTACCGAGCGCATCGAAATTATCGGCAATGGAATTGGCAAGTTCCGGATGTCGGGCGTCGATGCCGGAGTCGATCACAGCAACCGTCACATTGGCGCCATGCGCGAGAGTATGTGCCTGCGGCAGGCGGAGCTTGGCCAGCGCATATTGCGCGGGATCTCCCTCGGTCGGCACCGACGATTTCTGGTCCTGAAGCAGGTAGCGGAAGTTCGGCTGGACCGAACGCACGCTGCCGTCGGCCGCGAATTCACGCCGCACCGTCGCGGAGGGCCGGCCGTCGGTGATGCGGAACAGTCCGAACGTCGCCCCGATCAGCGGAAAATTCTCGGAGGACACGCGCGTCAGGCCATGGCGACGCGCAAGCTCGTCGGCCTCGGTCGACGACAGCCCGCCATCGATCTCGGCGACGAATTCGTCGGCGAAGGTACGCAAATCCGCGGCGACGGGCGCGTTGTTGCCGCGCCGCTTTCCGGCGGTCTTCTTGCCCGATTTGCCCGAGCCATCGCCGCCTGCGTTCTGCTGCGCCAGGCATTCGCCGGCGGCGTCGCGATCGGGCGCGGTACAGGCGGGATAGAGGTTCGGGGAGTAGCGCGCATAAGGCAGCACCGGCGTCGGCCCCATCCGCGCCGAAATCCTCGTCGTCACGATCGGACCGGGACCGCGGCCGACGGCCACCGCTCTGGCTGCAACGCCCGGACTGACGCGTGCGGCGATGCCAGGAGAAATGGTCGGCATTCGGGAGGGGACGCTGATCGTCGGCGTGCGCATGATCGCCTGCGCCTGCGCAACCTCGACGCCGAGAGAGGCGGCGAGCAAAAGCGCGGCTGCGACCGACGAAGCGCAGACCCCGGCTCTTACTCCACTTTCGGACTTGCGCGTCATCAGCTTGGAAGCGCCTTACGGCGCCGCGACGGCGAGGTTGACGAACTTCTCGCGCTGCATCTTGCCAAGCAGCGAGTTGAGTTCGTCACGGCTCATCGCCTTGTCGAACTGGAGGCGGAACATGCCGCCCTTGGCATCACCGATGATCGAAGCCTGGTAGCCGTCGAGCAATGCGGTGATGTCGGCGACGCGCGCCTCGGGCGTGAAGCGTACCAGCGCGCGCGCTGGCGGGACGGTCGTGCCGAGGTCGCGTGTGATCGGAGCGCTGGTCGAAAGCGAAGCAGTCTGGAAGGTCGCAGTCTGGGTCTGCGTCAACACCGCGCCGATGATTCCGGCTTGCAGCACGAGGGCCATGGCGCCAAGGCTCGCCGACCAGGCGAGAGTGCGCGGCGACAGGCTCGCAAAGAAGGTGGCGATGCGCGCCGACAGCGGCAGCGAACCGGCCGCCCGCGCGGGCTCGGCGTCGATCGCCGCGAACAGCTTCTGCATCGCGCGCGCCGACGGAGCACCCAGGCTCTCGTTCAGATGAATGGTCTCTTCATACTCGCCGCGGATCGCGGCATATTGCTTCGCGAGCTCGGGATCGCGCGCTAGCGCCTCGTCGACGCGGCGCGCATCGCGCGGGTTCAGCGTGCCGGCGGCGTGCCACGGCAGCAGCAGTTCAATTTCACCGGGCTCTTGCTCCAGCATCTTCTTGCTCAAAGCCATCATGGCCAGCCTCGCTCAATGCCGGCTGCCTTCAGCAGTTCGGCCAATTTCTTGCGCGCATAGAACAAGCGCGTCTTCACAGTGTTCTCCGGGATGCCAACGATTTCGGCCACCTCTTCCACGGATTTCTCGTGGTAGTAGACGAGATCGACGATTTCCCGATGATCCGGCGAGAGGCCCGTCAGACACTCCCGCAACGCTTCACTGGTATCCTTCTTCTGCACCGCCGTTTCCGGATTGTCGGACGTGTCCTCGATCGCGTTCGCGGCGTCGTCGTCCAACTCAAAATCCTTCCTGCGCCGAAGCGCAGACAGGGCCTTGAATCGGGTAATGGCCAGCAGCCAGGTGGAAACGGCGGATCGGCCCTCGAACTTGCCGGCTTGACGCCAGACGTCGAGAAATACCTCACTGATGAGGTCTTCCGCCGCCTGCTCGTCCCGCACGAGCCGAAGGCCGAACCGATACACCCTTACATGGTGCCGCCCGTACAGCACCTGCATGGCGAGCCGGTCGCCTTGAGCGATCCTGGCGATCAGGATCTCGTCCGAAGCCGCTTGTGTCACGCTCAAAGGCCGTCTCGCAAGATTGGTCGGGTCGATGCGGCAGACGGTTCGACGGGAGGGGTAAAATTGTTCAGCCTACCGCAGTCATACGGGAGGCTGTGTGATCTACCCCACATACGCGAAATTTCCTTTTGCCACCCGCGGCTGGGCGCCGCGCTCAAGAACGGTAACATAGTAATGAAGCACTTTCCTGAGCAATGCCGTCCAGCATAGAGAAGCCGACGTGCATGGAACCTTAGCAGCCTAGCACGACATATGTCTTCCGAAGCCCTGCTTTGGCTCGACCGCGTCGCACACGATGCCTCACGGCCGGCAAATTCCTCGGCCGCTCGACGTCCCCGCTCCTGCGCTGCACAGCGTGGATTCGGTTTCGAAGGATACCAAACCTAAAGGCTTGCCACGTAGATTTTTGGGCTGACATCCACCATTGGGCGGGACCATGAGCACGGCTGCGACGTCCTTTCCCGAGAGGAATGCCGCTGAGGCCGCGGATCTCGCCCTGACGACCGCGGCTGCGGCACCCGAGGTCCTGGCGCGCCGGATCCGGCAGCGGCGCCAGATGTATGTCGGCCAGGTGGCGAGCTACTCGCTCGGCGCCTCCGTCCTGCTGCTCTACGCCTATGACGGCGTCATCTCCATGGGCGTTCCGTCACTGTTCTGGCTCGGCGGCCTTCTGACCATCGGAACCTTCACCGTGCTGTCGGAAGCGGGCTTCGGCGACCGGTTCGAGGATCATTACCTCACCGTCTTCCAGATCTCGGCGCATATGTCGCTGCAGCTGCTGTTCCTGCTCGCGGTGCCGACAGTCGGAGTTGCGTTCCTTGCCGTGCTGTTTCTGATCTTCGCCTTCGGCACGCTTCGTATGACATCGAGCCAGGCGATGCTCACCTGGGGCCTCGCCACTTGCGGGCTCGCCTTGGTCTTCCTCGCCTCGGACTTGCCAATCGGACTGCCGGTTACGACCCAGCTGCAACGGGCCGCCTCGATGCTGTGCTTCGTGCTGGTGATTGGCCAGTGCGCCTTCCTCGGCCTGTTCGGCGCCACGCTGCGCAAGATCCTGTACCGGCGCAGCATCGAGCTGAAGGCCGCCTATCAGCGCATCGAGGAGCTGGCGGAGCTCGACGAACTCACCGGCTCCTACAACCGCCGCTGCATCATGCGGCTTCTCGACGCCGAGATCGAAAAATCGCGGCAGACATCGACCCCTTGCGCGATCGCACTCATCGATCTCGACTGGTTCAAGCGCATCAACGACGCCCATGGCCATCCCGTCGGCGACGAGGTGCTGCGCACCTTCGCAATCACCATTTTCGCCAACATCCGCCCGGCCGACTGCTTCGGCCGCTACGGCGGCGAGGAATTCTTGCTGCTGCTGCCGGGGACGGACGGCGATGCGGCATCGCGCACGCTCGATCGGCTGCGCGGCATCGTCGCCGATCTGGACTGGAGCGCATTCTCCCCGGGCATGCGCGTGACCATTTCCGCGGGCGTCGTGACGCTGCGCGACAACGATACCGCCGACACGTTTCTCGTGCGCGCCGATAGCGCGCTCTATTCCGCCAAGGCACAGGGGCGCAACCGCATTGCAACCAGCTGATCAATCCATTTTCTCCCGGCGCGACCGAAGCCGCTGCCGGGCCGAACGCGCCAGGACAGGGCAATGAGATCTAAATCCGCCAAATCATCCGAGAATCTGCTCGAGGAATTGCAAACCGCGCTCTCGCACGGCACCGTCGCGCACCGGGTCGAGACGCTGCGCCGCGTCACAGATCTCTTCGTGGGCAACGCCTCGCACTATTCCGACGACCACGTTCGTGTGTTCGATGACGTGTTCCAATGCCTGATCGAGCAGATCGAGACGTCCGCCAAGGCGCTGCTCGCCGACCGCCTCGCACCGATCGCGGCTGCGCCGCCGAAGATCATCCGCACGCTCGCGCTCGACGAGGTGATTGAGGTTTCCGGCCCGGTGCTGTCGAAATCCGAACGGCTGGACGAGGAGATCCTGATCGAGATCGCGCGCACCAGGGGTCAAGCCCATCTCAAGGCGATCTCGCTACGGCGGGTGCTGTCGGAAGCGCTGACCGACGTGCTGGTGACCCGCGGCGACGAGGACGTGGTGCAATCGACCGTCAGCAATCCGGGTGCGCAACTGTCGGAGGGAAGTCTCGCCGACCTCGTGACCCGCGCCGAGCGTGACGACGACCTCGCCAGTTGCATCGGCCTGCGGCCCGACTTGCCCCGCCATCATTATTTGAAGCTGGTCGCAAAGGCCTCCTTGGCCGTGCGCAGGAAGCTGGAGGCCGCGCACCCCGAGTTCGCGGACGACGTGTCCAGCGTGGTCCAGGAAGCGGCCCAGCGAATCCGCGCCGCCAGCATGACCAGGCAGACCGAGAGGGCGCGCGCGCTGGTGAAGTCGCTGCATGAGGACGGCCGCCTCACCGAGCTCCAGGTCGCCACCTTCGCGGAGCAGGGCAAGTTCGACGAGACCAATGCGGGGCTCGCGGCGCTTGCGGGCGTCGCAGTCGAGACCGCCGAGACCATGATGATCGAAAGCCGGATCGAGGGCGTGATGATCCTCGCCAAGGTCGCGGCCATGCAATGGTCGAGCGTCCGCGCCATCATTGCCCTGCGCGAGAAGCTCTCAGGCGGCTCGCAGACCGACATGCTGACGCTACGCGACGCTTACGAGGCGCTGCGCAGCTCGACCGCGCAGCAGGTGCTGCGCTTCCACCGCATGCAGCAGGGCGCGACGCCGGCGGCGTGAAGCCGGCGAGCTAGTAGCGTAGGACCCTCGCCCCCACGAGCGCGCCAATTGCCGCCACCAACGCGGTGGCGAGCGTGTACCAGGTCGCGACGAACAGCGGCGAGTCGTCGGTGCAGTGTGAAGCGTACAGCGTCGCGGCGAGCCCGGCCGACACCAGGCCGGCGAGAGCCCCGGCGAGCGCCGGATGGGACGGCGCGCCGTGACGCAGGCCGAACAGGGCCCCAGCAAGCAGCGGCAGCGACATCGCAGGGATTGCGAACAGGCATACCCTGGAATTCTTGCCCACCAGTCGCATCGTCATCGGCATGGCCGGCGCCATCATCGCCTCGCTGCCGATCGCCACCGCGAGCAGCCCGACCGGCAGCAGCAGTAGCCAGCCCCAGCCACGCAGCAAGGCCTCGGGACGCGACAGATGCAGGCTGACGATGATCGCCGGGATCGCGAGCGACAGCGTGACCGCGAACTTCATGTCGAAGAACGGGTTGTGCATCGCGCTCATCACGTCGTGACGCACACCGAGAAAGGTGGCGAAGATCAGGATCGACAGCGGCGCAGCGACCAGCAGCGCCATGGTCAGCACCGCGCCGACGCGCGGCGGACGATGGGCGTTGTCGGCCGCGAGCGAGCGAATGAGTTGATCGGTGTCCATGACTACTGGTCCCGCAGTTTGGCAGTCAGCGCGGCAAGTCCGCGATGTAGCGCGACCCGCACCGCGCCCTCGCTCATCGAATATTTCACCGCCGTGTCCTTGATCGACGTGCTGTCGACCGCGATCGACTGCAACACGTCGCGCTGGCGCTGCGGCAGCGTATTGAGCTGGCTGGCGACTTCGCCGGCCGAGACCGTCTCCTGCGGCGCCTCGCCCGGCAGGGTCTCGGCGAAATCGTCGATGTTGACGAAGATCCGCCTGCCCCGTCGCCGCAGCATGTCGATCAGCTTGTTGCGGCCGATCGCAAACAGCCACGGGGCGAAGGGGGCTTCGCTGTCCCAAGTGTGCCGCTTCAGATGCACCGCCAACAAAATCTCCTGCACGATATCCTCGGCCTGGTCGGGAGGCTGCCCGGCCCGAGCCAGGCCGCGCCTCGCGGCAGCGCGCAGCACAGGCGTGACCGCCTTCAACAGGCGATGATACGCCGCGTCATCGCCTGCCATGGCCGACCGCATCAGGCCGGTCCACTCGTCCTCACGTCCGCGCACGCGCGCCCCTCACCATGCAATTCGGCCGCTCTTTCAGTTTGTTACGCTGGCATCAGCCAGATCACGAATTCGTGATCTGACTTGGCCACGCGACCGATGCGGCCGTCAGGATCTGCGACGGCTCATAACACCGATCGGTCCAGTCCGCACCCCGCGGCCGGCTGCGAAGGCAGCGGTTTTGCCGCGCTTTTGCCGGGTGTGGCCCGAAGATTCCCATTTTCCGCCCCGCTGTGGTCACGCCCCAGGGTCTCTGTTCAGTCCCGGGACGGGCGGAATTTGGGGAGATCGTCAACATGATGAAAGCCAGCGGGCGCGCGGCCCTGATTGTCCTGGCCGGGCTTTTCTTGCTGTTCGGGGGCGTTGCACAGGCGGCGCCGAATTCAGCCGCAAGCAGCAAGTCGGACAGCGCGGGCAAACAGGCCGACACGGTCAAGCCGACCAAGCAGCGGCATCACACGTCGCGTCACCGCGACAACACCAAGACGGCAGAAAAATCCGACGACAAGGCCGACAAGAAGGACGCCGCGGCAACGGCCGATGAGACGAAGGCCGACAATCGTGACGCGCCGACCTCGAGCCAGATGCCGCCGGAAGTCGCCAACGCCAATGCGCAACTCGCCGCCGCCGATACGCCGACCGCGGCTGCCGCTTCCGCAATGACGGGCCGGGCCAACGACAACGTCCAGGCCGCGGCCGATAATACCGCCGCCCCGAACGCCGAGGGCCAGGTCGTCGCACCCGATCAGCTCAACGACATCGACCGCGCCTTGCAACAGGACAACACGCCGGCGCAGAGGGCGGTGATCGCCGCAACCGACGCGCAGCCGCGTCCGGCGCCGGTGATGGCAAGCAGCCAGCAGAGCTCGGCTTGGGACCAGAGCTCCCTGATCGGAAAAATCTTCATCGGCGTCGGCACGCTGCTGACGCTGGCCTCAGCCGCGCGCATGTTCATGGCGTGACTTTGGCTTGATTTTGGCCTGATCGCCGGCCCGCGGGACCTGGTCCGGAACGCGCATCTGGCCGCGTGTTCCGGCCGTCCTTGCGCCGATGGCTTTGCGGCCTCTTGAAGCCCACCGCGCCAGCGGGCACATTGCCCGGTCAACCAAAAGCGTGGGTGGAGCATGAGCACGTTCGAACACATCATCGTCGAAAGCAAAGGCGCGGTCGGCATCATCAAGCTGAACCGGCCGAAGCTGCTCAACGCACTCTCCTTCGGCGTCTTCCGCGAGATCGCCGCGGCCGTCGACGATCTCGAAGCCGATAACGCCATCGGCTGCATCGTCGTGACCGGCAGCGAGAAGGCGTTTGCTGCCGGCGCCGACATCAAGGAGATGCAGCCGAAAGGCTTCATCGACATGTTCTCGGAGGATTTTGCCGCGATCGGCGGCGATCGGGTCGCGCGCTGCCGCAAGCCGACGATCGCCGCGGTCGCAGGCTATGCGCTCGGCGGCGGCTGCGAGCTCGCGATGATGTGCGACTTCATCATCGCCGCCGACACCGCCAAATTTGGTCAACCCGAAATCACGCTCGGCACCATCCCCGGCATCGGCGGCACCCAGCGCCTGACCCGTGCGATCGGCAAGTCCAAGGCGATGGACCTTTGCCTCACCGGCCGCATGATGGATGCGGCCGAAGCCGAGCGCAGCGGCCTGGTCAGCCGCATCGTTCCCGCCGACAAGCTGATGGACGAGGTGATGGCCGCGGCCGAGAAGATCGCCGCGATGTCGCGGCCCGCGGTCGCGATGGCCAAGGAAGCGGTCAACCGCGCCTTCGAGACCACGCTCGCCGAGGGCATGAGCGTCGAGCGCAACCTGTTCCACTCGACCTTCGCACTGGAGGACCGCTCCGAGGGCATGGCGGCGTTCATCGAGAAGCGGAAGCCGGTGAACAAGAACAGGTAAAGGCAGGCGAGCGGTCAGGCTGGTGTAAGGCTCTGCCGCTTTCCCGCAGAATCCGTGTGACGTGCCTGCAACAAGCACGGAATACATGGGGGTTTCCCCCGCGGCAGTTTGCCTGCGGGACCTCGGCTGGTTAAACAGCTAAGAGAGCCGCCGTCGGCGGGGGCGGACAGCCGGGATTTGCGGGATTACATGATTGGGCGTGCCGCCAGAGCTGGTCGCGTGATGACGCGGCATCGATCGGGCGTGGCTCCTGTGCTCGCGACATGGACCACGCTGGCGCTGTGTTGCGCCCTGCCTTCCGCCGCACGGGCGGAAGCGCTGGCGGAGGCGCTCGCCAAGGCCTACCAGACCAATCCGCAACTCAATGCCGAGCGTGCGCGGCAGCGCGCCACCGACGAGAACGTGCCGCAGGCGCTCGCCGGTTACCGGCCACAGATCGTGGCAAGCCTCAGCGCCGGGTTGCAATCGGTGCGCAACCTGCTGCCCGACAACACCATCCAGACCGCCAATCTGAAGCCATGGATCATCGGTGTCACCGTGTCGCAGACCCTGTTCAACGGTTTCCGCACCGCCAACAACGTGCGCGCCGCCGAACTCCAGGTACAGTCGGGCCGCGAGGCGCTGCGCAACGTCGGCCAGGGCGTGCTGCTCGACGCGGTCACCGCCTACACCAACGTGCTCGCCAACCAGTCGTTGGTCGAGGCGCAGCGCTCCAACGTCGCCTTCCTGCGCGAAACGCTCTCGGTCACCCAGCGGCGCCTCAACGCTGGCGACGTCACGCCGACCGACAGCGCCCAGGCCGAGGCGCGGCTCAACCGCGGGCTTTCCGATCTCAACGCCGCGGAAGTCGCGCTGGCGGTGAGCCAGGCGATCTACGCGCAGGTGATCGGCAATGCGCCGTCGCAGCTTCGGACCGCCGAATTCGTCGACCGCTATCTGCCGAAGAGCCGTGAAGACGCGCTGACGATGGCGATCCGCCAGCACCCAGCGGTGATGGCGGCGGGCTTCGACGTCGATGTCGCCTCCACCAACATCCGCGTCGCCGAAGGCGCGCTGCTGCCGAGCGCCAGCGTCCAGGGCAGCGCCAGCAAGAGCCGCAACAACGACCCGACGCTCGGCACCTTCGCCGAAGATCAGGCCTCGATCGTCGCCAATGTCACCGTGCCGATCTACGACGGCGGCCAGGCCGCCGCACAGACCCGGCAGGCCAAGGAAATCACGGCGCAGAGCCGGCTCGTGCTCGATCAGGTGCGCAACCAGGCGCGCACGGCGGCGGTCAGCGCCTGGGTTGCCAATGAAGGCGCCAAGATCGCGGTCTCGGCCTCGGAGTCCGAAGTGAAGGCGGCGACCGTCGCGCTCCAGGGCGTGCAGCGCGAGGCCGCCGGTGGACAGCGCACGACGGTGGATGTGCTGAACTCGCAGGCCGATTTGATCCAGGCCAAGGCCCGCCTGATCGGCGCCAACCGCGACCGCGTGATCGCTTCCTACACGCTGCTCAGCGCCGTCGGCCATCTCGACGTCAAGACCCTGAGCCTGAACACACCGGACTATCTGCCCGAGGTCCACTACCAGCAGGTCCGCGACGCCTGGCACGGCCTGCGCACGCCGTCGGGGCAGTAATTTCAATCGTCTGGCTTGGTGCCGATGAAAAGCCGCCGCATCCATCTGATGGGAGCCTCCGGCTCCGGCGTGACGACGATCGGCCGCGCGCTCGCGAGCCGGCTTGCGCTGCCGCATCACGACAGCGATGATTATTTCTGGCTGCCGACGGCGCCGCCCTACCAGACCACGCGCCCCGCCGCCGAGCGTCTGCGCCTGATGCGCGAGATGTTTCTGCCGCGGCTCGATTGGGTGCTGAGCGGAACGGTCACCGGCTGGGGCGACGAGTTCATCCCATTCTTCGATTTCGTCGTCTTTGTGACGACGCCGCGCGAGCTTCGCTTGCAGCGCCTGCGTGACCGCGAGGCTACGCATTTCGGAGCGGATGCCGTCGCACAGGGCGGCTGGCGTCATGAGGAGGCGGAGTCGTTCGTCGACTGGGCCTCGCACTACGAAGCCGGCGATCGCGAGGGTCGCAGTCTCGCAAGAGATGAGGCGTGGCTCGCGAAGCTGCCCTGCCCGGTCGTGCGCGTCGACGGCTCACGCCCGCTTGCGGACCTCGTCGAGCAGCTATGCAGCGAAGCGCAGCGGCTGCCGGGCTGATGTGATACTGTCACGATGCCACTGCCAAATAATAATACAGGGAGAGAAACCATGCTCAGCCGACGCAGCGTCCTGCTTGCCTCCCTTGCCGCCGGAGTTGCCATGTCGAACAAAGCCCACGCACGTGCCGCGCAGCCCGCCACTCCGGTCAATTTCGACCTCCCGGCCCATGCCTGCGACTGTCACACCCACATCCATGGCGATGTCGAAAAATTTCCGTTCTTCGCGGGCCGCGTCTACACGCCGGAACCGGCTTCGCCGGAGGAGATGGCCGCGCTGCACAAGGCGCTGCATATCGAGCGCGTGGTGATCGTGACGCCGAGCGTCTACGGCACCGACAACTCGTCGACGCTGTTCGGCATGAAAGCGCGTGGCGCGGCCGCGCGCGGGGTGGCCGTGATCGACGACAAAACGACCGAGGCCCAGCTTGACACGATGCAGGCAGACGGCTTTCGCGGTGTCCGCCTCAATCTCGCGACCGGCGGCGTCAACGACCCCAATGTCGGCCGGCCGCGCTTCACCGCCGCAGTCGAGCGCATGAAGGCGCGCGGTTGGCACGTGCAGCTCTACACGACGCTTCCCATGATCTCGGCGATCAAGGACCTCGTCGAGACGGCGCCAGTACCCGTTGTATTCGACCATTTCGGCGGCCTTGAGGCCTCGCTTGGGCTGGAGCAGCCGGGATTTTCCGACCTGGTCGCGCTGGTGAAATCCGGCAAGGCCTATGTCAAGATTTCCGGCGCCTATCGCTCCTCGAAGCTCGCGCCCGATTATCAGGACATGGTGCCCTATGCCGGCGCACTGATCGCGGCGAATGCGGACCGCATCGTCTGGGGCACGGACTGGCCGCATCCGGATTCGAGCCGTGTCGAGGGACGCAAAGCCACCGACATCGCGCCGCTCTACCAGATCGACGACGGCCGCCTGCTCAACCAGCTTCCGGTGTGGGCGCCGGATGCGGATGTGCGCAAGAAGATCCTGGTCGACAACCCGGCGCAACTCTACGGGTTCTGAGTCGCGCCAAGCGCAATTCGGTTCAACGACCGCGACACGGTTCCACAATGAGGCGTGGAACTGTTGTCGCGAAGGCACAAACTCGTTGGACTCACACGAACGTGTTTGTGCTCTCGTCCGTTTCTCACCCTTCTGGTTGAGGCGGCGCTCAGCGCCATCGCGCTTGGGTTCACCAATCCGCTGACCGTCATCCTGTTTCTGGCTGCGCTGCACGCCTTTTCAATGCAGACCGCGGCAGCCCCGCTGATCGCCGGTGTCTTCGTCGGTTCCGCGATCTGGTGGACCGTGCTCAGCACGATCGTGGCAATGGCGCGGTCACGGCTGACGCCGTGCATGCTGTCGATGAGCAGTCGGTTGGCCAGCTTGATGCTGCTGGGCCTCGGCACCATGATGCTGGTGCGGATCGCGCAGCGGATGCTGTGATTGGCGGCGTCAGCGTGCGCGGCGGGAGAAGAAGGAGATCAACACCGGCAGCGTCACCAGGATCACGATAGGGGCGAGCATCATGCCTGTCACCACGACCACCGCAAGCGGCTTCTGCACCTGCGAGCCGATGCCTTCCGACAGCGCGGCCGGCAACAGGCCGATGCCGGCGACGACGCAGGTCATCAGCACCGGCCGAAGCTGCAATTCGCCGGTGCGTATCACCGCGCTCATGCGGTCCATGCCCTCTTCGATGAGTTGGTTGAACTGCGACAGGATGATGATGCCGTCCATCACGGCGATGCCGAACAGCGCGATGAAGCCGATCGCCGCCGAGACACTGAAGGCGGTACCTGTGATCAAGAGACCGAGCACGCCGCCGAAGATGGCCATCGGGATCACGCTCATGGCAAGCAGCGTGTCGGTCATCGAGCCGAAATTGAACCAGAGCAGGACGCCGATCAGCGCCAGCGAGATCGGCACTACGATCGACAATCGCCGGATCGCGTCCTGGAGATTGCCGAATTCGCCGACCCAGTCCATGTGCGCGCCGGGCGGCAGTTGCACCTGAGCGGCGATCTTCTGCTGCGCCTCGCGGATGGCGCTGCCGAGGTCGCGTTCACGTACCGAGAACTTGATCGGCAGATAGCGCTCCTGCTGCTCGCGATAAATGTAGGCCGCACCCGAGACGAGGCTGATGGTGGCGACCTCGCTCAGGGGGATCTGCGTGACGGTGCCGTTCGGTCCGGGCGCACCGATCCGCAAATTCTGGATCGCCTCGGCGCTCCTGCGGAATTCCGGCGCAAGACGAACGATGATCGGGAAGTGGCGGTCGCTTCCTGCCTCGTAGATGTCACCGGCGGTGTCGCCGCCGATCGCGACCTTGATGGTGGCGTTGATGTCGCCCGGCGCGAGGCCATAGCGCGCGGCCTTGGCACGGTTGATATCGATCTGGATCGTCGGCTGCCCCAGTGAGGTGAACACGGCAAGGTCGGTGACGCCCTGCACGGTTGATAGCACCGACTTGATCTTGTTGGCGGTGTCGGTCAGCGCCTGGAGATCGCTGCCGAACAGCTTGATCGAGTTCTCGCCCTTCACGCCGGAAACGGCTTCGGAGACATTGTCCTGGAGATATTGCGAGAAGTTGAACTCGACGCCGGGGAAGCGATCGTCAAGCTGCTTGAGCAGTTGCGCGGTCAACTCTTCCTTGTCGCGGGTGCCGGGCCATTGGCTGGCGGGCTTGAGCGGCGCGAAGAACTCGGCGTTGAAGAAGCCGGCGGCGTCGGTGCCGTCATCGGGGCGGCCGTGCTGCGACACCACGGATTCCACTTCAGGCCGCGCGCGGATCACCTTGCGCATTTCGTTGACGTAGGAGTTGCCTTCCTGAAGCGAGATGGTCGGCGGCAGCGTGGCGCGGATCCAGAGATTGCCCTCCTCCAGCTTCGGCAGGAATTCGAGGCCAAGCAAGCGGCTGAGCGCAACCGTCATCAGTACGAGGCCGAATGCGCCACCGAGCATGATGCCGCGGTTGGCGACCGCCCAATGCAGCACCGGCATGTAGATCCGATGCAGGATCAGCATCACCCTGGTCTCGGTCTCATGAACATGCGCCGGCAGAATGATCGCCGACAGCGCAGGAGTGACGGTGAACGTCGCAAGCAGACCGCCGGCCAGCGCGTAGGCATAGGTCCGGGCCATCGGTCCGAAGATGTTGCCCTCGACGCCGGAGAGCGTGAACAGCGGCAGGAAGGCCGCGATGATGATGGCCGCGGCGAAGAAGATCGAACGAGAGACATCGGCCGCCGCGCTGAGGATGGCGTGGCTTTTCATGCCGAACAGCGTCTCGGACGACATCTGCTCGGATTCCGACATCGGCGTCGTCTGCGTCAGGCGCCGGAAGATCGCCTCCACCATGATGACGGTGGCATCGACGATCAGGCCGAAATCGATCGCGCCGACCGACAACAGGTTCGCCGATTCCCCCCGTAGCACCAGGATGATCACCGCGAAGAACAGCGCGAACGGAATGGTGGCGCCGACGATCAGCGCACTGCGGAGATCGCCGAGGAATATCCACTGCAGCAACACGATCAGCAGAATGCCGATCACCATGTTGTGGAGCACGGTGTGGGTCGTGAGGTCGATCAGGTCGCCGCGGTCATAGATGCGCTCGATGCGCACGCCGGGCGGCAGGATGCTGGAGTCGTTGATGGTTTGAACGAGTTGGTGGACGCGCTTGATGGTTGGCGAGCTCTGCTCGCCGCGGCGCATCAGGACGATGCCTTGCACGATGTCGTCGGACTCATCGAGGCCGGCGATGCCGAGACGGGGCTTCTGGCCGACGGTGACGGTGGCGACGTCCTTGACCAGCACCGGATTGCCGTTGGTCTGCGAGACCATGGTGTTGGCGAGGTCGTCGATCGAGCGGATCAGGCCGACGCCGCGCACCACGGCCGATTGCTGACCGATATTGACGGTGTTGCCGCCGACATTGACGTTGGAATTGCCGACCGCCTGGAGCAATTGCGGCAGCGTCAGGCCGTTGGCGACCAGCTTGTTGAAGTCGACCTGGAGCTCGTAGGTCTTGCTCTTGCCGCCCCATCCGGTGACGTCGATCACGCCGGGCACGGCACGGAAGCGCCGCTGGAGAATCCAGTCCTGGATGGTCTTGAGGTCGAGCACGCTGTAGTTCGGCGGGCCGACGAGACGGTAGCGGAAGATTTCGCCAATTGGACTGAGCGGCGAGATCTGCGGCTGCACATTGCCGGGCAGCGGCGCGAGCTGCGCCAGGCGGTTCAAGACCTGCTGCAACGCCTCGTCATAGGTGTAGGCGAAAGAGAACTGCAGTTTGACGTCGGAAAGGCCGTAGAGCGAGATGGTGCGAATGGTCGTCACGTTCTTCAGACCCGCGACCTGGGTCTCGATCGGAATGGTGATGTAGCGCTCGATCTCCTCCGCCGACAGGCCCGGGCTCTGCGTCACGATGTCGACCATCGGCGGAGTCGGATCGGGGTAAGCCTCGATGTTGAGCTGGTTGAACGCGATCAGGCCGCCGATGAGGACGGCGACGAACATCCCGACCATCAGGAAGCGCCGGTTGACGGCAAGGGCGACGAGGCGATCCATTCAGGTCTTCAGCTTGTCTTTTCCCGGCCCGTCGATCAGCTGCCGGACGCGGCGCGGTCGATGAACAGGCTGCCTTTGGTGACCACCTGCTCGCCGGGCTTGAGATTGCTGGTGACCTCGACGAGATTGCCATTGATGAGACCGATCTTGATCTCGCGCAGCTCGACCGACTTGTCCTCGCGTGCCACCCAGAGGCGGACCTTGTCGGCTTCGTAGATCAAGGCCTGCTTCGGTACCGCCGGCGCGGCGCGGTCGCCGGACGAATAGATCGTTACGTTGGCGAACATCTCCGGCTTCAGCAGACCGTCCTTGTTGTCGATGGTGGCGCGGACCAGCAGGCGACGGGTGTTCGGATCGATCGCGGCGGCGACGTAGTTGACCTTGGCGGTCAAGGGGCGGCCTGGCAGCGCCATCACGTTGACGCTGATGTCCTGCCCGACGCACACGGCAGCCGCATCGCTCTCGCGCACGAAGGCGGTGAGCCAGACGGTGGAGAGATCGCCGACCACGAAGACCGGATCGCTGGCGCCCGAATTGACGTACTGGCCGGGGCCAATTTTACGCTGCACGACCGTGCCTGCGATTGGCGAATAGATCGTGACTTCCGGATTGATGACGCCTTTGTCCTGGAACGCCTTGATGGTCTCGTCGGTGAAGCCGAGGATCCGCAGCTTGTTGCGCGCGGCTTCCAGCGCTGTCGCCGAGGAGCGCATGTCGTTCTGCGCTTGAACCTGGGTCGCTTCCGCCTGCTGATAGTCCTTCAGTGGGATGGCATGGCCCTCGTAGAGGTCCTTGGCGCGCTTGAACTGGATATCGGCAAGATCGATCGCCGACTTGGCCTTGTTCTGCGAGCTCATCGCTGCAATGAAATCGTTCTGGGCCTGCACGGTGTCGGCGGCCTCGATCGTGAACAGCGGTTGGCCTTGCTTCAGCACCTCGCCTGGCTTGGCGAGCAGCTTGGTCACCCGGCCTGCATAGGGTGAAAACACCGGCGTCGAACGGTCCTCGTCGACTGCGACCTTGCCCTCGGTGACATACTCGGCGCGGAAGGTCTTGGCCTTGACCGGCTCGATCGTCAGCGTCGCCCATTCCGACGGCGTCGGCGTGAAGTTCTGCGCATTTCTGCGCGATTGGCTGGAGATCTCGGAGTGGCTCTTCTCCTTGGCTCCCGCATAGAGGAAGCCGTAGGCCCCGGCACCGGCAAGAGCTAGTAAAACTACGGATGTAATGACCCGTTGTTTTGTAAGCACCTGCAATCGCTTGGTATTTTCAACTACCATGGGGCCCGGTCATGTCTGCGATGATACCGGCGGATGCCTGCGTCATCGGTCGCGCTAATAGTGCCGAATTGTAATTTCAAACAACCTAAAAAACGCCGGGCGCCTTTCGGTTTGCGTTAAAAATTTGCGACACGTCAGCTTCACGTCAGCTTATCGCAGGCCACTCTGCCGGATGACTGCCGAGCGGCATCGCCGGACGGCTCCATTGCGCCGGCGTCTTCGACAGCAGTGCCGAATGGCGCACCGCCTTCAACGTGCCGAAGCCAGATGGCATGCCCCCGATGAATGCAGCATGTACGGCCTCACCCGTAATATCCGGGGTATTCAGGCCCTTTTCGAGCCGTCCGAGATTCCACAGCCAGCGCCCGGTCTGCGCCAGCGATACGCGCACGTGCCAGCTGCCACCTTCGCGAGCCTGGCGCGCCTTGGCCATCATCGCGCCGAACGCCATCAGATAGCCAGTGGCGTGGTCGAGCATCTGCGCCGGCAATTCCTTCGGTCCATCGATGCCGGCAGCCTGTCCTTCGGCATGGTTGAACCCGGTCGTGGTCTGCACCAGCGAATCGAAGCCGCGCCGTTCAGCCCAGGGACCGGCATGGCCATAGGCTGACAGCGTCACGTAGACGATGCCGGGGTTGATTGTCGCTGCGTCCTCCGGCGTGAAGCCGAGAGCGGCAAGCGCGCGCGGGCGATAGCCTTGCGAGAAGATATCGGCGTCTCTCAAGAGCTCGCGCAACTGCGCACGCCCGGCCTCGCTTTTCAGCTCGATGAAGGTGGTGAGCTTGCCGCGCCCGGTGTCGATGGTCAGCCACGGAATGGCCGGCAGTTCGGGGCCTGACACGAGCAGCACATCCGCGCCGTGCGCGGCGAGCGTGCGGCCGGCGACGGGCCCCGCGATGACGCGAGAGAGATCGAGCACGCGCAGGCCTGCGAGCGGGCGATCGCCTTTTGGCAATCGTTGCGGCCATGGCTTCGGCGGGGCCTCGCCGATCTTCTCGATCGAGACCAGCGGCAATTCGGCGAGCGCGCGGGCCTGCGGCAGCGCCGACCATTCGTCGTACGAACGCATCAGGGCAACGACGCCGCCCGCGGCGTAGGTCGCAGTCTCGAAATCCTCGCTCTTCCATTGCATCAATGCGGCCTGCACCTTCTCGCGCTCGGGTTCGCAGCCGAGCACCTTGCAGACGGCGTCGCGATGATGCGGGAAATTGGTGTGGCAGCGGACGAAGCGGTTGTCGCCGGTTCTGTAGACGCCGGCGATGGCGTCCCAAGCGGGCGGCGGCGGCTTGTCGTCGACGCGCAAGTAGCGCTCGGAGCGGCATTCGGCGACGGCATGGCGCAGGTCGACGCTGACGTCCTGCGCTTCGCCGCTGCGCAATCTCCAGATTTCGGCGGCGGCAAGGCCGGCGGCGGCGATCGTTGTCTGGCCGGCAATTGCGACGCGAAACGAGGACGGGATCTGCGGCTCCTCGCCCGTCAGCCGCACGCGCGCGAGCGCGGCGGCGTCACCGCCGGCGGAGGTCCAGATGTTGCTGAGAATCTCGGTGGGGCTTTGCATGACCCTTCTCTCCCTTTAGTTTGCGACCATCGCATTAGCACACAAGGACATGCAATGGCCGCCATCGATCCCCTCACCGCAGGCGCCGTGTTCATCGCAACGGCGGCCACCGACGCGGTCTATGTCATGTTCACCTCGGCCGTGATCGCGCGCAAGCGCGTGCCCGCGGCGAACTGGAGCGCGGTCTGGTACATGCTCTCCTCCTATGCGGTGATCAGCTACACCGAAAACGCTTTCTATGTGGCTTTCGCGGCGATCGGCTCCTGGGCCGGCGCCTACGTCTCACTGACATTCCTGCACCGCCCGCCCGGCGGCCCGCCGGTGGGAGCGGCACCGGAGTGAGGGCCGCTGTTTCCACAACGTCATTGCGAGCGAAGCGAAGCAATCCAGAATCTTTCCGCGGTGGCAGTCTGGATTGCTTCGTCGCAAGAGCTCCTCGCAATGACGATCTGGAGGCTTTTGGGCATCTCTCGAAACAGCTACACTCGCTGCAACCAACAAAAAGGAAAACCAAACAATGGATCTCGGTCTCAAGGGCAAGAACGCCATCGTGCTCGGCGGCACGCGCGGCATCGGGCGAGCGATTGCGGCGACGTTGGCCGGCGAAGGCAGCAATGTCGCGGTGTGCGCGCGCAACGGTGATCAGGTTGCCGCTACCGTTTCGGAGTTGAAGGCAAGCGGGATCCGCGCGACCGGCGGCCCGGTCGACGTCACCGACGGCGCGGCACTGAAATCCTGGATCGAGAATGCTGCAAAGGAGCTTGGCGGCATCGACATGCTGTTCTCCAACGCGGGCGCGATGGCGCAAGGCCATGATGCCGCATCGTGGGAACAGAATTTTCGGCTCGACCTGCTCGGCGCCGTGCATGCGTTCGACGCCGCGCGGCCGTTCCTCGAGGCCAGCGGTGCGAGCAGCGGCGACGCCGCCTTCGTGATCATCTCATCGATCTCCGCGGCGCAAGCGGACACAGCGAGCTCCTACGGTCCGATCAAGGCGGCGTTGATCCACATGGCCAAGGGACTGGCGCGGCAATATGCGAAGAAGAAGATCCGCGTCAACGTGGTCTCGCCCGGCACGGTCTATTTCAAGGGCGGCGTCTGGGAGACGATCGAGCATAACATGCCCGAGCGCTACAATGATGCGATGAAGCGTAACCCCACCGGCCGCATGGCGACGCCGCAGGAAATCGCGAGCGCAGCGGTGTTTCTGGCAAGCCCGGTGTCGGGGTTCACTACGGGCTCAAACCTGGTGGTGGACGGCGCGATCTCGAACCGGGTGAATTTCTAGAACAAACTCGTCATTGCGAGTGTAGCGAAACAATCCAGTATCTCTCCGCGGTGACAGTCTGGATTGCTTCGCTGCGCTCGCAATGACGGTGCGAGAGCGGCGCGTCCCACAACCTCAATGAAAGTCCCGCGACGGCGGCAGGATACGGACATTGCGGGGATGACGGATTTTTTGCGCGGGCGCATCCGTGTGGGCGCGGGGGTCGTCGTTGAGCGGTTCGACCACGGTGGCGCCTGCCGGCACCGGATGCTTGCGGCCGAGGGCGTCGTTGGCAAGGCCGACCAGATCGTGCGAACGGTCGATCATCCGCTGGGCGATTAGATGCGTCACCTTTTCCGGACTGCTCTGGATGTAGCCCTCGACCAGGATGAGGCGCGCGCCCATCACCTCTTTCCGGTACTGCTCCATGATCTTGGGCCACACCACGACATTGGCGATGCCGGTTTCGTCCTCCAGTGTCATGAACACGACGCCGCTGGCGCTGCCCGGCCGCTGCCGTACCAGCACGACGCCGGCACAGCGGACGCGCCGCCGTTCGTTGTCGTGATTGATGTCCTTGCAGGCGACGATGCGCTCGCGCGTAAACATCTCGCGCAAGAATTCCACCGGATGGCCTTTGAGTGAAAGGCGAATGGTCTGATAGTCCGCGACCACCTGTTCGGCCCGCGGCATCACCGGCAACGGCTTGGCGTGCTCGTCCGGCTGCTCGCGTGCGGTGGCCACCTCGAACAGCGGCAGCGGCACATCGTCGGGCAGGCGCCGCACCTGCCACAGCGCCTCGCGGCCATCGAGCCCGAGCGAGCGAAACGCGGCGGCATCGGCAAGCAGGATCAGCGCGCGCTTGGGCAGTCCGGTGTCGCGGGCGAAATCTTCCAGCGAGGTGAAGGGCCGGCGGTTGCGCGCGGAGACGATGCGGTCGGCCCAGTCGGGCGCTCTCTCCACACGGTCATTCCGGGACGCGCCTCTTTTCAGCCTTTCCTCATCCTCATCGAGCCAATGAAAACCGTCGATCTGGCGGAAGCCCAGGCGCACGGCGCAATATTTGCCACTTCCTTCCTCCAGCGTGTTCTGCGCAAAGCTGTAGGACACATCGATCTCGCGCACCTCGACGCCGTTCTTGCGAGCGTCGCTGACGATCTGCGCCGGGGCGTAAAAGCCCATCGGCTGCGAGTTCAGGAGGCCGCAGCAGAATGCATCAGGGTGATAATGCTTCAGCCATGAGGAGATATAGACAAGCTGCGCGAAGCTTGCAGCATGGCTCTCCGGAAAACCGTAGCTGCCAAAACCCTTGATCTGTTCGAAACAGTTTCTGGCAAAATCCGGCGCATAACCGCGTGCGATCATGTTGCCGATCATCTTGTCTTCGAACTTGCCGATGGTGCCGACATTGCGGAACGTTGCCATCGCACGGCGCAGGCCGTTGGCCTCCTCGGCCGTGAACTTCGCGGCTTCGATCGCGATCCGCATCGCCTGCTCCTGGAACAAGGGCACGCCGAGCGTCTTGTGCAGCACCCTGTAAAGCTCGTCCTTGTCGCCATGATCCGGCGACGGAGACGGATAGCTCACCTTTTCCAGGCCGTTCCGCCGCCGCAGATAAGGATGCACCATGTCGCCCTGGATCGGACCAGGCCGCACGATCGCGACCTCGATCACGAGATCGTAGAAGGTCCGCGGCCTCAGCCGCGGCAACATGTTCATCTGCGCGCGGCTCTCGACTTGGAACACGCCGAGCGATTCCCCGTCGCACAGCATGTCGTAAACCCTGGAATCATCCTGCGGGACGCTCGCCAGCATCCAGCGTTCGCCCTTGTGCTGCTCGATCAAATCAAAGCATTTGCGGATGCAGGTCAGCATGCCCAGCGCGAGCACGTCGACCTTCATCATGTTGAGCGCGTCGACGTCGTCCTTGTCCCATTCGATGAAGGTGCGATCGTCCATCGCGGCATTGCCGATCGGCACATAGGTGTCGAGCCGGTCCTGCGTGAGCACATAGCCGCCGACATGCTGGGACAGATGACGGGGGAATTCGATCAGCTCGGTCGCGAGCTCGACTGCGAGGTTGATCATTGAATTCTGCGGATCGAGGCCGGCCTGCCTGACCTGCATGTCGTTGAGGCCCTTGCCCCAGCTTCCCCAGACGGTGTCGGCGAGTGCGGCAGTGACGTCCTCGGTCAGGCCCAGCGCCTTGCCGACGTCGCGGATGGCGCTGCGCGGGCGATAATGAATGACGGTGGCGATGATCGCGGCGCGATGGCGGCCGTAACGCCGATAGACATATTGCATCACCTCCTCGCGCCGCGAATGCTCGAAATCGACGTCGATGTCGGGCGGCTCCAGCCGCTCCTTGGAGATGAAGCGCTCGAACAGCAGATCGACCTTGGTCGGGTCGACCGAGGTGATGCCGAGCACGTAGCAGACCGCCGAATTCGCCGCCGATCCCCGCCCCTGGCACAAAATGTTCTGGCTGCGGGCGTAATGCACGATGTCGTGCACGGTGAGGAAGTAATGCGCGTATTTCAGATCGGCGATCAGTGCGAGTTCTTTCTTCAGGGTGGCGCGCAGCTTGTCGTCGATCTTGCCGCCAAAATATTTGTCGACACCCGCCCAGGTCAGATCCTCCAGATGCCCCTGCGCGGTCTTTCCCGGCGGCACCGGCTCATCCGGATACTGGTATTTGAGCTGACCGAGCGAGAAGGTGATCTTGTCCGCAAAGCGCATGGTCTCCGCGACAGCGTCAGGGAAATCGCGGAACAGCCGCGCCATCTCCCTGGGCGTCTTCAGAAACCGCTCGGCATTGGCTTCCAGCTTCCGGCCGATCGCCTCGATCGTGGTCTTTTCCCGGATGCAGGTCAGCACGTCCTGGAGGGGACGGCGCGCGGGGTGGTGATAGAGCACCTCGTTGGTCGCAAGCAGCGGCACTTTTGCTTTTGCGGCGAGATCATCGAGCTGCGCGAGGCGACGGCGATCGTCGCCGCGATAGACCAGACTCGCCGCCAGCCACACGCCCTCGGCGCGACTTGCCTTCAGCTTGGCGAGGATGTCCTGCGCTTGCGCCGCATCGAAGCGATGCGGCAGCGTCAGGATCAGGAGCTGGCCTTCGGAAAACGCAAGGAGATCGGCGAAGGTGAGATGGCATTCGCCCTTCGCGATCCGCGTGATGTCGTCGCCGCGCTTGCCCCGGGTGAGAAGCTGGCACAGCCGGCCATAGGCGGCGCGGTCACACGGATAAACCAGGATATCCGGCGTGCCGTCGATGAAGACGATGCGGGTGCCGATCAGAAGCTTCGGCTTGTGCAGCACCTTGTCATTGTCGAGCTCCTTGTAGGCACGCACCACACCGGCGAGCGTGTTGTGATCGGCAATGCCGATCGCGGGAATGCCCAGGATGCTGGCCTGGTGTACATAGTCGCGCGGATCCGAGCCGCCGCGCAGGAAGGAGAAATTCGTGGTGATGCCGATCTCGGCATAAGCGGGCGTGTTCATGCGAAGAGACCGTGCACATACCAACCGGGAGGAGCGGGCTTGCCGTCGTCGTCGAAGCACTCCCCCTCGTAAAGACCGTCGCGAAAGATCCAGAAGCGTAGGCCTTCGGCATCCTCGATACGAAAATAATCCCGTGTCAGTTGCTTGCCGTCCTGCCGCCACCATTCCATGGCGATGCGCTCGGGGCCCTCCACCCGCACCACCGCATGCTGCGCGCGGCGCCAGGTGAATTGATGCGGCGGCCCGTCGGGCACGGTCGCGAACGGCACATTGATCGGCTCAGGCTTGTCGAACAACCGCAACGGACGCAGCGGCGGCTCACCCTCGGTGCGCGCGGGCCATTCGGCCTGCATGGCCACGGCGAGATGATGCTGGGCAGGCGCCGCCAGCACCGCACATTCAGGGATATGGGTATCCTCAGGCAGGTGCACGACGACGCGCTTTCCGCCGATGCGCGCGGCGATGCGGTCGATCAGCGCGGCAAGCTCGTCATTGTCGTGGACATGGGCGTCGAGATCGCGCTGCTCCTGCACCACGATCTCGGTGCGGCTTGCCGACAGCCGCACCATGTCGAAGCCGAAGCCGGGATCGAGGGGATCGGCGAGTGCATCGAGACGCTCGCGGAACAGCCGGTCGACGACCGCGCTCCGCGTCACGGGACGTCCGGTTTCGACCATGATGGCGCGCACCGCGCCGTCGGTACGGAAGAAGGCAGCTTCCAGGCGGCGCGCGCCCTTGCCCTGCTTCTCCATCGACGCGATCAACGTATCCGCCAGGCGCGACAGCGTCATCGCGATCATGGTGTCGGTCGCGATCGGCTCGGCAAAGCGTTTCTCCACGATGTAATCAGGCGGCGGCTTTCGTGGATTGATCGGCGCATCGCCCTGCCCCAGCGCATGCGCGAGCAGCGTGGAGAACCGCGCACCGAACCGCGCCGTGATTTCGCTCGGCGTGCGCGAGGCGACATCGCCGATGGTCTTCAGGCCGGCGCGTCGCAGACCGGTGGTAATGGCCTCACCCGCGCCAAGTGCGGACACCGGAAACCGACTGATTGCCGCCGCCTCCTCGCCATCGGCAACGATGGTCCCTGAAGATTGCCGCGTCAGCGTGCGCGCGCAGACCGAGGTGCCGGCGATCGCCGCGCTGACGGCAAAGCCCTGGCGGTCGAGGGCGCGGACAAGGGTTTGCAACAGCGCAGCCTCGCCGCCGAACAGATGCGCGCAGCCGGTGATGTCGAGGAACAGCCCGTGCGGCGGATCGAGTGCCACCAGCGGCGTGAAACGATCGCACCAGTCGGCGATGTCGCCGATCGTCTTGGCATCGGCCACGGCATCGGCGTCGAACACCTTTAAATCAGGACACATCGCCCGGGCATTGGCCAAAGGCTGGCCGATATGCAGACCGAGGCGCTCGGCCGCCTCGTCCAGCGCATGGATCACCAGCGCGTTGCTGTCCTTGGCAACGACGATGCTGGGCGCATTATTTTCATGCAGTCCGACGTTGCCGAAGAACCGCTGGATCCGATCGATGGGCAGGCGCGGCAGCCACAGGCTGAGGATACGCCGACGATTCAGAGAACTGGCACTCATCACATTTCCATTCCATGATCCACCGGCCGCACGGGCCATGACGATTGCGCAGGAGCTCGGCATCGAAGCGCGGCGCCCCCCAGGCACTCCACATCGCGCCCGGCGGCGAATGCGCCGCGCGCAGCATCCATCTGGTCTCGGCGGTTGAGGGTAAAGGTTGCGCGGCCATCCGCAGCAGCAAGCCGGTGACACCAGAAGACTGCGCAGCCAGCGTCAGCTTGCGGCTCGCAACCAGATCGAACTGCCTCGTCTCGCCCCAGAGCTCGAGCACGATCGCACCCAGCGCGTCGCAGGCGAGCGCATCGGCCGCCGTGCGCAACGCACTCTCCACGTCGGCGGCGCGCACCATCACCATGCGGCGCGGATCGAGACCGATCTCGGTGAGCCCGCTCATCGACAGCGCACCGGTTTCAATTTCTGAAAAATCCTGCCGCACCCACAGCAGCGGTTTGCGTGCCGTCACGCGCCCCGCAAGTCCGGTGACAAAGCCCGTCGCGGCCGCGCCCTGACGTCCTTCGCAAAATACCTCGTGGATTGCCGCGCGTGCGAGCCCGCCCTTCAGCGCGCTGTCGGCCTCGCGATGGCCGAGCGCGACACGGTCGCGATGATGCACGACCTCCGCCGTCTCGATGCGCTCGATCTGGCCGCGCAAGGCTGCAAGCGCGCTTGTTCGTGCGCCGCTCATATACGCCGCTCCTCAAGGGTGATTGCCGATGGCTCTCAAAAAGAGAACCAGCGGCTAGCTCATTTGTTCATGATATGTTCTAATATAAAGCTAACGACGCCCCGGGAGTCAATCGAATTGGCGGGCCTTGGGATTCATGAGCTGAATCAAAGGGATTCCAATATGGACGTGCAACGCAAGCTGGAAATCCTGGCGGACGCCGCCAAGTACGACGCGTCCTGCGCCTCCAGCGGCACCGAGAGGCGGGATTCCAGCGACGGCAAGGGCATGGGATCGACCGCGCCCGGCATGGGCATTTGCCATTCCTACGCGCCGGACGGTCGCTGTATCTCGCTGCTCAAGGTGCTGCTGACCAACGCCTGCAATTACGACTGCCTCTATTGCGTCAACCGGGCCTCTTCCAACGTGCCACGCGCCCGCTTCACCATCGACGAAGTCGTCAAGCTGACGCTCGA
Organism: Bradyrhizobium sp. 45; assembly: GCF_023073155.1. Classification (NCBI taxonomy): domain Bacteria; kingdom Pseudomonadati; phylum Pseudomonadota; class Alphaproteobacteria; order Hyphomicrobiales; family Nitrobacteraceae; genus Bradyrhizobium; species Bradyrhizobium sp. 45. The sequence continues at coordinate 261,952 of NZ_JADPIX010000143.1, read as the reverse complement.
CTTCTACCGGCGCAATTACATCGAAGGACTGTTTCTCTCCTCCGGCATCATCCGCAACCCCGACTACACCATGGAGCAGGTGGTAAGCGTCGCGCGCAAACTGCGCGAGGAGCATCACTTCCGTGGCTACATCCATCTCAAAACAATCCCCGAGGCCGACGATGCATTGATCTCCGAGGCCGGCAAATATGCCGACCGTCTCTCCATCAACATCGAGATGCCGCAGGAGACGAGCCTGCAGCAATTCGCGCCCGAGAAGGACGTGCGCGCGATCCGCCGCACAATGGGCCGACTGCGGCTGAAGCTGGACGAGGCCGAGGAAAGCCGTAGCGCGAAGACGAAAGCCAAGCCGCAGCGCTTCGCACCGGCCGGCCAAAGCACGCAGATGATCGTCGGCGCCGACGCGGCCTCCGACCACACTATCCTCCACACCAGCGCCAATCTCTACAGTTCATACAGGCTGAGGCGCGTCTATTATTCCGCGTTCAGCCCGATCCCCGATGCCAGCCGCGCGCTGCCTCTGCGCGCGCCGCCCTTGCTGCGCGAGCACCGACTCTACCAGGCCGATTGGCTGATGCGGTTCTACGGCTTCGACGTCGGCGAGATCGTCGACGACAGTGCGATGCTGCCGCTCGACATCGATCCAAAACTCGCCTGGGCGCTGCGCCACCGCGACCGCTTCCCGCTCGACGTCAACCGGGCCAGCCGCGAGGAATTGTTGCGCGTGCCGGGCTTCGGCACCAAGGCGGTCGAGCGCATCATCGCGGCGCGCCGCACGACCACCATCCGCGTCGCCGATCTCGCGCGGCTGCATGTGCCCCGGAACAAAGCGCTGCCGTTCATCGTGCTGAGCGATCACCGGCCCGCGCCGCACCGCCTCGACGAGGCACGGCTGATCGAACGGTTCAAGCCGAAGGCCACACAACTGGGATTTGGCTTCTGATGCAGTACATCACCCTCGAGAACGAAACCGATTTCGACGGCTGGCGCAAAGCCGCGCGTAGCCTCGTGCTTCACCAAATGAAACCGGTCGATGTCACCTGGACCGTGCAGGGCGGCGAAGCGGAGCTGTTCGCGCCACCCTCGCCGTCTCCGCTGCCGGCCGGTGGCGATAGCACCTTCAACGTGCCAGCAAAATTCGTCGAGCTCGCCAAGGCCGCGATCCTGCATCGCGATCCCGAGCGTTTCGCGATCCTCTATCGCCTGCTGTTTCGGCTGAAGGACAATCACGACCTCATCGAGGTCGCGACCGATCACGACGTGGCGCAAGTCGCGGCCATGGCAAAGGCGGTCTACCGCGACGAGCACAAGATGCATGCCTTCGTGCGCTTCCGTGAGATCGGCAGGGAACGCGAAGCACACTACGTCGCCTGGTTCGAGCCGGAGCATCACATCGTCGAGCTCGCCGCGCCGTTCTTCGCCAAGCGCTTTGCCGACATGCCCTGGTCGATCCTGACGCCGGATTTGTGCGCGCATTGGGATGGCCACGCGCTCTCGTTCACATCAGGCGTCAGCAAGAGCGAGGCACCGAGCGAAGACCGGCTGGAGGAAACCTGGCGGCGCTACTACGCCAGCATCTTCAATCCGGCCCGCCTGAAGGTGAAGGCAATGCAGACCGAGATGCCGAAGAAATATTGGAGGAACCTGCCCGAGGCTTCGATCATTAAGCCCCTGATTGAGGACGCCGAGCGCATGACCGGCGCCATGATCGTCAATGCCCCAACCGATCCGCACAAGCCTCAAAAGCGGCCGGAGGCTCCGATGAAACGCAAGACCGCTGCCGACGATCTCGAAGCGCTCCGCGAGGAGGCCGCCCACTGCCGCGCCTGCCATCTCTACAAGGACGCCACCCAGACCGTGTTCGGCGAGGGTCCGAAGTCCGCCAATATCATGCTGGTCGGCGAACAACCTGGCGACAAGGAAGACCTCGCCGGCCATCCCTTCGTCGGTCCAGCCGGCCAGATGCTCGACAAGGCGCTGCAGGAGGCCGGCGTCGACCGCAAGAAGGTCTATGTCACCAACGCGGTGAAACACTTCAAATTCGTACCGCGCGGCAAGATTCGCCTGCATCAGAAGCCGAATACACCGGAGATAAAGGCCTGCCGACAGTGGTATGAACGAGAAGTCTCCGTCATCCAGCCCGATCTCATCGTCGCGATGGGCGCGACCGCCGCGCAGAGCGTGTTCGGCAAGATCACCCCGATCGGAAAGAACCGCGGCCGGCTCATAGACCTGCCCGACGGTCACAAGGCGCTGGTGACCGTGCACCCGTCCTATCTGCTGCGGCTGCCCGATCCGGAAGCCAAGGCGCTGGAATATCAGCGCTTTGTTGAAGACCTGAAGATCGTCGCCGGTTTGCAGAAGAAAGCCGCGCGCGCCGCCTGAATACAGGCGGGAAAACCCCTTTCAGGCGCCGTCTGTCATCCAGCCTTCAAATCAATCGCGGACAATAGCCCCTACAGAAAGTTAAGGGGCGTCCAGACATGACCGATGTTGCATTCGACCGCGCGGTAGCAGATCCCCCGCCGATCCAGCCGGCCTCGCGGCCAAATCTCGACAAGGGCTTCAATCCGCTGACGATGATCCTGTTCTTCGGCATCCTCGCCGCGGGTCTGCTCTATGTGGCCTACAGCATCTATTCGGATGTCGATGCGACCGGCACGCGGGTCACGAGCTACCTGCCCTACATCCTCCTTATCGTTGCCCTCCTGATCGCGCTCGGTTTCGAATTCGTCAACGGCTTCCACGACACCGCCAACGCGGTAGCGACCGTGATCTACACCCATTCGCTGCCGGCCGAAATCGCGGTGATGTGGTCGGGCTTCTTCAACTTTCTCGGCGTGCTGCTCTCGTCCGGCGCGGTGGCCTTCGGCATCGTCTCGCTGCTGCCGGTCGAGCTGATCCTGCAGGTCGGCTCGAGCGCCGGTTTCGCGATGGTGTTCGCGCTGCTGATCGCCGCGATCCTTTGGAACCTCGGCACCTGGTATTTCGGCCTGCCGGCCTCTTCCTCGCACACGCTGATCGGCTCGATCATCGGCGTCGGCGTCGCCAACGCGCTGATGCGCGGCCGCGACGGTACCTCGGGCGTGGACTGGGGCAAGGCCACGGAGATCGGCTATGCGCTGTTGTTGTCGCCGCTGGTCGGCTTCGTCTGCGCCGCCGGCCTACTGCTGCTGCTCAAGCTGATCATCAAGAACCCGGCGCTCTATGCCGCCCCTGAGGGTCACAAAGCCCCACCGATGTGGATTCGCGGCCTGCTGATCCTGACCTGCACCGGCGTCAGCTTCGCCCATGGTTCGAACGACGGCCAGAAGGGCATGGGCCTGATCATGTTGATCCTGATCGGCACCGTGCCCACAGCCTATGCGCTCAACCGCGCATTGCCGGAGTCGCAGGTCGCCCAGTTCGCGAAGGTCTCGGATGCCGCCTCCAAGGTGGTTGCGGCCAAGGGCGCCGGCCATGCGATCATCGGCGATCCCCGTCCTGCGGTGACGCAGTACGTCACCTCGCATCACATCAGCGAAGGCACCTACCCTTCGCTGTCAGTGCTGGTGAAGGATGTCGGCGAGCAGGTCGCGAAATACGGTTCGCTGAACAAGGTGCCGGCGGAAGTCGTCGGCAACACCCGCAACGACATGTACCTGACTTCGGAAGCGATCCGATTCCTGATGAAGGACAAGGAAAACGACCTCAGCAAGGAAGAGGTCGCGACCTTGAACGCCTACAAGGGCGGGCTAGACAGCGCGACCAAGTTCATCCCGACCTGGGTGAAGGTCGCGGTCGCGATCGCGCTCGGCCTCGGCACCATGATCGGCTGGAAGCGCATCGTCGTCACCGTCGGCGAGAAGATCGGCAAGACCCATCTCACCTACGCGCAGGGTGCCTCCGCCGAGCTCGTCGCCGCCGCCACGATCGGCGCCGCCGACGTGTTCGGGCTGCCGGTCTCGACCACCCACGTGCTGTCGTCCGGCGTCGCCGGCACCATGGCCGCGAACGGTTCGGGTCTCCAGGTCGCCACCATCAGGAACATGGTGATGGCCTGGGTGCTGACCTTGCCCGTCGCGATCCTGTTGTCGGGCACGCTGTACGTGATCTTCTCGCGGATCTTCTGAAGCCGATCACTTCACTCGAAGACAAAGGGCCCGTGCGATGCGCGGGCCCTTTTCGTTTGTGCTTTCGGCTTGATCTTGCGCTTGGCCTTACGATGCCGCGAGCGATTGCTCGACCAGCTTGACCCAGTACGACGTGCCGTAAACGATGGCCTCGTCGTCGAAATTGTAGGCGGGGTGATGCAGGCCGGCGCTGTCGCCGTTGCCGCAGAAGATGAAGGCGCCGGGGCGCGCCTCCAGCATATAGGCGAAATCCTCGCCACCCATCAGCGGCGACATCTCGAGCACATTGGCCTCGCCCGCAACTTGCCCGGCGATGCGACGCGCGATCTCGGTCTCCGCGGCGTGATTGTTCACCACGGGATAATTCCGCTTGTAGTGCAGATCGATCTTGGCGCCTGTGATCTGCGCCACGCCCGCCACAACCTCGTGGACGCGCTTCTCCACCAGCTTGCGCACCTCCGGCGACAGCGTGCGGATGGTGCCCCTCAGTGTCGCGGTTTGTGGAATCACGTTACGGGCATTGCCTGCGTGGAACTCGCAGATCGAAATCACGGCCGATTCCAGCGGATCGACGCTGCGCGCAACGATCGACTGCAGCGCCGTGATCACCTGTGCACCGACCAGAACGGAATCCACACATTTGTGCGGCCGCGCGGCATGGCCGCCGAGGCCCTCGATCATGATATCGACCTCATCGGTCGCCGCCATGATCGGACCCGGCCGGATCGCGAACGAGCCCACCGGAATGCCCGGACCGTTGTGCATGCCGTAGACCTGCTCGATGCCGAAGCGCTCCATCATGCCGTCCTTGACCATGGCCAAGCCACCCGCGCCGCCCTCCTCGGCCGGCTGGAAGATCACCACCGCATCGCCGGCGAAGTTGCGGGTCTCGGCGAGATAACGCGCAGCACCGAGCAGCATCGCGGTGTGGCCGTCATGGCCGCAGGCGTGCATCTTGCCGGGAGTCTTCGAAGCGTAAGGCAGGTTGGTCTGTTCCTCGACCGGCAGGGCATCCATGTCGGCACGCAGGCCGATGGCCTTGAGGCCCTCGCCGGCCGGCTTGCTGCCCTTGATCACGCCGACCACGCCGGTCTGGCCGATGCCCGTCACGACCTCATCGCAGCCGAATTCGCGCAGGCGGTCCGCGACGAATGCTGCGGTGCGGTGGACGTCGTAGAGCAGCTCCGGATGCTGGTGGATGTCCCGGCGCCAGGCCTGAATATCGGGTTGAAGGTCGGCGACGCGGTTCACGATGGGCATGGAGGGTCTCAAGCTTTGTTGAAAATGCAGGCCTGTCTACCATGCAAGCACCAGTCCACCCAACTGGCGGGGATCTGGGGTAGCTCTGTCCTCCCGTCATGGCCGGACTTGTCCCGGCCATCCACGTCTGACTATTAGAACGGAAAGTGCGTGGATGCCTGGGACAAGCCTGGGCATAATGCCTATTGGGTGGAAGCAGAATGCCAAGGCGGCTCGAAGGTGAGTTTGACTATATTGTCGTTGGGGCCGGCACGGCGGGCTGCATCGTCGCCAACCGGCTGTCGGCCAATTGCAGCAATCGCGTCCTCCTCCTCGAAGCCGGCGGCGACGACAACTGGATCTGGTTCCACATTCCCGTCGGCTATCTCTTCGCCATCGGCAATCCGCGCTCGGACTGGATGTTCAGGACCGAGGCCGAGCCCGGCCTGAACGGCCGCTCGCTCGCCTATCCCCGTGGCAAGGTGATCGGCGGCTCCTCGGCGATCAACGCCATGATCTCGATGCGTGGACAGGCCGCCGATTACGATCACTGGCGCCAGCTCGGCATGACCGGCTGGGGTTATGACGACGTGCTGCCGCTGTTCAAACGGCTCGAGGATCACTTCCTCGGCGCAAGCGAGCATCACGGCGCCGGCGGCGGCTGGCGCATCGAGGCGCCGCGGCTGTCCTGGGACATACTCGATGCCGTGGGCGATGCGGCCGAGGAGATGGGCATCAAGCGCATCCCGGATTTCAATACCGGCGACAACGAAGGCACCAGCTATTTCCACGTCAATCAGAAGCGCGGCCGGCGCTGGTCGTCGGCGCGCGGCTTTCTCAAGCCGGTATTGAACCGCCCGAACCTGCGGCTCGAAAAGCATGTGCTGGTCGATCGTCTGATCATCGAACAGGGCCGCGCCGTCGGGGTGCGCTTCATCCAGAACGGCGAGATCATCGAGGCGCGTGCGAAACGCGAGGTGGTCCTCTCGGCAGGCGCGATTGGCTCGGTACAGGTGCTGCATCGCTCCGGCATCGGACCTGCCGACTGGCTGTCGCCGCTCGGCATCGACATCGTGATGGACAAGCCCGGCGTCGGCCGCAATCTGCAGGATCATCTGCAGCAGCGCGCGATCTACAAGGTCGAAGGCGTGCGCACACTGAACGAGACCTATTACAACCTGGTTCGACGCGGCCTGATGGGCCTCGACTACGCCTTCCGCCGCCGCGGGCCGTTGACCATGGCGCCGTCGCAGCTCGGCATCTTCACCCGCTCCGATGCGACGCGCGCACGCGCCAACATCCAGTTCCACGTGCAACCGCTGTCGCTCGACAAGTTCGGCGATCCCCTGCACCGCTTTCCCGCGATCACGGTGAGCGCCTGCAATCTCCAGCCGACATCGCGTGGCACCGTACGTCTGCGTTCGGCGGCGCCGGACGAGAAGCCCATCATCGCGCCGAATTATCTTTCAACGGACGACGACCGTCAGGTCGGCGCCGATGCCATCCGCACCACCCGCCGCCTGATGCAGCAGAAGGCCTTGGCAAAATACCGCCCAAGCGAATATCTGCCCGGCCCCGCCGTCGGCGACGACGATGCCTCTCTTGCCAAGGCCGCCGGCGACATCGGCACCACCATCTTCCATCCCGTCGGTACCGCGAAGATGGGCGCAGCAAATGATCCGATGGCGGTGGTCGACGAACGCCTGCGCTTCTACGGTCTCGGCAGCCTTCGCATTGTCGATGCCTCGATCATGCCGACCATCACGTCTGGCAACACCAACACGCCGACCGCGATGATCGCCGAGAAAGGCGCGACGATGATTTTGGAGGATGCAAAGTGAATGCGTAGCTTTGATCGGGCGTAGCGAAATCCAGGGAGTATCGTAAGTCTGGTCCCGTGTTCCGCTACGCTCCATACGGGCTACGCGTCCAACCACCTCACGAAAACGTCATCGCGTCCGGGAATAAGTCCCCTCCTCTCCCAATCACATCTCCGAAGCCCAATTCCGGGCGGAGTGGAGCTGCGCGATGAGCGGACACGATCACGGTGAGGACGGCTTAAGCCGCCGCAAGGTGTTGGAATGTATGACCTGGGCGGGCACCGGGGTGCTCTGGACCGTCACCGGTGGCGTCCCGCGCTCGCTCGGCATCATCGATTCCGCGCAGGCTGCGACCGCGGCGGCGCCCGGAATGACCTTCCTCCAGATCAGCGACAGCCATGTCGGCTTCGACAAGCCGGCCAATCCCAACGCGCTCGGCACGCTGGAGGAAGCCGTCAACAAGATCAACGCGATGCCGGTCAAGCCGTCGTTCATGATCCACACTGGCGACATCACGCATCTCTCCAAGGCCGCCGAGTTCGACAATGCCGATCGCATCATCTCGCAGAGCAAGCTCGACGTGCACTACGTGCCCGGCGAGCATGATTTCCTCGACGAGGAGGTGAAGTTTTATCGCGAGCGCTACGGCCGCGGTACCAAGGGCGCAGGCTGGTATTCGTTCGACGCCGGCGGCGTGCACTTCATCGGCCTCGTCAATGTCGTCGACCTCAAGGCCGGCGGCCTCGGCAATCTCGGTGCCGAGCAGCTCGCCTGGCTCGAGGACGATCTGCGCGGCAAGTCGAAATCGACGCCGATCGTGCTGTTCGCCCACATTCCGCTCTGGACCGTCTACCCCGAATGGGGCTGGGGCACCGAGGACGGTGCTCGCGCGCTGGACCAGGTAAAAGGCTTTGGTTCGGTCACCGTGCTGAACGGCCATATTCACCAGGTGATGCAGAAGGTCGAGGGCAACGTCACCTTCCACACCGCACGCTCGACCGCCTTCCCGCAGCCGACGCCGGGAGCTGCCCCCTCGCCTGGACCGATGAAGGTCGAGGACGCAAAGCTCCGCGCGATGCTTGGCGTTGCCAGCATCAACTTCAAGCAGAACGAGCAGCGGCTCGCGATCATCGACACGCCGCTCCAGGGTTGATGCAAGGCTAACGGAAGCTGACAATGAAGATTCTCAATCGCCGCGACCTCGGTGTCGCCTTCGGTCTCGCTCTGGCCGCGGCCATGCTATTACCCGTCACAACCGCCCGTGCCGAGGACATGGAGGTGCATATCGACAACTTCGTCTTCCAGCCGGCCGAGCTCAGGATCAAGGTCGGCACCACCGTGACCTGGACCAACCGGGACGACATCCCCCACACCGTGGTGTCGGCCGGCAAATTCAGGTCCAAGACCCTGGACACTGACGACAAGTTCTCGTTCACCTTCACCAATGCGGGCGACTACAAATATTTTTGTTCTCTGCACCCGCACATGACGGGGATGATCAAGGTTGAGTAACACCTCGAACCAAGGCATCAACGTCTTGCCCGGCCGGTGGTCCCACACCGGCCGGGCCCGTGTGCCTTCGGTCACACTCAGGGACGAAACGAATAGGGACGAGACGATCAGCGACGAAACCAAGCAACGAGCAGAACAAGAGGCAAAGCGAGGAGCGATGCCCGCCAACGACGATTTGCAGAAGGCGCAACGCTTCCGCGAGGCGGCGCTGCCCCATCTCGACGACGTCTACACGCTCGCGCGCTATCTCTTGCGTGACCCCTCCGATGCCGAGGACGCGGTGCAGGAGTGCTATCTGCGCGCGCTGAAGCATTTCGACAGCTATCGTGGGCCGGCGATAAAGCCTTGGCTATTCGCGATCCTGCGTAACGTCTGCAATGCCGAATATGCACGGCGCGCACACAGGCACACCGCGATCGAGGATACGCCCGGCGCTGCCGAGCAGACGCCGATCTGGCAGGAGACCGAGGCCAGCCCCGAAACCGAAGTGCTGCGCAGCCGCGATGCGAGCGCGATCCGCAAGCTGATCGACGCGCTCGCCGAGCCGTTCAAGGAAACGTTCGTGCTGCGGGAGATCAACAACCTGTCCTATCGTGAAATCGCCGAGGCCGCTGGCGTGCCCGTCGGCACTGTGATGTCCCGCCTCGCCCGCGCCCGCGCCATGCTGCGCGCGGGCTGGACGGCGGATGAGGAGCAAGCAAGATGACCTGCGACGAAGCAAGAATCCTGCTTCACGCGCTGCTCGACAACGAGCTCGATGCCGGCCACGCGCGCGAGGTCGAAGCCCATATCGCCGGCTGCCCGGCCTGCGCTGCGGAGTTCGCCGCGCAGCGCGAGATGCAGCGTGTGCTCGCAGACGCCGATTTGCGCTACACCGCACCGGCGAGCCTGCGTGCGCGTATCGAGGCCTCGCTGCCGCAGCCGCAGCATCAACAGCCGAGCCGCCGCTCCGTGCTGCGCGGCTTTGCGATGGGCTCGGCAGTCTCCGCGCTCGCCGCCTCCGGCGTCGCCGCATTGGTGCTGCGCCAGGACGACCAGCAGCGCATCCTGTCGGAGGTCGTCTCCGCGCATCTTCGCTCGCTCCAGGCCGGCCACCTCATCGACGTGGTCTCGACCGACCAGCACACGGTGAAGCCGTGGTTCAACGGCAAGCTCGACGTCGCTCCGCCCGTCGTCGACCTCACCGCGCAAGGGTTTACGCTGGTCGGCGGCAGGCTCGACTATATCGACGCACGTGCGATCGGTGCGGTCGTCTACAAGCGCCGGCAGCACGTGGTCAATTTGTTCGTGTCGCAGACATCGAACGCGGAATACCGCGCACCCAAGACCGAAGCCATGCAGGGCTTCAACTGCCGGCGCTGGGGCAATCGCGGCCTGAACTTCTGGGCCGTCAGCGATCTCGGCGCAGACGAGCTTGCCGAATTCGTCGACAAGTTCGAGGCGGCGATGAACGGTTAGCCTCTGCGCATGCCGTCATTCGAGCGGAGGAAATCGTTCGAAGACGGGCAGTTCGTGAGCCCGCTCCATCCAGCCAATCCGCTCGGCGACCTGAATGTGCATCGTCGCCGGCATGGCATCGGGGTCATCATAGGTGCCGCTCTGGATATCGATGATATCGGGCATCAGGTTTTCATTGATGTAGAACAGCCCCGTGCCGCAATCGGCACAGAAGTGACGTCGTCCATGTTCGGATGATTGATAGATCTTCGGCTGACCGCGCACGACTTTGACCGCCTTGAGCGAATACATCGCCCAGCCAACCATCGGTGCCCCGGAGTGACGGCGGCAATCCGCGCAATGGCAGAGCGCATGCACCATCATGTCGCCGTTCACTTCATAACGGATCGCGCCGCAATGACAGCCGCCAGTCAAAGGCATCGCCGACTCCTCTCCCGGTCAGGTCAATGCCGGAAAATAAGCGTCGATTTGGAATTTCGGGAGACGGACTGCTTCAGCAGGTCGCACGTCGCGACATCAGGCCGCAGCAGAGGCCTTACGCAGACCTTCGCACCGCATTGTCCACCAGCGTCTTGCCGAGCGACCAGATCGCGCCGGGAACCTTGTGGCTGCCGGCGATGACGTCGTCGAACGCACGCTCGATCCAGCCGCAATCTTCCTCGGTGATGGTGAGCGGCGGCAACAGCTTGATGGTGTGGCTGCCATGGCCGGCGACTTGCGTGAGGATCTTGTGGTCCTTGAACAGCGGCACGGTGATGAGCTGGCAGAACAGGCCCTTATTGGCCGCCTCCAGCACGTTCCAGGACGCCCGCAGCCGCAGCGATTTCGGCGGGCCGAACTCGACGCCGATCATCAGGCCCTTGCCGCGGACTTCCTTCAACAGCTCGTAGCCGGGCACCATACGCGTGAGCGCGAGGCGCAGCTCGGCACCGCGCTTGGCGGCGGACTCGATCAGTTTCTCGGACTCCATGATGTCAAGCGTGGCAATGCCGGCGGCCATCGCCAGGTCGTTCTTGGAGAAAGTTGAGCCGTGCACGACGGCGCGGTCCATCTGGTTGAAGATCTTGTCGAAGATGCTCTTGCGCGTCAGCACCGCGCCGACCGGCACGTGGCCGCCGGACAGCGACTTGGACAGCAGCACCATGTCGGGCTCGACGTTCCAGTGCTCGACCGCAAGGAAGCGGCCGGTGCGGCCCATGCCGGTCTGGATCTCGTCGGCGACGAACAGCGTGCCGTATTTCTTGCAGAGCGCAGCTGCACCCGGCAGGAACTCGTCGGTGGGCATGTTGACGCCCTTGCCCTGGATTGGCTCGACGACGAAGGCCGCCACCTCGCGCGAGGCCAGCGCTTTTTCGAGCGCGGCGAGATCGTTGAACGGGATCGAAGTGCATCCCGGCAGCAGCGGCTCGAAGCCGGTGCGGAAGTTCGAATCACCGGTCAGCGACAGCGCGCCATAGGTCAGGCCGTGATAGCCGTGGGCACAATAGACGATCCCCGGACGACCGGTGGCGCCGCGGGCGAACTTGATCGCCGCTTCGACGCATTCGGCGCCGGAATTGGCGAAGAACGCCTTATCAAGATAGGGGACGTATTTCAGGAGCCGCTCGGCGAGCACGCCGGCGAGCACCGAGACGTCGAACTGGACGAGGTTGGGCAGGTCGGCATCGAGCACGCTCTTGAGCGCCTCACGCATGACAGGATGATTGCGCCCGATCGCAAACACGCCAAAACCGGACAAGAGGTCGAGATAGCGGGCCCCGTCGCGGTCGTAGAGATACTGTCCCTGCCCCTTCTGGAAGCCGACATCGTAGCCGATGGTCTTCAGAACCCGAACGAACTGCTCGTTCAGATGCCGATTATGCAGGGCGCTGCGCTGGGCCTGGCGGTCCGCGAACAGCTGAGACATGTCTGGATTTGGGCTGTGCATCCGCTACATACTTCGGTTGAGGGCCGTCTCGTCAACTGAAAACGGAACGTCGCTGAAACGGTCTGTGCGGCCTTTTGCCCTTTTTCGGACCATCTTCGCAAGCAGAGCTTTAGACCATGTTGCACTGCCAAGGAACTATCATGCGTTTAGCCCTTTACACCGGACTAATACCGGCTGGCGGTTACACCTGCCTGAACCCGGCGCTCGCGGCCGATCCGACCGGCGACTGGCGGGTTGCCGACGGCGTCGCCAACATTCGTGTCGCCCAATGCAATGGCAGCATGTGGGGCGCGGTTTCCTGGGAAAAACAGCCCGGGGGCCGCGACGAGAACAATCCGGACGCGTCGAAAAAGACCCGGCTCACGCTGGGCATGGCGACCCTGATCGACATGAAGAAAAAGCCCGGCGCCGATCAATGGGAAGGTCAGGTCTACAATGCCAAGGACGGCCAGCTCTACAGCGCAACCATCACGCCGGTTGGCACCGACCAGCTCGAGATCAAGGGCTGCGTGATGGGGTTCCTGTGCGGTGGCGAGACCTGGACCCGGGTCAGCCCCCCGATTCCCTTGAGCTCCGCCAACGCCATGGCCAAGGGCGCGCCGAAGCCCACCGGCGCGGCGCCGAAAGCCCCGGGAACGACCGGCGCTACGGTGGCGCAGCCTGCGCCCGCAGCCCCGAAGGCCGCCGGCACCGCCAAACCCGGTCAGAAGGGCGCCGCCGACCAGGTCGGCGACATCTGCCTACTCCCTGAGATTGCGGGGTTTGCCCATTAGGGCAGGCTGAAACAGCAGCACGGCGGCGAGCGTCGTCACCAGCGACAACGCCAGCAGCTTGCCCATGCTGGACGTGCCGGGATGGCTCGACAGCCAAAGGCTGCCGAACGCGGTGGCCGTTGTCAGCGCGCTGAAAAAGATCGCGCGCGTCAGGCTGGTCTGGAGCAGGTTTGTCCTGCCCGAGCGCCAGGCCACGACATAGTAGATCTTGAAGGCCACGCCGACGCCGAGCAGCAGCGGGAACGCGACGATATTGGCGAAGTTGAGCGGCAAGCCGATCAGCACGCAGATCTCGAGCGTGACCGCGCCTGCCACCAACAGCGGCACCAGCGTCATCAACACGTCGACGAACCGGCGCAGCGTGATCCACAGCAACAGGCCGATCACCAGCAGCGCATAGATTCCGGCATGGATGAACGCCTTCACCACGGTGTCGCCGGATTTCAGGATCGAGACCGGACCGCCGATCGCGGTCGGCTCGGCAACGAGCACCGCCGCCGCAAATTTGCGTAGCGTGTCGTTGTCGTTGGGATCACCCTTCGGCAGCGCCTCGACGCGGATGATACCGTCCTTGCTCTTCCAGGCGCTGACGAGATCTGCCGGCAATGACTTCAGGGTGACCGGCTCGGCCTGCAACGCGTTCCGGAGCTGGTCGAACACGATCTTCATCGGCGCGACGAACACGTCCTGCGCCTTGTTCCGTGTGGCTTCATCGGCATTGGCGAGCTTTTCCAGCGCATCCGCGAGCCGACGCGAGGCAACCGCACCCGGGCCCTTCGCATCGCCTGCGGTCCGGCGCAGATTGTCGACCGACGATTTCAGCGCATCGACGTTTTCCTTGTCCGACGGCGCGGCGTCGATCTGGTCGGGATTGAGCGCGGGGTTCAGCACCTTGGCGCCCTGCGCGAGCAGCTTCAGCTTCGGCGGCTGGTCTTCAGGAACGAAGCTGTTGAGCGACATCACCCGCAACACCTCCGGCACCTTCTCCAGCTTCGCCTCCACCTGCCTTGCCTGCTCTTCCGACGTGGTCATCACGTTGATGGCATTGGCGCCCGTGTTGGGATCCTTGCGCAAGTCGAGGAAGGTCGCGATCGACTCTGCCTTCGGGTTGCGCAGATTCATCGGGTTGAAGTCGAACTTCATGAAATAGAGCAGCGGCAGGCCGGCGACCGCCAGAAACATGGTGCCACCGACGACCAGCACGCGGTGCTTCTCCAGGAAGTGATCGAGCGGCGCCAGGAAGGCATAGCCGACCGGCTCTTTCTCACCGGGCGGGTTCAACAGCTTCAGCATCGCCGGGAGCACGGTGATGCTAGTGAGGAACGCGACCAGCATGCCGACGCCGGCGATCTGGCCGAGTTCGGCGATACCCTTGTAGTCCGTGGGGATGAAGCAGAGGAAGCCAGCCGCGGTCGCCATTGCCGCCAGCGACAACGGAATTGCCGAGCGCTTGGCGGCCAGGATCAGCGCACCCGAGAGATCGTTGTGCTTGTAGCGCTCGGAGCGATAGCGGACGCTGTACTGGATGCCGAAATCGACGCCGAGGCCGACGAACAGCACGGCGAATGCGATCGACAGCAAATTGAGCGAGCCCACCATCATCAGGCCGGCGGCGGTGGTCAGCGCAAGACCGACGAAGAGATTGACGAACACCGCGAAGATGATCTTCGCCGAATGCAGCGCCAGCCACAGGATGAGCAGCACGACGAGGACCGTGCCGATGCCATTGACGACGGCGCCTTCCTGGACGGTTGCATATTCCTCGTTGGCGATCGGGACCGGCCCGGTCAGCCGGACTCGCGCCTGATATTTGGTGGCAAAATCCAGATCGGCTGCGGCCTTGCGGATCGCGTCGGTTGCGCCCTTGCCGGGCTCAAGCGCGTTGTAGTCGAGGATCGGCTTGAACTCGATGAAGGCGCGCTTGTCCGAATCCGTCAGCGGCTCGTCACTGACGAGCTGGCGCCAGGAGAACGTCGCATTGCCCTTGTTGAGCACGGTCTCGACCGTTTGCGCGATCTGGTTGAAGGGCCGTTCGGTGTTGTCGAGCTTGACCTGCCCGCGCTTGACGCCGGCAAGTCCCGTCTCGAGCGCGCCGGTCAGGCCGCGGATCGAGGGATCGCCCGCCATGATCTCGATCAGGGGTGCTGCGGATTCGAACTGGCCGGTGACCTTGGCAACTTCCTCTGTCGGCAGGAACAACAGACCATTCTTCTCGAAGAACTCGCCGGTGCCGAGCTGCTGCATCGACTGGAATTCGGTCTTGTTGTCCTTCAGCTTGGCATAGAGCGCGTCCGACGCCGCGGTCGCCATCTCCGGCGTCTTGGCTTCGACCACCGCCGTAATCGTCGCATCGCGGTCGAAGGCGCGATCGAACTGCTGGTCGCGTTGGCGCCAGTCCAGATTTTGGGCAATCAGCGAGTTGATGTCGGTGTTGATGGCGAAATGCTGGGACGTGTAATAGCCCGCCCCCACCGCCAGCAGGAGCCCGAGAACGACGACGAGGGAGGCAAACCGGGTGCAGGCCCTGACGATGGCAACGACGACGCTTTGCAGCACTACTTTTCTTTCTGCGGTTAACAGCTTGCCGGAAACGCCCGCTGTTTAACGGAGTTCCCGGCCGAAACCTATTGCTGTTTTGAGTGGTTATCGCCGTCAGAAGCTTCGAGGTAAACGGCGGAAGACCATGGCATAATCATGCGGGCCATCGGTATAGCCGAGGAGTTGAGGCGGGAAAGTGACGAAGTGTGCGCACAAATGTCGCCACGTTGCTGCCACGGGCACCCTCTACTATAATACCGCGAAACTGATCCGGCAGGGAACCAAAGTTCATTCCACCTTTCCTTACTGCCGATTTTTTGACACAAAGTACTGCACCTCCATGCACCGGGGCCCCGGCAGGGGTGGGCGGCTACCGCGTGCGCCGAACCGATGGTGCGGATATTGCAACTCATTGGTTCGTATCGGGGTGTCCCCTGAACTTGAGAGCGGATTGGTGCAACTTGCGTGATGGCCGTCCAATGGAAGTTTATCTGGCGCAACCGCGCGGCTTTTGCGCGGGGGTAGTGCGTGCGATCGAGATCGTGGAACGGGCGCTGGAGAAGTACGGCCCGCCTGTCTACGTGCGCCATGAGATCGTGCACAACAAGTACGTCGTCGAGAGCCTGAAGAACAAGGGCGCGATCTTCGTCGAGGAACTGTCGGAGGTGCCGCCGAAGGCGGTGACGGTCTTCAGCGCTCATGGCGTCGCCCGCAGCGTCGAGGAAGAAGCGGCCGCGCGCGACCTTCCGGTGCTCAATGCCACCTGCCCCTTGGTCACGAAAGTTCACAATCAGGGGAAGCGCTACATCGCCAGGGGCCGCACCCTGATCCTGATCGGCCATGCCGGCCACCCCGAGGTCGAGGGTACGATGGGCCAGGTTCGCGCCCCCGTACTGCTGGTCCAAAGCGTTGAAGAGGTTAAGGCCCTTGAGCTGCCGGCGGATACGCCAGTGGCCTATATCACCCAGACCACCCTGTCGGTGGATGACACAAAGGACATCATTTCGGCCCTGCAGGCCCGCTTTACAGATATTCAAGGCCCGGATATCCGGGATATCTGCTATGCGACACAGAACCGCCAATCTGCGGTAAGGGACTTGAGCAAGCTGGTCGACGTGATCTTGGTGGTGGGCGCTGCCAATAGCTCGAATTCGAACCGGCTCCGCGAAATCGGCACTGAGGCCGGTGTCGCGAGTTATCTGATTGCCGACGGCAGCGCGCTCAATCCGGAGTGGTTGAAAGATGCCAGAACCGTCGGTGTCACGGCTGGCGCTTCGGCGCCCGAGGTACTCGTGGATGACGTGATCGAAGCAATGCGGCGGATCGGACCGGTCAAGGTCTCGGTGCTCCCGGGCCGCGAGGAAAACATCGAATTCCGGCTTCCGGCCGAACTGGCTGCGAGCTGACCCACCCGAATTTCAAGCCCAGAAAGAAACTTGTAATGGCTATCCCCTTCTTCAAGGAAATGCGTATCGGCGGCTATTTGATCAAGCAGAAGCTGCTTGGCCGCAAGCGCTATCCGCTCGTGCTGATGCTGGAACCGCTGTTTCGCTGCAACCTCGCCTGCGTCGGCTGCGGCAAGATCGATTATCCGGATGCGATCCTCAACCGCCGCATGACGGCGCAGGAGTGCTGGGACGCGGCCGACGAGTGCGGTGCGCCTATGGTCGCCATTCCCGGCGGCGAGCCGCTGATCCACAAGGAGATCGGCGAGATCGTGCGCGGCCTCGTCGCGCGCAAGAAGTTCGTCTCGCTCTGCACCAACGCGCTGTTGCTCGAGAAGAAGCTCGATCTGTTCGAGCCCTCGCCCTACCTGTTCTTCTCCGTGCATCTCGACGGCCTGAAGGAGCACCACGACAAGGCCGTGTCGCAGAAGGGCGTGTTCGACCGCGCCGTCTCCGCGATCAAGGCGGCCAAGGCCCGCGGCTTCACCGTCAACGTCAACGCCACCATCTTCGACGGCCACCCGGCCGAAGAGATCGCCAAATTCCTCGACCTGACCGTCGAGCTCGGCGTCGGCGTCTCGATGTCGCCGGGCTACGCCTATGAGCGCGCGCCGGACCAGGAGCACTTCCTCAACCGCACCAAGACCAAGAAGCTGTTCCGCGACGTCTTTGCGATGGGCAAGGGCAAGAAGTGGAATTTCATGCATTCCGGCCTGTTCCTGGACTTCCTCGCCGGCAACCAGGAATACGAGTGCACGCCCTGGGGCATGCCCGCGCGCAACATCTTCGGCTGGCAGAAGCCCTGCTATTTGCTCGGTGAAGGCTATGCAAAAACCTTCAAGGAGCTGATGGACACCACCGACTGGGAGACCTACGGCACCGGCAAGTACGAGAAGTGCGCCGACTGTATGGCCCATTGCGGCTACGAGCCGACGGCGGCGACCGCCGCCATCAACAACCCGCTGAAGGCGATGTGGGTGTCGCTGCGCGGCATCAGGACCACGGGTCCGATGGCGCCGGAGATCGACATGTCCAAGCAGCGTCCTGCGCAGTACATCTTCTCCGCGGAAGTGCAGAAGCGCCTGTCGGAGATCCGCAAGGACGAGGCCGCCGCCGCACAGGAGAAGGCCGCACGGAAGGCGTCGACCGCCGCGTAAGCGCGCTAGTCCCACCAACAAGAAAAGGCCCGATCGCCAATGGCGACCGGGCCTTTTGTTTTTAGTGATCGCAGAACCCGCTCAGGCCGCCTCGGAGACCAGCGCCTCGCTGTCGACCAGTTCGGTGCCGATCAGGAAGTCGCGGCAGCCGCGCAGGCTGCGTAGCGCGCGGTTGAAGTCGAGGCCGGTCGAGACCAGTCCGTGCAGCGCAGTCGGGTTGCGCGCGATGCCGCGCAGCACGGCCAGCACGTCGATCTGGCCATTCGGCTTGATGGCGGCGCGGGCGAGCGCCGGCAGCGCGCGATGGGCGGGATCGCTGATGACGCGGACCGCGGCGAACGGCAAGCCGGCCTCGGCGGCGTAGGCCGCCGCGATGTGGCTTTCCATGTCGACGGCGGCCGCTCCCGTCTCCGAATGCAGCGCCGCCTTGCAGGAGCGCCCCGTGACCACTTCCTCGGCACCCGCGAGGCTGCCGCGCACAACGCGGCGGCGCCCCGACGTCAGGCGGTCGATGAGGTCGTCGCCGAGCGAGAGGCCAGCGGCCCAGCGGGTATCGCCCGCGAGCACCTCGGTCGCCAGCACGACGTCGCCGGAGCGCAGCGTCGGGTCGAGCCCGCCGGCCACGCCGAAGGAGATCACACCGCGAATCGTCTCGGGATCCAGCACCGTCAACAGCGCCCGCAACTGGGTGGGGCTGCTCGACGAACAGATGACCGCCATGCCAGGCCCGGCCGCGATGCGGGCCTCCTGAACCAGTCCAGTCACGATCAATATCGGCCGCGGATCAACGGTTTGACCCGCGGTAAGATAGTCCCCCGTCCCCAAAGTCACATTCCGACCCCTACCACCCTGCTGTTGGTGTTCCGCAAGTTCCGATACCGCGCCAACGCCCACAGCGGGAAGAACTTCGGATAACCATGGTACCGTAGATAGAATACACGGGGAAAGCCCGTGGCGGTGTACCGCTGTTCGTCCCACAGTCCTTTTTCGTTCTGTGTTGCAATCAGGTACTCCACCCCGCGGGCGACGGCCGGGTGATCAACCTCGCCAGCAGCCATCAAAGCAAGCAAGGCCCATGCCGTTTGCGAGGCGGTCGAGGGGGCGGCCTCCCAGCCCCGGTAGTCCAACCGGTAGCTGACGGCATCCTCGCCCCAGCCGCCGTCCTGGTTCTGGATCGAGGCCAGCCAGCCGGCGGCTTTCCGGATCATGGGATCGTCATGGCGGACGCCGGCCATGTTGAGGGCGCACAGCACCGACCAGGTTCCGTAGATGAAGTTCATGCCCCAGCGGCCGTACCAGGACCCTTCGGAGTGCTGGGTCTTGCGCAGGTAGGCGATCCCGTCCGCGACATGCTTGCTGGTCTCCGCGGTCTCGCCGAGCTGGGCCAGCATCGAGACGCAGCGGGCGGTGACGTCCTCGGTCGGTGGATCGAGCAGTGCGCCATGGTCCGAGAACGGGATGTTGTTCAGGTAATATTCGAGATTGTTGACGTCGAAGGCGGCCCAGCCGCCGTCGTTGCTCTGCATGCCCTCGATCCACTCCCGGGCACGGTCGATCGCGGCGTCATAGCCGGCCGCACCGTGCTCCCGGCGCATCCGGTCCATCGACATCACGACCACCGCGGTGTCGTCGAGATCGGGATAATGGGCATTGTTGTACTGGAAGGCCCAGCCGCCCGGGCGTACGTCGGGCCGCTTCACCGCCCAGTCGCCCTTCACCTCGAGCTCCTGCTTCGGGATCAGCCAGTCGAGACCCTGCTTGGCGGCCGGCACCGCCTTGTCGCCGCCGGCTTCGAGCAGCGCGTGGGCGGTCAGCGTCGTGTCCCACACCGGCGAGACGCAGGGCTGGCAATAGGCTTCGTCGTCCTTGATCACGAGCAGCTTGTCGATGCCCCGGCGCGTGATCGCGCGCGGCGGGAAGTTCTCGTCCTTGCCGAGCGCGTCGTACATCATGACGATGTTGGCCATCGGCGGATAGATCGCGCCCATGCCGTCCTCGCCGTTCAGCCGCTCCTCGGTGAAGGCGAGCGCCGCGTCGATGGCGCGTTTGCGCAGGCTCTTGGGAAACATCGGCTCGACCACGCGCAAAATGCCGTCGAGCGCGCGGAACAGCACGAACCAGGCCATGCTCTGGTGCGGCGCCTTGGCGGTCATGCCGATCGAGCGCGGATCCTGCAGGAACAGCTCGTCGATGCCGACGCCCTTGGGATTCTTCGCCCGTGGCTTCAGCGCGGCGATGACCATCAGCGGCACCATGGTGGTGCGCGCCCAGTAGGAGATCTTGTTGATGTGGAACGGCGACCAGAACGGCAGCAGCACGATCTCGATCGGCAGCACCGGTACCGCGCGCCAGGTCACGACGCCAAACATCGCAAGCATGAAGCGCGTGAAGACATTGCTGTGAATGGCGCCGCCGCGGGAATGGATCGCCTCGCGCGCACGCACCATGTGCGGCGCGTCGATGGAATCCCCGATCATCTTCAGCGCGAAATACGCCTTGACGCTGGCGCTCATGTCGAACTCGCCGTCATGCACCAGCGGCCAGCCGCCATGGGCGCCCTGCACGCGGCGAAGATAATTGGCGATCTTGGCTTCGAGCACGGCATCGACCGGCTCGGCGAGATAATGGCGCAGCAGGACGTATTCGGCCGGAATCGTGCAATCTGCCTCGAGCTCGAACACCCAATGGCCGTCGGGTTGCTGGAAGCCGAGGACGCCTTCGGTGGCCGACGCAATGCTCGATTCCAAGTTCCTGAATTCTTGGGCTTCGCGGCTGGTCGCGTTCACGGAATCCATCTCGCTCGATTGCTCCGATAGTCGATTGAATGGGCCGAAATTGACCGGGACAAATGCCCGTCAGGGCCGCCTGTCACTATCCCTTGGCGGCCAGAACCAGATCGGCGGCGCGATCACCGGATCGGACCGATCCCTCGATGGTTGCAGGCAATCCCGTAGCAGTCCAATCGCCTGCAAGAAACAGGTTTTTCAGCGCAGTGACCGGCCCTGGACGCAGGGCATTCTGCGCCGGCGTCGCCGCAAATGTGGCACGGCGCTCGCGCACGATCTGCCAGGGGGGCAGCTCGCCGGAAACACCGCCCGCCTTGCAGACGTCGTTCCAGATCGCCTGCGCGAGTTCCTCGCGCGGCATGTCGACCAGACGGTCGCCGTTGCTGATGGTGACGGACAGCCGGTTCGGGAACGAAAACAGCCATTCCACGACGCCGCCGATCACGCCGAGGATCGGTGCCGATCCCGCCGGCGGCTCGACGCGGAAATGCGCATTCACGATGGCGCGGAATTCGGTCGGCGTCTTCAGGCCCGGCAGCAGGTTGGAGGCAGCGCGCGGCGGCACCGCCATCACGACGACGTCGCCTTCGCTGATCTGGATCACATCCTCGCCGCCGAAATTCAGCGCGCCGACCTTGCCGTCATGGGTCGCAAACGAGCGCAGCTCATGGCCGAGCTGAACGCTGTGCCCGCGCCCCTGCAGGAACGTCACGGCGGGCTCGATCAGTACCGCGCTGAGCCCGTCGCGCGCGATCAGGGGACGGCAGGCCTGCCCGCCGGCGAGCAGCGTCTCGCGCACGATCGCGCCGGCAAGCCCCGCCGAGCCTTCGGGTGGATCGACGTTGAGGGCCGCGAGCAGCAGAGGCTGCACCAGGCGCTGATAGAGAACGCCTTCGCACGGAATTGACTTGCCGACCAGCGTCTCTTCCGATGCCCAGATCAGCGGCGCCAGCTTCAGATAATCGGTCAGCCCAGTGTCGGGGACGCGGCGGCTCTCGTCGAGCACCCAGGTCGGGAGCCGGCCGTCGCCGAGGTCGATCTGCCAGCGCTGCCCGGTCTTGAGATCGACGAAGGGAAACTGCGCGCGCTCCGGACCGACGAGGCCCGCCTCGGTCCCGATCGAACGCGCATAGGCGCGCGCATGGCTATTGCCGGACAGCAGCAGATGGTTGCCGTTGTCGATGGTGAGATTGGTGGCGCCGTCGAAATAGGAACGGCAACGGCCGCCGGCCTGCTGCGTCGCTTCGTGCACGGCGACCTTGAAGCCGGCATTGGCAAGTCGCACGGCGACGGAGAGGCCGGAGATTCCAGCGCCAATGATGTGAGCTGTTTTTTGCATCAGATGAGAGCGTATCGGAGCAGGATGGCGATACGTGTGATCTTCGACACACGCACCGGCTCGCGCGGCGCGTTGAACCCGCGCGCGATCAGGAGATCCAGAATGGCATGATAGTATTTCGACATCATCCGCGGCGCGCGCACCGCGCGGCGCCGGTTGCGGTTCATGATCTCGTCCGACTTCTCGAAATACACCTTTGCGCGCTGCGCCAGTGGCAGGCAGACCTTCGGCAGCGCGCGCTCGACGATCACGCGGTCCGGATCGTTGGAGGTGATGCCGGCATGCAGCAGCGCTTCGCGCGGCAGATAGAGCCGGCCGAGGCCCGCGTCCTCGTCGATGTCGCGCAGGATGTTGGTGAGCTGGAGCGCGCGGCCGAGATGATGGGCGAGCTCGATGCCGTCTTCTTCTGGCAAGCCGAAGACCCGGACCGACAGCCGCCCTACGGCGCTCGCGACGCGATCGCAGTAGAGATCCAGCGTCGCCATGTCGGGCGCGCGGATGTCCTGCGGCACGTCCATCTCCATGCCGTCGACGATGGCGAGGAAATCCTCGCGCTTGAGGCCGAAGGTCTTCACCGAGGTGACGTAGTCCTTCAGCCGCGGCGGCGGATTGCCCTGGTAGAGCGCATCGATGTCGTTGCGCCACGCCTGAAGGGCGGCGAGCCGTTCGTCGCGCGGGCCATCGGAATCGGCGATGTCGTCGACCTGGCGGCAGAAGCTGTAGATCTGGAACATCGCTTCACGCTGGTCGTGCGGCAGGATGCGCATCGCGACGTAGAACGAACTGCCGGATGCGGTCGAGCCATAATTTGCGCCGGGCGAGGTCGCCTCAAGCGTCATGTGCAGTCCCCGGTCTGGAAATGGCCTTGCGTCCGACCGTGCGGCGGCCGACTTCGCCGATCATGCCGGCGAGGCTGAAGGTGAGGAGCTCGAGCTTGTTCAGGTGCACGCGCTCGCGCAGGGGATCGCGCACCTTCAACAGGCGCACGATGCGGTCGGCATAGGCCTGGATCACCGAGACCTCGACGCCGAGGCGGAAATCCCGGATCTCCGCAGCTAGCGACCTGCCCTCGGCGAGCAGCGCTTCGTTGCGGACGGCGAGAGCCTGAAGGCAGGCCAGCATCGCCGGTGGCGACTGCGCCAGTCCGAGCTGCTCGACCGAGGCGCCACTCGCGGCCAGCGCATCGCGCGGCAGATAGACGCGGTTGAGCTCGCGGAAATCCTTGCCGCAATCCTGGAGGTGGTTGTTGATCTGCAGCGCTGCGCAGAGCGCATCTGACGCGGCCCAGGTCGAGGTGCTCTCACCATGGACGTCGAGCATGAAGCGGCCGACCGGCATCGCCGAGTAGCGGCAATAATGGATGACCTCGTCCCAATTCTCGTAGCGCAACTTGGTCACGTCCATACGGAACGCGATGAGCACGTCGAGCGCGTGGCGCGACGCCATGCCGCGTTCGGCCAGTGCGTGCCGCAGGCTGACGGCCTCGGCCTGGGTGTCGCCTTTGCCGAGCAATTCCGCCTCGAGCAGGTCGAGATAAGCGAGCTTCTCGTCCGGCGGCAGCGTGGCGTGGTCGGCGATGTCGTCGGCGGTGCGGACGAAATTGTAATACGCCAGGATCAGCGCGCGATGACGCGGATGAATGATCCAGGACGCGACGGGAAAATTCTCGTCGCGCTCACCCTTGCCGGATCGCAATTCGCTCGCAGAGGTCATCGAGGGCTGGTCTACAATCGTTTGGACAGGAAGGGCTTTTTCGCTCGCGCGAGCCCGTGCGGGCGATGCCGCCGCGGCCCCCATATAGGGGAATACGGCCGCAAAACCAATCCTGTCTCTCGATGGCTGCCCTTTGCGGATCAGGTCCGAAAAGGCGGCCCCGGGGCCGCCTTTTGTGGGCCAGTGGCCGAGCTTACTGGTTGTGGTTCTTCAGGACCTGGTCGCAGGCCTGAGAGATCTTGGCCCGGTTCTCCTTGAGGCAGGCCAGGATGGTGAAATCACCCTGGTCGATGACCGGACGGCAGAGCTTCTGCACATCGCGCGAGCAGGCCTTCTGCTCGGCGTCCGTGCCGCGCCCTTGCTGGGCGAACGCTGCGGTCGAGAGGGAGGCCGACAGCAAGGTGAGAGCGACGAGAAGCTTACGCATTGTATTCCTTCATTCTGACGGCAGAATCGCACCAATCCCGGACAGCACAGGGCGACGACCGGAGCGGATTGTTCTGATGGCAAGTCGCCGCGGGAGGAGCGGCCTCGGAGAAGGCACAAGCACTGGCAAATGCGGCCAAATTGGCGCCACGTCCACCAAATCAGGGCTTCCCTGCGTCTTCTCTGGCAAATGTAAGAGACTGATAGTACGTCATAATTCAGGTGCGCCGCGTTTTGCTGCGCACCTGTTGCAGAGCTGCATCTCTCGATACCGCCTCGGGACCAAGAAACATGCCGAAATACGACAAATCGAGAGGTGGAAGCATGGCGCAAGGCGTCGTGAACTGCCATCTCTGGCAGTCGGGCATTGAACCTGTCACTGGCTCGGAACACTAAACTTTCGATGTAGCGAGACGTTCTTCGTGAGAAGCGGACGTCGTTCTAAACGGGATATTTTGAGATGAAATTCTTTGGACGGACTGAACTGGCAATCAAGGCGGCCGGCATCGGCGCTGCGCTGCTCTTCTCGGTTTCGACAAGTCAGGCTCAGTCGTCCGGACCGTTTGCAGGTTTCGAGGGCGCATGGACCGGGACGGGTACGGTGTCGCTGTCCGACGGCTCGACCGAGCGCATCCGCTGCAAGGCGGACTACAAGGTTGCCGGCACCGGTCTCAGTCTCAAGCAGGCGTTGCACTGCGCCTCCGACAGCTACAAGTTCGACCTCACCAGCGATGTGACCAGCCAAGGCGAGCGCATCTCCGGCAATTGGAGCGAGACCAACCGCAACATCTTCGGCAATCTCCAAGGCACTGCCGGTGGCGGCCAGATCGAGGTGTTCGTCGAGGCCAACGGCTTTGCCGCCAATTTGTCGCTGCGCACCAACGGCACCAAGCAGACGGTGCAGATCTCATCCAAGGGCGAGATTCGCGGCGTCAACATCACGATGACGAAGGGCTGACAGCTCTTTCCGCTTCGAAAGCGACAAGCCCCGGTTCTCGCGAACCGGGGCTTGTTGTTTTTCGGAGGCGCGGCGCAATCGTCCGGACCGCGCCGATTCCGTGTCCGATGGATGCAGCCGCTCAGATCGCCGGCTTGTCGGTGCCCTGAAGCTTGGCGTGCAGATTGATCAACCACATCGCCGTCGGCCGCAGGATGAAGAGGTCGGCGACGAGCGCCATCACCATCGAGAAGGCGCTGAGCCAGCCGAACAGCCGTAGCGACGGCAGATCGGAGAACACCGTGACGACGAGACCGCAGGCCAGCACCAACGTGGTCAGGATCAAGGCCGGGCCGACCAGCACGGTCGCGCGCTCCACTGCGAGCGCCGAGCCGACGCCCGGCTTGCTCTCGAGCCTGAGGCGGTTGAGGAAGTGGATGGTGGCGCTTAAGCCCAGGCCGAACGAAACGGTCAGAGCTACGACACTGGCAAATTGCAGTCCCTCGTCCATCGCCCACAGCACTGTTCCCGACATCACGACGGGGAAGATGCCCGGCAGGATGCAGGCGAACATCACGACCCAGGAACGGAAGGCAAGGCCGATGAAAATCGCGACCAGCGCGAATTCGACGGTGAGCCCGCGGTTGAGCTTCTCGATCATGCCGGCCGAATTGCGCGCGGCAATCGCGGCAAGACCCGTGACCGCCACTTCATAGCCGGGATGCTTCTTGCGGACGGCGTCGAGCTCGGTATCGAGCTTGTCGACGATCGGCAGGAGCTGGCTGGAATCCTTGTCCGGCACGCGACCTGCGACCACGACCGCGTCCTGCTCGGCATCGATGAACCGGCGCACCAGATGCTCCGGAATGACGCTGACATATTCCTTCAGGGTCGCGACGTCGGCGCTGCCGGCCTTGTCCGCGAGCCAGCGGCGCAGGGTCTCGACCGACCAGACATTGCCGACACCGGCGGCCTTCTCCACCGTCGCGTGCACGTCCGCGATGGTCTGCAGCGTCTCCGGCGAATAGAGCGATTCACCCTTGGGGAACTGGATCAGAACGTTGACCGGGTTGGCGCCGGTGAGCTTGGCGTCGAGCCGGTCGCTGGCCGCGACCGCTTGGCGCTTGTCCGGCACCTGGTCGGCGAGCCGGTAGCGCGGCTCCAGATTTGCGTAGATGACGCCGAGGCCCGCCACGAACACCACCGCGATCAGGCTGAACAGGCCGGGACGGCCCACCATGCGCACCGCGATCCAGTAGCAGAAATTACGCAGCGCTTGTACGCCGGCATCCGCGCTCTGGAACTTGGTCGCAAAGACCTTCTCGTTGCGCACGAGCAGCACGCCGAACACCGGCACGAGCGACAACACCGCAACCAGCGCGATGATGGTGGCGGCGAGACCCGCCTCGCCGAACTTGCGGATCAGATCGGAGTCGGAGAACTGGAGCGCGATGAAGGAAATGCCTGCGGTGCCGTGCGTCAGCACGCAGGCCGGTCCCACCACCAGCACCGCGTTCTTGAATGCGGTGAACTTGTCCTGGCCCGCGATCAGCCGGTCGCGCGCGGCGAAGGTGAGCTGCATCGAGTCCGAGAAGCTGATGACCATGATGAGCGGCGTCATCACGTTCAGGAACATGTTGAGATTGAAATTGGCCCAGCCGAGCGCGCCGAGCGCCAGCAGGATCGCGATCATCGGCGGGAACGCCGCCGCCACCATGAACGAGATTTTGCGGAAGAAGATGATGGCGATGACACAGCCGGCGAGAATGCCGAGGATGTTGTAGGTGAGCCCGTCGCGCTCGACCGCGTTGCGGATCTCGAGCTGCATCACCGGCACGCCGGAAAGCTGCACGTTGAGCCCGGTGTCACTGAGGTCTTCCTTTATCAGCGCGCGGATGTCGGCGACGGTCTTGGTCAGCTTGTTGGAGGCGACCACCTCCGGATCGAGCGACAGCACGATCAGCGCCAGCGTGCCGTCCTCGGACAACAGCTTGCCGCGGATGATCTCGTTGGCTTTGACGCCCTCGATGAACTTGTCATAGGCCTCGCCCTCGGGCAGCTCGGGCGGGAACAGTGCGGCGGGAAGCTTGCCCGGAGCGGGCGCCTGACGCGCGGAGAACAGCGAGACCAGTCCGCGCGTACCCTCGACCAGCTGCATGTCGGTGACGAAGTCGCGCAGCTTCTCGAGGTTGTTCCGGGCCAGCAGGGTCTTGCCCTCGACTACGACGAGGACATCGAATTCCTCGGCCGGGAACTTCTTGGTCACCGCTTCGTACTGGCGGAATTCCGGCGTGTTGGACCGGAACAGCTGCGACAGCGAATCGTCGATCTTGATCCGGTGGATGCCAAACACGGCGCCGACGATCAGCACGAGCAGGACGACGCAGGAGACGATGGGCGCCCGGACTGCGATCAGCCCGATGCGCTCCAGCCCGAAGGCGATCGAGGACGCAGGTCCCTGCTCGACCTTGTCGACATGAACCTCACTCTCGCTGTGCTTTTCGAGCATGCCTTGTCCAGTTCCTAAATCGGCTCGGGTCTGTGAGCTTGTCGCGCCCCGCGAACGGCTTGAAAATGCCATACCAATGGGAGGCTTGCCCTTTGAAAATGCGCAGAAAATCGCTGCGAGGGGTTTAGCAGGTCAATCGCCCTTCTCGCAAGCAGGCGGAGTGTGGCCGAATCGATCAAGATGTGGCGATTTTGCCTTAATGCCCTTCATCCGGGCAAAGCCGTGCCAATTCGACGCGGCGCCCGGTCTGCGCTCTCGTCCTTCAGCGCCACACCGCTCACTTCCCGCGCGAGCCCCTCGCGGACCAGCCAGGCGATCTTGAAGGCAGCCTCGTCATAGCTCAACCCGGCCTTGTGGATGTTCGACACGCAATTGCGCTCGGCATCGGTACGGCCCGGCTTCGGGGCGAACGTCAGATAGGCGCCGAGACTGTCGGGCGCCGACAGGCCCGGCCGCTCGCCGATCAGCATCACGACCATGCGCGCGCCGAGAATGGCGCCGATCTCGTCGCCGAGCGCGACGCGCGCGCCTGAGGCGACGACGACATGGCCGATCGCGACACCATCGTCGGCCGCGAGCAACGGCAGCAGGCGCATCACCAGCGCGGCCGCATGGGCGTGGACCGCCGCCGCCGACAGGCCGTCGCCAATCACGAGTGCGAGTTGGCACGGCTCCGAGGCGCTCCGCGCCAAGGACTCGGCTGATCCGGCATCGAGCCGTCTGCCCAGATCGGGCCGCCGCAGATAGTCCCCGCGGTCGACCGCCCGGCTGTTCGCCTCGGTGACGACGAGGCCAAGCGCGCAGAGATCCGCGACCAGCCGCGGCGCATCGAACACGGCGTGTACGGCATCGCGGGCGCGGGCGTGGTCCAGTGTGAAATCGAGCAGTGCCCGCGTCGGCAGGCTCGCGCCGCTGCGCCCCAGCGCCACGCGCGCGGGCGTGAGCGAACGCAGATCGAGGGTCGGACGACGCGGGATGGCCGGATCAGACATGTCGCATCATTCGGCGGGGACGGAGGCCTCGCGTAGCCGGATCGAATAGTTCGAGGCGTTTTGCTGGCCGGTCGAGGCCGCCCGCGCAAAAGTGATGAGATGGTGCGCGATCAGGGTGCAGCCGATCAGCCCTTCGAGATCACCGCGCTTGATGCGGCCCAGCGCGAACTTCCAGAACACGCGCTTGTAGTCGCCGAGCACGCCGACCTTCCAGAAGATGTTTCGCAGCATGACGAGGCCGCGCCTGATGTTGGTCCAGGTCTTCATCTCGTCCGGCGTTGGCATCTTGAGGCGGTGCACGTAAACGTGGTCGCATTGATACTGGAAGCGCCCGTAGACCTTCTCGGGCTCGTAGGCGACGGCCATGGCGTGCTTCCAGGACGCAACGACGTCGTCGTAGGGCAACAGGAAGTCAACATTGGAATCGCGCCCGTCGTCCTCGACCAGGCGCCCCTCGCGCTCCAGACGGTCCCACAGCGGCGTCTTCGGCAGCGCCTGAAGCAGGTTGATCGTGAGCAGCGGAATTCGGGACTCCTCGACAAAGGCGAGCAGCGCCTCCGAAGTGTTCGGCTTGTCGGTGTCGAGCCCCATGATGATGCCGGACACGACCTCCATGCCGTAGGAGTTGATGGTTTGCACGCCCTCGAGGATCGGGACCATCATGTTGTGGTCCTTGTGCATCGCCTTCAGCGCATCGGGGTCGGGCGTCTCGATGCCGCAGAAGATGGTGACGAAATAGGCCTCGCGCATCTTCTCGAGGATTTCCGGCCGCTTGGCGATGTTGAGCGTCGCCTCGCAGGCGAGCCGCACCATGTAGCCGGTCCTCTTCTGCCATTCGATCAGATGCGGCAGGAGGTCGAGCGCCGCCTTGCGGTTGCCGATGAAATTGTCGTCGACGAAATAGACCGTGTCGGTCATGCCGCATTCCCGCAGGCGGTCGAGTTCGGCGATGATCTGCTCCGGCGA
This sequence comes from Bradyrhizobium sp. 45, assembly GCF_023073155.1. Taxonomy (NCBI): domain Bacteria; kingdom Pseudomonadati; phylum Pseudomonadota; class Alphaproteobacteria; order Hyphomicrobiales; family Nitrobacteraceae; genus Bradyrhizobium; species Bradyrhizobium sp. 45. The sequence continues at coordinate 232,303 of NZ_JADPIX010000143.1, read as the reverse complement.
CTTGAGGCGCGGGTTGCGGCCATAGAGGCCGGGGATGTCGCAGAACTCGCACTGATACGGACAGCCGCTGGAATACTGGATGCTGCCGAGGAAGTATTTCTTCACGTCGGCGAGCTCGTAGGCCGGGATCGGAAACTCCGTCATCGGCACGCGGTCCTTGGTGGTCAGAACCACCTGGGTCTCGGGACGCGAGATGTCGCGCGACAGTATCTCGAGCAGCTGATTGGTGGCGTCGCCGAGCTCGCCGACATGGAGATAGTCGAAGGATGGATAGTAGTTCGGGCAGGCGCTGACGGAGGGGCCGCCGAGCGCGACCGGCAGATCGAACTCGTGGGCGCGGCGGCAGATATCGTTCATCTGCTGGCGCTGGATGTGCATGCCGCTGACGAAGACCGCCTCGGCCCATTCGAACTCGTCTCTGGTCGTACGGCGAAGGTTCTCGTCGACGAATTTGACCTGCCATTCCTCGGGCAGATAGGCCGCGAGCAGCAAAAGTCCCTGCGGCGGCATGAAGGCGCGGACGCCATCGGTTAGTGGGTAGGAATGCTCGAACGTCCCGAACGACGATGTGTATCGCGGAAACACGCAGAGAATCCGCCGGGACGTCCCGTTACTTTCAGCTCGCATCAAAGCTCCCCCGCCACGCTCGACTTAGCTGCGGAAATTGCCAGACAGCTACATAGCGTAATGCTGCCGCCGGAATTTCTCAATATTGTGGCAGAGCTTAATTCCCTTGGGCACCAATGGTTTCCTCGGGCCACCGGGTGCTTCCGCCACGTCACGCGATCAACCGTGAGGCAAAATCGGGCAGCAGGCCTGCATCGCCGGCAAGACGGAAATCGGGGCCCGCAATGCCCGACCGCACCAGCCAGTCGTCGAATTCCGGCGCACGACGCAATCCGAAGACGTCGCGGACATAGAGCGCGTCGTGAAAAGACGTGGACTGATAGTTCAGCATGACGTCATCGGCGCCGGGGACACCCATGATGAAGGTGACGCCGGCGGCCGCAAGCAGCGTCAGCAGATTGTCCATGTCGTCCTGGTCCGCCTCGGCGTGGTTGGTGTAGCAGACGTCGATCCCAAGCGGCAGGCCGAGCAGCTTGCCGCAAAAGTGATCCTCCAGCCCGGCCCGGATGATTTCCTTGCCGTCGTAGAGATATTCCGGGCCGATGAAGCCAACCACGCTGTTGACCAGGAGGGGCGCAAAGGCGCGGGCCACCGCATAGGCGCGGGCCTCGCAGGTCTGCTGGTCGACGCCGTGATGGGCATTGGCCGATAGCGCCGAGCCCTGCCCGGTCTCGAAATACATCACGTTCTGCCCGACCGTGCCGCGCTTCTGCGACAGCCCGGCCTCTTGGGCCTCCTTGAGGAGCGCGAGGTCGACGCCGAAACTGCGGTTGGCGGCCTCGGTGCCGGCGACCGACTGGAACACGAGGTCGACCGGCGCCCCCTGCCCGATCAGCGACAGCGTCGTGGTGACATGGGTCAGCACGCAGGCCTGGGTCGGGATCTTCAGCCGCGCGATGACCTCGTCGAGCAGCCGCAGCAATTGGCCGATCACGGCCGGGTCGTTGCTCGCCGGGTTGATGCCGATGCAGGCATCGCCGGCGCCGAGCAGGATGCCGTCGAGGATGGAGGCGGTGATCCCTCTGGCGTCGTCGAAGGGATGGTTGGGCTGGAGCCGGGTGCTCATCCGGCCCTTCAGACCGATGGTGTTGCGGAAAGCGGTGGTGACCTCGCATTTCCGCGCCGCCAGGATCAAATCCTGGTTGCGCATCAGCTTCGACACCGCCGCCGCCATCTCCGGGGTGATGCCGCCGGCCAGCTTGCGTAGGATTTCGGGCGTCGCGGCGTCCGATAGCAGCCAGTCGCGAAAGGCGCCGACCGTCAGCGAAGCCACCGGCGCGAACGCCTTGGCGTCGTGGCTGTCGATAACGAGGCGGGTGACCTCGTCGGTCTCATAGGGGATGACGGCTTCCTGTAAGAACTGCCCGAGAGGGACGTCGGCCAGCACCATCCGCGCCGCGATCATCTGTTCGGCACTGGCGGCGGCGATCCCGGCCAGCCGGTCACCGGAGCGCGGCGGCGTCGCCTTGGCGAGCAGGTCGCGCAAATCCGGGAACGTGTACGTCGTGGCGTCGATGGTGTGGCGGTAGACCAAGGGTCTCTCCGGGGTTCGTCGGCCAAAGGCCGACTCCAGGGCAATCCCAAGACTATACCTTCAGATCAAGACGCTGAAATATCGACCTTTCTTTCGACCGAGGGCGAAGGAGGCCAAACCCGGCGTTAACGCCGCGTCCATCTTCATTCTGCATAGTTTTGCATTGATTTGTACGACTGCGCTCTCCGGCCGCTCCCGGCCATTCGGGCCCCTGAAACCATGAAAACCGACCAATCTGGGAATGCCGCCGGCCTCGCCGGCCGCTTCACGCTTGCCAACAAGCTCTACGCGATCTTCGCGCTGTTCGCGCTGCTCACGGCCGCGATCGCGATGCTGTCCGACTACAACAGCCGCCGCGGTGCCGAGCTGACCACCGCGATCGAGACCGCGAACGCCGCCGCGCTGAACGTTGAGCGGGTCAACTCGCTGGTCTATGCGGTCGTGATGGAATCACGCGGCGTCTACATGTCGACCGAACCGGCCGTGGTGAAGAAATACGGCGAGGGCCTGCTCAAGTTCAACGCCCAGATCCTCGACGTCGTGAAGCGCTGGGAGACCATCGTCAAGGCTGACGATGCCGAACAGTTCGCCACCTTCAAGAAGCGCATCGAGCAGTTCGTCGAGTTTCGCAAGGAGCTGGTGCGCCGCGGCGTCGAGATCAATGCGGCCGCGGGCCGCGAATGGGGCGACAACGACGCCAACCGCGCCGTGCGCTCGGCGCTGAACAAGGATCTCGAGGCGCTGTCCAAAGTCTATTCCGAGCGCGCGAGGCAAATCGCGCACGAGACCGAGACCAATCGCATCCTGTCCTTCGTCCTGACCTGCCTCGCCGGCGTGGCGCTCGCCCTCGTCGTGATCGGCATCGTCATCATCGCCCGCTCGATCGCACGCCCGCTCTCCGCCATCACCGCGACCATCAAGCAGGTCGCTGACGGCGCCGAGAACGTCGTGGTGCCCCACTCTGACCGCGCCGACGAGATCGGCGCACTGGCGCGCGCGATCCAGATCTTCCAGGACGCGATGGGGCGCAACCGCAACCTCGCCTCGCAGGTCTCGCAGGACTCCGCCGCGCGCGAGGAGCGCGCCCGCCACATCGAGCAATCCGTCGACGCGTTTCGCGAGGCGATCGGCGCGATCATGCGCGGCCTCAGCGACAACGCCTCCGTCATGCGCGAGACGGCGCAGACCATCACCCGCGTCACCGCGGACGCGAGCAGTCGCGCCGGCATGGCGGCGAACGCCACCGAACAGGCCTCGCACAACGTCACGGCGGTGGCAGGCGCGGCCGAGGAGCTGTCTGCGTCTGTTGTGGAGATCGGCCGGCAGGTGCGGCAATCCGCCAGTGCGGTCGAGCAGACCGGGCAGCGCACCGAGAAATCGATTGCCGAGATCGAGAGCCTGGCGGCCGCCACGCAACGCATCGACGGCGTGCTCAGCCTGATCCAGGCGATCGCCGAGCAGACCAATCTGCTCGCGCTCAATGCCACCATCGAAGCGGCGCGCGCGGGCGATGCTGGCCGCGGCTTTGCCGTCGTCGCACACGAAGTGAAGGCGCTCGCGGGGCAGACCGCGAAAGCGACCGCCGACATCAGCGAAAACGTCTCGATGATCCAGTCCTCCACCCGCAACGCGGTCGACGCCGTCCGCGAGATCGGCGGCGCGGTGCGCGAGATCAACGACGTCACCTCGGCGATCGCCGGCGCCATCAGCCAGCAGGACGCCGCCACGCGCGAGATCTCGTCCAACGCGCAATCGGCTGCCCAAGGCAACGAGACCCTCGTCGCCAACATCAGCTCGCTCCGCGACGCCATCGGCGAGACCGATACTGCGGCCTCCTCGGTGCTGAGGGCTGCGAGCAGCGTGACCGAGACGGCGGAGACGCTGTCGTGCGAGGTGGAGAAGTTCTTCCAGAACCTGCGCTCGGGCGCGGCGGACGGCCGCATCGCCAAGGCCGGGTAGCCGCACGTCCATCGCCAACAGAGCCGGCGGTGGGGTCGCTCCATCAAAAACGCGAAAACAACCCCATGCACAGTAGCCGGGGACAGCGATTTCAATGGCTTGGCTACCGCCCCGTCTTCTGCGGATTTGACGAATCTACTTGCTCCGTCGGGCAAAACAGGAGCATGATGTCAATGTTGGAGCTTTCCGCGCTGGGCCGGCAGGATCTCGAAGCCGATCTTCACAGAGACCGCGCGATGCCTCTCTCCGCAATCCCATCTTCCTCGCCAATCATGGCGAGTTCACCTGTCTTTCGGGCAGGGAATGCCTGCGAACAGAATGGCGGCAGCTGACGATATCTGTTCAGCCATGGAACCATTGGGTTCCCAGTCTATTGCCTCACTGACACATCACATTTGGGAGAAACACGATGAAATTTTTCACAGCCGCCCTGGCGGCCGCAGCAAGTACCCTTCTCGTGACCGCCGCTGCTGCAGCCCCGCTGTCTCCCACCCTGTCTGTCGCTCCGGACAGCAACATTCAGAACGTGCGCATGGTCTGCAACGAAGACGGTCGTTGCTGGCGCGAGCGCGGCGAACGCCGTGTCATCATCCGCGAAGGGCGCGATTCCTACGGATATGCGCCTCGCGAGCGCTACATCGAGCGGCGCGGCTATGAAGAGCGCAGCGGCATCGGCTTCCGCGCTCCCGGCGTGAGCGTCGGGATCGGCACCGACCGCTACTGAGATACGAATCCTGTGAATGCAAAAGCCGCGGAGCAATCCGCGGCTTTTTTGAACTCACTGGACGTCAACAAACTCGCCGCTTTTCCCGGCCTAGCGAGGAGCTGTGATCAGGCAGCCATTCAAAGCACGAACACCGGAAGAATTGATTTCGCTATTGAGCGCCGTGGCGATGGCCATTCTCGCCGCGATCATTGTCATGGTGCTGTATTATGGTCGCGAGATCATCATCCCCATAGCGCTGGCCGTCTTGCTCAGCTTCGTGCTGGCGCCCCTGGTTCGACTGGTTCAGCGTCTGCGCATTCCACGCAGTTTGGCTGTGGTGAGCGTGGTCGTGATCGCCTTCGCATTCATATTTGCGATGGGCAGTCTCCTTGCTACCCAACTCACGCAGCTGGCTGGCGATTTGCCGCGATATCAGTCCACAATAAGCGAGAAGATCCAATCCTTCCGTGAGACCACCGCTGGTCGAGGCACGCTCGAGCGGGCTTCGAGCATGTTGAAGGACCTCAGCAAAGAACTCGACAAGCCCAAGGAGGCCGCGAATTCGTTGGGCACCATAGCAGCTCCGAAAGCGGCCGCGCCGAGGCCCGTTCCTGTGGAAGTGCTTCAGCCCGATCCCGGCGCGCTGGAGAGCTTGCAAACGCTGATTTCACCCTTGCTTCATCCGCTCGCAACGACCGGGATCATCGTCATATTCGTGATCTTCATTTTGCTTCAACGCGAGGATCTTCGTAATCGTCTGATCAGGCTGGCCGGTTCGGATGACCTGCAGCGCACCACGGCTGCCCTTGATGACGCGGCGAGCCGCCTCAGCCGGCTTTTCCTTATCCAGCTTCTCGTGAACGGCAGCTTCGGCATCATCATCGGAACGGGTCTCTGGCTGATCGGCGTTCCAAGCGCGATCCTGTGGGGTATTCTGGCAGCAGTGCTGCGCTTCGTGCCTTACATCGGGGCGGTCATCGCCGCCGCCTTTCCTCTCGCTCTCGCGGTCGCGGTCGATCCAACCTGGACGATGCTGCTTTGGACGATCGCGCTGTTCGTGGTGGTGGAGCCCGTCGTCGGCCATGTGCTGGAGCCGATGGTCTATGGACACAGCACGGGACTGTCGCCGGTGGCCGTTGTGGCTTCTGCGACGTTCTGGACGGCGCTCTGGGGTCCGATCGGCCTCGTTCTGGCGACACCACTCACGGTGTGTCTCGTCGTACTGGGCCGCCATGTCGAGCGGCTGGAGTTCCTGGACGTCATGTTTGGAGACCGACCAGCACTCTCTCCGCCCGAGATATTCTATCAGCGGATGCTCGCCGGCGATCCGACAGAAGCATCGGCAAAAGCCGAGGAGTTCTTGAAGGAGCGATCTCTTAGCTCCTATTACGACGAAGTCGCCCTGCGAGGACTGCAACTGGCTCAAGTGGATGCCGAGCGCGGCGCTCTGGCTCCCGACCGGCTGACCAAAATCAGGGATGCGGTCCAGGAATTTGCCAATAACATTTCGGAGCAGGATGAGCGTCTGCCGCCGAAGGTCGGCCCGACAACAGATGTCGAAGCTACATCTGCCATAGAAGGCGTGGCTGAAGACGCGCCTTATGAGAGTCTGCGGGTTCTGCGCAAGGAGGACTTGCCCGCTGGATGGCAAGGCGAACATCCCGTCCTCTGTGTGGCCGGGCGAAATCCGATCGACGAAGCCGCTGCGATCATGCTGGCTCAACTGACCGGCGCGCATGGCTTGTCGGCCAGAGTCGAGGCAGCGGAAGCGTTGTCGACGGCGAATATCTTCCGGCTGGAGACCGACGGGGTCGCCATTGTCTGCCTCGTCTATATGGATGCAAGCAGCCCTGCCCATATGCGTTACTCGGTGCGACGGCTTCGCCGTAAATTGCCGAAGGCCACAATCATTCTGGGTTGCTGGATGAAGGACATCGAGCCAGCGGCGCTGGAAAGCCTGCGGGAAGGTGCCAAGGCGGATCTGGCTGCTGCAACTCTGGGCGGAGCGCTTAAACTCTGCATAGAGGCGACAGGTGTGGATGGCCTTGGCACAGGAGCCGAAGGCCAGATTTCGAAGATCACGGCCGCTTAGTAGTTTAGACGCGTAGACATGGCTGCTGCGGGCGCGCAGCAAACCGTGATGTCATCATGGCGATGGCGTCGGGACCTTCGGTCGTACTGCGCGACCTTCTGGTGCGACGTTCAGCCAACCGGTCCGGGGGTCCAATCGCCGCCGGCAAGCGGTCGGACTTTTACGTCAGGAATGACCCCGCGCTCCAGGCTCGGATCGAAATGGCGCATCGTCCGCTCATTGAAGTCGATGATGCGGCCAGGCCTTAGCGGTCCCACGTCATTTATCCTGACGATGACCTTCTTGCCGACGGCCTCGACGAGGGCGTATTTCGGCTTCGCGCCAAATTGGACCCCACCGAATTTCTTACGCAAGCTCGTCTTGATGGCAGCCGACCACACCGAGGGATCATAGCGCTCGCCGGAAGCCGTCTTCGGGCCGCCCTCCTCTTTGCCCGGCTTGAACGGATTGTACATGGATGCCGCGCCAACGATCGCTTCCCCGGAAGCGGCATCGTCGACAGCGTTTGAGTGAACCCCACCAGCTTCACATCGCGCTACAGAAACGGAAACGGCAAGCGCAATCATGGCGCCGCAAATTGCGGCGCTCGATCGGAACCCCATTATATCTCCTGTGATTTTCGATTGTTCAGTTCCGATGCCGCAAATCGTTTTGCGGGTCGAGCCAACCCCTGGCTCCGGAACCGTTGGAGGAACCGCAATAGTTCCAGCACCGTGTTTTAGTTGTCGCCGTCTAAGACAGACATTGCGTCAACAGCATGACGACGAGAGCCGCGGCGAAATAGCGCGACATGACTCTCATAGCGCGACCAATCAGGATAATCGGTGCGCTCGCCCGCCTGACCGTGTTTTCATTCTCATCGGCGGGTTTTCGCAGAAGCGATCATCGCAGCGACGGAGGCTGCCACCTGGCGTGAGAAGGCTTGCTTGCGCGATGTCACAGAGGGAGTTTGCAATGTCCTCGCGCAGCAAGGCCCGCTGCTGAATGCGTTCATGGACAAGGAGCCGACGCACAGATCCGATCAGCTTGTCTACTCCGTCCTTGTCGGGGGACAAGGGACAGAACTGCTGAACTTGTCTTTCTTCACCTTGCCCCTGCATCAGTCGCAACTGCTCACAGCATCTAACAAGCCTTAACGAGCTATTGACCGGCTTCCGAGCCATGTTGCAGAGCCAGACGAAGGACTGCCCTGCTCCGCAGGCTCCGATCGCCTGAAGCCAGGAGGGTGTCCCATGCCGATGCCATACAATTCCGAGAACACCATCGACAGAAGCCGGCGCGCGCTTTTGAGCACCGTAGCGATTGGAGTTTCAGCGGCGATTTCCGCGAGCGTGTTTCCGCTGCGTGCAGCGGCGGCCGCGGGCGAAAGCACAATTCACCCCTTCCACATTGCCGTGCCGGAGGAGGACCTTGTCGAGCTTCGGCGGCGCGTTTTGGCGACGCGATGGCCTGATCGCGAGACTGTTTCCGATCAGTCCCAAGGTATCCCGCTGGCGAAGCTCCAGCCCCTCGTCAACTATTGGGGGACGGCCTACGACTGGCGCAAGATCGAAGCGAGGATGAATCGACTTCCGCAGTTCGTCACCAACATCGACGGCATCGACATCCACTTCATTCATGTCCGCTCCAAACATCCCAATGCCCTCCCTGTCCTCATAACCCATGGCTGGCCGGGATCGGTTTTCGAGCAGCTCAAGCTGATCGATCCACTCACCGATCCGACGGCCCATGCGGGCCGGGCCGAAGACGCGTTCGACGTCGTGATCCCCTCGATGCCCGGCTATGGCTTCTCCGGCAAGCCGGTCGATACCGGTTGGGGTCCCGACCACACAGCGCGCATCTGGGCGGAACTGATGAAGCGCCTGGGCTACACCCACTATGTCGCGCAGGGCGGCGACTGGGGCTCGCCGGTCTCGAGTGCGATGGCACGGCTGGCGCCGGCAGGCTTGCTCGGCATCCATATCAACTTGCCGGCGATCGTCCCGCCCGATATCGCCGCGATCCTCGCGGCCGGCGGGCCTGCTCCGGCAGACCTCTCCGCCAAGGAACGCGCGGCGTTCGATGCATTCAGTGCGGCCGGCAAGATGGGCAACCGGTCCTACGCGCTGATGATGGGAACGAGGCCGCAAACGATCGGCTACGGCTTGACGGATTCTCCCGCGGGCCTGGCAGCCTGGATGCTCGGACATCCCGGCTTCTCGCATTGGAAGTTCGACGACACCGACTCCGAAAAATCCCGCGACGAGGTGCTGGACGACATCACGCTGTACTGGTTGACGAACAGCGCCACCTCCTCGGCGCGACTTTACTGGGAATATAGCGGGCGCAGTCCCGCCCTTGCAGGTCCGGAGAAGACTGCGGAGATCTCACTGCCGGTGGCCATCACGGTCTTCCCGGGCGAGAGCTATCAAGCCCCGGAGACGTGGGCCCGGCGCGCCTATCGCAACCTGACCTACTTCCACGAGGTCGACAAAGGCGGTCATTTTGCTGCCTGGGAGCAGCCGGCGCTTTTCTCCGCCGAGCTGCGCGCCGCATTCAGGCCCCTTCGGCCCGCACATCTGGTCCAGTGACGGTGGTCAAGGCGCCGCCGGCAAGGTGTTCATGCCGCCTTGCTTTGCGCGGGAAAGAAGAAATGGGGCCGTCAGTGATGGCGTTTGCTAGCCCATCACCCCGCCACGCTTGATCAGCTCCTTCCCCACCGCGGCCAGATGCACCTGATCCGGTCCGTCGCCGATGCGGATGAAGCGGGCGTAGACGTAAGCACGCGCCAGGAACGTGTCCTGCGAGACGCCGGCAGCGCCGTGGATCTGGATGGCGCGGTCGATAACGCGGGCGGCCATGCTGGGCACCACGATCTTGGCGGCCGCAATCAGGTCGCGCGCGATCTTGTTGCCCTCGCGGTCCATCCTGTCGGCGGCTTGCAGCGTCAAGAGCCGCGCCTGCGCGATCTCGCAGAATGAGTGCGCGATGTCCTCACGCACCGAGCCCTGTTCTGCGAGCGGCTTGCCGAAGGCCGTGCGGGAGACCGCGCGCTGACACATCAATTCGAGCGCGCGCTGGGCGCAGCCGATCAGCCGCATACAATGGTGGATACGGCCGGGGCCGAGCCTGCCTTGCGCGATCTCGAAGCCGCGGCCCTCGCCGAGCAGGATGTTCTCCGCGGGCACGCGAACGTTCTCGTAGACGATCTCGGGATGGCCGACCGGCGCGTCGTCATAGCCGTAGGTCAGCATGTCGCGGACGATGCGCACGCCAGGCGTCGCTCTCGGCACCAGGATCATGGATTGCTGGCGGTGGCGATCGGGATCGTCGGGCGCGGTCTTGCCCATCACGATCAGGATCTCGCAATCCTCGTTCATCGCGCCCGAGGTGAACCATTTGCGGCCGTTGATGACGTAGTCGCCGCCGTCGCGCCTGATCTCGCACTGGATGTTGGTGGCATCGCTGGAGGCAACCTGCGGCTCCGTCATCGAGAAGCCGGAGCGGATGCGCCCTTCCAGCAGTGGCTTCAGCCAGCGCTCCTGCTGCGCCGGCGTACCGTAATTGGCCAGCACCTCCATGTTGCCGACGTCGGGCGCCGAGCAATTGAACACCTCCGGCGCCCAGAGGATGCGGCCCATGATCTCCTTCACCGGCGCGTATTCGAGATTGGTCAAGCCAGTGTTGTTGGGATCCTGGCCGTGCTCGCCGGAGAGGAACAGGTTCCAAAGCCCCTGCTCGCGCGCCAGCCGCTTCAGGTCCTGAAGGATCTGCGGCGTCCTGTAGCGTGTCGCTTCCGGCTTCACCTGCTCGTAGTAGAGCTCCTCGACCGGCTCGACATGCGTCCGCATGAACCGGCGGACCCGCTCCTGCAGCTCCAGCGAACGTTCGGAGTGTTGAAAATCCATGGGGTCCTCCTGTTCCCTTCTCCCCTTGTGGCAGAAGGTGGCGCGAAGCGCCGGATGAGGGGTTGTATCCGCGAGTTCAAATGTAGAGACGACTCGCGGAGAGATACCCCTCACCCGGCTCGCCGCTTCGCGGCGATCCACCCTCTCCCGCAAGGGGAGAGGGTGCACTGTCTATGCTGCCGCTCGCGTGCCCCTCACGTGCCGCGCAGCAGCTCGCTGGCGACGATCCAGTCGTTGCCGTTGAACTGGAGCATATAGCCGTCCTTGATCGGGCGGAAATCCTGCGGCGTGGTGTTGAGGGTGATGCCGGGCATCAGTAGCGATAGCGGCACGTTCTTCAAATTGGCCGCCTGCGCCATGATGTTCTCGCGCGTCAGATTGTCCTTGCACTGCTTCAGCAAGACCACCAATGCCTCGGCGACGGTGTAGCCGTAGAGACCCGCGACGTTGTTGACGTCGGCATTGGGCAGGCGCTTCTTCATGAAATCGATATAGGCCGTCATCGCCGGATCGTCCTTCGGCGCCTCGACGAACGGCTTGAGCGAGCCGAGCGAGAGCACGCCCTTGCCGGCATCGAGGCCGGCCGGGACCATCACAGTCGCCTTGTTGGCACAGCCCGAGGCGAGGAAGCGCGTCGCCTGCCAGCCGACCTCATGCGCTTTCCGAATCGCCTGGGCGCAGGCGCGCGGCGTCACCGAATAGATCATGAACACGTCGGCCTTGGTGTTGGCGAGCGTCAGCACCTGGGAATCGACGGTGGGGTCGGCGACCTCGAAGCTCGACGCCATCGCGATCGCCTTGTCGGCGTCGGCACCAAGCGCTTCCTTGACGCCGCGCAGATATTCCTTGCCGGCGTCGTCGTTCTGATAGAGCACCGCGAAGCGCGCGTTCGGGTTCTTGGCGCGGGCATAGGCGACGTCGATCGCGGCCTCGCTGGTGTAGTTCGGCGCCCATGGCAGTGCCATCGACCAGGGCATGTTGGCGGGATCGTTCCACTTCGAGGCCGAGCTGATCAGAAACAGCTGCGGCACCTTGTTGCTGTTGAGATATTTCGCGATCGCCGAGCTCGGCGCCGTGCCCATGGTCGCGAAGATGAAGGCGACGCCGTCACCCTCGACCAGCCGCCGCGCCGCTTCCATGGTCTTCGGCGGCGAGAAGGCGTCGTCGAGCGACAGGAGATTGAGCTTGCGGCCGTTGATGCCGCCCTTCTCATTGACCTCGTCGAAATACGCCGAGATCACCCTGCCGGTGATACCGAGGGGCGAAGCGGGGCCGCTATAGGGCATCGTGTTGCCGATCTTGATCTCGGTGTCGCTGATGCCGGGACCGTAGGATTTCTGCGCGGAGACAGGCGTGGACAGGCAGGCAGCCAAGGCTGCAGCCAGGACCAAAGCGGCTTTCATGGTTTCTCCCCGGTGATGATCGCCGCGCGACTTGGAGGCGCGACGTGCTGCTTTTGCCAGCACGTCAGATCAGCGGAGTTCCACAAGACGGTCTTGCGTCGAGTTGCTGATCAGCCGGTGCACAGCCGCCCTCGCGGGCAGCGCCATTGACGCAAATCGAGACCGGATGCGCGCCTCAGCCGCGCGTCCGCTCCATCTCCAGCTCGGCCTTGAGATTGTCGAGATCCCGATAAATTGAAGCAATCGCAAGAACGCGGCCGCCCTTGCGATACTTCAGCAGGCAGTCCTTGCCGGAAATGCTGCCGTCGATCGCGATATCGTCGAAGCTCTCGGCGTGGCCGACATAGTTGATCGGCACGTCATAGTGCTGCGACCAGAAGAACGGCACGGCCTCGAAGCGCTCCCGCTTGCCGAGCATGTTGCGCGCCGCGGTCTGGCCCTGCCGCTCCGCCACCACCCAGTGCTCGACGCGGATGGTTTGCCGCGAATGCGGATCGGGCCAGCGCGCGATGTCGCCGGCGGCGAAGATGCCGGATATGCTGGTCTCCAGATATTCGCTCACACTGACGCCCCGATCGGCCGCAAGCCCCGCCTGCTCGGCAAGCGCAAGGCGCGGCTTGGCGCCGATCCCGATCACGACCAGGTCGGCCTCGATCACGCCGCCGCTCTTCAACGTGGCGCGCGTGCCGTCCAGCTTTTCCACCGTGTCCTCGAGATGGAAGTTGACACCGTTCTCCTCATGCAGGGCGCGCACGAAGTCGCCCATCTCGGGACCGAGCACCTTCTGCATCGGCCGTTCGTCCGGCGCGACCACGTGCACCTCGATCTTGCGTGCCCGCAAGGAGGCCGCGACTTCGAGGCCGATGAAGCTGGCACCCATCACCAGCGCACGCTTGGCGCTGCCGGCCGCCTTGATGATGGCGCGGCTGTCGGCGACGGAGCGCAGGGTGTAGACATGAGGCTGGTCGGCACCCGGAATCTGCAATCGGACCGGCTCGGCGCCTGTCGCGAGTAGCAGCCGGTCGAACGGCAGCCTGTCGCCGTTGCCCAGCGTCACGCTGCGCGTCTTCGCCTCGATCGCGGCAACATTCGTGTTGAGCCTGAGATCGATGCCGGCGTCCCGATAATAGTCCTCGCCCCGCAGCGGCAGCCAATCCTCCGGCGCGTTGCCCGCGAGGTAATCCTTGGAAAGATTGGGCCGGTCGACCGGCATCGCGCTGTCATTGCTGAGCATGGTGATGGCGCCGGCAAAGCCCTCGCGACGGAGCGTCTCCGCCGCCGCGAAACCCGCCGCGCCGCCACCGATGATGACGAATTTTTCCGACGCTGGCGCTGTCCGGTGAGGTGCCGGAGGCTTCGGCATCTCGCGCTTGCGCTGGACGACGATCTTGTCCTGATCGCGCGAGACCTCCCACACCGCCAGCGCATTCAGCGCCGGCGGACGGGTCGCCTCGCCTGACCGCAAGGAGAAGCAGGCGTGATGCCAGGGACAGCGGATGGTGTCGCCAACCACCAGTCCTTCTGCGAGCGGACCGTGATAGTGGCTGCAGGCCGGCTCGATCGCAAAGATCTCGCTGCCGGCCTGCACCAGCAGGACGTCTTCCTCGCCGACATGGCCGAGCAATTTGCCGTCCTTGAATTCGCCGAGGGTCACGCCTCGGCTCAGGTCGGGCCCGCTTGGCTTCTTGTCTTCGGTCGTGGCGTTGCCTCCTTGAGCCGTCCGCGGATCAATCGTCCGAATTGGCCAGCCCCAGCAGCTCCTGGCGTGTCAACGCATTGTCGCGGAACACGCCGAGCATGCGGCTGGTGACGAGATCTGTCCCGGGCTTGTGCGCGCCGCGCGTGGTCATGCAGTGATGCGTCGCCTTGATGATGACCCCGACGCCTTCGGGCCTCAGCACATCGTTGATCGTGTTGGCGATCTGCGCGGTCATCTTCTCCTGGATCTGAAGCCGCTTGGCGTAGATGTCGACGAGACGCGCGAGCTTGGAGATGCCGACGACGCGCCCTTGCGGGATATAAGCGACCCAGGCGCGGCCGACGATCGGTGCCATGTGGTGCTCGCAATGGCTTTCGAAGCGAACGCCGCGCAGGACGATCATCTCGTCATAGCCTTCGATCTCCTCAAAGGTCTTTTGCAGGATTTCGGTCGGATCCTGCGCATAGCCGGAGAAATACTCCTCGAAGGCGCGCGCGACCCGGTCCGGCGTGTCGCGCAGACCGTCGCGCGCGGGATCGTCGCCTGCCCAGCGGATCATGGTCCGGATCGCCTGCTCGACCTCCGCCCTCTCAGGCCGCTCGCTCGGCGCCTGCGCGACCGCGACACGTTCCAGCCTGCGCGTTTGCGTCTTCATCGAAAACTCCCCTGCAACGAACCGCATACAGAAGGCGGCCCACAGCTTTGGACGGCTGCGATCGGAAAAGGTTCCCGGAATCAGGAAAAATCGGAAGCTGTGAGAGCGGCAAGACAGCGGGACGAGAAATCCGGCGCTATGAGGCCGCTTTCCGTACATAGAGCACGGCCTGGGCCCATTCGGCCGGCCGCTCCTGCGGTAAATTGTGGCCGGCCCCTGTAAAGACGCGCCGCTCGAAAAAGCCCACGAATTTGCCTGCGTGGTGAGCGGTGCCGGAATTGACGCCGTCGCTGTCACCGTCGATCGCGATGGTCGGTACCCGAACCAGGGGCTGGGCGGCGAGCTTCGCCTCGATCGCGGCATAGGCGGGATCGCCCGCGACCAGCGCGTAACGATGTCGATAGGAGTGGATCACGACATCGACGAAATCGGGATTGTCGAACGAGATGGCGCTGGTCTCGAACGTCGCGTCGTCGAAGGCCCATCTCGGCGACCACATCAACCAGAGCTGGCGCGCAAAACCGCGCCGGTTGCGCTCCAGCGCACGGCGGCCGCGTTCGTTGTGGAAGAGATATTGATACCAGAGCGCCGCCTCCTCCGGTGGCGAAGCCGGCTCCATCGAGCGCGCGATGTTCTGGATGTTGTAGGAATTGCCCGAGACGAGCGCGATCACGCGCTCCGGACGCAGCACCGAGACCACGCAGGCTGCGCGCCCGCCCCAGTCGTAACCGCCGACGACCGCGCGCGCAATTCCAAGCGCATCCATGAAGGCCAGCAGATCGGCGCCCAGCGCCGCCTGCTCGCCGGAGCGCAACGTCGCAGCGGAGCGGAATCGCGTCGGCCCGTAGCCGCGCAGCCAGGGCACCAGGACCCGGGCGCCCGCTTGCGCCATGATCGGCGCGGTCTCGGCATAGGCGTTCACGTCGTAGGGAAAGCCGTGACCCATGATGCAGGGCCAGCCGTCCGGCGCGCCGTATTCGCGATAGGCGATGTCGAGGATATCGGTGGTGACCGTTTTTTGTTGCATTAGAAAGCGGAGCTATTTTTGCGGCCCGGATAACGTGATGTCACGCTCGGCGCGGAACACGTTGCTGTAGAGGTTGGCGATCCACTGCCGACCGATCTCGGTCTTGTTGAGGTAACCGATCTCGGTCTGGATGTGCGGCGCGACGCTATTCCAATAGAACTGCGGATAGCGGTTCACGATGTCGGCCGGCGAATCGTAGCCGAGCTGGCGGTTGATGCCGACTTCCTCGAACTCGTAGTAGAGCGCATTGGCCTTGCGCAGATAATTGGGGTCGCCGAGCTGGCCGATGAAGTCGGCGGCGCGCAGGATCGAGGCCTCGTCGTCATAGTCCTGGCCTTCCCGGGCCGGAAACCGGGTGCCCTCGATGGCGCGGGCGATGCGCTCCGGATCGAGCCCCGGAATGTGTCGCAGCCGCCGCGAAACATAAAGCTTGGAACGGTCGACATGATACATCATCAGGCTTGCATCCGAGGCGCCGCGCGGCAGTGACACCTTGGTGCCGGCTGCATCGATGACGAAGCCATCGGTGTCATCCTCCTCGAACAGGCCGCGCACATAGCCGATGTCATGGGCCAGGCAGGCGATCAGGACATGGACATAGTCTTCCGCCGACAGATGGGCGTGAAGATATCGGCCGCTGAGGATGGAGTGACCCGCCAGCGTCACCAGCATCGTATGCTCGATATTGTGATAAAGCGCGTCGCTATTGCCGATGCATTCCATCGCCGTGCGGGTTGCGCTCTCGACGATGCGCGCAGAGGGCTCGTCGAACCGGCGACGCATGAACGAGCCCAGCAATTTTTCAAGGGAGTCCGCCGCCAGTTTCGGTAACGTCATCATGGATGCAGCCCCGTCTGTCGGTGGTTTTCCACGCCAATTCCCGACGTCTCATTCTCGTCCTCGAGCAGGCGCCAGCATAGCCCATCTTGGCCGACTGGCCAAACCCGGGGGCGCAAACTCGGAAATATGTTGCGGTTTGTGCCCCGCGATATCGCGGTTGCGGTGCAGACCCGCCACACCCGGGATGGGTGTCGCGGGCAGGACCCGCAATCATTCCACCAACAGCACGTCGACGGCGACGTCGAGCTTCTGCTTCGGCGAGCCGACGATGATGCCGTCGACCGGCGAAACGTCGGAGAAGTCGCGGCCGACTGCGAGCACGATATGGTCGCCAGCAACCATAAGATCGTTGGTCGGGTCGAAATCGACCCAGCCAAGCTCGTCCCCGCACCACAGCGACACCCAGGCATGGGTGGCGTCGGCGCCCTGCAGGGGCGGCTGGCCCGCCGGCGGAATGGTGCGCAAATATCCGCTGACATAGGCCGCGGGCAGGCCCAGCCCGCGCAAGCCCGCAATCATGACATGGGCAAAATCCTGACAGACGCCATGGCGCTTGACGAAGACCTCGTTGAGCGGCGTCGAGATCACCGTCGCCTTGGGGTCGTAGCGAAATTCGGTGCGGATGCGATGCATCAGATCGACCGCCCCGGCAAGGATGCCCGCGCCGGGCGCAAAGCTTTCCGCCGCATAGGCGCTGACCGGTCCCAGCACCGGCACTAGCGGGCTCGCAAAGACATAGCCGACCGGCGAGGACGGCCCGAGGCTCGTCGCCTCGAAGGCGATGTCGCGAATGTTCTCCCAAGCCGGGCTGACAGCGGCGCGCGCCGGCGGCTGGCGCGACACCTTCACGCGAGAGCGGGAATCGATGCGCAGGGTGCGATGCGCGGCCTCGATCACGACACTCTCGGTCAACGTGCCGAAGAAATCGCGCCGGACGCTACGCTCCGCAGGGCGCGGACGGATCTCGACCTTATGCGAAATCAGCTCCTGGCCATTGCCGCTCCTCGGCTCCAGCCGCAGCGTGCAGCGCGCGAAGCTAACCGGGCTCTCGTATTCGTAGGTGGTGACGTGACGGATATCGTAGATCACGCCAGCCCCGTCAGCTTTTCCGGCCGGCTCGCATTGGGACCGTGCGGGAAGTAGTGCTGCCCGACCGCCTCGGCGAGGCTGAGCAGATCCTGCTCCAGGGCGAACAGCGTCTTGACCTCGAGCTTTTCGGCCTGCGCGGTCGCGAGCATCGCCTGCAGCGCGACCGCAAGCCGCTGCGGCTTCTCGATCAGGCCGTGCTCCTTCAGGCTCGGCAGTGCGGCGATGTGTTCGTTCAGCGTCGTCACCTGGAACGCCACGGAACGCGGATTGTAATTGTCGAGCACGGCGAGGTCTCGCACCGGCGCCAGGATCGGCGCCAGCAGATAGCGCGAGCGGTAGGTGATTTGGCAATCCACCAGCGTCAGCAGGATATCGAGATCCTCGTCGCCGGCCTCGTCATAGGCAAACTGCCGGGCAAAGCGCGTGGTGTTGATGGCGCGCTCGGTGCGCCGACCGATATCGAGGAAGCGCCAGCCGGCGGCGCGGTTCATGTTCTCATGCGCAAGGCCGGCAAAGCTCGCGAGCTCCTGCAAGGTCAACTCGGCCGCGCTCAGCACGCTGTCGTCGTCCTCGACCTCGACGGCCAGCCGCTCGACCATCTCCGTGATGACTTGCCAGGCATCGGGCGACAGCCGCTCGCGCAAGGAGGTCGCCGTGCGCTGGGCCGCGCGGACCAGCGACAGTGCCGAGCCGAAACGCTCCGGGCTCTGCAGCGCTTCGGCAACGATGCGGCCGGGCGCCGCGCGCGAGGTCTGCGAGATCGCGCCCCAAGTCACCAGCAGGCGCTGGATACGTTCCGCCGATTGCAGTGAGGCCGCGGTGCCCTTGTTGGGCCCGCTCGGCGAGCCCAGCGCCCGCACCAGCCGCAGCGTCGCCTCGGCGCGTTCGAGATAGCGGCCGAGCCAGAACAGATTGTCGGCGGCGCGGCTCGGCAGCACGCCGGCGATACGGCGGATGCGCACCTTGTCGATCGCAGGCAGCAGCGTCGCGGTCGAGACCTGCTTGTCCGAGACCACCCAGACGTCGGCGGAGCGCGCGCCGTCGCCCATCGACACCGCGCGCGCATCCGGCTGCTCGGCGATCCGGCAGAAGCCGCCGGGCATGATGGCCCACCCGTCCGGCGTCGCGGCTGCGAACACGCGCAGCACGAAGGGACGCGGCGTGATTTGCCCCTGTTCCCACACCGGCATGGTCGAGAGCCGCACCACCTCCTGGCCGACATAGTCCATGCCGCGCGCAGCGATGGCGTCGCTCAGGCGCCGGCGCCCGGCGGCGTCGAGTTCGCTCGCAAGCACCGGACCGTTGCTGTCGAAACCGGGAACGCCGCGCCGATACGCGCCTTCGATCGCGACCTCGTCGAGCCGCGACAACACTTCGTCGCGCGCCGAGCGCTGGCCGCACCACCAGGTCGCGATGTGCGGCATCTTCAGCTCTTCGCCGAGCAGCCGGCGGCTGAGCGCCGGCAGGAAGCCGAGCATCGCGCGCGCCTCGAGGACACCCGAGCCCGGCATGTTGGCGACGACGACGCCGTCCTTGCGCAGCACGTCGATCAGGCCGGGGACCCCGAGCCGTGACGAGGCATCGAGCTCGAGCGGATCGAGCGAATTGGAATCGACACGGCGCAGCAGCACGTCGAGGCGCTTGAGGCCTGCAACCGTGCGGATGTGGATATGATTGTCGCTGACGGCGAGATCGTCGCCCTCGACCAGCAGGAAGCCGAGATAGCGCGCCAGCGTCGCGTGCTCGAAATAGGTCTCGCTGAAGCTGCCCGGCGTGAGCACGCCAATCCGCGGTTCGTCGCGGTCGGCGCGCGCCCGAAGACTGTCGCGAAACGCCTCGAAGAATGGTGCGACGCGCGGGACGTTCATCGACTTGTAGAGATCCGAGAAGGCGCGCGAAAGCACCAGGCGGTTCTCCAGCGCATAGCCCGCACCCGACGGCGCCTGCGTGCGATCGCCGAGCACCCACCAGCGTCCGTCGGGCCCGCGGCCGACATCGGCGGCATAGAGCGAGAGATAGCGCCCGCCCGGCGGCGGCACGCCGCAGGCGGGACGGAGATATTCGGGGCTCCCCGCGATCGCGGCCGCCGGCAGCGCGCCTTCGGCGACGAGGCGGCCCTCGCCATAGATGTCACGCAGCACGAGCTCGAGCAACTCGGCGCGCTGGGTGATGCCGTCGGACAGCTGCTTCCAGTCGGCCTCGTCAATCAGCAGCGGCAGATGGCTGATCGACCAGGGCCGGTCGGCGCTCTCGCCGGGCGCGCGATAGGTGACGCCGGCCTCGCGGAGATGACGGTCGGCCATGCCAAACCGCCGCTCAACCTCATCGGGCGCGAGCGCACCGAAGGCATCGAAGAAGCGGCTCCAGACCGCGCGGGGCTTGCCGTCCGGGCCGAGAAACTCGTCGGGGATGTCGGGCAGGCGCCTGTAGTCGCGGACCCATTGCGCGAAGCGGCGCTGGCCTTCGCGCTGGCCATCACGTTGACCTTGCGCCTGACCCGCCTTGTCGTCCTCTTCGGCTGCGCCCTCGGCCATGCGCCACTCCCTGCCCCGGCATCATACTCATTGCAGGAGCGGGGTCCGCAAGTCGAGGGTCAGCGGAAACTCATTTGTGCGTTCCTCGGGCGGCGGCTGCATCGGACCCGGCGTATGGCCATGGTCCTGGAAGCGCGCCAGCCGCCGCGCCTCGGCCTCGTAGGTGTTGACGGGCTTGGTGTCGTAGCTGCGGCCGCCGGGATGGGCGACGTGATAGACGCAGCCGCCGAGCGAGCGGCCGTTCCAGGTGTCGATGAGGTCGAAAGTCAGGGGCGCGTGAACGGGAATGGTCGGATGCAGGCCGGAGGCCGGCTGCCAGGCCTTGAAGCGGACGCCGGCCACGGCTTCACCAGAGCGGCCGGTGGCGGTCATCGGCAGGCGGCGGCCGTTGCAGGCGACGATATGGCGGCCCGCGACGAAGCCTTCCGCCTTGACCTGAAGCCGCTCGACCGACGAGTCGACATAGCGCACGGTGCCGCCGGCCGAGCCCTCCTCGCCGAGGACGTGCCAAGGCTCCAGCGCCTGCCGCAGCTCCAGCGTCACGCCGCCATGATGGATGCGGCCGAACGCGGGGAAGCGGAATTCGAGCTGGGCCAGATACCATTCAGGCTCGAACGGATACCCGGACTGCTTCAACTCGGTGAGCACTTCGAGGAAATCCTCCCAGATGAAGTGCGGCAGCATGAAGCGGTCGTGCAGCGCGGTGCCCCATCGCACGAACTTGCCTTGTTGCGGCTCGCGCCAGAATTTTGCGATCAGCGCGCGGATCAGCAGCTGCTGCGCCAGCGACATGCGTGGATCCGGCGGCATTTCGAGCGCGCGGAATTCGACCAGGCCGAGGCGTCCGGTCGTGCCATCAGGTGAATAGAGCTTGTCGATGCAGATCTCGGCGCGATGGGTGTTGCCGGTGATGTCGACGAGGAGATGCCGGAACAAGCGATCCACCAGCCACAGCGGCGCCTGAGTGCCCGGCGGCGGCACGTGCGTGAGTGCGACCTCGAGCTCGTAAATGCTGTCGTGGCGGGCTTCGTCGATGCGTGGTGCCTGGCTGGTCGGGCCGATGAACAGGCCGGAGAAGAAATAGGACAGCGCCGGATGCCGCTGCCAGTGCAACACCAGGCTCTTCAACAGATCAGGCCGGCGCAGGAACGGCGAGTCCTGCGGGCTCGAGCCGCCGACCACGACGTGATTGCCGCCGCCGGTGCCGGTGTGGCGGCCATCGACCAGGAAGCGGTTGGCGCCGAGGCGCGTCTTGCCCGCATCCTCATAGAGCCCGACGGTAATGTCGACCGCCTCGCGCCAGTTCTTTGCCGGCTGGACGTTGACCTCGATCACGCCGGGATCGGGCGTCACCTTGATGACGTCGACGCGCGGATCGAACGGCGGCGGATAACCCTCGACATGGACCTGGAGCTGCATCTCCTCGGCCGTGGCTTCGAGCGCCGCGATCATCTCGAGATAATCCTCGATCTGCTCGACCGGCGGCATGAAGGCACAGAGCACGCCGTCGCGGACCTCAACCGACATCGCGGTGCGAACCGGCACGGAGGTATTGAGCTCTTCGGGCTCGAGCCGCTCCGGCGAGTCCGGACGCGCCGGAAGGCTGAACACGGGCAGCTTGCCGCGGGCCTCCATCGGATCCCGCTCGACGATGTAGGGATATTGATCGGGCGGGACATAGCCGAGCGAGTCCAGCGGCAGGCGCAAGCCGAGCGGGGAATCCCCCGGCATCAGGAAAAGATGACTGCGCCGGAGCTGCCAGCGCTCACTGCGCCAGCGTGGTGCCGCATTCCAGCGCTGCACCGGCAGCACGAAGCCGCGAGGATTGTTGAGCCCCTGCTCGAATACACGCGCCATCCGCGCGCGGGCCTCCGGATCGGATAATTTGGAATCGGAGGGATCGACGTTGACGGGAAGCTCGGATTCCTTCTGCAGCCAGTACGCGGTGTCCTCATAGGCCGGCATGATGTAGCCGGGATCGAGCCCAAGCCGCAGCGCCGCGCCCTCCACGAACGCCTGGACGTCCTTGGCCTGCGCCGGCCGCGGATTTTCGATGCTGGCGATGAGGTCGGCATTCTTCCAGATCGGCACGCCGTCCTTGCGCCAGTACAGGCCAAATGCCCACCGCGGCAGGCTTTCGCCGGGATACCATTTGCCCTGACCGAAGTGCAGCAGGCCCCCGGGTCCGAAACGCGCGCGCAGGCGGCGGATCAGATCGTCGGCGAGCCCGCGCTTGGTCGGACCGACAGCGTCCGTGTTCCACTCGGCGCCTTCGAGATCATCGACGGAGACGAAGGTCGGCTCGCCGCCCATGGTCAGACGCACGTCCTGCGCCGCAAGATCGCCGTCGACCTGCTCGCCGAGATCGTTGAGCCGTATCCAGGATTCGTCCGAGAACGGTTTTGTGATGCGCGGCGCCTCGCGAATGCGCTTGACGCTCATGTCGAAGGCGAATTCGACCTCGGCAAAGCCCGCGCCGCCGGAGATCGGCGCGGCCGAGCGGTAGTGCGGTGTCGCGGCGACCGGGATGTGGCCCTCGCCCGCGAGCATGCCCGAGGTCGCGTCGAAGCCGATCCAGCCTGCACCCGGCAGGTAGACCTCGGCCCAGGCGTGCAAATCGGTGAAATCGTTCTCGACCTCCGGCGGCCCCTCGATCGGATCGATGTCGGGACGGACCTGGATCAGATAGCCGGAGACGAAACGGGCGGCGAGACCGAGGTGCCGGAAGGTCTGGATCAGGAGCCAGGCGGAGTCGCGGCACGAGCCGGCCGCGGAGGAGAGCGTCTCCTCCGGCGTCTGCACGCCCGCTTCCATGCGGATGACGTAGCCGATCTTTTTCTGCAGCTCCCTGTTGAGATCGACCAGGAAGTTGACGGTGTTCGGGGCTTCGTGCGGGATCGTGTCGAGATATTTCGCGAACAGCCGATCGGGCTTGACGGTCTCGAGATAAGGCGCGAGTTCGGTCTTGAGATCTTGCGTATATTCGAACGGAAAGCTGTCGGCATAGGGCTCGACGAAGAAGTCGAACGGATTGACCGTGGTCATCTGCGCCGTGAAATCGACCTCGATCTTGAGCTCGGTCGTCTTCTCCGGGAAGACGTAGCGCGCGATCCAATTGCCTAGCGGATCCTGCTGCCAGTTCACGAAATGATTGGCCGGCGTGACCTTGAGCGAATAGCTCAGGATCGGCGTGCGGGTATGCGGCGCCGGCCGCAGACGGATGGTCTGCGGGCCGAGATCGATCGGGCGGTCGTATTTGTAATGCGTGACGTGGTGTAATGCGACGTAGATCGACACGGGGTGCGGTACTCCAGCAGCTTTTTTGAGCAGAACACCGCTGGTGACCTCGATCAAGCACTAACAACGGGCAGACCGTGCCTACGGCACGGGCTACGCCTTTGCTACATCGTCGCGCCCAGCACCCAGGGCGCGAACTCGGCGCCGCCGAAATCAAAACTCTCGCTCTTGGTCGGCTGTCCGGACGCGGTCTTGAGGATGAGATCGAAAATGCGCTGGCCGCACTGCTGGACGCTCTCCTCGCCTTCGAGGATGGTGCCGCAATTGACGTCCATGTCCTCTTCCATGCGCTTGTACATGGGCGTGTTGGTCGCGAGCTTGATCGAAGGCGCCGGCTTGCACCCGAACACGCTGCCGCGACCCGTGGTGAAGCAGACCAGATTGGCGCCGCCGGCGACCTGCCCGGTCGCGGCAACGGGATCGTAGCCAGGCGTGTCCATGAACACGAAACCCTTCTTGGTGATGGGTTCGGCGTAGCGCAGCACCTCGACGAGATTGGTGGTGCCGGCCTTCGCCATCGCGCCGAGCGACTTCTCCAAAATGGTGGTGAGACCGCCGGCCTTGTTGCCCGGGCTGGGATTGGCGTTCATCTCGGCGCCTTCGCGCGTCGTGTATTCGTCCCACCAGCGCATGAGATCGACCAGCTTCTCGCCGACTTCGCGGCTGACGGCGCGGCGCGTGAGCAAATGTTCGGCGCCATAGGTCTCCGGCGTCTCCGACAGGATCACGGTGCCGCCGTGACGTACGATGAGATCGCTGGCCGCACCCAGCGCCGGATTGGCGGAAACACCGGAATAGCCGTCCGAACCGCCGCATTGCAGCGCCACGGTCAATTCGCTCACCGGAACGGACTCGCGCTTGACCTTGTTGGACTCCGCGAGTGCCTCGCGCACGAAGGCAATTCCGGCTTCCACCGTCTTGCGGGTGCCGCCGACTTCCTGGATGTCCATCGCACGCAGACGTCCCGCGAGCTTCTGCTCCTCCATCAGGCCGCCGATCTGGTTCACCTCGCAGCCGAGGCCGAGCACGATCACATGAGAGAAGTTCACGTGCCGTGCATAACCACCGAGCGTGCGGCGGAGCAGCGCTAAGGGCTCGTTCTGCGTCATGCCGCAGCCGGTCTTGTGGGTCAGCGCGACCACGCCGTCGACATTGGGGAAGTCGGCCAGCGGATTGTCGCCGGTGAACGGATTCTTCTTGAAGACGTCGGCGACGAGGCTTGCGACATGCGCGCTGCAATTCACCGAGGTGAGGATGCCGATGTAGTTGCGCGTGGCGACGCGGCCGTCCGGACGGCGGATGCCTTCGAAACTCGCCGGCAGATCGAAATTCGGCGTCGGCTTGACGTCGACGCAATAGGCATAGTCCTTGGCGAAATCGCCCATGCCGCAGTTCTGCACGTGCACGTGCTGGCCCGGCGCGATCGGCACCGTCGCAAAGCCGATGATCTGGCCGTAGCGTATCACCGGCTCGCCCAATGCGATCGGCTTGATCGCGACCTTGTGGCCGGAAGGAATGCGCTCGACCGTCGTCACGCCGTCGGCCACCAATGTTCCCGGCGGCAAGCTCGCGCGCGCGATCAGCACGCCATCATCGGGATGCAGGCGAATGACGGGGCTGATGGTCATGGGAGGTCTCCTTCAGACGAATAGTGAGTAGCGAGTGGCGAATGGAAAAGGGGAGCAGCTCATTCGCTACTCCCCATCGCCATTCGCGAGTTCTCAGGCCTTGCCGCCGGAATCCTTCCGGGTGGCGTTGACCTGCATCTTGGCGTAGGTCGTCATCAGGCCGACCTCGTTCGAGAGCGTCACCAGCTTGAAGCCCATGTTGATGGCGCGCGCGGCACCTTCGGCGCCGCTGCAATGGATGCCCGGATTGAGGCCGCGCTTGCCGCACTCCTTGATGATCTTCTCGTAGATCGCAAGGATCTCGGGCTCGGTGCGATCGAGCTTCGGTTCGAGGCCGTAGGAGAAGCCGAGGTCGGACGGGCCGATATAGACGCCGTCGATGCCTTCGACGTCGAAGATCGCTTCCATGTTCTC
Source organism: Bradyrhizobium sp. 45 (assembly GCF_023073155.1). NCBI lineage: Bacteria > Pseudomonadati > Pseudomonadota > Alphaproteobacteria > Hyphomicrobiales > Nitrobacteraceae > Bradyrhizobium > Bradyrhizobium sp. 45. The sequence continues at coordinate 206,912 of NZ_JADPIX010000143.1, read as the reverse complement.
GACCGCGGTTTTGGTCTCCATCATCGGCAGCAGCACGATGTCGTCGTTGGCCGTCTTCTGGTAGGAGCCCGCGGTGCCGTACATGCCGGCGCGGATCGGGCCGTTGGAGCGGACGCCCTTCGGCGGGTACTTGGCATAGGAGACGAGGTTCCTGGCTTCCTGCGGCGTGTTGACCATCGGGCAGATCACGCCATAGGCGCCGCCATCGAGCACCTTGCCGATGATGCCGGGCTCGTTCCAGGGCACGCGGACCATCGGCGTGATCGGATGCTTGTCCATCGCCTGGAAGCACTGCACCATCGACAGATAATCCTGCACGCCGTGCTGCATGTCGACGGTGACGCTGTCGAAGCCGCATTGCGCGATCATCTCGGCCGAGAAGCCGGAGGGAATCGCGAGCCACGCGTTGACCACGGCCTTGCCCGACTTCCAGATTTCCTTGACCTTGTTCGCCACGTTGCCTTCCTTCTTTGTTTTGGACCTTCGTCACCATGACGAGCGCCGCGACAGCACGATGCCGTTATTAGCGCGAACCCGACCGCCGCGCTACGCTCGCGATGACGCAAGGTTTCACTTGGCAAAGGCGGCGCAATCCGTCCCGGCGCGCCGATTTTTGCGCATCGGCTGCGGGGCACTTTGAGCGAAAAAATGCGGCGATGTCCATGATTGTTGCCGCGCGCTCGCGCATATCTGCTTTCACTCCTCGGCACTTGCCTCCTCGCCCGCGCCGAGCCCTGCGAGACTTTGTTCGAGCTCGCTGAGCATCTCCTGCAATTCGACGAGCTTGCGCGCGCCAAAGCGTCGCGTGATCTCGGCATAAATCGCTTCGGAGGACGGCGCGACGGAAGCCATCAGCTTCACGCCCTTTTCCGAGATCGAGACCATGCTGCGGCGCTGGTCCGCCTTGGCGGTCTTGCGCTCGATCAGATTGCGCGCCTCGAGATCACGCAGGATGCGCGACAGGCTCGGGCCGAGCAGGAACGCGGTGCGCGCGAGTTCCGTGACCTCGACCGTGTCGATCGCCGCGAGCGCGCGCAGGATGCGCCATTGCTGCTCGGTCAGGCCATGCGTGCGCAGCGAGGGACGGAATTGCCGCATCACCGCTTCGCGTGCCCGCAGCAACGACATCGGCAGCGAACGCGAGAAGTCACGCATCGGCACCTGCCGCACGGCGGGCTCGCTTCCATTCGCAGGATCAGCCGGTCTCTTCGTCATGACGCCCTTTCAAGCCGCGAAACGTTTGCAGTGCAGCAAGCCAATTTGCGATTGACGCATTAACTTAACATGTTAAGTATTTTCCGGCACCACGATTTGTAAGATTACACATGGCGCTTTCGAACGACGATATCCGAGCTTGCGCGAACCGTCTGCACCAGGCGGAGAAGACCCGCACGCAGATCCGGCAGCTCTCGCAGGACTTTCCCGACATCAGCATCGCTGACGCCTACGCGATTCAGAAGGCCTGGGTCGACGTCAAGGTCGCCGAGGGGCGCATCGTCCGGGGACACAAGATCGGCCTGACCTCGAAGGCGATGCAGAGCGCGCTTGGCATCAACGAGCCGGATTCCGGCGTATTGCTCGACGACATGTTCTTCGCCGATGGTGGCCTCGTCCCGACGGAGCGCTTCATCGCGACGCGCGTGGAAGCCGAGCTCGCCTTCGTCATGAGCAAACGCCTCGCGGGCCCCGACTGCACACTGTTCGACGTGCTCAACGCCACCGACTTCGTGGTGCCGGCGCTGGAGATTCTGGACACGCGGATCGAGCGCGTCGATCCCCAGACCAAGGCGACCCGAAAGATCTTCGACACCATTGCCGACAACGCGGCCAATGCCGGCATCGTGCTCGGCGGACGGCCGATCCGCCCGCCGGACGCGGACCTGCGCTGGATCGGCGCGCTCTGTTTCAAGAACGGCCAGCTGGAAGAGACCGGCCTTGCCGCCGGCGTGCTCAATCATCCCGCGACTGCAGTCGCCTGGCTCGCCAACAAGATCGCACCGCTCGGCCTTGCGCTTGAGCCCGGGCAAATCGTGCTCGCCGGCTCTTTCATCCGTCCGATCGAGACCCGCAAGGGCGACACAATTCAAGCCGATTATGGCGCCTACGGCTCGGTGAGCTGCTACTTCGCTTAGACGACCAAAAAGACAGGGAGTGAAACCGCGATGCCGCATTTCACGATCGAATATTCGGCGAATCTCGACGACCGCCTCGACATCGGCGCGGCGTGTGAGGTGGTGCGCAAGGCTGCGGTCGAGACCGGCATCTTCCCGCTCGGCGGCATCCGCGTCCGCGCTGTCAAATGCGAGCATTATGCGATTGCGGACGCGCGGCAGGATTACGGCTTTCTCGACATGGTGCTGCGCATCGGCGAAGGCCGCGATCTGCCAACCCGCAAGAAAGCCGGCGAACAAATCTTCCAGGCGCTCTCCCGCCATCTTGATCCCGTCTTCGCAAGCTCGAAATTCGCGCTCTCGTTCGACATGCAGATCAACGACAAGGATACGAGCTGGAAGCGCAACAACATCCACGACGCCCTGAAAGCGGAGGCCGCCTATGGATAAGCCCACGCCGAAAACCGACGTATTCCAGGCCAATCGCGACCGCATCGCACCGCTGCTGAAGACGCTGCGTGCCGACGGTATCGGCCACATGATCGACGGCAAGATCGTGCCGTCGATCTCCGGCGAGACGTTCGAGACGAAATCGCCGGTCGACGGCGCGACGCTGGCGAGCGTCGCCCGCGGCAATGCCGAGGATGTCGATCGCGCCGCCACCGCTGCCGCACTCGCCTTCAAATCCTGGCGCGACATGGGGCCGGCGATGCGGAAGAAGCTGCTGCATCGCGTGGCCGACGCCATCGAGGACAATGCCGAGGACATCGCGGTGCTCGAATGCATCGACACCGGCCAGGCCTATCGCTTCATGGCCAAGGCCGCGATCCGCGCCGCCGAGAATTTCCGCTTCTTCGCCGACAGATGCGGCGAGGCGCGCGACGGCCAGAACACACCGAGCGACGAGCATTGGAACGTCTCGACGCGCGTGCCGATCGGCCCGGTCGGCGTGATCACGCCGTGGAATACGCCGTTCATGCTTTCGACCTGGAAGATCGCCCCTGCCCTCGCGGCCGGGTGCACCGTCGTGCACAAGCCGGCGGAATGGTCGCCGATCACGGCGGCCATTCTTGCGAAGCTCGTCAAGGAAGCCGGCGTGCCCGACGGCGTGCTCAATACCGTACATGGCTTTGGCGAAGAGGCCGGCAAGGCATTGACCGAGCATCCCGCCATCAAGGCGATCGGCTTCGTCGGCGAAAGTTCGACGGGCTCGGCGATCATGGTTCAGGGCGCGCCGACCTTGAAGCGCGTGCATTTCGAACTCGGCGGCAAGAACCCGGTGATCGTGTTCGACGACGCCGATCTCGACCGCGCGCTCGATGCGGTCGTGTTCATGATCTACTCGCTCAACGGCGAGCGCTGCACGTCGTCGAGCCGCTTGCTGATCCAGGCCGGCATCGCCGAAAAATTCGTCGAAAAGCTGACCGCACGGGTGAAAGCGCTGAAGGTCGGCCATCCCCTCGATCCCGCCACCGAGATCGGGCCGCTGATCCACGAACGTCATCTCGCGAAGGTCTGCTCCTATTTCGACGTCGCACGCCAGGACGGCGCGACGATTGCCGTCGGCGGCAAGGCCTATGATGGCCCGGGCGGCGGATATTATGTCGAGCCGACCCTGGTGACCGGCGCACACGGCAAGATGCGCGTGGCGCAGGAAGAGGTGTTCGGCCCCTTCCTCACCGTGCTGCCCTTCAAGGACGAAGCAGACGCGATCGAGATCGCCAACGACATCCGCTACGGCCTGACCGGCTATGTCTGGACCAACGATGTCGGCCGCGCGTTGCGTGTCGCGGATGCGCTGGAAGCCGGCATGATCTGGCTGAACTCGGAAAACGTCCGCCATCTGCCGACGCCGTTCGGCGGCATGAAGGCCTCCGGCATCGGCCGCGACGGCGGCGATTACTCGTTCGATTTCTACATGGAAACCAAGCACGTCTCGCTGGCGCGGGGCACGCATAAGATTCAGAAGCTGGGAATCTAACGCCCGCGGTTCCTCGGCGCGCGGAGCGCCAACGAGGAATGGCTGGGTCTAGAGAGGGGAAACGCAATGCCCGTACCGCAACATATCTTCGAGCCGCCGTTCAACATCATCCGCTCCAGCCACGCCGTGCTGGACGTCACCGACGTGAAGCTCAGCCGCGAGTTCTATGAAAGCGTTGTCGGCCTGCATGTCGAGGACGCCGACGACAAGGTCGTCTACTTGCGCGCCGCCGAGGAGCATCAGCATCACTCGCTGGTGTTGCGCAAGGCGGCCGCGCCTGCCTGCAACCGCCTCGGCTTCAAGGTCGGCAACGACGGGGATCTGGACAAGGCTGCGAAGTTCCTGTCCGAGAACGGCCTTGGCTACGCCTTCGTCGATCAGCCGTTCCAGGGCCGCACGCTGCAGTTCACCGACCCCTTCGGCTTCCAGATCGAGCTATATGCGTCGATGGACCGGCGGCCGCATCTGCTGCGCCGCTACGATCTCTACAGGGGCTGCCATCCGCAGCGGCTCGACCATTTCAACGTGTTCGCCGCCGAGGTGCAGGACACCGTCGAATTCTACGCCCGGCTCGGCTTTCGCCTCACCGAATACGCGGAGGAGGACGGACCGAACGGGCGCATCGCCGCCGCCTGGATGCATCGCAAGGGCAATGTCCACGACTTTGCCATCACCAACGGCAAGGGCCCGCGGCTGCACCACTTCGCGTACTGGACGCCGACGGCGATGAACATCATCCATCTCTGCGATGTCATGGCCTCGCAGGGCTTCGTGAAGAACATCGAGCGGGGCCCCGGCCGCCACGGCATCTCGAATGCGTTCTTCCTTTATGTTCGCGACCCCGATGGCCACCGGCTGGAGCTCTACACCAGCGACTATTTCACCGGCGATCACGACCACGAGCCGCTGCGCTGGTCGCTGCGCGATCCGCGCCGCCAGACATTGTGGGGCGCGCCGGCCCCGCGCTCCTGGTTCGAGCAGGGTTCGCCGTTCGCCGGGCAAGCCGTGCGCGAGCCGAAGTTCGTGGCCGACGTGCTGGTGGCGGATTAAGCAATGACACTCCCTCGCCTCGCCACCTATTCCGTCAAGGGTGCCGTCAGCTACGGCGCCGTCGTTGACGGCGGCATTGTCGATCTCTCCGCGCGCCACGCCAAGGACTATCCGACGCTGCGCGAGGTGATCGCGGCGGGAAAGCTCGCGAGCCTCGCCGAAGAGGCTGCCGGCCGCACGCCCGATCACACACTCGGCGACATCATCTGGCTGCCGCCGGTGCCCGCGCCGGAAAAGATCATCTGCATCGGCGTCAACTATCCCGACCGCAATGCCGAGTACAAGGACGGCCAGGACGCGCCGAAATATCCGAGCATGTTCATGCGCTCGCCGCGCTCCTTCGTCGGCCACGACACGCCGCTGGTGCGCCCGCGCGCCTCCGCGCAGCTCGACTATGAAGGCGAGATCGTGCTGGTGATCGGCAAGCAAGGCCGACACATTCCGGAAAGTTCTGCGCTCGATCACATCGCCGCGCTGACGCTCTGCAACGAAGGCTCGGTGCGCGACTGGCTGCGCCATGCCAAGTTCAACGTCACGCAGGGCAAGAACTTCGATTCCAGCGGCAGCCTTGGCCCGTGGCTGGTGCCCTACACGCAGGAATCGCAGATTGCCGACATCCGCCTCACCACGCATGTCAATGGCGAGCTGCGCCAGGACGACCGCACCAGCCGATTGATGTTCCCGTTCCGCTATCTCATCAGCTATATCTCGACCTTCGCAACGCTTGTCCCCGGCGACGTCATCGTCACGGGCACGCCGACCGGCGCCGGCGCGCGGTTCGATCCGCCGCGCTATCTGAAGCCGGGCGATGTTATCGAAGTCGCGTCCGATGGCATCGGGACCTTGCGAAACGGCGTCGTCAACGAAGCCTGAACACCGATTGAAATGGAATAATGCCATGACCACCCTCACCGGCGGCGAAGCGATCGTAAGCGGCCTTGTCGCTCATGGCGTTGACACCGTGTTCGGCCTGCCCGGCGCGCAGGTCTACGGCCTGTTCGACGCCTTCCACCAGGCCCAGCTCAAGGTGATCGGCGCGCGGCACGAGCAGGCCTGCGGCTACATGGCGTTCGGCTATGCCCGTTCCAGCGGCAGGCCCGGCGTGTTCAGCGTGGTGCCCGGCCCCGGCGTGCTCAACGCCAGCGCCGCGCTGCTCACCGCCTTCGGCTGCAACGAGCCGGTGCTGTGCGTCACCGGCCAGGTGCCGACGCAATTTCTCGGCAAGGGCCGCGGCCATCTGCATGAGATGCCGGACCAGCTCGCGACCTTACGCACCTATGTGAAATGGGCGGACCGGATCGAATATCCCGGCAACGCGCCGACCACCGTCGCGCGCGCCTTCCAGGAGATGACATCCGGACGGCGTGGCCCCGCCTCGGTCGAAATGCCCTGGGACGTCTTCACCCAACGCGCGGACACGGCTGCAGCACAGGTGCTGGAACCTTTGCCGGCGCCGCAGCCCGACCCTGATATGATCAAGCAGTCGGCCGCGCTGATCAAGAACAGCAAGGCGCCGATGATCTTCGTCGGTAGCGGCGCAATCGAAGCGCGCGAGGAGATTCTCGAACTCGCCGAGATGATCGACGCGCCCGTCGTCGCCTTCCGCAGCGGCCGCGGCATCGTCTCCAATGCGCATGAGCTCGGCCTGACCATGGCGGCGGCCTACAAGGTGTGGCCGACGACCGATTTGATGATCGCGATCGGCACGCGCGCCGAACTGCCGGCATCGGGCTTCCGCTGGCCGTATCAGCCGAAGGGACTGAAATCCATTCGTGTCGATATCGATCCGGCCGAGATGCGCCGGCTCGCCTCCGATGTCGCTATCGTCGCCGATGCCAAAGCCGGCACCGCCGATCTGGTCGCAGCCGTGAAGAAGGCCGGCTATGCCAGGACCAGCGGCCGGCGGGGAGCGATCCGCGAGGCCACTGCGACAGCGCACGCCGAGATCCAACGCATCCAGCCGCAAATGGCGTATCTCAACATCCTGCGCGAGGTGCTGCCGGCGAACGCGATCGTGACCGATGAATTGTCCCAGTTCGGTTTCGCCTCCTGGTACGGCTTTCCGATCTACGAGCCGCGCACCTTCATCACATCAGGCTATCAGGGCACGCTCGGCTCGGGCTTCCCGACCGCCCTCGGCGCCAAGGTCGCAAATCCCGACAAGCCGGTGGTGGCGATCACCGGCGACGGCGGCTTCATGTTCGGCGTGCAGGAGCTGGCCACCGCCGTCCAGTTCAACATCGGCGTGGTGACGCTGGTGTTCAACAACAACGCCTACGGCAATGTCCGCCGCGACCAGCGCGAGCGCTTCGACGGCCGCGTGGTGGCCTCGGATCTGGTCAATCCGGATTTCGTCAAACTCGCGGAGTCCTTTGGCGTCGCCGCTGCGCGCGTCACCGCGCCGGATCAGTTCAAGGCGGCGATGGAGAAGGCGCTCGCCCATGGCGGGCCGTATCTGATCTCGGTGGAAGTGACGCGGGATTCGGAAGTGAGCCCGTGGGCATTCATCCACCCGCCGAAGCCGTAAACGAAGCATCGTCGTTCCGGAACTCTTTCCTTCTCCCCTTGCGGGAGAAGGTGGATCGCTGACGCGCAGCGGCGGCGAGACGGATGAGGGGCTGTCTCCGCGGATGGAGACCCCTCATCCGCCTTCCCTTTCGGGAAGGCACCTTCTCCCAAAAGGGGAGAAGGAAGATCAGCGCGTCCTGCGAAACGTCAGATTGATCCGCTTAGGCCCGAGCAACGCATGTTCACCATCGGCGAGCGGCGCGACGCCATGATAGGCGAGCCTGCTAGCCCCGCCCCAGACCACGACATCGCCATGGACGAGCCGGAACCGGCGCGGCTTGTCGTTGCGTGCCAGGCCGCCGAACAGGAAGGTCGCAGGTAGCCCAAGCGAGACCGAGACGATCGGCGCCGAATAATCCAGCTCGTCCTTGTCCTGATGCAGCGACAGCCGCGTGCCAGGCTCATAGCGGTTGACGAGGCAGGCATCGGGCGCAAAGCCAGTAAAGCCGCCCTGCTCCGCCGCGCGGCGGGCGAGATCGCGGAGCACGGGTGGCATCGCCGGCCACGGCGCCCCGGTCCGCGGGTCGATGGGATCATAGCGATAGCCGGTATGATCGGTGATCCAGCCGCGCTCGCCGCAATTGGTCATGGCGACCGACATCAGATGCCCGCCGGGCGTGGTCATGCGCCGGAACGGCGACTGCGCCACGATGGCGCGCACCGCATCGATCAACTCGCTTTCGATCGGCTTGACGAAGCCGCGCAGCAGCACGGCGCCGTCGGCGATCTTCTCGCGCGACGGCTGAGCTTCGGCGACATTATCGAACAAATCCCCCATCAGCGGCAGCGTTTATTTCGCATCGTGAAAGATCACACCCAGCGTGTAGCGCTGGCCAGAGCGAATCCGGCTGACGCCATGGCGGAGATTAACGCGGTAGGTGCCGCGTGTCCCCTGCACTGGACGATGATGCACAGCGAAGGCAACGGCGTCGCCCTGCGCGAGCGGAACCACTTCGGCGCGGGACTGCATGCGCGGGCGTTGCTCGGTCAGCACGAACTCGCCGCCGGTGAAATCGCGTCCCGGCTCGGACAAGAGGATCGCGACCTGGAGCGGGAACACGTGCTCGCCATAGAGATCCTGATGCAGGCAGTTGAAATCGCCGGCCTCATATTGCAACAGCAGCGGCGTCGGCCGCGTTTGGCCTGCCTCGTGGCATCGTTTCAGGAACGCGGCGTGAGTGGCGGGATAGCGAATGTCGATCCCCATCGCCTCGTTCCAGCGATTGGCGACGCCCTGGAGATGCGCGTAGAGCGCCGGGCGCAACTGCGCGATCAGATCGGGCAGCGGATAGGAGAAATATTTGTATTCGCCGCGGCCAAAGCCGTGGCGGCCCATGACGATACGGCTGCGGAAGTTGGTGTCGTCGGGATAGAGCGCGGCGACGGCGCGGCACTGCTCCGGCGTGAGCAGGCCCTTCAGGACGGCGGAGCCGTGGGTGTCGAGCTCGCCGGTGATTTGCGGCCAGTCGAGGGCATCGACATGGGCGGCAGTATCCGCTGACGGGGATTGAGGCGATTTGCGTGCTGTTGCTGTCATGGCTCTCTGACCTTCGCAGGACCGCCCCGTCCTCTACCACCCGATTTCCGTCTCTCTCCCCGTCATTGCGAGCGGAGCGAAGCAATCCAGAATTCCTCCGCGGAACCAGTCTGGATTGCTTTGTCGCAAGAGCTCCTCGCAATGACGAAGGAGAGACTTTAGCCCCGCACCGGCAGCGTCACCACGTCATAGCCGTGCTTGATCGTGCGCTTCAGCACGGGGTCCTCCAGCTCGAAATCGAAGCGATCGGCGGGACGGATGCCGCCCTTCGCCGCAAACGTACCGCCGAACATGGCGCAGCCGTCGGGGAATTTCCCACCGTCGAAGCCACGCGCGATGAGGTCGACGACCGGCAGCATCGCGTCGAGCGTGCCCTCCTGGTAGAGCACGCGCTCGCCCTTGATCGTGGCCCAGGAGCGCAGGATCATCCTGTCCCAATGGCCGATGACGTCCTCGAGCTCCCACACGGTGGATGCGATCGGCTTGTCGCACATCTGCTTGGACACCGTGACGTTGTAGGCTTCGACCTTGCGGTCGGTGTGGTCGGAACCGCAGCCGACGAAAATGCGACCCTGCCAGCCGATCAGCACGAACTCGACCTCGCCGGAGGAATCGCCGCCGGTGCATTCGATGCTGTCCTCCTGCGTCAGCCGCCGCGCCGAGGCACGGTAGTAGATCGGCGTCGAGGCCGGCGGCGCGATACCCATCTCCTGCAGCTCGGCAATGTGCTTGTCGCGCGCGACCGGATCGCGGCCGGTCCAGCCGGCGATGACCATCTGGTCGATCGCCAGCGTCAGCGGCGTGGTGGTGTCCTGGGCGTCAACGGTGAAGGTCAGGTCAAACACGAATTACGGCCTCCATGCCGGCAGCAAGCTCGAAGATACGGCGGTCCGATCCGCCCGCGCCCGCCAGCATCAGGCCGACGGGAATTTCGCCCTCGCGATGCGCCGGCAGCGAGATGGCGCAACCGTCGATCATGTTGATCAGGGTGCAATTGCGGAGCGCCCGCAGGTTTTCCCTGGTGAACTCCTTGTCGTCGGCGAGATCGGCGATTTTCGGCGGCGTGTTGGCGGTGGTCGGCAGCACCAGCGCGTCATAGGGCGCGATCCGCGCATTGACGCGGGCGATCAGCGAGCGGCGCTCGTGGAGAAGATCGATGTAGTCCGCCGCGCTCTGCGCCTCGCCGCGCATGATGCGCACGGAGACTCGGGGATCGTAGACGTCACCCTTGGATGTGAGGAGGTAGCGGTGCCAGGCGTAGCTTTCGGAAGCCGCAAAGCCGCCCTTGGCGTTCATCGGTCCGATGTCGTGGAATTCGGCCATCTCCATGCGCTCGATGATCGCGCCGTGATCGGCAAGGCTCTTGAGCGCACGCTCGAATGTCCCGGCCACAGCCGCGTCGAGGTCATCGAGCGCGATCGTGGTCGGCACCGCCAGCCGCATGCCCTTGACAGGTCGCGGCTTCAGCGGGCCGATCAGCTCGTTGGCGAGCACGGCATCGAGAATGGCACAGCAACTGACCGATCGTGCCAGCGGCCCGATGCTGTCGAGCGAGAACGACAGCGGCACAGCCCCGTCGAGCGGCACGCGCCGCTGCGTCGGCTTGTAGCCGACGATGCCGTTATAGGCCGCCGGAATCCGGCAGGAGCCGCCGGTGTCGGTGCCGAGCGCGCCATGCGCCATGCCGTCGAGCACGGACACCGCGGCACCCGAGGACGAACCGCCGGGCACGTGGCCCTCGGCCCGGTTCCAGGCGCCCTTTGGCGTGCCGTAATGCGGATTGATGCCGATGCCGGAATAGGCGAACTCGGTCATGTTGGTGCGCCCGATCACGACGAAGCCGGCCTTGCGCAGCCGCGCTACCGTGGGGGCATCCTGCTCGGCCGGCGAGGAATCATCGAGCGCGCGGGAGCCGGCGCGCGTCACCTGGCCCTTGATGTCGAAGAGATCCTTGATCGAGACCGGGATACCGGCGTAGCGCGACGGCGCCGCCTTCACCTTGCGCAAACCGTCCATCGCATCCGCCGCCACAAGCGCGGCGTCCCTGTCCACATGGATGAAGGTACGCTGCCCCTCGCCGGCCGGATCGGCGATTTTGGCGATGCAAGCCTCGACCAGCTTGCGGGAGCTGGTGCGGCCGCTTTCGAGGTCTTCGGCGAGCTTCTTCAGTGTCGAAAAATCGGGCATGTCTGTCTCACGGAATATTTGCGCGCAATGTATAGCGCTGCCTCACTTCGACACAAGCATTGTGCGCATGATGGCATGCATGCGCATTGCTGGACCGTTGACGCGCCATGGTCGATTGTCGGATCAAGATCGCAACAGCCGGGCTTCGCTTGGCCTTGGGAGGACCTGCCGAGATGGCCGAACCGCATCGCGCGCGACCGAAACCGACGCCGGAGACCCAGCATTTCTGGGACGGCACCAAGGCGGGCGAGTTGCGCCTGCAGCGCTGCGACGCCTGTGCGCATGTCTATTTCCCGCCGCGCCCGTTCTGCCCGTCCTGCGCCTCGCGCAAGGTCAGCATCTTCAAGGCGAGCGGCAACGGCTTTCTCTACAGCTACGTGATCAACCACCGTCCCGCCGCGCCCGGCTTCACGCCGCCTTACGCGATTGCGGTAGTCGAGCTCGAAGAGGGACCGCGGATGATGAGCAACATCATCGACTGCCCGCAGACGCCGGAGGCGCTCAAACTCGACATGAAGCTCGAGGTCGCCTTCGAGGCGCTCGACGACAAGATCACCCTCCCCGTATTCCGTCCGGCGAAGGGATAGAGCATGCGCAGCAATCAGGTTGCCGTCGTCGGCGCGGCCGAGACCACCGAACTCGGTGTCATCCCCAACGTCTCGCAGCTCCAGCTTCACGCGGATGCGGCGCTCAATGCCATTGCCGATGCCGGGCTGAAGCTGTCCGACATCGATGGTTTCGCCACCGCCGTCGAAACGCCGCAGCAGGTCTGCCACTATCTCGGCATCAAGCCGACCTGGGTGGACGGCACCTCGGTCGGCGGCTGCTCCTTCATGCTGCACGTCCGCCATGCCGCCGCAGCGATCGAGGCCGGCCTATGCAAGACGGTGCTGATCACCCATGCCGAGAGCGGCAAGTCGATGATCGGCAAGGCGCCGCGCTCGATTCCTGCCGACAGCCTGCAAGGCCAGTTCGAGGCGCCGTTCGGTGTCTACGGCCCGCCCAGCATGTTCCCGATCCCCGTGCTTCGCTTCATGAAGACCTATGGCATCACGCACGAGCAGCTCGCCTCGGTCGCAGTGGTGCAGCGGGAGTGGGCGGCGAAGAATCCGCGCGCGATGATGAAGGATCCCATCACGGTCGCGGACGTCCTCAACTCGCGCATGATCGCCTATCCGTTCCGCCTGCTGCAATGCTGCCTCGTCACCGACGGCGGCGGCGCGCTGATCCTGACCTCGGCGGACCGTGCCAGGGATTTTCCGCGCAAGCCCGTCTACATCATGGGCACCGGCGAGAGCGTGGAGACGCCGATGGTCAGCCAGATGGAGACGTTCAACTCCTCGCGCGCGTTCAAGACCGCGGGGCCCCTCGCCTTCAAGGAGGCCGGCATCGCGCATAAGGATGTCGACCATCTCATGATCTACGACGCCTTTGCGCATCTGCCGCTGTTCGGCCTCGGCGACCTCGGCTTCATGCCGCACGAGGAGACCGGAAAGTTCATCGCCGACGGCAACACGCGGCCCGGCGGCAAGCTGCCGCTCAACACCAATGGCGGCGGCCTGAGCTACATGCATTCGGGCATGTACGGCATGTACGCGCTCCAGGAGAGCGTGCGGCAGATGCGCGGTATCGCGCCGGCGCAGGTCGCCAACGCGAAGATTTCGGTGTGTCACGGCGTCGGCGGCATGTTCGCCGCGTCGGGCACGATCGTGTTTACGAACGAGAGGTAATCCACATGACGAAATCACTGCAAGACAAGGTCATCATCGTCACCGGCGCAGGCCGCGGCATCGGGCGCGAAATCGCGCTGCTCTGCGCCGGCGAGGGCGCCAAGGTCGTCGTCAACGATCCCGGCGTCGCCGCGGACGGCGCTGGCACCAGCGCCGCGCCCGCCGAGGAAGTGGTCGAGGAGATCAAGAAGCGCGGCGGCACCGCCGTCGCCAATTTCGAGTCGGTGGCCGAAGCCATCCCCGCCAGCAAGATCGTGAAGACCGCGACCGATCATTTCGGCCGGCTCGACGGCGTGGTCAACAATGCCGGCATCCTGCGCGACATGATCTTCCACAAGATGAGCGTGGAAGCCTTCGAGGCCGTCATCAAGGTGCATTTGATGGGCTCGTTCTACGTCAGCCACGCCGCGGCGCGGATCTTCCGCGAGCAGGAGTCCGGCTCGTTCGTGCACTTCACCTCGACCTCCGGCCTGATCGGCAACTTTGGACAAGCCAATTACGCCGCCGCCAAGCTCGGCATCGTCGGCCTGTCGAAGTCTATTGCGCTCGACATGGGCCGCTTCAACGTTCGCTCCAACTGCGTCTCGCCGTTCGCCTGGACCCGCATGATCGGGACCATCCCGACCGAGACCGAAGCCGAGAAGGCGCGCGTCGAGAAGATCAAGCAGATGGGCCCGGAGAAGATCGCGCCGGTCTGCGCCTATCTGCTCTCCGATGCCGCCAAGGACGTGTCCGGGCAGATCTTCGGCGCGCGCATGAACGAGCTGTTCCTGTTCAGCCAGAACCGTCCGCTGCGCTCGGTGCACCGGAGCGAGGGCTGGACGCCGCAATCGATCGCGGAACACGGCATGCCGGCGCTGAAGGGATCATTCTACAAGCTCGACCGCTCCGCCGACATCTTCCCGTGGGATCCCGTGTAAGGATCCCGTCGAGCCGCACTTCCGGCATTCCTGCTCTGCGATCTCCGGCTGCCTAGTCCGGAGATCGCTCCGCTTTACGCCCGATTGCTGGCGGATCATTTCCTCCCAACACAACTTTGGGAGGAAACCATGACAAGAATGCTGACCGACTCCGACGACACGACTGCAGGCAGCGGCCTCGCCCGCCGCACGCTCCTCAAGGGCGCCGCGACCGTTGCCGCATCCGCCCTGCTCGCCTCACGCGCGGACGCCCGCGACTTCGGCGCCAATGCCGAGCCGCAGCGCTATCCCGATCCTGACATCATTGCCATCGATCCCAAGCGCTTCAAAGCGAAGGTCGGCAACACCGCAATCAAGCGGCTCTATACCGGCTGCCTGTGGGCGGAAGGGCCAGCGTGGAATGCGCAAGGGCAATATCTGGTCTGGAGTGACATCCCCGCCAACCGGCAGCTGCGCTACCTCGATGACGACGGCCACATCTCCGAGCAGTTCCACAAGCCGTCGAACGAGGCCAACGGCAACTCGTTCGACACCGAGGGGCGCCAGCTCAGTGCCGAGCGCACCCGGCTCGTCCGCTACGAGCACGACGGTTCGGTGACGACCCTGGCCGAGCAGGCCGGCGGCAAGCCGCTCAACGGCCCCAACGACATGGTGGTGCATCCCAACGACAAGGCGATCTGGTTCACCGATCCCGGCTACGGCGCGATCAGTATCTACGAGGGCAAGCTTGCCAATACCGGCTCGCTGCAGCCCCATCAGAAGGAAGCGGTTTATCGCATTGATCCGCAGAGCGGCCAGGTCGCGAAGGTGGCCGACGAGCCGTTCAAGCCGAACGGCATCGCTTTTAGTCAGGACTACAAGAAGCTCTATGTCTGCGACACCGGCATCACGCATTATCCTGAAGCCAAGAACGTGGTGTGGTCGTACGACATCGATGGGGCGAAGCTTTCGAACCCGAAGAAGCTGATCGACATGACGCTCGACGGCAAATCAGGCTTCCCCGACGGCCTGCGCGTCGACACCGAAGGCAACATCTGGGTCGGCGCCGGCTGGGTCGGCCCCGGCTATGACGGCGTGCAGGTGTTCGCGCCAAACGACGGCGCGCGCATCGGGCAGATCCTGTTGCCCGAGACCTGCGCCAACGTCTGCTTCGGCGGCAAGAAGCGCAACCGCCTGTTCATGACCGCGAGCCAGTCGCTCTATGCGGTGTATGTGGAGACGCAGGGCGCGCATTTCTGTTGAGTGCAGCGAATGGTGAGTGGCGAATGGATTCCACTCGCCACTCACCATGTCTCTACCCCGTATTCCTCAATCCCGCCGAGATCCCGTTGATCGTCAGCTGAATCCCGCGCAGCACCTGCTCATCCGGGTTCTGCGCGCGATGCTCTTTCAGCAGCTCGACCTGCACATGGTTGAGCGGGTCGAGATAAGGGAAGCGGTGGCGCACCGAGCGCTCCAGCAGCGGGTTGCCTTGCAGCAGCCGGTCCTGGCCCATGATGTCCAGCAGCGTCTCGATGCAGGAATGCCATTCGCGGCGGATGCGGCTGAAGATTTTTTCGCGGAGCGCCTCGTCGGGCACGAGTTCGGCATAGCGCGAGGCGATCGCGATCGAGCTCTTGGCCAGCACCATGTCCATGTTCGACAACAGCATGCGGAAGAACGGCCATTCCTTGTAGAGCTCTTTGAGGAACGGCATGCCCTTGTCGGGATGCTCCGCGATCCATTGCTCGACCGCGCTGCCAAAGCCGTACCAGCCGGGCAGCATCAGGCGGCATTGCGCCCAGGAGAACACCCAGGGAATGGCGCGAAGGTCCTCGATCGCGCGGGTCTTCTTGCGCGAGGCCGGGCGGCTGCCGATGTTGAGCGTCGCGATCTCGTTGATGACCGTCGAGGCCCAGAAATAATCGACGAAGCCGTCGGTCTCGTAGACGAGGCCCCGATAGGCCTTGAAGGCGAGGCTTGAAAGCTCGTCCATCGCGGTCAGATATTCGCGGCGCGGCGCGCTCTGGCGCGGATGCAACAGGCTCGCCTCCAGCGTTGCGGCTGCCAGGATCTCCAGATTGTTGCGGCCGACTTCGGCGTTGGAGTATTTCGACGAGATGATCTCGCCCTGCTCGGTGATGCGGATCTGGCCGTTCACCGCGCCGCCGGGCTGGGCGATGATGGCATCATAGCTCGGTCCGCCGCCGCGGCCGACCGAACCGCCGCGGCCATGGAACAGGCGTAGGCGCACGCCGTGGCGCTCGAACACGTCGACGAGGCCGATCTCGGCCTTGTAGAGCTCCCAGCCCGAGGTGACGAAGCCGCCATCCTTGTTCGAGTCGGAATAGCCCAGCATGACCTCCTGCACGCTGCCGCGGCTGTCGACCAGGCGGCGATAATCATGCAGCGAGAGCATGCGGTCCATGATGGTGCTGGAAGTCTGCAAATCCTCGATGGTCTCGAACAGCGGCACGATGTTGATGGCGCTGCGCCCGGAGGGATGGACGAGACCGACCTCCTTCAGGAGCACCGCGACCTCGAGCATATCCGACATGCCCTTGCACATCGAGATGATGCATTGGGGGATGGCGTCCGAGCCGAACTTCGCGTGCGCCTCGGCGGCGGCATGGAACACGTTGAGCTCGCCCATCGTCTCGTCGCTGTACTTGACGAACGGCGACACCAGCGAGCGCGTTGAGCGCAACTCGTTGGTGAGCAGCGAGATGCGGGCGTCCTCGCCGAGCGCGAGATAGGACATGCCGGGATTGGCGGCATCCATCAGCTCGGCAATGGTCCGCTCGTGCACCGCCGAGTTCTGCCGGATATCGAGCCGGGCCAGATGGAATCCAAAGCAGTCCACCGCACGCCGCAGCAGCCGCAGCCGGCCGCGGGCGATGACGCCGGCGTTGTTGGAGATCAGCGAGCGGTGCAGCACGTCGAGATCGGCCTTGAGCTCCCCGACGCTGTCATAGGGCGCGCCCTTGCCGACCGGCCGGCGCGTAATCTCGACCTGAAGCATTTCGGCCGTGGCAGTGAGGCGCGCATAGATGCCGGAGACCGCGAGGCGATAGGGCTCGCCGCTCCGGTGCGGCGAGGTATCGGGCGAGCGCTCAGCGAGCGTGCGCAGCTCCTCGGAGACGTCGGCGAGGTGGGCCGCGATCGACAATTCCGAGCCGAGCACGTGCAGCTCGTTCAGATAGAACTGCATCACCCGGCTCGACTGCAGTCGCAGCGTGCCGCGCATCACGTCGGCGGTGACGAAGGGATTGCCGTCGCGGTCGCCGCCGATCCAGCTGCCCATGCGCAGGAACGAGGCGAGCTCGCCGGCCGCCTGCTCGCCGCCCTCCTCCAGCCGGTCCTCCAGCGCGTTGACCAGCCGCGGCACCTCGCGGAGAAACGTGTAATCGTAGAACGACAGGCCGTTGGCGACCTCGTCGAGCACGGTGAGCTTGGTCCGGCGCAGCAGGTTGGTCTGCCACAGCGTCAGCACCTCGCGGCGGAGCTGCTCGTCGCTGGCGGCAGCCTCTTCCGCCGTCAGCGCGACGCGCTCCCGACGATCGAGCAGGCTAGCTACCTCCATCTCGCGGTCCATCGTGCTCTTGCGGCGGACCTCGGTCGGATGCGCCGTCAAAACCGGGCTGACCAGCGCGCTCTTGAAGAAGTTGCGCAGGGCATCGGCACCGATGCCCGCAGCCCTCGCATGGGCGAGCGTCTCGGCCAGCACGCCGGAGCCGCCGCCCTTGTTGGCGCGCATCTGGCGGATGTTGTTCTGGTCCTCGGCGATGTTGGCGAGGTGGGAGAAATAGCTGAAGGCGCGGACGATCCGCACCGTCTCGGAGGTCGACATGCTGTCGAGGATCTGCTCGAGCTCGCGGCGGGCGAGCCGGTCCTCGTCGCGGTGGAATCGGATCGAGGTCTGCCGGATGCGCTCGACCAGATCGAACAATTCAGGCCCCTCCTGGTCGCGCACCGTGTCGCCGAGAATGCGCCCGAGCAGGCGGATGTCGTCCCGCAGCCGCACGTCCGCTTCCAGCGCCTGGACGTCCTCGGGGCGGTTGGGGCGCTGATCGGCGGTGTCGGATGATATGGTCTGGAGGGACATTGGCTCGCTCCGCTGTTCGAGCTCGCTTGGCTGCCCGGCTCAGCCGAGTGTGCAAGTTTTTTGCCGCAGCGCAAGATGAAGTTGGGGGCGGCGCGGCAACATCACCGATCATGGGAGAAATGCGCCTTGCTGAACGGCGCGCGCACACGTCCGCGGTCTCGCGGCGCAGGGGCCCGAGTTTTGCTGTCCGTTTCGCCCTCATCGATAAGAAAGGGCGCAGGGAAGGCCGGGCGCCGGCTGGCACCCAAGGTCCGCACGCGAAAGACGCACGCGGGGGTGACCACAGGTGATGCCGGAACATCCCGGCCTTCCCTGCGCAATGGTTTACGGCTTATGGCGCGCTCTCCCCGGGGAGCGATGCACTATTGCCCCCGTCGCCTTGCAGATGATCGATGCGCGCACCCGGTCGGGCCGCACATCACCGCAAGCCTTGACGCACAGACCCCGGGCGTCAGGACCACACGCTTTTGCCGTCCGCGGACGTCCCTCCCCGGACATCCGGAAGCTCGCGCGTGCTCGCCCCCGAAGTCGAATAGAAACGCTGTGACCGCGCCGGGTCGTTCGCGCGGATCGCGATGGCTCACAGGCGTAGCCCGCCCTGCCACCTCGTCACGCGCCGGCGCTGCCGCGTCCATCGCATCTCGGCTCACGTATCGTGACGATCGCGAAACGCCCTTTTTAGCGGGCCGGAATAGTTTGCGGTTTACCCGAAGAAGCGAATTCGGTCAATCAGAATATTGGAGAACCGATCGATTGACCTGCATGTGGCGGGTTTTGCCCGTCGGGCAACGCGAGGGATTGTGGGTCGGAAGCATTGAGCGGCCACCCGACTTCAATCTCGGGACAATAGTGACGCTTACCAGTGGTGATGGTGCCGCCAACCATAGTGATGGCCTCGGCCTCTGCCCCAGCCGTAATGATGACCACGGCCGCCGCGATGACCCCACCCGTGGCCACCGCCATGTCCGTGGCCGCCCTTGACCTCGATCGTGTCAGTCTGAGACGCGCCCAGTGTGTCCGGCTTGGCAACGGGCATCGCCGAAGCAGAAGGTGTGGGTGTCAAAGCAACGGCCCCCGCCACAAAGCCCACCAAGCAAAGCCACTTCATGCAATCGCCTCCCGATAAGAATGAACCAAGGGCCAGCCGCGGCACATTGCGGCCGCGTTCACTCCCGCTCGTCAACAATGAAGTCGGGAAAAAGTTGCAAGGAAATGTGACGCCTTGCGGAGGCGTAGGATATCCTACGAGTTTGCCTTAAGCCGGCGCGATCACCTTGCCGATCGGCCAGAGCGCGATGCCGGCGAGCTTGAGGTGGGCCCAGGCGAAGGGAATGCCGATGATGGTGATCGCGAGGGCCACGGCGGTGAAGAGGTGGCCGAGCGCCAACCACCAGCCGGCGAGCACGAACCAGATGATGTTGCCGATCACCCCGAGCGGGCCGGTGCCGACATCCTCGACACCGGTGACCTCATAGCGGCTGACCGCCCGCGAGCCGAACGGCATCAGCGTGTAGACGGCGATATTGAACGCCGCCCGCGCCCAGGGCAGGCCGATGATGGTGACCGCCATGATGACCGCGGCGACCAGCCAGCCGAGCGCCATCCAGGCGCCGCCAATGAGAATCCAGAGCAGGTTGAGCAGGATGGAAACGGGAGCCATGGGATGATCCGAAGGTCGATGATCCCGTGAGTATAGCACGATGCGCGAGGTTGCGATCGATAAAGCCGCTCACGTATTCGCGTGCTCGTGTAGCCCCGATGAGCGAAGCGACATCCGGGTCTTACTGGTTGTTATCCCGGGTATCGCTTCGCTCACCCGGGCTACGCACCGCTAGATCTTCCGCCCCGCCTGCTCCCAATAGGGATCGCGCAGGCGCCGCTTGAAGATCTTGCCGGAGTCTTCGCGCGGCAGCCCGGTGCGGATCTCGATGTGCTTTGGGACCTTGTAGTCGGCAAGCGAGGCCTTCAGGCGGGTGCGGATTTCGGCGGCATCCAGCGTAACGCCGGCTTGCGGCTCGACCACCGCCATCAGCGCTTCGCCGAACTCGGCATCGGGGATGCCGAACACCGCGCAATCATGCACGCCGGGCACCGCGTGCAGCACGGACTCGATCTCGGCCGGATAGATGTTGACGCCGCCCGAGATCACCATGTCGCGCTTGCGGTCGCAGATGAAGACGTAGCCCTCTTCGTCGATATAGCCGACGTCGCCGGAGGTGATGAAGCCGTCGCGATCGATTTCGGCGCGCTTCTCCGGCTTGTTGTGGTAGGTGAAATCGGCCATCCCGGCCATGCGCGAGTAGATCTCGCCGATCTCGCCTACACCCAGCACGCGTCCGTCCTCACCGATGAAGCGCAGCTCGGCGCCGGGCGAAATCCTGCCGACGGTGCCGGGCTTCCTCAGCGCGTCCTCGGAGGTCGCGAAGGTGACGGCGCTGGATTCGGTCGAGCCGTAGAATTCATAGATCACCGGCCCCCACCATTCGATCATGGCGCGCTTGACGTCCGCCGGACAGGGTGCTGCGGCGTGAATGATGTGGCGGAGCGAGGAGACGTCGTATTGCTTGCGCACCTCCTCCGGCAGCTTCATCAGGCGGATGAACATGGTCGGCACCATGAAGATGGTGTCGATCTTGTAGCGCTCGATCAGCTCGAGAAATTCCTCGGGCTCGAAGCGGGGAATCAGCACCAGTGCGCCGCCGAGTTTTCCCGCGCGAATGCCGAACGAGTTCGGCGCGGAGTGATAGAGCGGGCCCGGCAGGATCGTGCGGGCGCCGGGCTTGAGCCCGTAGATCATCGCGCGCATGCGCTCGCCGGCAGCCGCCTGCTCCGGCGTCGGCGCGTTGCGCCGTACGCCCTTGGGGTGGCCTGTCGTGCCCGAGGTGTAGATCATGTTCATGGGCTGCGGCCCGACCGGGCCGTCATAGGGCTGGTGCTCTGCGAGCCAGGATTCGAAATCGATCGCGAAGTCCGGCGTCTTCAGATGATCGGGATCGATCTTGTAGCTGGACAGGATCTCCGGGGGCGTCGGCACGCTGAGCACGGTGACGCCTTGGGGAATCGCATCGCGCAAGGCATGCAGCATGTCGGCATGGCCGATCAGCACGGAGGTGCCGGTGTCGTTCAGGATGTAGTTGATCTCCTCCGGCTTGAAGTGCCAGTTGATCGGCACGCCGTAGGCGCCCAGCCGCATGGCGGCATAGGCGGCTTCGATGAAGGCGATGTCGTTGCGCATCAGCATGCAGACGCAATCGCCCTGCCTGACGCCGATCTGGCTGAGACCGCTCGCGATGCGGTCGGCACGATCAGCGACCTCGGCATGGGAGCGGCTGCGCCCGCCGGAGACGATGCCGAGGAAATTTGAGGTTTCGCTCATTGTTGTTTTTCTTTGTTGTTGAAGTTGCCCCTCATGGTGAGGAGGCGCAAGGCGCCGTCTCGAACCATGAGAGCCCGTGGCCCATCCCTCGAGACGCCGCTTCGCGGCTCCTCGGGATGAGGTCTGCGCTAATCCGCAAACTTCGGCGCGCGCTTCTCGAGATTGGCACGCACCGCCTCGGTCTGGTTCGCGCTGCCGATCAACTTCTGCTGCTCGACGGACTCGGCGAGTAGCGCGGGGCCCGGATCGACCGAGAGATTGTTGAGCATGCGTTTCGCGGCGCGGATCGCATCGGGGCTTTTTCCCGCGATCTCGCGCGCGACGTCGAGCGCGGCAGCGCGCGGGTCGTCGCAGATGCGCGTGGCGAGACCGTAAGCCATCGCCTCCTGCGCGGAGAAGATGCGGCCGGTGTAGGTGAGATCGCGCAAGATGTCGTCGCGCACGAGCGAAGCCAGGATCGGCGTGCCCGCCATGTCGGGTACCAGACCCCATTTGATTTCCATCACCGACATTCGCGCATCGGGCGTGAGGAAGCGCATGTCGGCGCCGAGTGCGAGCTGGAAGCCGCCGCCGAAGGCGACGCCCTGGATCGCCGCGATCACGGGGACCGGAAGCTGGCGCCAGCCCCACACGGCCTGTTGCGCAAAATTCGCCTGGCCGTGCGTGCGTTTGGTGAGGTCGCGATTTTCGCCACCCGGAATTCCATTGCCCCCCTTTTCCTTCATGGCGGCAAAACGCCCCATGTCGAGACCGGCACAGAAGGCGCGGCCCTCGCCGGACAGCACCACGACGCGCACGCCTTTTTCCTTCGAAAGCCGATCCGTTGCGGCCACAAGGGCCTCGAACATGGCCTGATCCAGCGCATTCATCTTGTCCGCGCGCACCAGCCGCACGTCGGCGACGCCTTCCGAGATCGAGATCGAGACGCGCTCTTCCATGGATGAATTCTCCCCTGGTTCCCGGCTGTTCTTGTTCGGTGCCGCTTTACAGGAAGCCGGCGGCCGGATTTAGTCAATCGATCAATTAACCGACAATCGCGACGGGGGAAACAGCCATGTTTAAGGAAAATCTTCTGGCGGGGCGGCGCATCCTCGTGACCGGCGGCGGCACCGGGCTCGGCAAGTCGATGGCGGCGCGCTTTCTCCAGCTCGGCGCGGAAGTGCACATCTGCGGCCGGCGCAAGATCGTCTGCGACGAGACCGCGACCGAGCTGATGGCTGAGCATGGCGGCCGCGTCACCAGCCACGGCGTCGACATCCGCAACGCGCTCGCGGTCGAGGAGATGATCGAGACCATCTTTCGCGACGGCCCCCTCACCGACCTCATCAACAACGCCGCCGGCAATTTCATCTCGCGCAGCGAGGAGCTGTCGCCGCGCGGCTTTGACGCCGTCGCCAACATCGTCATGCACGGCACGTTTTACGTGACGCAGGCGGTCGGCAAGCGCTGGATCGCGTTGAAGCAGCCCGGCAACGTCGTCTCGATCACCACGACCTGGGTGCGCAACGGATCGCCTTACGTGGTGCCGTCGGCGATGAGCAAGTCGGCGATCCATGCCATGACGATGTCGCTCGCGACCGAATGGGGCCGCTATGGCATCCGGCTGAACACGATCGCGCCGGGTGAGATCCCGACCGAGGGCATGAGCAAGCGCATCAAGCCCGGCGACGAAGCGGGCGCGCGCACCAAGGCGATGAACCCGATGGGCCGCGTCGGTACCATGGAGGAATTGCAGAACGTCGCCGTGTTCCTGATCTCCGGCGGTTGCGACTGGATCAGCGGCGAGACCATCGCCATGGACGGCGCGCAGGCGCTCGCGATGGGCGGCAATTTCTACCAGCTCCGCGACTGGAGCGACGACGACTGGAAAACCGCACGCGAGAGCATCATGGCGCAGAATGAAAAGGACCGTGCGAAGCGGGGCTGAGGCTCTCTCCGTAGTCGTCCTGGCGAAAGCCAGGACCCATTATCACCGAATGTTCTTTGGCGAAGATTGGCCATGGCCAGTCTTCGCCGAATTGCGTTTTGTGGCTATGGGTCCTGGCTTTCGCCAAGACGACGACGCTGAAGCCATGGCGTACCCTCTCCCATCTTGTCTTCGCCCGCGGATGACGCCACACTCCGCGGCATAAGAACAAGACGTCACGGGAGAGACATGTCCACCACACAGCCATTGGCTGACCTCGCCGACATGGTGCGCGAGCGCGCCAAGAGCCGCGGCAATGCCATCGCCTTCGAGTTCGAAGGTCGTGTCACCAGCTTCGCCGAGTTCGACATCAAGACGAATCGCGTCGCCAATGCGCTGATCGCGATGGGTGTGAACAAGGGCGAGCGCATCGCCTATCTCGGCAAGAACAGCGACAACTATTTCGAGCTGCTGATGGGTGCCATGAAGGCCGGCGTGGTGATGGCGCCGGTGAACTGGCGGCTCGCGGGCCCCGAGGTCGCCTTCATCGTGAGCGACTGCAAAGCGCCGGTGCTGTTCGTGGGACCTGAGTTCATCACCCAGGTCCGCCAGATCAAGGACCAGTTGCCGGGCGTGCGCAGCGTCATCACCACCGAAGGCGGCGCGCCGGAATGGCAGGATTTTACAGCTTGGCGCGATGCACAGAGTGGCGACGATCCCAAGGTGCCGATCGACACTAAGGACATCGCGATCCAGCTCTATACCTCGGGTACGACAGGCAAGCCGAAGGGCGCGATGCTGTCGCATGCGAACTTCCTCAACCTGGTGCAAACAGGCAATGCCGAGGACAAGCCGGAGTGGAACCGATGGTCGACCGACGACGTGTCGCTGGTCGCGATGCCGATCTTCCATATCGGCGGCTCCGGCTGGGGCGTGATGGGGCTCTACCACGGCGCCCGCGGCGTGATCGCGCGCGAGTTCGATCCGACCAAGGTGCTGGATTTCTTCGAGCAGTCCGGCATCACAAAGCTGTTCATGGTGCCGGCGGCGATGCAGTTCGTGGTGCGGCAGCCGCGCGCGAAGACAATCGATTTCTCCCGGTTGAAATACATGCTGTACGGCGCCTCGCCGATACCGGCGGCGCTGCTGAAAGAATGCATCGAGATCTTCAAATGCGGGTTCGTGCAAATGTACGGCATGACCGAGACCACCGGCACCATCGTCGCGCTGCCGCCGGAGGATCATATCGAGGGCTTGGAGCGGATGCGCTCGGCCGGCAAGGCGCTGCCGGGCGTCGAGATCGCGATCCTAGACGTTGACGGCAAGCCGCTGCCGCCGCGCGAGGTCGGCGAGATCGCGACGCGCTCGGGCTCCAACATGGCCGGCTACTGGAACCTGCCGGAAGCGACCGCCGCGACGCTGCGCGGCGACGGCTGGCTGCGCACGGGTGATGCCGGCTACATGGACGAAGACGGTTATCTCTACATCCACGACCGCATCAAGGACATGATCATCTCCGGGGGCGAAAACATCTACCCGGCCGAGGTCGAGAGCGCGCTGTGCGATCATCCCGACGTCGCGGAAGCTGCCGTGATCGGCATACCCGACGACAAATGGGGCGAGGCGGTGAAGGCCGTTGTGGTGATGAAGCCCGGCAAGCAGGCGACCGCCACCGACATCATCAACTTCACGCGCGAGCGCATCGCCGGCTTCAAGACGCCGAAGAGCGTGGAGTTTTTGCCGGCGCTGCCGCGCAATCCCTCAGGCAAGATTTTGCGACGGCAGTTGCGGGAGCCGTATTGGGCGGGGAAGGATAGAAGGGTGAATTAGCACCACTCCAGCCACATCGTCGTCCCGGCGAAGGCCGGGACCCATAGCCACAGGATTGGGTTTTGCGAAAACTCGGAGTTGCCGTCTCGCGCAACGACTTCTCCGTGGGGTAATGGGTCCCGGCCTTCGCCGGGACGACTCCG
The DNA here is from genome assembly GCF_023073155.1 of Bradyrhizobium sp. 45. Lineage (NCBI taxonomy): Bacteria > Pseudomonadati > Pseudomonadota > Alphaproteobacteria > Hyphomicrobiales > Nitrobacteraceae > Bradyrhizobium > Bradyrhizobium sp. 45. The sequence goes on along the minus strand of NZ_JADPIX010000143.1, from coordinate 181,489 downwards.
GGGAGAGACTGCGCGCAACAATCCCTCAATGCTTCCCCGGCCCCATATAGCCGAACAAAAATCCCGCTACCTTGCGGATCTGGATCTCCTCGCTGCCCTCGGTGATGCGATAGCGGCGGTGATGGCGGTAAATGTGCTCGAACGGCTTGTGGCGTGAATAGCCCATGCCGCCGTGAACCTGCATGGCGCGGTCGGCAGACTCGCAACACAGGCGGTTTGCCCAGTAGTTGCACATCGAGACGCGGTCGGAGAGCGTGCGCTCGATCTGCTCCTCGGTGAGCTTGTCCATTTCCCAGGCGGTCTTGCGGATCAACAGGCGCAGCATCTCGGCCTGCGTCGCAAGCTCGACCAGCGGGAATTGGATCGCCTGGTTCTCGGCCAGCGCCTTGCCGAACGGTTTTCGCTCGCGCGCATACTTCACGCTCTCGTTGATGCAGTAGACCGCTGCCCCCAACGAACTCGCTGCCTGCCGGATGCGGTTTTGATGGACAAAACATTGCGCCAGCGACAGGCCGCGACCGTCCTCGCCGAACAGCGCATCCTCCGGCACGAACACGTCCGTAAAGCTGACGCGGGGATGATCGGTCGGCATGTTGAAGGTCCACATATACTCTTCGATCTTCACGCCATGGCTCGTGGCCGGCACCAGGAAGCAGGTGATGCCGCGGGCATCGCCGTCATTGCCTGACGTGCGCGCGAACAGCGCGCAATGCGTGGCGACGTGCATGCCGGTCGTCCACATCTTCTCGCCGTTGATGATCCAGCCCTTGACGTTGTCACGGGTCGCGGGCACCGCGCGCGCTTCCATATGGGTGGCGTCGGAGCCGTGATTTGGCTCGGTCAGGCCGAAGGTGATGCGGTACTTGCCCTTGATCGAGCCGTCGATCATCGCCTTCTGGTCGTCGCGTCCGTAGCGATCGAGCATGGTGGCGACGGGGAAGTTGCCGACGATGGAATGCTCGTTCTGGAGGTCGTTGTGCAGGCCGAGCCCCTTGGCGGCAAAGTGCTCGCGGATGACCGCCATCCAGAGGTTGGAGCCATTCTTGCCGCCATATTGCTTCGGCACCGCAAAACGCAAATGACCGGCGGCGTCTGCGAGATCCTTGGCCTTGCGCAGCAGCGCCTCCCATTCGTGGCGCGGCAGGCCGCCATTCTCGAAATCGGTGCGCGCCCATTCGCGGCGGTGATCGAAGAAGCGGATGTTATCGTCGACCGCCTCCAGCGGCTTGATCTCGCGTTCGATGAAAAGGTCGAGCTCTGCGAGATAGGCGACGAGATCGGCAGGCAGCGAGAAATCCACGGCTCTCTCCCGGATGATTTTTTCGTTTTGCGTTAAGGCGCTGGGCGCAGCTTTGCTTCGCACGATTAAGGTGAGAAGAGCGCCGCCAAGTCAAGCAATGGGAGACGTGTGAGATGCGCAAGGCGCATTGCGCAATTCGATGGTGCTCCAGCGCGGAGGCGCGGTAGTATTCCGGCAATATTCCTTCACGAGAAACTGCGGGAGCGCACGATGGAGCTGAAATTTTCCAAGGTGGAACGCAAGGGGCCGATCACGATCGTCACGCTGTCGCGGCCCGAGGTCTACAACGCGCTGCACACCGACGCGCATTTCGAGCTCAACAAGGTGTTTGACGATTTCTCCGCCGATCCCGAGCAGTGGATCGCGATCGTCACCGGTAGCGGCGACAAGGCGTTCTGCGCCGGCAACGATCTGAAATGGCAGGCCGCCGGCGGCAAGCGGGGCTGGGACAAGGGCGGCTTCGCCGGCCTCACCGCGCGCTTCGACTGCGACAAGCCGATCATCGCCGCGGTCAATGGCGTGGCGATGGGCGGCGGTTTCGAGATTGCGCTGGCCTGCGACCTGATCATCGCCTCGGAGAACGCGACCTTCGCCTTGCCCGAGCCGCGCGTCGGGCTGGCCGCACTCGCCGGAGGCCTGCACCGGCTGCCGCGCCAGATCGGGCTGAAGCGCGCCATGGGCATGATCCTCACCGCGCGTCATGTCAGCGCCAAGGAGGGTCTCGAACTCGGATTCGTCAACGAGGTGGTGCCGCAGGGCGAAGCGCTCACGGCCGCGCTGCGCTGGGCCGAGATGATCACCAAGAATTCGCCGATGTCGATCCGCGCGTCAAAGCAGGCGATCCAGAAGGGCCTCGGCGTGTCGCTGGAGCAGGCGATCGAGGAGCAGCGGGAATATCCGGCCGTGAAGGCGATGGTTGCGTCCCAGGACTACATCGAGGGTCCGAAGGCGTTTGCGGAGAAGCGGCCGCCGAAATGGGTGGGGAAGTGAAGGGTCGCTCGGCTCATCACCGCCGTCATGCCCCGGCTGGACCGGGGCATCCAGTACGCCGCGGCTTCTCGGCTCAATCAATGCCGCCTCTGGAATACTGGATCGCCCGCCTTCGCGGGCGATGACAGCAGAGAGTGTAGTACCGCCTACCCGCTTCGCGAGAGTTCGCGTTTGTACGACGCGTAATTCGGCTGGTCCACCGCAAGCTTGTCCATGGTCGTTTGCCACAGATGCTCGGCAAGGCCGGGCCTCGCTAGATCGACCTCGCCCTTGGCGATGCGCTCGGCCAGCGTGCGGTTGAGATCGGTCACCGAGCCGTCCATGCCGAGCAGAGCACGCAGCCGCTCCACCTCCGCGGCGTCGCTCCCCTCCTCCCGCGTCAACTGCCTTGTCACGAGATCGAGGATGTTGATGGCCACGCGCAGCTTGAAGGCCTGGTGGCCGGAGATCAGCGGCGCGATGTCGTTGCGGAGGAAATCGGCGACCGACTTCGTCAGCTCGATCGGGGTCGGCTCGTCCTGCATGGTCAACTCCCCCGCGGCGCCAGCAGCCGCAACAGATCGATCTCGGTCTCGGAAGCGCGACGGCCGATCATGGCGCGTTCCATCGAATGGTCCGGACTTTCGCGAAAGCGCTGCATCATGCCGCCGCACATGATGCCCCAGCGCAGCGTGCCCATCACTTCCCAGAATTTGACACGCGATGGATCGACCTTCCGCCCAGCCGCCTCATAGCCGGCGAACAGCTCCTCACGCGAGCCAAAGCCGCCGACCGGCTTGTCGATCTCGCCAAAGCGCCAGGAGTTGACGCAAACCCAGCCGAGATCCTCCATGGGATCGCCGAGATGGGCGAGCTCCCAGTCCAGCACCGCGCGCACGCCGTCGGCGCCAATGATGAGATTGCCGTTGCGGAAATCGCCATGCACCAGCGTCGTCTCGGCCGAAGGGCCCGGATCGTGGTCGCGGAGCCAGCGCAGCGCCAGCTCGAAGACGGGTTTGGGCCAGTCCAGGCTGCGATAATCGCGTCCGAACTCAGAGATCTCCTCCGTCGCGGACCGGCTGCGCAGCTCGGGCAATTTGTCCCGCGGTAGCCCGTGCAGCTTCGCGAGCACGCCGCCGATCTGCCGTGCGAGACGCGGCCGCGCCGCCGCAAACTCGTCGTCGCGCAGAATCTTGCGCGCGATGGTTTCGCCCTCGACCCGCTGCATGATGAAGCCGGTGCCGAGATCGTCGTCCGGCGGGAGCACATGCATCACGCGCGGCGACGGCACGCCGGCCTCATAGGCAAGCTGCATCAGCTGCGCTTCCGCGCCGAGACCTGCCGCGCGCGTCGGCGCCGCGCCATACCCCTTCGGCGAGCGGCGCAGGATCGCACCGATCGGCCCGTCGGGATGCACGATGTCGAAGCGCCAGGTCTCCTGGCTGGCGCCGCCGGACAGCTTGGCCGCGCCGGTCACGCCGGCGGCCCCCTCGCACCAGCGCGCAACGCTGCGGGAAAGCTCAGCCTCGATCATTTGCCCTTGAACTGCGCCGGACGCTTCTCCAGGAAGGCGCCAACACCTTCGCGGAAATCATCCGTGTCGCCGGCACGGAGCTGGCACTGAAATTCGAGATTGAGCTGATCCTCGAAGGAATTCTCGGGGCTGTCCCAGTACAGCTTGCGGATCAGCGACAGCGCGACCGTCGGGCCGCTGGCGAGGTCGCGCGCAAGCTTCATCGCCTCCTCCATCAGCACGCCGTCATCATAGACGCGGTTGACGAGGCCCCATTCCAGCGCCTTCTCGGCCGGGAGCCGCTCGCCCATCAACGACAATTCGATCGAGCGTGCCTTGCCGATCAGCCGCGGCAAGAGCCAGGTCGAGCCGCAATCCGGCACCAGACCGATGCGGCGGAACGCTTGCAGGAAATAGGACGAGCGCGCGCACAGGATCATGTCGCCGAGCAGCGCGAAGCTCATGCCGGCGCCGGCCGCCGGGCCGTTGACCGCGGTCACGATCGGGCAATGCAGATTGCGAATGCGGCGCAGGAAGGGATGGAAGCCGGTCTCGAGCGTCAGGCCGGCCTTGGTCTTCTTCGACTGGTTGTTGCGGCCCTGGAGATTCGCCCCGGTGCAGAACGCCCGCCCTGCGCCCGTCAGCACCACGCAGCGCACCTCGTCCTTCTTCTCCTCGATCGTGTCGAGCGCTTCTGAGAGACCGCCCAGCATGTCCACGGAGACCGCGTTCATCACCTCCTGATGGTCGAGCTTGAGGATCGCGACCGAACCATCGAGATCGAGCGTGACGTGTTTGAACTGCATGGTTTCCTCGTGAGTTGCGGCCTGTGCCAGTTTCGCAGACCGGAATTGATTTGCCGGGGCGCATATTTGATTTTTGGCGCGGTCTTGTCCATGGTGATCGGAGCCTAGCAAGCAATCTTGCGCGCAGCGGCTGATGCGCACGAAGCAAAAACAGGAAACGCGCCATGAACCTTTTCGACCTTTCGGGACGCGTCGCCGTGATCACCGGCGGCAATGGCGGCATCGGGCTCGGCATCGCGCAGGCGCTCGCCGGCCAGGGCTGCAACGTCTCGATCTGGGGCCGCAATGCTGACAAGAACAAGGCTGCTGCCGCGAGCCTGGCGGGTCTATCAGGCAAGGTCGACGCGCGGGTCTGCGACGTCACCGACGCGGCCTCGGTCGATGCCGCGATGAAGGCCACGCTCGACCTGTTCGGCAGGGTCGACGGCTGCTTCGCCAATGCCGGCATCGGCGGCGGCGGCCGGCGCTCCTTCATCGAACGCACCGAAGAGGAATGGCGCAGGATGTTTGCGACCAATCTCGACGGCGTGTTCCACGCCTTCCAGGCCGCCGCAAAGCACATGACCCAGCGCGCCGAGGCCGGCGATCCCTTCGGCCGGCTGGTGGCGACTTCGAGCCTCGCCTCGATCTTCGGCACCGCGCGCAACGAGCACTATGCCGCGACCAAGGCCGCGATCAACGCGCTGGTGCGTGCGCTCGGCGTCGAGCTGGCGCGTCACGGCGTCACCGCGAACGCGATCCTGCCGGGCTGGATCAAGAGCGACATGACCTCGGGCCTGATGGCCAACGAGAAAATCGTCGCCAACGTGATGCCGCGAATTCCGGTGCGGCGCTTCGGCGAGGCCAGCGACTTCGGCGGCATCGCGGTGTATCTGATGAGCAAGGCCTCGTCGTACCACACGGCGGATACGTTCGTGATCGACGGCGGTTATACGGCGTTTTGATTTTCATAATGAGGGGAACGGGCACATGTTTTCACACGTCATGATCGGCACCAACGACCTCGACAAGGCCAAGGCCTTCTACGACAATTTGCTGTCCACGCTCGAGGTGCGGCCGGCGCGGGTCGACGGCCATCGCATCTTCTACATTACCAAGACCGGCGTGTTCTCGGTCACAAAGCCGATCAACGGCGAAGCGGCGACGCCTGCGAATGGCGGCACCATCGGCTTTGCCGCCAACTCGCCGGAACAGGTCAATGCATGGCATACGGCCGGCATCGCCGCCGGCGGCGTTCCTTGCGAAGATCCTCCTGGTATCCGTCAAGGCCCGGGCGTCAACCTCTATATTGCCTATTTGCGTGACCTCGACGGCAACAAGATCTGCGCGATGCACCGGATGGCAAGCTAGGCCGGCCGCAACCACCGCTGTCATGCCCCGGCTTGGCCGGGGCATCCAGTACGCCGCAGCTTCTCGATAGATCACATACGCCTCGGAGTACTGGATCGCCCGATCAAGTCGGGCGATGACAGCGAGAATGCCGCCCATTCAAACAACATTTCAAACGTCCGCGATATTCCATCGCATGGCATGGCTCGCGTTGAAAAAAATGCGCGCTCGCACTTTGGCGACGCTGCGACTATTCTCCGGCGCAACGCGATCTCAGCGACCCCGGGAGGAACAATGACAAAACACACCTATATTCCCCGCACCACCAACTACGCCCTCAATCCCGGCGACGAGCTCAACGACCTCAGGATGTCGGACCAGGTCCGGCCGCTCTACGATCACGTCAGGAAGTTCATCCGCGACACCGTCGAGCCGATGTCGACCGAATTCGCCAAGGCCGGCGAAGGCAAAGAGGATCGCTGGAGCTTCACGCCGAAGCAGCTCGAGGTGCTGGAGAAGGCCAAAAACAAGGCCAAGCAGGAAGGCCTCTGGAACTTCTTCCTGCCCGACGACGAGACCGGCCAGGGCCTGAAGAATCTCGACTACGCCTATATCGCATCCGAGCTCGGCAAGAGCCCACTGGCATCGGAGAGCATGAACTGCTCGGCGCCTGATACCGGCAACATGGAGGTGCTGGAGCGCGTCGGCACCAAGGAGCAGAAGGAGAAGTGGCTGAAGCCGCTGATGAACGGCGAGATCCGCTCCGCCTATGTCATGACCGAGCCGAACGTCGCCTCCTCCGATGCCAAGAACATCTCGACGAGCGCAAAGCTCGTTGGCGACGAATGGGTCATCAACGGCGAGAAGTATTACATCTCCGGTGTAGGCGATCCCCGCTGCAAGATCCTCATCGTAATGGTGAAGACCAATCCGGACGCGGCGCCGAGCAAGCAGCAGTCGCAGATTCTGGTGCCGCGCGACACGCCCGGCGTCGAGGTGCTCGGTCCCATGTACGTGTTCGGCCAGGACCACGCGCCGCGCGGCCACATGCACATGCGCTTCAACAACGTGCGCGTGCCCAAGGAGAACATTCTGCTCGGCGAAGGCCGCGGCTTCGAGATCTCGCAGCTTCGGCTAGGCCCGGGCCGCATCCATCACTGCATGCGCACTATCGGCAAGGCCGAGAAGGCGCTCGATTTGATGGTGCAGCGTGGCCTCACCCGCGAAGCCTTCGGCAAGAAGATCGCCCATCTCGGCGGCAATATGCAGATCATCGCGCAGGCGCGCTGCGAGATCGAGGCGATGCGGCTGATGGTGCTGAAGGCCGCCAAGGCCATGGACGTGCTCGGCAACAAGGAGGCCCGCGTCTGGGTCTCCATGGTTAAGGCCATGGTGCCAGAGCGCGCCTGCAAGATCATCGACCAGTCGATCCAGATGCACGGCGCCACCGGTATCTCGCACTGGACCCCGCTCGCCGAAATGTACCAGGACGTCCGCCATCTCCGTTTCGCGGACGGCCCGGACGAGGTGCATTGGATGGTGGTGGGACGCCACGAGCTGAGCATGGCGTGAGGTCCTTCTTCCCCCTCTCCCCACTTGCGGGGAGAAGGTTGGGATGAAGGACTACGACGCGGCCACCTCGCCGATCTTGTCCTGCGTCTTGGTCTCGAAATCGCTGGCGTCATGCCGCTCGTGAAGCTGGCTGGCGGGATCTCCGGAGACACGGTTGACCATGCGGCCGCGCTTGACGGCCGGGCGCTTGGCGATCTGGTCGGTCCAGCGCTGCACGTGCTTGTAGTCCTGCACGGACAGGAATTCGCCGGCGCCGTAGACCAGCCCCTTGGCGAGCGCGCCGTACCAGGGCCACACCGCCATGTCGGCGATGGTGTATTCGCTGCCGGCGAGATATTCGTTGTCGGCGAGCCGGCGGTCGAGCACGTCGAGCTGGCGCTTGGTTTCCATCGCGAAACGGTCGATGGCATATTCGATCTTGGTCGGCGCGTAAGCGTAGAAATGGCCGAAGCCGCCGCCGAGATAGGGCGCGCTGCCCATCTGCCAGAACAGCCACGACATCGCTTCAGTGCGGCTCTTGATGTCCTTCGGCAGGAAGGCGCCGAACTTTTCGGCGAGGTAGAACAGGATAGAGCCGGACTCGAACACCCGGATCGGCTCCGGGCCGGAGCGGTCCATCAGCGCCGGGATCTTGGAATTCGGATTGATGTCGACAAAGCCGCTGCCGAACTGGTCGCCGTTACCGATTCTGATCAGCCAAGCGTCGTATTCCGCGCCCTTGTGGCCGAGCGCCAGAAGCTCCTCCAGCATCACGGTGACCTTGACGCCGTTCGGCGTCGCCAGCGAATAGAGCTGGAAGGGATGCTTGCCGACCGGCAGCTCCTTGTCATGGGTGGGACCGGCGACCGGGCGGTTGATGCTGGCGAACTGTCCGCCGTTCTCCTTGTTCCAGGTCCAGACCTTGGGCGGCACGTAGGCGGGGGTGTCGGTCATGCGAGGGCTCCGGCAAAAAGATGCGTCTGCATTAATTAGCCCGCGGACGGCGGATGGCAAGCCCTGCCGGCCCTGCGTCCGGCGCGGGCCTCGCGACCGCGTCATGCGTCCGACGTTGCCGAGGACGGCCATCACGAGAAGCCGCATCTGTCGAGCCGGGCGTACGGCTTCGCGCAACACGGCGTGTGCACGCAAGATGCGCCGCCAAATCCGGATTGGCATAGCGCAAGACGATGGTCTAGCGTCGATGAGCCTTCGCTCAAGATTGCGACAACAGCAACGCGAGGCCGCCGGGAGAGAACGATGAAATCGCCGATCTGCGACATGCTGGGCATCGATTTCCCGCTGCTCGCCTTCAGCCATTGCCGCGATGTCGTCGCGGCTGTCAGCCGCGCCGGTGGGTTTGGCGTGTTAGGTGCGACCGTGCACACGCCGGATACGCTCGAACGCGAGCTGAGATGGATCGACAAGCACGTTGACGGCAAGCCTTACGGCGTCGACGTGCTGATCCCCGAAAACATCTCGACTGCGGGCGAGAAGGACGTCACCTGGAAGAGCCTTGAGGCGCGCGTGCCACAGGAGCACCGCAACTACACGCGCAATCTCCTGAAGAAATACGACATCGAACTCACGACCACCGAGGTCGCCGACAACCAGCCGCAGCCGTTCGATGGCAGGACCGCGCTGGAGCTGCTGGAGGTCTCGTTCAACCACCCGATCCGCCTGATCGCCAATGCGCTCGGCGTGCCGCCGAAGGCCATGATCGAGATGGGCAGGAAGCACGGCGTGCCGGTCGCGGCCCTGGTCGGCGCCAAGGAGCACGCGCTGCGCCAGGTCGCGGCCGGCGTCGATATCCTCGTGGTCCAGGGCACCGAAGCTGGCGGCCATTGCGGCGAGGTCTCGACCATGGTGCTGGTGCCCGAGGTGATCAAGGCGATCAAGAATATCCGCGACGTGCCGGTGCTGGCGGCCGGCGGCATCATGACGGGACGACAGATGGCGGCCTGCATGGCGATGGGTGCCGCGGGCGCCTGGACCGGCTCGGTGTGGCTTGCGACCGTCGAGTCCGAGACCACGGAGATCTTTCGCGAGAAGATGATCGCGGCATCGTCGCGCGATGCGGTGCGCTCTAAGGGCCGCACTGGAAAGCCGGCACGGCAACTTCGTTCGGTCTGGACCGACGCCTGGGACCGCGCAGCCGAGAGCCCCGGCGCATTGCCGATGCCGCTGCAAAGTATCGTCAGCCGCGACGCCTTCAACTCGATCGACCGCGCCGCGGCGGGCGGCAACGCCAAGGCGCGCGATCTCGTGAGTTACTTCGTCGGCCAGGGCGTCGGGCTGATCGACAGCGTGAAGTCGGCCGGTGCGGTGGTGCAGGAGTTCAAGGAAGAGTTTGCCGAAGCCGTCGAGCACATGAATGCGCTGGTGGCGTAGTGATTGCCACACACCGTCATTGCGAGCGCAGCGAAGCAATCCAGACTACCATCGCGGAAAGACCCTGATTGCTTCGCTACGCGCGCAATGACAAAAAACTGACATCGTGAATTGAAGCATGACAGATAAGAAGCATATCCCCGAAGACCGCATCCCCGTCATCGTCGGCGTCGGCGAGATCGTCGACCGTCCCAAGGAGGTCACCGATGGCCTCGAGCCGCTCGACCTGCTCGAACAGGCGCTGCGGCGCGCGGAAGCAGATGCCGGCGCAAAGCTGCTCGACGAGGTGCAATCGCTCGATATCGTCAACTTCCTGAGCTGGCGCTATCGCGATCCGGAGCAGCTGCTGGCGCAACGGCTCGGCATCACGCCTTCGCATTGCTATTACGGCCCGGTCGGCGGCGAGAGCCCGATCCGCTACATCCACGAGGCAGCAAAGCGCATTGCGCGCGGCGAATGCAGCGTCGCCGCGGTTTGCGGCGCGGAGGCACAGTCGACGGCGACCAAGGCGGAGCGCGCCGGGGCAAAGCTGCCATGGACCCCGTTCGCCCATGACGTCGAGGAGCCGAAGCGCGGCGCGGCGTTCCAGAAGCCGCTGGCCGTGAAGCTCGGCGTGTTCCGCCCCGTCACCGTCTATCCGTTCTACGAAGCGGCATCGTCCGCCCATTGGGGACAGACGCCGCGCGAGGCGATGGCAGAGTCGGGTACACTATGGTCACGCTATTCCGAGGCCGCCGCGCAGAATCCCAACGCCTGGCTGAAGCGGCGCTATACGCCTGACGAAATCACGACGCCCACCGCGGACAACCGTCTCATCGCGTGGCCTTACAACAAGCTCATGGTTGCCAACCCGAGCGTCAACATGGGCGGCGCGCTGCTGCTGACCAGCCTCGCCAAAGCGCGTGCGGCCGGCATCGCCGATGACAGACTGGTCTATCCGCTTGGCGGCGCCTCGGCCGAGGAACCGCGCGACTATCTCTTGCGCGACCAGTTTTACGAGAGCCATCCGCAGAACGCCGTTTTGAAGGCCGTGATGGATCTCGCCGGCGGCGACGGCAGGAAGTTCGACGCGATCGAGCTCTATAGCTGTTTCCCGTGCGTGCCCAAGATGGCGCGGCGGACGCTGGGCCTAGGCGCGGACGTGCAGCCGACCGTGACTGGCGGCCTCACCTTCTTCGGCGCGCCGCTCAACACCTACATGACCCATGCGGCCTGCGCGATGGTGCGGCGTGTGCGCGACGGCGCAAAGCTCGGCCTGCTCTACGGCCAGGGCGGCTTCGTCACCAAGCATCATGCGCTGGTGGTGTCGAAGGCGCCGCCGCGTGAAGCATTGGCACAGGAGACCAGCGTGCAGGCGGCGGCGGACAGCAACAAGCGCGCGGTGCCGGAGTTCGTCACGGATGTCTCAGGCAGGGGCAAGGTGGAGAGCTTTACGGTGCTCTACGGCCGCGGCGGCGAGGTCGAGCATGGCGTGGTGATGCTGCGGACGGAAAACGATAGGCGCACGCTGGCGCAGATTCCCGCGAGCGATGCGGCAACGCTGGCGCATCTGCTCGACATGGATCGCACGCCGGTGGGTTCGCTCGGCGAGATCACGATGACGGTAGATGGCGTGCCGGAATGGAGGGTGGCGTAGCTCTCGTAGGGTGGGCAAAGGCGCTCTTGCGCCGTGCCCACCAATCTTTTTTAGGATCGCAGAGAGATGGTGGGCACGCTTCGCTTTGCCCACCCTACGAAACCGAGGCTACCCCTTCGGCGCCTGCTTCTCCGACGCCGTCGCGGGCTTGCCCTTGGCGCCGGCGCCGGTCACGCGGACCTGGTCGCCGTCGGAGAGGCCGTCCGGTGGTGCCGTGATGACGCGGTCATCCGCTGCAATTCCCGAGGCGAGCTCGATCTCCTTGCCAAGATCGCGGGCGATGGTCACGGGCTTGAACAGGACCTTGTCGTCCGGACCGACGGTTGCGACGCGCAGGCCGCTGCCGTTGAAGATCAGCGCACTGGCGGGAATGCTGAGCGGCGCGGCGTCGCGCTGCAGGCTGAGCTTCACGCTAGCATAGCCGCCGGGCATCAGCTCGCCTGAGGAATTGTCGAGACCGAGCTGCATGCGCGTCGTGCCGGAGGCGACGTCAACCGCCTGCGAGGAGGCCTCCACCGTCGCCTGGAAGGTCCGGTTCGGATACTCCGGCAGCACGATGGCGGCCTTGGCGCCGATCTTGATCGCGGGCACGTAGTTCTGGGGCACGTTGATGTAGACGCGCAGCTTGGTGATGTCGGAGACCACGAACATTGCCGGGCCCGAGCCGCCGCCTGAATTGATCAGCGCACCGACGTCGGTGTCGCGCGCCGTGACCACACCGTCAAACGGAGCGGTGATCTTCTTGTAACCGGCCAGCGCTTCGAGGCGCTCGACGTTGGCCTGGCCCGAGCGAACCGCCGCGTTCTTGTTGGAGAGATCGGCGGTACGCTCGTCGATCTCCTGCGCGGAGACGAAGTTGGAGGCGACCAGCGTCTTGCGGCGGTTGAGGGTGGCTTCCGACAGCCTGGCGCTGGACTGCTGGCTGGCGAGGTCGGCGCGGGCCTGAAGCAGTTGCTGGTCGAGGTCGGGCGCCTCGATCTCGGCGATCACCTGACCGGCCTTCACCCGCGCACCGATGTCAGCGCTCCAGCTTTTGAGATAGCCGGGAACACGGGCAAAGATCGGCGCGCGATAATAGGCTTCGAGACGGCCCGGCAAGTCGATGGTCGCATTGAGAGCCTTGGCATTAGGCAGCGTCACCGCGACGCTGGGAACAGCCTGATCATCGGTCCATGCCTTCAATTTGGAGCCCTGCTCCTCGCGGGCGCGGATGCCGGTGCCCACGACCAAGCCGGCCGCGATTAGCGCCACCACGCCGAAAATGCCCAGTTTCCGGTGCGACACCGGGGAGCGGGGTTCAGTGGGCGACATGCGGGGGCTCCAGGGAGGCGGCGCCTTTGGCGCCTTGCTTCTTGTGTACCATACTGAACACCACGGGAACGAACATCAGCGTGGCGAAGGTTGCAAAGATCAGGCCGCCGATCACGGCACGGCCGAGCGGCGCATTCTGCTCGCCGCCCTCGCCGAGCCCCAGCGCCATGGGCGCCATGCCGATGATCATGGCGAGCGCGGTCATCAGCACCGGGCGGAACCGGACGAAGCCGGCTTCGAGCGCCGCGGCGATGGGATCGCCGAGCTCTTCGTAGCGCTCGCGGGCGAACGAGATCACGAGCACGCTGTTGGCGGTGGCAACGCCCATGCACATGATCGCGCCGGTCAGCGCCGGCACCGACAGCGTCGTCTCGGTGGCGAACAGCATCCAGACGATCCCGGCGAGTGCTGCGGGCAACGCCGTGATGATCACGAAGGGATCGGACCAGGACTGGAAGTTCACGACGATCAGGAAATAGATCAGGACGACCGCGCCGAGCAGGCCGAACAACAAGCCGGTGAAGGCGCTGTTCATGGTCTGCACCTGGCCGAGCAGCACCACGGAAGAGCCTTTCGGCACCTCCTTGGCGGTGTCGGCGATCACCTGGCGGATGTCGGTCGCGACCGCACCGAGATCGCGGCCCGAGGTCGTGGCGAAGATCTGCACCATCGACTGGATGTCGTATTGCGAGACCACCGCGCTCGAAGTCGATCGCTTGATATCGGCGATGCCGCCGAGGATCGGCGACTGCGAATTGCCGGCCGCCGTGATCGGCAACGTCTGAAGCGCGCTGAGCGAATCCATCTGGTATTGCGGCGTCTGCATCACGATCGAATAGGATACGCCGTTGTCCGGATTGAGGTAGTAGGTCGGCGCCACCTGCGAGGAGCCGGCAAGGTTGACCACGAGACTGTTGGTGACGTCACGCTCGGTCAGCCCGACATACTGCGCGCGGGTGCGGTCGACATCGATATTGAAGGTCGGATTGTTCGGTGACTGCTGGATGCGCGCATCGGCGACGCCGGGAATCCTGCGAACCTTGGCCAGCAGATTGTTGGCATAAACGAAGTTGGCGCTGATATTGGCGCCGCGGATCTGCAGGTCGATCGGCGCCGGCGCGCCGAAGTTCAGGATCTGGCTGACGATGTCGGCCGGCAGGAAGGCAAAGCTGACGCCGGGGAACAGCCGCGGCAATTGCTCACGCAGCACGCGCACATGCTCTTCGGTCGGCTTGTGGCCTTCCTTCAGCTTGATCTGGATGTCGCCATCCTGCGGGCCGATCACGCCGGTGTTGTTGTAGGTCATGTTGATGCCGGAGATCGGCATGCCGATGTTGTCGGTCAGCGTTTCGATCTCACCCGGGATCAGCTTGCGGATCGCCTTCTGCACGTCGGCGAGCTGGTTCGCTGTCTCCTCGACGCGGGTGCCGACCTGGGTGCGGACGTGCATCAGGATGTTGCCGGCATCGACCGCGGGGAAGAAGTTGCGTCCGAGGAACGGGACCAGCGCGAAGGACGCGCCGACCACGCAGAGGAAGCCGATCACGAACACCGGACGGTGCGCGAGCGCGAGCCCGAGGAAATTGTGGTAGCCGCCGCGAATGCGCTCGAAGCGAGCCTCGAAACCGCGCTGGAACCAGACCAGTGGATTGCGCGACTTCGGCGGACCGTTCTCGTGATGGACATGCGCCTGCAATAAATAGTTCGCCATGGTCGGCACCAGCGTGCGCGACAGCAGGAACGACCAGATCATCGCGAACATTACCGCTTCCGCCATCGGCACGAACAGGAAGCGCGCCACGCCGGTGAGGAAGAACATCGGCACGAACACGATGCAGATGCAGAGCAGCGAGACGAAGGCCGGCGTCACGATCTGGTTGGCGCCGTCGAGGATCGACTGCTCAACCGGCTTGCCCTGCTCCAGATGGTAGTTGATGTTCTCGATCGTGACCGTGGCATCGTCGACGAGGATGCCGACCGCGAGCGCCAGGCCGCCGAGCGTCATGATGTTCAGCGTCTCCCCGATCGCCGACAGCATAATGATGGCGCCGAGCACCGAGAGCGGGATCGAGACCGCAATGATCACAGTCGAGCGCCAGCTGCCGAGGAACAGCAGGATCATGACGCTGGTGAGCAGCGCCGCGATCACGCCCTCGAACGCGACGCCTTCGATGGCGCCGCGGACGAACACCGACTGATCGCCGATGAAGCCGATCTTGAGCGCGTCCGGCAGCTGGTCCTTGACGTCGATCACCTTCTGCTTGATGCCCGCGATGATGTCGAGCGTCGAGGTCGCGCCCGCCTTCAGCACCATCATCAGCACCGAGCGGTTGCCGTCGACATGGACGATGTTGGTCTGCGGCGGGTTGCCGTCCCTGACGGTCGCGACGTCGCGCACATAGACCATCGCGCCGTTGACGGTCTTGATCGGCAGATTGCCGAGCTCCTCGATCTTCAGCGGCGAGTTGTTGAGCTGGATGATGTATTCGAACTGCCCGATCTTCTGGGTGCCGACCGGCGTGATCAGGTTCTGGGCCGCGAGCGCGT
This sequence comes from Bradyrhizobium sp. 45, assembly GCF_023073155.1. Lineage (NCBI taxonomy): Bacteria > Pseudomonadati > Pseudomonadota > Alphaproteobacteria > Hyphomicrobiales > Nitrobacteraceae > Bradyrhizobium > Bradyrhizobium sp. 45. The sequence goes on along the minus strand of NZ_JADPIX010000143.1, from coordinate 166,139 downwards.
TGGCGACGTCCTGGCCGGACAGGCCGCGGGCCTGGAGCGCGGTCGGGTCGAGGTCGATCTGGACCTGGCGCTGCTTGCCGCCGAACGGGTACGGGATCGCGGCGCCGGGCACGGTGACCAACGGCGTACGGAGCTGGTTGATGCCGATATCGGCGAGGTTCTGCTCGGTGAGGCCATCGCCCGAGAGCGCCACCTGGACGATCGGCACGGTGGAGGCGGAGTAGTTCAGGATCAGAGGGGGCGTCGCGCCCGGCGGCATCTGCTTGATCAGCGTCTGCGAGATCGCGGTGACCTGCGCGTTGGCGGTGCGGATGTCGACGTTCGGCTGGAAGAAGATCTTGATGATGCCAAAGCCATTATAGGAATTGGCGGTGATGTGCTCGATGTCGTTGACCGTTGTCGTCAGCGCGCGCTGGAACGGCGTGGTGATGCGGCCCGACATCTGATCGGGCGGCAGGCCGGTGTATTGCCAGACCACGCCGATCACAGGGATGCGGATGTCCGGGAAGATGTCGGTCGGCGTCCGCAGCGCCGCCAGCGGTCCGATGATCAGGAGCAGGAGCGCGAGCACGACAAACGTGTAGGGCCGGCTCAGGGCAATACGGACCAGAGCAATCATTCGTTGGGCAATTCCAGATCAGGGACAGGAAACACCGCCCCCGCGGGTTCCTCGGCTGATTTACCTGAAGACCGCCCAAATGGCCAACGGCACTGCGTCACGAGCGGTCAATTCCCTGCTATCGCACTGCGAAATAGCATTCCAGATATGCACCTCGCGCCCCGAAAGATGACAGATGCCGCGGTCCATCCATAAAAAAAAGCGGCGCCCAAGGACGCCGCTTTCAGCAACTCCGTGCCTGCCCGGCCTAAGCCGCGCGAACGTTGGTCAGGAACTTGCTGACCTCGGTCTTGAGCCGGCCGGAGTCGTTGGAGAGCATCTGTGCCGCCGACAGCACCTGCGAGGAGGCCGTGCCGGTCTCGGTTGCGCCGCGCTGCACGTCGGTGATGTTGGAGGAGACCTGCTGGGTGCCCTGCGCCGCCTGCTGGACGTTGCGGGCGATCTCCTGGGTCGCAGCGCCCTGCTCTTCCACGGCCGCCGCGATGGCCGACGAGATCTCCGACAGACGCTCGATGGTCGACGAGATCTCCTTGATGGCGCCGACCGAGTCGTTGGTCGCCGCCTGGATGCCGGAGATCTGCTGGCCGATCTCACCGGTCGCCTTCGCGGTCTGCTCGGCGAGCGCCTTCACCTCGGAGGCGACCACCGCAAAGCCGCGGCCGGCTTCGCCGGCACGTGCGGCTTCGATGGTCGCGTTCAGCGCCAGAAGGTTGGTCTGGCCGGCGATGGTGTTGATGAGCTCGACGACGTCGCCGATGCGTGAGGCTGCCTTCGAGAGTTCGCTGACGCGTTCGGTGGTGGCGCGGGCCTGGCCGACGGCATCGCCCGCCATCCGCGCAGATTCCTGCACCTGACGGCTGATCTCGCCGACGGACGAGGCCATCTCCTCGGTCGCCGAGGCCACCGACTGCACGTTGGTCGAGGCTTCCTCCGACGCTCCGGCAACGGTGGTCGCCAGCCGCTGCGAGCGGTCGGCGGTCGAGGTCAGCGTCGAGGCCGAGGCCTCCAACTGGGTCGAGGCCGACGACACGGTCTGGACGATCTCGCCAATCATCGTCTCGAATTCGCGAGTGATGTTGTCGACGCGGCGGCCGCGCTCGATCTTGGCTTCTGCATCGGCAGCGGCAGCCTCGTCCGCAGCCTTCTTGGCGATCAGCGCTTCCTTGAAGATCTGGAGCACGTCGGCCATGGCGCCGATCTCCGTCTTCTCACCGCGATGAGGGACTTCGGCGGAAAGCTCGCCCTTGCCCAGCGCCTGCATCGGCTCGATGATCGAATTGATGCCGCTGGAGACGTCCTGGACGAGGTAGAAGCCGACGCCGATGCCGACGACGACGGCCGCGCCGAGGATGATCGAGACCAGCATGAAGGCATAGTAGTAGCTGTCGGCGGCATCCTGCGCGGCCTGGTCTCCGCCCTTGGTGTTGAGCTCGATGTCCTTGGTCAGGATCGCGTCGGCCTCAAGGCCGATCTTGTTGACCGTCTTGGTGTTCAGCTCCTGGGCCTCATGCGGAACCTTGCCGGCCTCCTTACGCGAGAGCGCCATGACATCTTCGGTGCCCTTCTTGTAGTCCTCCCAGAGCTTGGCCCAATCGTTGTAGAGCTTCCGTTCCTCCGGAGAGGTGATCATCGGCTCGTAGGCCTTGCGGGCCTTGGCGAGCGCCTCGATTACCGTGGCGCCCGTCTTCTCGTTTGCGAGCTTGTCTTCAAGGATTTCCGACAGCATGTGCTGACGAACCACGTTGCGATAGGTGATGACTGATGCCCGAAGCTCGCCCAGCACCCTCACGCTCGGCATCCAGCTCGTGGTGATCTCGGTGGTATTGGCATTCATCGACCGCATCTTCATGACGGCGAGCAGGCCCATGCCGGCCATCGCGACCAGCAGGAACGCCACGACACTGATGATCTTGGCACGAATGGAAATGGTGGCGAGCATAATCGGTCTCTTTGCGTTGGCGCGGCGGCGTCCGGAACTTTTACGAATCAACCTAAGGGAGCAGAACCGACATCCAACACGAGAGCACCTGAGCAGATGTTAACGACGACTCCGTACGAGTACGAAGCCCGAAACAAATGAACAGGGCGCTAAAAATGCCCTGCGCTCAGCGCATGAGCCCAAGCGCGTCGGAGAAAAACTCCGCGCCGCCGAAATTTCCGGACTTCAAGGCGAGCAACATGTCGCCTTTTTCAGCACCGACCGCGCGCAGCACTGGAACGCCCGCGGCGATCTCTGCTCCCACGAGAAATCCGGGAATCTTCAACCGGTCGACCACGGCGCCGGATGTCTCCCCGCCGGCGACGACCAGGCGCTTCACGCCGGCCCGCACCAGACCCTCGGCGATGTCGGCCATCGCCTGCTCGATGGCGTGACCGGCCGCGTCGCGACCATGGCGCGCCTGGAGGGCGGCGACCTGATCGGGCGTCGAGCTCGATGCGATCAGGACCGGACCGTCCGCCAGCCGCGGCTTTGCCCAGGCCAGCGCGCGCTGCGCCTCGTCCTCGCCCGTAGTAATACGGTCCGGGTCGAGATGCAGCACCGGCATGACGCGCTCGGCATTGGCGATCTGCTGAAGCGTCGCCTGCGAGCAGCTTCCGGCAAGGCACGCCGCCGGTCCGCCGACGGCGGCTCCCGCGGCGCTGCTCGCCGCGGTCGATGTGACCTTGCCTGTGGACATCAGCGCCCGCGCCAGCCCAAGACCCATGCCGGAGGCACCGACCGACAGCCGATGCTGGGCAGCGACGAGGCCGATGGTCTCGAGGTCGCGATCGAACACGGCGTCGATGATCGCCGCGCCAATGCCCTTGCCCGCGAGTTCGGCCAGCCGCGCCCGCACGGCATCCGCGCCGCGCGTGACGATGGCGAGGTCGACCAGGCCGATTTGCGCCTTGCTCTGGCGCGCGAGCACGCGGACCAGGTTGGAATCGTGCATCGGGTTGAGCGGATGGTCCTTCAGCGGGCTCTCGTTCAGCGGCACGGCGCCGACGAACAGATTGCCCTGGTAGACGGTGCGGCCGGTCTCCGGAAAGGCCGGCGTCACCAGCACGGCCGTCTCGCCGCAATCGGCGCGCAACGCGTCCATCACCGGGCCGATATTGCCGGCATCGGTGGAATCGAAGGTCGAACAGATCTTGAACAGCACGTGGCCGGCGCCACGGCTGCGCAGCCATTTGTCCGCCGCGCGCGAGCGCGATACGGCAAGACCGGCTTCGATCGAACGGCTCTTCAAGGACACCACGACGGCGTCGACCTCGGGCAGCGCGAGATCGTCCGCGGGCACGCCGATAGTCTGCACCGTGCGCAGGCCGGCGCGCGTCAGCGTGTTGGCGAGGTCGGAGGCGCCGGTGTAGTCGTCGGCAATGCAGCCAAGGGATATTTTCGCTGCAAATGTCACGGCTTCACTCCCGCATAAGGCCTGAACCAGGCAAGGCCGTCGGTGGTCTTGCCTCGCGGATTATATTCGCAGCCGACGAAGCCGGCATAACCGAGCCGGTCGAGTTCGTCGAACAGGAACGGATAGTTCAGCTCCTCGCCGTCAGGCTCGTTGCGCGAGGGAATGCTGGCGATCTGGATGTGACCGATCACCGGCATCATCTCGCGCAGCCGCATCGTAACGTCGCCATGGATGATCTGGCAGTGATAAATGTCGAACTGGAGTTTCAGGTTCGGAAGCCGCAGCTCCTGGATCAGGTCGCGCGCGAAGCCGAAATCATTGAGGAAATAGCCGGGCACGTTCCGCGCATTGATCGGCTCGAGCACGATGTCGATGCCGTGCGGCGCAAAGAACTCGGCGGCCCACGCCACTGATTTGTAGAACGCCTCGATCGCGACGCGCTCGCCACGGTTGGCGATGCCCGCCATCAAATGCAGCCGCTTGACGCCGGTCGCCTTGGCGTAGGGCAGCGCAGTTTCCAGGCTCGCCTTCAGCTCGGGGAATCGCGACGGGAGCGCCGCAAAGCCCTTCTCGCCGGCATTCCAGTCGCCCGGCGGCAGGTTGAACAGCGCCTGGGTTAAGCCGTTGCGCTTGAGCCGCTCGCCGACCGCCTCGGCGGGATGCTCATAGGGAAAGAGAAACTCGACGGCGGTGAAGCCGGCTGCCGCAGCGGCGTCGAAGCGGTCGAGGAACGGCACCTCGGTGAACATCATCGAGAGATTGGCGGCAAAACGGGGCATTGGAATCCTCTTGTCTACTTGTCGCCGGGCAGTTTGACGCCGGTGACCTGCGCATACATCCGCGCCACCGACGCATCGTCGTCGCGGCCCATGCCGGCGGCTGCCGTCATCAAGAACATCTGAAGTGCTGCGGCGGAGACCGGAACCGGGAATCTGGCACTGCGCGCCATATCCTGGATGATGCCGAGATCCTTGACGAAGATCTCGACCGCACTGCGCGGCGTGTAATCGCCGTCGAGCACGTGCGGCATGCGGTTCTCGAACATCCAGGAGTTTCCGGCGGACGCCGTGATCACCTCATAGACCTTGCGGATGTCGAGACCCTGCTTGGCCGCGAACGCGATCGCCTCGCTGGCAGCGGCGATATGCACGCCGGCGAGCAGCTGGTTGATCATCTTGAAGGCGGCGCCCTGGCCTGCGGCATCGCCAAGCTCGTAGAGCTTCGCGGCCATGGCATCGAGCGCGGGCCGCGCTTTCTCAAACGCAGCCGGACTGCCGGAGGCGAGGATCGTCAGCTCGCCCTGCGCTGCGCGCTGCGCCCCGCCGGAGATCGGTGCATCCAGATAGTGCCGGCCGGTCGCCTCCAGCTGCTTGGCGAGACGCCGCGCCACGTCGGGATCCATGGTCGCCGACGACAGGAAGACGCTGTCCTTGGCCATGGTTTCGGCGACGCCATCCTTGCCGAACAGGATCGTCTCGGTCTGCGCGGCATTGACGACGACGCTGACGACGATGTCGGCGCCCTTGGCGGCTTCAGCCGGCGTCTTGGCGCCGGCGCCGCCCTCCGTCACGAAGCGCGCGACCGCATCAGCCGAGACGTCGCAGCCGGTGACGACATGACCGGCGCGCTTCAGCGAGCTCGCCATGCCGAACCCCATCGAGCCGAGCCCGATGACGGCGATGCGCTGATTCTGTGACGTGGAGGCGGACATACAACTGATCCTTGCAACGTTTCCCGGACGGCCGCCTTTTGCGGCAGCTTGGCAACCGAATAACACGGCTTGGCCGCGCTGCCAAAGCGTGAGACAAACGGACATGACGGCCATGAGCAACGAGACATTGCTGCGCGAAGACATTTGCCGCTTCGGACGGTCGCTGTTCGAGCGTGGGCTGACGCCCGGCTCCTCCGGCAATATCAGCGCCAGGCTGGACGGCGGCGGCTGGCTGGTGACGCCGACCAATGCCTCGCTCGGCTTCCTCGATCCCGCAAAACTGTCGCGGCTGGACGATCAGGGCCGACTGGTTTCGGGCGATGCGCCGACCAAGGAAGTTCCGCTGCACAATGCACTCTACGCCACGCGCGGGAGCGCAAGGGCGATCGTGCATCTGCATTCCACCCATTCGGTCGCGCTGTCGATGCTGCCGGAGATCGACCCGCGCGCCGCGCTGCCGCCGATGACCGCTTATTATCTGATGAAATGCGGCGCCACCGCGCTCGTGCCTTATTACCGCCCTGGCGATCCCGCGGTCGCCGATGCGATCAGGGGTCTGGCGGGGGAATATTCGTCCGTGCTGCTCGCCAATCACGGTCCGGTCGTCGCGGGCGACACGCTGGAAGCAGCCGTGTTCGCGACCGAGGAGCTGGAGGAGACGGCGAAGCTGTACCTCCTGCTGCGCGGATTGAACCCGCGGTATTTGTCGCCGGAGCAGGTGAATGATCTGGTGAAGGTGTTTGGGCTGACACTGCCGGAGCATGGGCACGAGCATTGAGCCTCGTGCAGCCGTGGGCGAACTAACACCGCCCTACTCACCGCTGTCATTCCCCGCGAAGGCGGGGAATCCAGTACGCCGCGGCTTCTCGACTCAATCACAGCGGCCTCTGGAATACTGGATCGCCCGCCTTCGCGGGCGATGACGCCGAGTGTGTTGCGCGACGTGCCCAACGCTTCGCGGCTACAGCCCCAGATAGGCCTTGCGCACGTCGGGATTGCCCTTGATCTCGCTTGCCGCGCCCTGCATCAGCACGCGGCCGGTTTGCAGGATGTAGGCGCGGTCGGCGATTTCCAGGCACTCCGCCATGCGTTGCTCGACGATCAAGACGGTCATACCGGCATCGCGGATGCGCTTGACGGCCTGGAAGATCTCGTCGACCAGCTTCGGCATGATGCCCTGCGAGGGCTCGTCCAGCATCAACAGCCGCGGGCGCGTCATCAGCGCACGGCCGATCGCGAGCATCTGCTGCTCGCCGCCGCTTAGCGTCTCGGCGCGCTGCTCGAGGCGTTCGGAGAGGCGCGGAAATAGCTGGAACACGAGATCGAGCGGGCTCTCGCGGTCGGCCTCGCCGCGGTAGAGATAGCTGCCGAGGCGCAGATTGTCGCGCACGGAGAGGCGCGGAAACAAGCGGCGGTTCTCCGGCACATAGGCGATGCCGGTCGCCGTGATGTGGTGCTGCGCCATGCCGTCGAGGCGCTTGCCGTCGAACGTCACCGTGCCCGAGCGCGGGCGCTCGGCGCCGGCGATGGATTTCAGCAGCGTCGACTTGCCCGCGCCGTTGGCGCCGGCGACGCAGACGATCTCGCCCTTGGCGACTTCGATGCTGACCGCGAAGATCGCGACCAGGCCCTGATAGGCGGTCGTGACTTCACGCACCGACAGCATGACGATCTCCCAGATATGCGCTGATCACCTTGGGATCGCGGACGATTTCAGTGGGCTTGCCCTCGACCAGCACCTTGCCGAGGTCGAGCACGATGGCACGATCGACCAGCGGCATCACGATCTCCATGACGTGCTCGACCATCAGCACGGTGATGCCGGCGTCACGCACCTTGCGCACCAGCGCGACACCGGTCTGCGCCTCGGTCGGCGTAAGACCAGTGAGGACTTCGTCGAGCAGCAGCAGCTTTGGTTCAGTCGCAAGCGCGCGCGCGACTTCGAGGCGGCGCTTTTCGGCCGGCACGAGGTCGCTCGCGAGCACGTTGGCGCGCGCAGCAAGGCCGGTGAATTCGAGCACCTCATGCGCCTTGCGGCGTGCCTCGCGCATCACGGTGTTGCGCACCAGCGCACCGACGATGACGTTGTCGATCACCGTCATGGTCTCGAAGCTCTTGACGACCTGGAAGGTGCGCCCGATGCCGCGCTGGCAGCGCTCGGCGGCCGGCATGCTGGTGACATCCTCGCCGTCGAACCAGATCGAGCCTTGCGTCGGCGGCAGCACGCCGGCGATGAGATTGAACAGCGTCGACTTGCCGGCACCATTCGGGCCGATCAGGCCGACGATCTCGCCGCGACCCACAGAGATCGAGACGTCGCTGTTGGCGACGAGGCCGCCGAAACGCTGCCAGACGCCGCGGGTTTCAAGCAGCGGGGTCATCGCGTGGCTCCCTTCCGCTTCGCACGAGAGAACAGGCTCACCAGACCCTGCGGCAGGGCGAGCGAAATCAGCACGATCAGCGTGCCGTAGACAATGAGGTCGACGCCGCGGCCGGAGCCGCCGATATAGGAGCGCGTCAGCTCCGTCATCGGGATCAGGATGGCCGCCCCTAACACGGGTCCCCACAGGGTGCCGATGCCGCCAAGCACGGCGGGCAACGCCATCAGCAGCGAGAACTGGAAGCCCATCACGCTTTCAGGATCGATATAGGCGAGAAACTGGGCATAGAAGGCGCCGCCGATGGCGACGAGGAAAGCGGAGACGGCGGCCGCGCCCATCTTGGAGTTGAACACGACGACACCGAGGCTCTCGGCCGCTTCCGCATTGTCCTTTACCGCGCGCCACCAGAAGCCCCATTTGGAGTCCTCCAGCCACCAGGTGACGAACCAGGCGAGGCTGCACAGCACCAGCGCGAAATAAAAGTAAGGCAGCTTGCTGCGCATGAACTGGAACTTCAGCCAGCTGTCGCCGCGCACCGGAATGGTGATTCCCATCGCAGCCCCCGCCCATTCCCAATTCTGGAACAACAGCAGCCCGATCTCGGCGATAACGATGGTCGCGATCACGAAGTAATGGCCGCGCAACCGAAAGAAGGGATAGCCGAGCCCCATCGCAATCGCGGCCGCGACCGCGCCGCCGGCGAGCATACCGAACCATGGCAGCACGCCGAACTTAGTGAACAGGAGTTCGGTGGTGTAGGCGCCGATGCCGAAATAGAGCGCATGTCCCAGCGAGATCTGCCCGCAATAGCCAGAGAGAATGTTCCAGCTCTGCGACAGCGCCGCATACATCAAGGTCAGGATCAGGATGTTCTGGACGTAGACGTCCTTGATGAACAGCGGAGCGAGCGCCGCCAGGGCGGTCAGCACCGCGGCGATGATGAGGTCGCGGCGGCGCCGCGCGGCAAAATCCTTGTCCATCACATCGATCCGAACAGGCCACGCGGCCGGATGAAGACGACCAGCAGGTAGACGGCGTAGATGCCGACCGATTTCAGCGACGGCGGCAGCACCAGCGCGGTGGTGGCCTCGACGAGGCCCACGATGATCCCGCCGGCGAACGCGCCGAACACGCTGCCGAAGCCGCCGAGCGCGACCGTGACGTAGGCGATCAGCGCAAAGGACGCGCCGACGTCGGGATAGATATAGAAGAAGCTTGCCATGATCGCTCCGGCGAGGCCGACCAGCGCGGCACCAAGCCCCCAGCCGAGCGCGAACACGCGGTTCTTGTCGATGCCGACGAGGGCCACCGCGCCGGGATCTTCACGGGTGGCCTCCAGCGCGCGACCGAAATCGGTGCGATGGATGAAGAAGTAGAGGCCAGCAAAGGCCAGGATCGAAACCAGCGCACCCATGAGCTGCGGCTCCGGCAGGAAGACGCCGGCGATCGAGATCGTCTTGCCGCCGAGCCAGGACTGCGGAACGCTGCGATAGTCAGGCGTGAAGAAGAACTGCGCGAGGCCGCGCATCACGATGGCGAGGCCAAAGGTGGAGAAGATCTGCACCATGCCCGCGTTGGCCTTGGCCCGCATGGCGAAGCGCACGATCAACAGATAGACGACCGCTCCGAATACGAACAGCGCGGCGGCCACGAGCGGCGCCGACAGCAAGGGGTCGATGGCGAAGAACGTGAACAGGAAGAAGCTCACATACATCGCGATCATCAGGAACTCCCCGTGAGCGAAGTTCACGACGTCCATCAGGCCGAAGATCAGCGCGAGGCCGACGGCGATCAGTCCGTAGAGCAGGCCCATGAGGAGGCCGCTCGCGAGACTTTGGATAATGGTTTGGGCTGTCAAAAGTCTGTCCCCCGAACTACGTCCTCATCCTGAGGAGCGCGCACCGCGCGCGTCTCGAAGGATGGCCCAGCCCTCGTCCTTCGAGACGCGGGTTGCGCCCGCTCCTCAGGATGAGGGCGGGAGCTACGATCTGTGCTCCCGCAGCGCTCACTTCATCGGCCAGATCGCCTCGGCAATCGCGGCCTGCGGCGGGAAGATGGTGACGAACTTGCCGCCGACATATTGCAGCAGCACCGGGTCGGCGTCGTTGTTCTGGCCCATCTCGTCGAACTTGACGCGCTTCCAGGGCATGATGGTCTGCTCGCCCGGGATGTCGGTGGCGGCCAGCGCGTCGCGGATCTTCTCGCCGTCAGTCGACTTGGCGCGGCTGATGGCGTCGGCGAGGATGATCAGGCCCATGAACTGACGCGAGGTGAGGTCGTTGAAATCCTTGCCCGACCGCGTCTTGAACATCTCGTTGATCTTGCCAACCATCGGACGCTTCTGCGCGAGGTCGAGCGAGAAGGTGCCGCGCGAGATCACGCCTTCCAGCTTGTCGCCGACAGCGTCGTAGAGCGCCTTCTCGGAGAAACCGGCGTCCTGCGCCACGATCGCGTTCGGCTTGTAACCAAGCTCGCCCATGGTCTTCACCAGCAAGATGCCATCAGTGGTGTAGCTCGAGGGCATCAGCACGTCGGCGTTGGCGCTCTTGAGCTGCTGCACCTCGGCCGAGAGCGAGGGCGAGTTGGCGCGATACTTGATGTCGGAGACGATCTTGTAGCCGCGCTCGCCGGCGATCTTGGCCTGGGCGTTGCCGGAATCGGTGCCGAAGATGGTGTCCTCGTGGAACAGCGATAGCGTCTCGATCTTGGTGCCCTTCTTCTTCAAGGCATCGAAGAAGTCGAACATGGCGGCCGAGTACATCTCGTCATGCGGCGCGGCGCGGAAGTAATATTTCAGGCCACGGCGATGCAGGCTGGGCGAGGAGTTGTCGGCCGAGACGAACGGGATCTGGTAGCGCTCGCAGATCTGGCTGACGGTGACGGCGACCGCGCTCTGATAGGTGCCGATGATGGCGGAGACCTTCTCCTGCGTGATCAGGCGCTCGGCCTCGGCGCGGCCCTTCTGCGGATCGGCCTGGTGGTCGGCGAAAACGAGGCGGACCTTTGCGCCGCCGAGACCCGGCAGGCCCTCGCCCTTCGCCAGTGGCAGGTCGAAATCGGTGTCCTTGTTGATGACCTCGAGCGCGGTTTCATAGGCCTTCTGCGCGTCGACGCCCTGCTGTGCGCTGCCGCCGGAGAACGGATAGATCACGCCGATCACGACTTCCGAAGTCTGTGCGCGCGCTGCCAGCGGCACTAGCGCGGCCGTAGCGGTGGCTCCCAACAATACGTCGCGGCGAGTGATCGTCATGGCAAAGTCCCCTGTTACTGAATTTCAGCCGATCGAATGAAGCGATTGATGGATGCGGTAAAGCTCGAAGAAGCAGCAAACGCTGCCCACTAAATCACGGCCATGGTCCTGTTCTTGAGATCCGTCACCAGCATCAGGCCGGGCGAATGCGTGATCGCAAACGGCAGCTTGGCAGCGTTGATGACCGATTGCGGTGTCACGCCGCAGGCCCAGAACACCGGGATCTCGTCGTCGGCGACCGGCACCGGATCGCCGTAATCGGGCTTGGCGATGTCCTTGATGCCGATCAGGTGCGGATGGCCGAGATGCACGGGCGCGCCGTGCACGGCCGGATAGCGCGAGGTGATCTGCACCGCACGGATCGCATCCGCCGGCTTGAACGGACGCATCGACACCACCATGGGACCGGCGAAGGGACCGGACTCGCCGCAAGCGATGTTGGTGCGATACATCGGCACGCGCACATTGTGCTCGATGTGGCGGATCGGCATGCCCTCGTCGAGCAGCGCCTCTTCGAACGAGAACGAGCAGCCGAGCACGAAGGTCACGAGATCGTCGCGCCAGTATTTGGTGACATCGGTCGGCTCGTCCACGACTTCGCCGTCGCGCCAGACGCGATAGCGCGGCACGTCGGTGCGAATGTCGAGATCGGCGCCCAGCGCCGGGATGTGCGGACTGCCCACATCGGACATGCCGATGATCGGGCACGGCTTGGGATTGAGCTGGCAGAAGCGATGGAACGCCCCGGCATATTCCGCCGGCAAGATTGCCAGATTGCCCTGGACGAAGCCGGGGGCAACGCCGGCGGTGGAGGCGACCAGCCCCTCGCGGTAGGCAAGCCGCGCCTTGCGGCTCGGGAGCGTGTCGGGCGTTTCAGTTTGCTGCACTGCCACCAAAACAGTCATGGGATCGACCTGCCTATAAACTCGACAAAGACAAGCCAACACCACGCGTGCTATAAAGTCTAATCTTCCTTTCTAATCAATATCGATAAATTTCATTTATCGGACGGGAATCCTTCCAATGCTGGACTTCAGATCGATCGAGACGTTCCTTTGGGTTGTGAAGCTCGGCAGCTTTCGCGGCGCCGCAGCACGCCTCAACACGACTCAGCCGGCGATCTCCCAGCGCATCGCCCAGCTCGAGCGCGAGATGGGGGTGAAGCTCCTAAATCGCGACCACCGCGTGGCCTCGCCGACACCGAGCGGCCGACAGATGATGGTCTATGCGGAGAAGCTGATCGGCCTGCGCGCCGCGATGATCGCCGAGATCGGCGACCGCTCGGCGATGCGCGGCGTGATGCGACTCGGCGTCGCCGAAACCATCGTGCACACTTGGCTGCCGCGGCTGGTGAAGAGCATGAACGACGTCTACCCAAACCTGTCGCTGGAGATCGAGGTCGACATCACGCCGAACCTGACCGCGCGCCTGCTTGCGCAGGAGATCGAGCTTGCCTTCGTCGTCGGTCCGCTCTCGGCCTCCGGGGTGCACAATCGCGTCCTCGCCGACTATCCGATCGGTTTTCTCGCCAGCCCCTCGCTCGGCCTCGGCGATGGACCGGTGACGCGGGCTGAGCTCGCGCGGTTTCCGATCATTACCTTCCCGCGGAAGACGCGTCCCTACGAGGTCGTGCGCGAAGTGTTCGACCGGCCGGAGCTGCCTCCGATCCGGCTGCACGCCTCCGCCTCGCTTGCGACCGTCATCCACATGGCGGTCGAGGGCCTCGGCATCGCCGTGATCCCCGACGCCATCGTCGAGAACGAGCTCGCAGACGGGCGGTTGCAACTGCTCGACACCGATTTCAAAATCGCGCCGCTGACATTCACCGCGAGCTGGCTCGCCTCGCCCGATGTCGTGGCGGTGGAGCGGGTCGCAGAGCTTGCATGTCAGATTGCGCAGAGCAGCCTCGCAGTTGACGCGCCCGCGCCGGCGCGTCATTGAAACAGGCGCCGGACAATTGAGAGACTGACCGCATGAGCCGAGCCGCCACCAATTTGCAAATCGATTCCGCCCGCCTCTGGGGCTCCATCCACGAGACCGCGCAGTTCGGCGCGACGGCCAAGGGCGGCGTGCGGCGGCTGACGCTGAGCGCGGAGGACAAGCTGGTACGCGACTGGTTCCGCAAGGCCTGCGAGGACGCCGGCTTGGAGGTGCACACCGATGCGCTCGGCTCGCAGTTCGGGCTGCGCAAGGGACGCGACATGTCGAAGCCGCCCGTCGGCATCGGCTCGCATCTCGACACGCAACCGACCGGCGGCAAGTATGACGGCATTCTGGGAACGCTCGGTGCGCTCGAAGTGATCCGCACGCTGAACGACGCCGGGATCGAAACCGAGGCGCCGATCTGCGTCGTCAACTGGACCAACGAAGAGGGTTCGCGCTTCGCTCCCGCGATGATGGCCTCCGCTGCCTATGTCGGCGACTTCACCACCGATGACATCTTGTCGCGCAGGGACGCTGATGGCACCACCGTCGGCCAGGCGCTCGATGGCATCGGTTATCGCGGCGACAAGCCGGTCGGGTTCCAGAAGCTCGGTTCCTTCGTCGAATTGCACATCGAGCAGGGCCCGATCCTGGAGGCCGAAGGCAAGACCATCGGCGTGGTCGATTCCGGCCAGGGCGTGCTTTGGTACGACGGCAAGATTTCCGGCTTCGAGAGCCATGCCGGATCGACGCCGATGCCGCTGCGGCGCGACGCGTTGGCGACGCTGTCCGAGATCGTGCTGGCGATGGAGGCCATTGCGAGGAAGTACGGGCCGAAGGCCGTCGGTACCATCGGCGAGGCCGTGATCGCAAACCCCTCGCGCAACGTCATTCCCGGCGAGATCGCCTTCACGATGGATTGCCGCAGTGCGGATGGCGCGATCATGGATGCGCTCGATCGCGATCTGCGCAGCGCGATTGCCGAGATCGCCGCACGCCGCAAGGTCGAGGTGAAGATCGACCTGGTCTGGCGCAAGCCGCCGACGCATTTCGATCCCAAATTGATTGCCGCAGTCGAGAACGCGGCGAAGACGCTCGGCTACTCCTCTCGCCGCATCACCTCCGGCGCCGGCCACGACGCCTGCAATCTCAACACAATCATGCCGGCCGCAATGGTGTTCGTGCCCTGCAAGGACGGCATCAGCCACAACGAGCTGGAAGACGCCACGCAGCCCGATTGCGCCGCGGGCACCAACGTCCTCATGCACACGGTGCTGGCGATCGCCGGCGTCGCATCCTGACCGGAGAGAACCATGCGCGGAGTTTTCGTCGACGCCAATGAAGCTCTCGCCGTAATCATGGAGCGGCTGGAGCAGCCCGGCGATCCCAAGGTGCGGATCCACAGGGATCCCGACATCAAACCCGAACAATATCCTGAAATCCTCGACGGCGCCGAGATCGCGATCGTCGACCACACCGCGCTGCCTACCGACGTCGCAAAGAAGTGCACAGGGTTGAAGCATGTCGTGTTCCTCGGCACCGGCGCGCGCAGCTACATGAACCCGGAGGAGCTCGCTGAGCTCGGCATCTCCGTGCACCTGATCAAGGGCTATGGCGACACGGCGGTCGCGGAATGCGCGATCACGCTGATGTGGGCTTCGGCCCGCGTCATCGCGATGATGGACCGCGAGATGCGCGGCGGAAACTGGCTCCGCGAAGACGGCATGCAGCTCACTGGCAAGACGCTCGGCCTGATCGGCTTCGGCGGTATTGCCGCGGAGGTCGCGCGCATTGCCTTGGGCAGCGGCATGAAGGTGATCGCCTGGAACCGCTCGCCGAAGAGCTATCCGGGCGTGGAATTCGCCGATCTCGACACGGTGTTGGCGAGAGCAGACGTCGTATCGCTGCATCTGCTGCTCAACGACGAGACGCGCGGCATGATCACCCGCGAGATGATCGCGAAGATGAAGCCGGGCGTCATCCTCATCAACACCGCCCGCGCCGCCGTCGTCGACGAGGCCGCCATGATTGATGCCCTGAAGTCGGGCCACATCCGCCATGCCGGCCTCGACGTGTTCAATATCGAGCCATTGCCCGGCGATCATCCGCTGACAAAACTGCCGAACGTGACGTTGTCGGCGCATTCGGCGTTCCGGACCCCGGAGGCGAGCGAGAACCTGATTGGCGCGGCATGGGAGCACTGCCGCCGGATCGTGAAGGAATAAGAGCAACAACAATGGCCGATTACCGCACCATCAAGGCACAGCCGCTCATCGAAGCTATCAGCGCCATCGTCAAGGCCGGCGGGTCTACGGACCGCGAGGCCGAGCTCGTGTCCACCAATCTGGTCGAGGCCAACCTCAAGGGACACGATTCGCACGGCGTCGGCATGATCCCGCGCTATGTCCAGAGCGTCACCACGGGCGGCCTCGCCGTGAACCAGCACGTCAAGGTCGTGCTCGACACCGGTCCGCTTCTCACCCTCGACGGGCTCACCGGCTACGGCCAAGTGATCGGCCATGAAGCGATGGAGCTGGCAGCCGAGCGCGCCAAGCGCAACGGCGTGTGTCTCGTCGGCCTCTCAAACTCGCACCATATCGGCCGCATCGGCCACTGGGCCGAGCAGTGCATCGACCATGGGCTGGTCTCGATCCACTTCGTCAACGTGATCTCGCGTCCCATCGTGGCGCCCTGGGGCGGCAGCGATGCGCGCCACGGCACCAACCCGTTCTGCGTCGGCATCCCGCGCGCGGGCAAGGACCCCATCGTGCTCGACTTCGCCACCAGCAGGATCGCGCAGGGCAAGACCCGCGTCGCCCACAACAAGGGCGTCGAGCTGGAGCCCGGCACGATCATCGACAATGAGGGCAAGCCGACCACCAACCCGCGCTACACCGTGATCCCGCCATACGGCGCCATCCTGCCGTTCGGCGAGCACAAGGGTTCAGGGCTCGCGCTGGTTTGCGAAATCCTCGGCGGCGCGCTCTCCGGCGGGCAGGTGGTCAAGGGTCCGTCCGATGGCAAGCACAACGTCCTCAACGGCATGCTCTCGATCATCATCGACCCCGGCAAGCTCGGCACCGCGGAGAATCTCGCGCGCGAAGTCGAGAGCTTCGTCGCCTGGCACACCGGCTCACCTCCGGCCCCAGGCGTCGACAAGGTGAAGATCGCGGGTGAGCCCGAGCGCGCGACGAAGAAGAAGCGGCTCGCGGAAGGCATCCCTGTCGATCCGACCACCTGGCAGGAGATTCTGGAGGCCGGAAAGAAGTTCGGGCTGGATCAGGCGGCGATCGAGAAGATCGCGGGGTAGTGAGGCGGAGCACGGTGCTCTTCCCTTCTCCCCTTGTGGGAGAAGGTGGCGCGAAGCGCCGGATGAGGGGTTCTGTCCGCGAAGGGAAATGCACAATTGAGAGGTCTGTCTCCGCGGAGACAACCCCTCACCCGTCTTCGATGCTTCGCATCGAAGCCACCCTCCCCCACAAGGGGGGAGGGAAAGCAGCGCTCTAATCCACCATATCCGCGACCGCCTTGCCGCAAGCCGTAGTGTCGGCATTGCCGCCGAGATCCTTGGTGCGGAGCGTGCGCTCTGCCAGCGTGCGCTCGATCGCATCGACGATCGACTTGCCGGCTTCCTTCTCGCCGAGATGCTCGAGCATCATCGCGCCGGACCAGATTGCTCCGATCGGATTGGCGATGCCTTGCCCCGCGATGTCGGGCGCCGAGCCGTGCACCGGCTCGAACACCGACGGGAAATTGCCCTCGGGGTTGATGTTGCCTGACGGCGCGATGCCGATGGTGCCGGTGCAGGCCGGGCCGAGATCCGACAGGATGTCACCGAACAAATTGGAGCCGACGACGACGTCGAACCAATCCGGATGCAGCACGAAGTTCGCGGTCAGGATGTCGATGTGATACTTGTCCCACTTCACGCTTGGATACTTCTTCGCCATCGCCTCCACGCGCTCGTCCCAATAGGGCATGGTGATGGAGATGCCGTTCGACTTGGTGGCCGAGGTCAGGTGCTTCTTCGGCCGCGACTGCGCGAGCTCGAATGCGAACTTCAGGATGCGATCGACGCCGATGCGGGTCATCACCGTCTGCTGCGTCACGAATTCACGGTCGGTGTCCGGGAACATGCGGCCGCCGACGGAGGAATATTCGCCTTCGGTGTTCTCGCGCACCACCCAGAAATCAATGTCGCCGGGCTTGCGGTTGGCCAGCGGCGACGGCACGCCCGGCATCAGCCGCACCGGGCGCAAATTCACGTACTGATCGAACTCGCGGCGGAATTTGATCAGCGATCCCCAGAGCGAGACGTGATCCGGAATCTTGGCCGGCCAGCCGACCGCGCCGAAATAGATCGCATCGTGCTTGCCGATCTGATCCTTCCAATCGTCCGGCATCATCTGGCCGTGCTTCTCGTAATAGTCCCACGACGAGAAGTCGAAATGATCGAAATGAAGGGACACGCCGTGCTTCTTCGCCGCGGTCTCCAGAACGCGCAGGCCCTCGGGCATCACTTCCTTGCCGATTCCGTCGCCGGGAATGACCGCGATCCGGTATTGTTTCTTGCTCATCGAGAACGTCCTTGATTGGTCCGGCAGCCGCCGTCTTTTTGACCGCACTGCAATGGACCAAACGCGACGGCAGTGCAACGCTGCACTGCAATGTTGACCATGGCGCGGCCGACCGCCTACTGATTTTATTCCCGTTCCTCTCCTGCGAGTAACTCCCATGGATCTGCACCTGCGTGGCAAGCGCGTCCTGATCACGGGCGCGTCCAAGGGTATCGGCGCAGCCGCCGCCGAGGCCTTTGCCGAGGAAGGCTGCCATCTCCTCCTCGCCGCCCGCAATGGCGATCAGCTCAAGGCTTTGGCCGAGCGCTTGCGCTCGGCGCACCAGATCGATGCCGCCACGAGCATTGTGGATTTGCGCAGGAGCGAGGATTTGACGCGGCTCGCCAAGGAAGCCGCCGACATCGACGTGCTCGTCAACAATGCCGGCGACATTCCCGGCGGCTCCATTGACAAGATCGACGAGGCCACCTGGCGGCACGCCTGGGAATTGAAAGTGTTCGGCTACATCAACCTCACGCGCATGATCTATGCGCAGATGAAGGCGAAGGGCGGCGGCGTGATCGTCAACGACATCGGCGCCGCCGGCGAGAAATTCGACGCCAACTACATCTGCGGCAGCGCCGGCAATGCCGCGCTGATGGCCTTCACCCGCGCGCTCGGGGGCAAGAGCCTCGCCGACAACATCCGTCTGGTCGGCATCAATCCCGGCCCGGTTGGCACTGACCGTCACGTCACCCTGCTGAAGACGCGGGCAAACCACCAGTTCGGCGACGAGAGCCGCTACAAGGAATTCCAGAAGAGCCTGCCGCTCGGCAGGCCTGCGCATGCGCGCGAGATCGGCGATCTCATGGCGTTCCTGGCGTCGGATCGCGCAGGCTATACGTCGGGGGTCATCTATACGGTGGATGGCGGAATCAGCGCAGGATGGGGTTAACTTTATCCTCGTCATTGCGAGCGCAGCGACTTGTCCGCCGAAGCTTTAGCGAAGGCGGAAGCAATCCAGGAATGTATCTGCGGCAAAAGTCTGGATTGTTTCGTCGCTTCGCTCCTCGCAATAACGCCTAAAATAAGCACAGGAGTAGAATAGTTGTCTCAGGACCTGATCCGCGAATCCGCTTGCGCCGTCGTCGACAAGCTGCGCTCCGGCGACGTCTCGCCGCTGGAGCTCTTGGATGTGCTGGAGAAGCGCATCACCGAAGTCGATGGCAAGGTCAACGCGCTGCCGACGCTGTGCTTCGATCGCGCGCGGGATAGCGCAAAGGCGCTGATGCGGAAGCCGGCCGGTGCGCGCGGATTGCTCGCAGGCCTGCCGGTGCCGATCAAGGATCTGACCGATGTTGCAGGTGTGCTGAACACACAGGGCTCGCCGATCTTCAAGGACAACATCCCGGCGACGTCCGACATCCTGGTCGAAAATCTCGAGGCCAACGGCGCGGTCGTCTATGCCAAGTCGAACACGCCGGAATTCGGTGCGGGCGCCAACACCTTCAACGAGGTGTTCGGTGCAACCCTCAATCCCTGGGATACGTCCAAATCGGCAGCCGGCTCGTCAGGCGGCGCGGCCGTTGCGCTCGCCACCGGCATGGCCTGGCTCGCGCAAGGCTCCGACATGGGCGGCAGTCTGCGCAGTCCGGCAGCTTTCTGCGGCGTCGTGGGCATGCGGCCGAGCATCGGCCGCGTCGCGCACACGCCGAAAGCGGCCATCGATCGTAACCTCGGCGTCGTCGGTCCGATGGCACGCAACGTCGAGGATCTCGCGCTGCTGCTCGACGCCATGAGCGGCGACTATGCCGCCGACCCGCTGTCGCTGCCGACGCCCTTGACGTCGTTTCTCTCGGCGGCGCAGTCAGGCAGCAAACCGAAGCGCATCGCCTATTCGGCGGATCTCGGCATCACACCGGTCGATCCCGAAGTCAAAGCGATCACGCGGAAAGCGGCGGAACGCTTTGCCGAAGCCGGCGCCATCGTCGAGGAGGCGCATCCGGATTGGCGCGATGCGCATGAGTGCTTCCACGTGCTGCGCGCGTTCGACTTCGCGATCAGCAAGGCGCAGCTGCTGCGCACCAAGCGCGACCTGCTCAAGCCCGAGGTGATCTGGAACATCGAGGAAGGCCTCAAGCTCACGACCGAGCAGCTCGAACGCGCCGAGGCGCAGCGCGTCGGCATGACAGCGCGTGCGATCGAGTTCTTCAAGCGCTACGATCTGCTGCTGGTACCGACCACGATCGTGCCGCCCTTCCCGATCGAGCACCGTTATGTCGCCGAATGCGTCGGCAAGAAGTTCGACAATTACGTCGAGTGGCTCGGCATCGTCTATGCCATCACGCTCGCCTGCTGTCCCGCGCTGTCGTTGCCGTGCGGCTTCACCGCATCGGGACTTCCGGTCGGCCTGCAGGTCGTCGGGGCTCCGCGCGCGGATGCGCAGGTGATCGCCGGCGCGAAGACGCTGGAGGATATTTTGGGCGTGCGTGGCACGACGCCGATTGATCCGCGGGTGAAGAACTAGGTTCCCGCTCTCGTGCCCCGCACGCGGCGCAGCGCCTCTTCGGCGGTGCGCTGCAGAGCCGGGGCCCAAGTCTCCAGGACTTCCCGTGTATCTCTGGGTCCCGGCTCTGCGGTGCAGCGCTTTGCGCCGCACCTTGTCCGGAACACGCGCGGCCTTCACCTTCCGCTCGTCGCCTCCAGGCTCCGGCTATACCGCGACATCGCGAAGCAGAAGACAAAATAGATCACGGCGACGAAGATGTAGACTTCGACGGAGAATTGCTGCCACGCCGGATCGATGATCGCGGTCTTGGCCGTGGTGAGCAGGTCGAAGATACCGATGATCAGAACGAGGCTGGTGTCCTTGAAGAAGGCGATGAAGGTGTTGACCAGCGGCGGGATGACGTGACGGATCGCCTGCGGCAGGACGATCAGCCGGTTCTTGCGCCAGTAGGACAGGCCGAGCGCCTCGGCGGCCTCGTATTGCCCGCGGGGCACGGCCTGGAGGCCGCCGCGGATGACTTCGGCAAGATAGGCACCCGCGAACAGGATGATCGCGACCTGCGCGCGCAAGAGCTTGTCGATGTTGAATCCGTTCGGCATGAACAGCGGAAACATCACGCTCGCCATGAACAGCAGACTGACCAGCGGCACGCCGCGGATCAGCTCGACATAGAGCACGCTGAGCGAGCGGATCGCCGGCAGTTTTGAGCGCCGGCCTAGTGCGACGAGGATGCCGAGCGGGAAGCCGAAGGCCAGACCAAAGGTCGCCAGGATCAGCGTCACCGGTAAACCACCCCAACGGTCCTGCGAGACGAACGACAGACCGAGTATGCCACCCCACATCAGCATACTGATCAGCGCGAGCGCTCCGATCCAGAGATAGGCCAGTTCGCGCCGCCATAAGGCGCGGCGGCTGGAGAGATAGAACAGGGCGATGAACAGCAGCACCGCCAGTGCCGGCCGCCACTGCTCGTCGAACGGATAGGTGCCAAACAGGATGAAGCGGTATTTTTCGGGGATGATTGCCCAGCATGCACCGAGGCCGCGTACCGCGCGGCAGGCGCTGGAATCGTTCGCCGGGGTGACCCAGACCGCATTGGCGATACCCCATTGCACGAAGCTGAAGAGGCCCTTTGCAAGCACCGCCAGCAACACGACCGAGAGGATGCCGTTCGGGATCGACGAGAACAGATTGGTGCGCAGCCAGCGCAGCACCGGGTTACCAATCTGCGGGCGGCGGACGGCGCGCGGTGCTTCCGGAATGTCGGCGATCGCCGTCATGGTCAGCGCTCCACCAGCGCGATGCGCGAATTGTACCAGTTCATGAAAAAGCTGATGCCGAGGCTGATGGTGAGAAACACCGCCATGATCAAGGCAATGGCCTCGATCGCCTGCCCGGTCTGGTTCAATGTCGTATTGGCGATCGAGACCACGTCCTGATAGCCGATCGCCACCGCGAGCGAAGAGTTCTTGGTCAGGTTGAGGTACTGGCTCGTCATTGGCGGCACGATGACGCGTAGCGCCTGTGGCAGGATGATCTGCCGCAGCATGAAGCTGCGGCGCAGTCCCAGCGCGTTGGCGGCATCCCACTGGCCGCGCGGCACCGACTGGATGCCGCTGCGCACAATCTCGGCGATGAAGGCCGAGGTGTAGGTGACGAGCGCGATCAGCAGCGCGAAATATTCCGGCGCGAGCGTCAGTCCGCCGACGAAGTTGAAGCCGCGCAACTCAGGCCATTCGATCGTCCAGGCCACGCCCAGCAGCACGGACACCGCCGCAGGCAGCACAACGAGCAAGCCGAGTGCAAAAGGCCAGGCCGGCCGCGGCTTGCCGTCGCGCATTTGCTGCGCGATGAGCCGCCGCCGGATCACATAGAACACGACAAGTCCGAGCACTGCGGTGCCGAGCACCCAAAGCTGCGGCGTCCCGATGGGAATCGCCGGCAGGATCAACCCGCGATTGGACAGGAACACGCCCTCAATCGGCCGCCATGCCGCGCGCGCGGCCGGGAGCGCCTGCATCAGCACGTACCAGAACAGGAGCTGGAGCAGCAGCGGGATGTCGCGGAGCGTCTCGACATACACCGCGGCGAGCCGCGACAGCAGCCAATTGGCCGACAGCCGCGAGATGCCGATCACCGTGCCCAGGATCGTTGCAAGCACGATTCCGATCACGGCGACGCGCAGGGTATTGGCGATGCCAACGACAAAGGCCCAGAGATATGAGTCCCTCGGATTGTAGGCGAGCAGGCTGTCGGCGATGGGCATGCCGGCCTCACGGCCAAGGAAGGCAAAACCGGTCGTGATGCGGCGCACGGAGAGATTGGTGACGGTGTTGGACCAGAGGAACACGATGACCGCGACTACGATCCCCACCACCAGAACCTGCCAGAACAGGCCTTTCAGCTCGCGCTGCCCGAAGGCGCCGAAGAAGCGACGGCGCGGCGGCGGTCTCGGACCGTCTGACGTCACAGCACAAAAATCCTTCTCAAGACGGCGATTTCCGGCAGCGCACGTCAACTGTTGCACCAAACTCAGCTTCGTGCAACAAATGTTTCATGGCCGAGCCCGCGAAATCCTCGCCACTGAGCGAACTGCGCATTGCATTGCCATCGCTTCCGATGCGGTTGCAGGAGGTCGGGCGTTTCGTTGCAGCCAACGATTACGACGCCACCACGCGTTCGATGCGCGATCTCGCAGCGGTTGCCGGCGCCGATCCCGCCGCGTTCACGCGGCTTGCCAAGGCGATCGGCTATTCGGGTTGGGATGAATTGCGCGCGGCGTTGACGGAGGCGCGGCGGCCCTCGCAGCTAGCGCCTTTCTCCGGCCGCGCCAAGGGCCGCCGCCACGGCCCGAACGCCGATGTCGCGCTCATCACCGACAAGCTGGAGGCCGAGGCCGCCGGCCTTCCGCGCATCCCGGCCCGGCCGATCGCGGAGGCGGCGCGCGCACTCCACCACGCCAAGCGGATCTGGATCACCGGCTACCGAAGCTGCCGCAGCGTCGCGGAATTGCTGAACTACGAGCTCCGGCTGTTTCGTCCCGAACAGGTGCAGCTCGTCGGCGCGTCCGGCCCCGACGATCTCGATATGGGCGCGTTCCGGCCCGGCGAGGCCGTCATCGTCATCGGCTTCATGCCCTACACCCACGCGAGCGTCCGGGTCGCGCAGGCCGCCTATCGCGCCGGCGCGGCCCTGATCGCGATCGCCGATAGCCCATCGGCGCCGATGGCTGAAGGTGCCGACCACGTGCTGCTGTTCGAGGCGGCCTCCTCTCCCGGCTTTTTCCCGAGCCTCACCGGCGCCATCGCGATCGCGCAATCGCTCGCCGCCGTGACGTTTTCGCTCGGCGGCACGGCCGCGAAAAAGCGCCTGGAGAATACCGAGGCCCGGCTGGCCGCGGCTTCAACTTACGTATCAGAGAAAGGTTGACCCATGGCCGCCCGCACCAGCCGCGTGCTGCATCGCTCGCTGCGCGAAACGCCGCCCAAGGCAATCGGCGGCGAAGGCGTCTATCTCTTTGCCGAGGACGGACGCCGCGTGATCGACGCCTCCGGCGGCGCGGCGGTCTCTTGCCTTGGCCACCAGCATCCACGCGTGATCGCAGCGATCACGAAGCAGGCTTCGACCCTCGCTTATGCCCACACAGCCTTCTTCTCGTCGGAGCCGGCGGAGGCGCTTGCCGAGACGCTGGTCGGCCACGAGCCCGGTGGCCTCGCCTACGCCTATTTCGTCAGCGGCGGATCGGAAGCGATCGAGGCCAGCATCAAGCTCGCGCGGCAATTTTTCATCGAACGCGGCGAGCCGCAGCGGCAGCATTTCATCGCTCGGCGCCAGAGCTATCACGGCAACACGCTTGGCGCACTGGCCGCCGGCGGCAATGCCTGGCGGCGTGCGCCCTATGCGCCGCTGCTCTCCGACGCCTTCAGCCATGTGACCCCGGCCTTCGCCTATCACGAGAAGCACGATGGTGAATCGGACGCGCAGTTCGTGGCGCGGCTCGCCGCCGAACTCGAAGCCGAGTTTCAGCGGCTTGGCCCCGACACCGTCGCCGCGTTCCTCGCAGAGCCCGTCGTCGGCGCCACCGCAGGTGCCGTCACGGCGCCGGACGGCTACTTCAGGGCGGTGCGCGAGATCTGCGACCGACACGGCGCGCTGCTCATTCTCGACGAGGTCATGAGCGGCATGGGCCGCACCGGCACCACGCACGCCTGGGAGCAGGAAGGCGTGGCACCCGACATCCAGGCGATCGCCAAGGGTCTCGGCGGCGGCTACCAGCCGATCGGTGCAATGCTCGCGAGCGGCAGGATCATCGACACAATCCGCTCAGGTTCGGGCGCCTTCCTGCACGGCCACACGTATCTGGCGCACCCTCTCGCTTGCGCCGCCGCGCTCGCGGTGCAGGACGTGATCCGCGAGGAGGGCCTGCTCGACCGGGTCAAGGAGCGCGGCAAGCAGCTCGAGCAGCGGCTCACCGAGCGCTTCGGCAATCACCGCCATATCGGCGACATCAGGGGCCGCGGCCTGTTCTGGGCGATCGAGCTCGTCGCCGATCGCGCCAGCCGAACCTCGTTTGATCCCGCGCTGAAGCTGAATCAGAAGATCAAGGCGGAGGCCTTCGCCAACGGCCTCGGCTGCTATCCCGGCGGCGGCACCGCAGACGGCATCCGTGGCGACCACGTGCTGCTGGCGCCGCCCTATATCACCTCCGCGGAGGAGATCGATCTGATCGTCGACAAGCTCGGCACGGCCGTCGACAGCGTATTGCGTCGTGTCAATCACTGAGGGGAGAAAAGCATGATGAGGAAAGTGGTTATCATAGCCGGCGTGCTCGCGGCGTCGACGGTGGTGGCGTCGGCGGCAACGCTCGACACGGTGAAAAGCCGCGGCACGCTGATATGCGGCGTCAGCGCCGGTTTCGCCGGCTTCTCCGCACCGGATTCGCAAGGCAACTACAAGGGTCTCGACGTCGATTATTGCCGCGCGCTCGCCGCCGGCGTGCTCGGCGATGCCAGCAAGGTGCGTTACGTCTCGCTGACCGCGCAGAACCGCTTCACCGCGCTCCAGTCCGGCGAGATCGACGTGCTCTATCGCAACTCGACGCAGACCTATCTGCGCGGTGTCACGCTGGGCCTGCGGCAAGGTCCAATCAACTTCTACGACGGTCAGGGCTTTGTCGTGAAGAAAGACCTCGGCGTGAAGGAGATCAAGGACCTCAAGGGCGCCACCGTCTGCGTCGCGCAGGGTACCACGCATGAGGTCACGCTCGGCGATTACGGCCGCGCCAACGGCATCGATTGGAAGCCGTTGGTGTTCGACCGCGTCGACACCATGTACCAGACCTTCTTCGGCGGCCGCTGCGATGCCATGACCCAGGACGCTTCCGCGCTTGCTGGCGCCGTGACGACCGCGGCGCCGAACGCGGCCGACTACGTCGTGCTGCCGCAGACCATCAGCAAGGAGCCGCTCGGCCCCTTCACCCGCAATGGCGACGAGGTCTGGAGCGACATCATCACCTGGCTGCACTACGGCTTGATCGAGGCCGAAGAGCTCGGCGTCACACAAGGCAATGTCGATGAGATGGCGAAGTCGCAGACGCCCGCGATCCAACGCCTGCTCGGTGCCTCCGGCGATCTCGGCTCGCGGCTCGGGCTCGACAACAAATGGCTGGTCACGGCCATCAAGGCCACCGGCAATTACGGCGAGATCTACGAGCGCAATGTCGGCAAGGCGAGCCCGCTCAAGCTCGAGCGCGGCCTCAACGGTCTCTGGAGCAAGGGCGGCTTGATGTACGCGGTGCCGTTCAAGTAAACGTTTTGCGTGTCCCGGACGCGTTGCGTCCGGGGCTCGCGACCTTCCATCAGGTAACGTTCAATGACGAAGTCTCCTCGCATCGCGCTGATCCACGCCCTCAAGCATTCCATCGCCCCGATCGAAGCTGCGTTCGCGAAGGTGTGGCCGGAAGCGCGGCTGATGAACCTGCTCGACGACAGCCTGTCGTCGGATCTGGCGCGTGACGGCAAGCTCAACGATGCCATGACCGAACGCTTTCTTGCGCTCGGCCACTACGCCGCGGCGACAGGCGCGGACGCGATCCTGTTCACCTGCTCGGCCTTCGGTTCCTGCATCGAGGCGGTTGCGCGCGCACATGCGCCGATGCCGGTGCTCAAGCCGAACGAAGCCATGATCGAGCGCGCGATGACGATGGGCCGGCGGATCGGCCTGCTCTCGACCTTCCCGCCGACGCTGGCTTCGATGCCGCCGGAATTTCCGGCCTCCGTCCAGATCGTGCCGAAACTCGCCGAAGGCGCGCTGGCCGCGCTCGACCGTGGCGACCGCGCTACGCATGACCGGCTGATCGTGGAAGCCGCACGCGATTTGCGCGATTGCGACGTCGTCGCGCTCGCGCAGTTCAGCATCGCGGCAACCGCGCCTCTCGTGGCAGAAGCCACCGGCCGCCCTGTCGTGACCACGCCCGACAGCGCCGTCGAGAAGCTGATGAAGCTGTTGGCGGCGAGGGCTTAAGCGCCAGCCTGTTTCCGGCGCCGCGCGCCTTTGATCGCCGCCGCAAGCGCGGCCTTGGTTTCACTGACAAAATCCTCGACCAGGTCTTCGCGCGTGGCATGGGCCGCCTCGCCGGTGAACAGTCCCTGCTCAGCCAGCATCACCACGCCGTGCACCGCCGCCCAGATCTTGAGCGCCTGCCGCTCGCGCAGATAATCAACGGCCGGGGCTTCCAATGCGTCGACCACGAGCGCAAAGGTTTCGCGGGTCGCTTCGTGCAGCTCGCTGCCTTTCGCCGCACACGACACCGTGCGCGAGGCGAACATCAAGCGGTAGATGCCATTGCGGCGTAAGCCGAAATCCAGCGTCGCCTGCGCCAGCAGCGACAGCTTCGACCGCTTCGACGGCTTTGCCATCGCCGCCCGCAATATCCCGTTGAGCTGCCGGAACGCCTCCGCCGTCACCGCCGCAAGCAGCGCCTCGCGATCGGCGAAATGCCGGTAGGGCGCCGGCTGCGAAACACCCAGCTGCTTTGCCAGCGCCTTGATGCTGATCGCCTCCGTCCCGCCCTGCTCGGCTTCGCGCAGCGCGGCCTTGATCAAGGCGTCGCGGAGATCGCCGTGGTGGTAGGTATTCTCGGGCTTGCGGGCAAGTTGTGAACGCATGTTGCGCAGAGCCTATAAGTTTGCGCTTGACAGGGGAAGCCTGCCGCGAATGTAATAGCCTATAACTTGAACAAAAACTCAAATGGGAGCGCGCGCCGCCTTCGGGCCGGAGTGCACACCATCGAGGAAGCCGCCATGACAGAGCGACTGAGGGTTCACGTTGATCCCAACAAATGCCAGGGGCACGCGCGCTGCAAGGCGCTGGCGCCGGAGCTGTTCGAGCTGGACGAATACGGCAACGCCCACGAAGCCGGCGACGGCACGGTCCCGCCCGGCCTCGAAGACAAGGCCTGGCTCGCCAAGTCCAATTGCCCGGAAATCGCGATCGACGTGATCGAGGAGTAGCGCGCCCGCTTCTGCCCGCGTGCCTTCCGCGACCACGAGCCCCCAAGGGATTTCAAGGGATTTCGAGATGTCCGACATCAGCCAGCCCACCGCCCATCCGCCCGTGACCGACTGGGTCCATGATTTCGACCACACCGATCCGCAATGGACGGAAGATCCCTTCCCGATTTGGGACGAGCTGCGCGCCGCAAGCCCGGTCGTGCATACCGAACGCTTCCTCGGCTGTTACATGCCGACGACCTATGAGGCAGTGCGCGAGATCGCCAACGACAGCGAGCATTTCTCCTCGCGCCGCATCATCGTCCGGGACGTTCGGCCGGAGATCACCAGCAGAAACTCCGCCCCGCCGATCACGTCCGATCCGCCGGTGCACAAGCCAGCCAAGCAATTGCTGCTGCCGCCGTTCACGCCGGACGCGATGAAGAAGCTGGAGCCGCGGGTGCGCGCGATCTGCAACGAGTTGATCGACGGCTTCATCACTGAAGGCCGACTTGACGCGGCAGAGCGCTACACCAAGCACATTCCGGTTCGCGCGATCGCACACATGCTCGGCATCCCCGAGACGGACAGCGATCTCTTCATCCGATGGATCCACATGATCCTGGAACTTGGCATCAAGGACGAAAACACGTTGCTCCAGGCGGTGCACGAGATGAGCGCCTATTTCAGCGCCCATATCGAAGCGCGCAAGAACAAGCCAACCGACGATCTGATTTCCTACCTGATGAATGCCAGGGACAAGGACGGCAATCCGCTCGAGGATTCGCATGTGCTGGGCTCGTTGCGCCTGCTCCTGATTGCCGGCATCGACACCACCTGGAGCGCGATCGGCTCCTCGCTCTGGCACCTTGCCCGGACGCCCGCCGACCGCGAGCGCCTGGTTGCCGAGCCCGAGCTGATCCCGACCGCGGTGGAGGAGCTGCTGCGCGCCTATTCGCCGGTGACGATGGCGCGCGAAGTGGTCAAGGAGACCACGGTGTCAGGCTGCCCGGTCAAGGCAGGCAACATGGTGCTGCTGTCCTTTCCGGCCGCCAACCGGGATCCGAAAATGTTTCCGGATGCTGATAAGGTCGTGATTGACCGCCGCGAGAACCGCCACGCCGCCTTCGGCCTCGGCATCCACCGCTGCGTCGGCTCGAACCTTGCGCGCATGGAGATGCAGGTTGCGCTCGAGGAATGGCTGAAGCGCATTCCGGACTTCGCCCTCGATCCGGCAGGCACGGTGACCTGGTCCCAAGGAACCGTCAGAGGCCCCCGCCAGTTGCCATTTTTGCTTGGAAAGGCGATGTAGACCTCTCCAAACAGTGATACGGAGAGGCCGGACTTGACTGAGCAAGCAATCAAACCGGCCTCTGAGCATTTTGATATCGCCAGCGCCCAGCGCGGATCAAGGCGATCTTCATCGGCTCGATCGGCAACCTCTGCGTCGGGCTGCCCTGTGCGATCACCGTCTCGATGTTCGGCGGCACGGCGCCGGCGATCGCGCTCTATTTCAAGACCATCGGGCATGAGGAGTGGTTCTACTATTATCTCGCTGGTATCATCTGCCTGTCGCTGAGCATCTACCATGCGCGACACCAAGCATGCCTCCGCGATGCACCGCCACGAGTAGCCGATGGCCGAAGACAACGAGCCGCCCGACAGCAAGCTGACGCGCACCAAGGAAAAATGGGCGCGCGAGGGCCGCTTTTTGACAGGCAAGATCACGCGCCCGGAAGATCAGCGCCTGCCGCCCGGCCAGCACCAGACAAAGGACTGGCCAGTGCTCGATCTCGGAGCCGCCGATTTCGCGCGAGCGCTGGCGGCTCGACGTCTACGGCGCGATCGAGAACCCCGTGTTCTGGACCTTTGCCGAGTTCGCCGCCCAGAAGCGGGCGCAGTTCATCTCCGACATCCACTGCGTCACCACCTGGTCGCGCTACGACAATGAGTGGGAGGGGCTCGCCACGCGCGAGCTGCTCGCGGCCTGCCAGCCGCGCCCGGACGCGCGCTTCGTCGTGTTGCATTCCCATGATGGCTACACCACCAACCTCGCGCTGGACGACTTTGCCGCCGAGGACGCATTGCTCGCCCATAGCTGGTCCGGTGAGCCATTGTCGGCCGAACATGGCGGCCCGGTACGGCTGGTCGTGCCGCATCTGTATTTCTGGAAGAGCGCCAAATGGGTTCAGTCGATCGAATTCCTGACCGAGGACGCGCCGGGCTTCTGGGAAGTCCGTGGCTACCATAACCGCGGCGATCCCTGGGCAGAGCAACGCTATTCGGGCGACTAGGTTCAGCAAGGAACGGGGGAAACCCATGCCGACAGAGCGCTTTCAATTCACCGGCGAAGGCGGCCATCAGCTTTCGGCCGCGCTGGAGCTACCCGACGGCGAGCCCGGGGCCTTCGCGCTGTTCGCGCATTGCTTCACCTGCGGCAAGGACACGCTGGCCGCCAAACGCATCTCGGTCGCGCTGGCCGCCAAGGGCATCGCGGTGCTGCGCTTCGACTTCACCGGGCTCGGCTCCAGCGAGGGGGATTTTGCCAATTCGACGTTTTCCTCCAACGTTGCCGATCTCGTGCGCGCCGCCGATCATCTGCGTAGCGTCCGCAAGGCGCCGTCGATTCTGATCGGTCACAGCCTCGGCGGCGCCGCGATCCTTGCGGCAGCAGGACGAATCCCGGAAGCCAAGGCGGTTGTGACCATTGCAGCACCATCCGATCCCGCCCACGTCACCGGCCTTTTCAAAGAGCATCTCGGCGACATTCGCACGCAAGGTGAGGTCGAAGTCTCGCTTGCGGGACGCCCGTTCCGGATCAAGCGCGAATTCCTCGACGACATCGCCGAGCACGAGCTGATGAAAGACGTCGCCGGCCTGCACAAGGCGCTGTTGGTGATGCATTCTCCGGTCGACGATACCGTCGGTATCGACAATGCGACGAAGCTCTTCGTCTCCGCCAGGCATCCCAAGAGCTTCGTCTCGCTCGACCATGCCGATCATCTCCTGACCAAGCCGGCCGACGCGCTCTATGCAGCCGACGTGATCGCGGCCTGGGCGAGCCGGTACATCGACGCGGCCAAACCTGCGAAGGCGATGGATCTCCCCGAGGCGCCGCGCCGGGTCGTGGTGCAGGAGACCCGCAAGAGCAAGTTCAACCAGACCATCTCCGTCGGTCCGCATCAGCTCGTCGCGGACGAGCCGGTCGCCGCCGGCGGCGAGGATGCCGGCCCTGGTCCTTACGATCTCCTGCTCGCTGGCCTCGGGGCCTGTACCTCGATGACCATGCGCCTCTATGCCGACCGCAAGTCGCTGCCGCTCGATCGTGTCACCGTCTCACTGAAGCATTCCAAGATCTATGCAAAAGACTGCGCGGAATGCGAGACGCGCGATGGCATGCTCGACCAGATCGAGCGCGACATCGCGATGGACGGCGCGCTCGATGCCGAGCAGCGCAAGAAATTGATGGAGATCGCCGACAAGTGCCCGGTGCACCGGACGCTGACGTCGGAAATCCGCATCGTGACCAAGGCCGTGGATTAGCGCGACTGCGCTAGAAGCACGACGCCATTGTTCCCACCGCCGCGGTGATCTCGCTCTCGCGCCAGGCCGCGAAGCCGAGCAGCAGGCCGTGGTCGCGCGGCCTGCCCAGTGCCAAGCCGGACAGGGCACGCGTTTCAACGCCCGCTTCGACCAGCCGCTTGACCGCCACCTGATCAGCGCGACCGCGCTTGAGACGCGCGACGAGCTGAATGCCACCGGGGGGCACTTCGGCAGAGAGCACATCGCCCAAATGGCGCTCCAATCCCTCCACGAGGTGATCGCGGCGGGCGTGATAGATCCGGCGCACCCGGCGCAGATGCGCCAGGAAATGCCCGTCGGCAATGAACTCGGCCAGCGCCTCCTGGATGTGGCTCGCGGCGATCAGTCCGATGTGCCGCTGTACGATCTCGAGAGTACCGACCATGGCCCGCGGTATGACGAGGTAGCCGAGCCGGATATCCGAGGTCATGACCTTGGAGAACGTGCCGACATAGAACACGCGGCCGTGGGCATCGAGTCCCTGCAAGGCCGGCACCGGCCGGCTATCATAGTGGAATTCGCCGTCGTAATCGTCCTCCACGATCCAGGTCTTGCCGGGCCTGCTCAGGCCAAGAAACTCCGTGCGGCGCGAGAGCGACATCAGGCGGCCGGTCGGGTGCTGATGCGACGGCGTCATGAAGATCAAGGTCGGGGCCGCCAAGCCACGAATCCGCTGCATGCCCTGCTCGTCCAAACTCATCCCGATCACGCGCGCACCGGATGCGCGGAAGGCGGCCGCGGCGCCGGGATAGCCGGGATCCTCGACCCAGACATCGTCGCCGGGGGTGATGACGGCGGCCGCGATCAGGGTCAGCGCAGCCTGCGCGCTCGGCAGAATCAGGATCTGATCCGCCCTCGCGCGCACGCCCCTGCTGGTCGCAAGATAATGCGCCAGTGCCTCGCGCAGGCGCGGCCGATTGACCGGTCCGAGCTCGCGCCTCGCCGCGCGCACAGCGCTGCGGCGCAGGCAGCGCGCCCAGACGTCGTTGGGAAACTCCCTGAAATCGCCATGTCCGGGACGCAAGGGTCTCAGTCGCGCCTGATAAGACATCGGCCAGTCGGTCTGCGTGAGGCTCGACGCCCAGGGCGAAAGCCGCGGCTTGCCAGGGCGTATGCGAGATGCGACGGCGCCAGCCTCTGTGACGCGCTCGCCGCCGTCAACCGCAACCATCGGACGGCGGCCGTGCGAGGCTTCGAGATATCCCTCGGCGGCGAGTTGCTCGAACGCATAGCTGACGGTGTTGCGCGAGACGCCGAGATCGCTCGCAAGCCCACGGCTCGACGGCAGCGTGCGGCCTTTGACGAGACGCCCGGTCGCGATCAAGCTTCGGAGCTGGCTCGTCAGTTGAGCCACCAGCCCCTCGTCGTCGGCCCGGTTCAGGTCGATCAGGGCGGAGATCATGCTGTCCGGAACTGGCACCCTATTCCTTTCCGATCTGGCACTGTTTCAGGTGCCAGACGAGATGCTATCCGCTGGACTGGACTGCTTCAAGGACCTCCGAAATGAACTCCCTATCCCCCCGCGCAGCCGTTGGCCTGTTTCTCATCGTCGTGCTGGCTTGGGGCATAAACTGGTCGGTGACGAAGCAACTCGTCCAATTCCTTCCACCACTGTGGGCTTCAGCGATCCGGAGTTGGATCGCGCTGGCTGGATTGTTCGTGATCCTCGGGCTCAGCAACAATCTGGTGATTCCGGAGCGTCGCGACATCCCGGTGGTCCTGAGCGTCGCACTGCTGCACATGACCGTGTTCTCGGTCCTGGTTGCGGCCGGTGTGCGCTTCCTACCCGCAAGCAAGGCCGTTGTGCTCGGCTACACCACGCCACTCTGGGTCGCGATCGCCGCGCCGCTGCTCGGGAAGGACACTTTGACGGCGCCGAAGGTCGCCGGCGCGCTGCTGGGCCTGATCGGGCTGGTCGTCATCCTGAACCCGGCCTCGATCGACTGGACCAACACCAATGTCGTGCTCGGCGCCGGCATGGTGATCCTGGCCGCGATCTCATGGGCCGCGAACATTATCTATATCCGCGCCCATCGCTGGATTGCCTCGCCGCTCCAGCTTCTGATCTGGCAAGTGCTCGTGGCAACCATCGTGCTATCGGTGAGCGCGACCATCGCGGATGGCCTGCCGCATGTGGAGTGGTCGTGGAGACTCGTTTTGCTGTTCCTGTATTCCGGGCTGATCGGGACGGTGCTCGCCTATTGGGCGATGTCGATGGTGAATAAGAGCATCTCGGCCCTGACGACCTCGCTCGGCACCACCGCAACGCCGCTCGTCGGCATCGCCAGCGCCGCGATCCTGCTGGGCGAGCCGATCGACATGAGTCTGGTGATAGCGGCCGCGCTGATCATCACCGGCATCGGTCTCGCGACGCTCGGCGATCGCCTGGTGCGTGGTCAGGCTACCGCGAACGGCTGAACGCGCAGCATCCCGCGCAATCCCGCCGTCGTGCCGAGCAGGATACCGGCGACGGCGACGAATGAGCCGAGCGCGAGCGTCGACACGCCGGTGAGCCCTTGGCCGATCGAACAGCCGAACGCCATCACGCCGCCGATGCCCATCAGTGCGGCGCCAGCCGCCGATCGCAGCATATGGCGTGGCGAGGAATAGCCTTCGAGATGGAAACGGCCCGTCGCAAGCGCGGTGACCAGACTGCCGGCGAAGACACCTGCAACCGTCGCGATGCCGAAATTCAGCGTCAGGCCCGTCGAGAGCATGACATATTGCAGGCTGTCCGCGATCGGCGCGACGAAGGTAAGCGAGGTCACGGGGACGGGGTTGAAATCATCCGCGCCGAGATAGCCGGTGACGAACCAGCCGCCGGCGACGAGGAGACCGACGACGACACCGGCTGCAATCTGGCCGGGCGAACGTCGGAACGCTGGGTGCGCGAAAGCAAACAGGATCAGCGTGACGACAACGACAGCAGCAGCCATTGCGCGCGAAAGCGCTTCAGCCGGACCGAACATGGCCAACAATGACGGCAGCGAATTCACGTTGACCGTGGTTTGCGAGGCCTGGACAAGGGCGATGCGCGCCGGCGCGATCAGGCCCTTGAGCGTCATCTGCGCGGCGATGGCGAGCACGACCACCACGACGAAGGAGCGGAGATTGCCACGACCGAGCAGCACCAGCGCGCGCGAACCGCAGCCGTTGGACAGTACCATGCCGTATCCGAACAGAAGTCCGCCGAGAAACAGCACCGGCATCGAGAAGGACTGTTGCAGGTAAATCGACTTGCCGAGATTGACCATGCCGGTGCCGGCGAGGAACTGGCTCGCTGTGGTCGCAACCGCGATCGCCAGCGCATAGGTTCGGACCAACCGCCCATCCCCCTCCGACAACCAGCCGCGCATGCTGCTCATCAGGCAGAAGCCGCTGAGCAGGCCGACAGCGCCGTAGACCAGGCCGATGACGAGGCCGGCGAGGATGATGAGTTGGGGAGACGAATCCATGATCAAGGTTTCAGGAGCACGCGATCCCGCGAGGAGCCTGCAACGGCGACATAGGCCTCCTTCGCGCGTTCGAGCGGATAGACGGCGTTCGCGTTGATCGGAAACGGTTTCAGGTGCCCGCTCGCGAAGCCCGGGCCGAGGTCACGCAGCACAGCGCCTGTCGCGATCGACGACAGGCCGAGCGTGTCGATGCCGACATAGGTGTGTTGCCCGCGGTAGAATTCGAGAATGTTGAACTGCACGATGCGGTCGATGGCGGCGATCAGGATCTGGCGGCCGCGAAGCGCGAGCGACTTGTGCGCCGCCTGGAAATAGGGATCGCCGACCGTGTTGAAGACGATGTCGGCGCCTTTGCCATCGGTCAACTCGCGCACGCGTGTGGCGACGTCGGTCGCGGAAGCGTCGATCACCTCGATGGATGCGTTGGTGTGGCCCTCATAAGGTTCCGCCTTGCGCACCACGCCGATGACACGCGCGCCCTGCCAGGTCGCGATCTGCACCGCCGCTTGACCAACCTTGCCGTTGGCGCCGAACACCAGCACCGTTTCCCCGGGCTTTGGAATGCCGGCGCGGCGAAAACCCTCCATGGCGGTGACAAAGGGCACGCCGATGCCGGCGGCCTCCTCCCAAGACACGGTCTTCGGCTTCTCCACCACCGCGTCGGATTCAACGACGAGATGGCTGGCGTGAGTGCCGTCGCGGCGGATGCCGAGATCGCCGGAGGAGCCGAACACCTCGCGGCCCATCGTACCGGCCGGCCCGTCGATCACCACGCCGGCGTAATCGCGCCCCGGCGTGCGCGGGAAGATGGCATAGGGCATTAGCCCCGTCGCGGCCTTGACGTCGGACGGATTGACGGCGGCGGCCTTGACCTCGATCAGGAGATCGTTCGGACCGCGCGCGAGCGTATGAGGCTCGACGCGAGGTGCAATCCCAGCGGCGTTCTCGGCCTTGGCATGGACGCGGACGCAGCGCGCCTCGACGGCTTTGGGATTGGCTGATGACATGGAAAAGATCCGCGATTTCTCGCGGGCCTTGTCGCCTCTGAGGGCAGTCAAGTCAATCCGTCAAGTCAATCCCGTCAACTTAATCCTTCGGCCGCTTGTCGTAGAGCCGCTTCGCCTTGCCGAGCGAGCGTTCCAGCGTCGCAGGCGCAACCACCCGCACGTTGGAGCTGATCCCGATCGTGTTCTTGATATGGGTTGAGATCCGATCGGCATGGTCGAGGAGACCACGGCCATCCCAACTCTCCGGCCGCGCCTCGGCAATGATGGTCAACTCGTCCATGCGTCCTTCCCGAGTCAATTCCAGAATGAAATGCCCGCCGCACCAGTCGGTGGCGAGCAGAACCTCCTCGATCTGGGTCGGGAACAGGTTGACGCCGCGCAGAATGATCATGTCGTCCGAGCGCCCCGTGACCTTCTCCATCCGCCGCATGCCGGGCCGCGCCGTGCCCGGCAGAAGCCGCGTCAGGTCGCGGGTGCGATAGCGGATCACCGGAAAGGCTTCCTTGGTGAGCGATGTAAACACCAGTTCGCCCTTCTCCCCGTCGGGCAGCACCGCACCGGTGTCGGGATCGATCACTTCGGGATAGAAATGATCCTCCCAGATATGCAGGCCGTCCTTGGTCTCGATGCATTCCTGCGCGACGCCGGGGCCGATCACCTCGGAGAGACCGTAGATGTCGGTCGCATCCATGTCGAAGGCATCTTCGATCTCGCCGCGCATCGCATTGGTCCACGGCTCCGCGCCGAAGATGCCGACCTTGAGCGAGCATTGGCGCGGATCGAGCTTCTGACGCTTGAACTCGTCGAGGATCGCCAGCATATAGCTCGGCGTCACCGTAATGATGTCGGGCCGAAAATCGTTGATGAGCTGCACCTGCCGCTCGGTCATGCCCCCGGAGATCGGCACCACAGTGCAGCCGAGTTTTTCGGCGCCGTAGTGCACGCCAAGCCCGCCTGTGAAAAGACCGTAGCCATAAGCATTGTGGATGATCATGCCGGTGCGGCCGCCCGCGGCGCGGATCGAGCGTGCCATCACGTCCGACCAGGTGTCGATGTCGCGTTGCGTATAGCCCACCACGATCGGCTTGCCCGTCGTGCCGGAGGACGCATGCACGCGCACCAGTTTCTCACGGGGCACGGCAAACATGTTGAAGGGATAATTGTCGCGCAGGTCCGTTTTTACGGTGAACGGAAATTTCGCAAGATCCGAGAGCTCGCGAAAGTCGGACGGGTGCACGCCGGCCGCGTCGAAGGCCTTGCGATAGTGCGCGACGTTGTCGTAAGCGTGCTTCAGCGACCAGGCCAGCCGCTGCACCTGGAGTGCCATGATCTCGTCGCGCGATGCGCGCTCGTGCGCATCCAGCTCGGCCTTATAGGTGTTGCCACCTTCCTTGAGCCTCGTCAGAGCCATCCTCGTTTCCCCGTATCATTGTTTTTCTTTATTGATCCTGCGCCGGCAGCCAGTTTCCGGGAATGACCCGCGAATGCCCGCGGAATTCGGCGATGACTGTATCGCCGGCGGTGACGCGCACGTCATAGATGCCGGAGCGGCCGCCACGCGTGACCTCGCGGGCCTTTGCGACGAGGCGATCGCCGAGCTTGCCTGGCTTGATGAAGGTGATCTGGCCCTGCGCCGCCACGACGCGGTCGTTGTGCGAGTTGCACGCGAAAGCGAAGGCGGAATCGGCCAGCGTGAAGATGAAGCCGCCATGGGCGATGCGCTGGCCGTTGACCATATCCGGCCGCACATTCATCGCCAGCGTCGCGAACCCCGGGCCGATCTCGACGATCTCCATGCCGAGTCCTTTGGAGGCATCGTCCTCCGCCCACATCGCATCGGCGCAGGCGCGGGCAATATCCTCGGGCGACAAGGCGGCTTTGACGTTCACGCGCTTCTCCCGTCCGATTGTTTGGACACGATGTTCTGCTGCCTGGCTAAAACTGTCAAACGTGGTCGTAGTCGACCACGACCCGCTCCGACGATGGCTTGGCCTGACAGGTCAGGACAAAGCCGGCCTTCAGCTCCCAGGGTTCCAGCGAGTAGTTGATGTCCATCGGCGCCTCGCCCTCCACCAGTTTGGCACGGCAGGTCGAGCACATGCCGCCCTTACAGGCGAAGGGCAGATCGACACCGGCGCGTAGCGCCGCATCGAGGATCGCCTCGTCCTCTGCCACCGGCACGTCGCGGCGCTTGCCGTCGATGATCAGCAACGCGATCGCTTTCGGCGGCGCGTGCGGCGCAACGATCTTCTTCGGCCGCGGCTTGCCACCGAACTCCGAGACAAACCGCTCGACATGGATACGCTCCTCCGCGATGCCGAGATCGCGACAGGTCGCCTCGATGTCCTCGCTCATGCCGGACGGACCGCAGATGAAGACGTGATCGACGCTTTCCGCCGGTACCAGCGAGCGCAGCAGCACCCTCACCTTGTCGCCGTCGAGCCGGCCGTGCAGGATCGGAATGTCCTGTTCCTCGCCCGAGATGACGTGGAAGATCGAGAGGCGGTCGATGAAGCGATCCTTGAGCTCTTCGAGCGCCTCGAGGAACATGATGTTGTCGGTCGTGCGATTGCCGTAGAACAGGAAGAAGCGGCTGTCGGCTTCGCGCGCGAGGACGCCCTTGACGATCGACAGGATCGGCGTGATGCCGGACCCAGCGGCAAAGCCGACATGGATGCGGCCGCCGCCGGCCGGCGGGATCACGCCGAAGCGTCCCGTGGGCGTCATCACGTCCAGCGCGTCGCCACACTTCAAATCGTCCGCTGCCCAGCTCGAAAACGCGCCTCCATCAACCTTCTTGACGGCGATCCGTATCTCGCCGTCGTCGGGGCCGGAGCAGATCGAATAGGAGCGGCGCACTTCCTCGCCATCCAGCATGGTGCGGAGTGTGAGGTATTGGCCGGGCGTGAAAGCGTAGTCGGTCGCAAGCTCCGTCGGGATGGCGAATGTCAGCGATATGGCGTCCGACGCCTCGCGGCGGAGGTCGTTGACGGCCAGGCGATGAAAGCGTGGTGCGACTGCTGACATGGTCAATGACACTTGAAATAATCGAAGGGTTCGCGGCACGCCCTGCAGCGCCAGAGTGCCTTGCAGGAGGTGGAGCCGAATTCGGACAGCAGCTCGGTATTCGCCGAGCCGCATTGCGGGCACACAACGGCTTGCTCGCCGAACAGCGCGCGGCGTGAATTCGAGGCCTGCGGCGGTGCGATGCCGTAGGCATGAAGCTTCCGGCGGCCCTCTTCGCTCATCCAGTCGGTGGTCCAGGCCGGCGACAGCACGGTGCGGACCTTTGGACTGCGGAAACCGGCGCGCTCCAGCGCGACCTCGATTTCCAGCGCGATCATGTTCATGGCCGGACAGCCCGAATAGGTCGGGGTGATCGCGACCTCGACCTGATCGCCGTCGAGGACGACATCACGAAGCACCCCGAGATCGGCGATGGTCAAAACCGGGATTTCGGGATCGACCACGCTCGCCGCGGCATCCCAGGCCCGTCGGCGCAGGTCGCTATGGGGCTCCAGCACCGTCACCATGTCTGCCCCGGGAAGGTACGCTGTATCGATTGCAGCTCTGAGAGGAGATGGCCGAGATGCTCGCTGTGCCGGCCCACGCGGCCGCCCTGCTGCATCCAGTCGTTCTGCGGCAGCTTGAGCGTTGCTTCGCCGATCACATCCGAAAGTGTCGTCAGCCAACGACCCCGCAAGGTGCCTGGGTCTACGGCGATACCGGCATGGATCAAGGCGTGCTCGCCGTCGTCGACGGCAAACATCTCGCCGGTGAAAGCCCAGAGATGATCGATCGCAGCCTGCGCGCGGGCATGGCTCTCGTCGGTGCCGTCGCCGAGCCGGATCATCCACTCCGAGGAATGCCGCAAGTGATAGGCACTCTCCTTCTCCGACTTCGCGGCAATCGCAGCGAGCGTCGTATCGCGCGAGGTCATCATGGCGCGCCAGTAGAGATCGGCGAAGGCGGAATAGAAGAACTGCCGCACCAGCGTCTGGGCAAAGTCGCCGTTCGGCTGCTCGAGGAGCAGCAGATTGCGATACTGCCTGACATCGCGAAGGTAGGCGAGCTTGTCTTCGTCGTTGTCCTTGCCTTCGGCTTTGGCTGCGTAGGTGTAGAGCTCGCGGGCCTGGCCGATGAGGTCGAGCGCGATGTTGGAGAGCGCCATGTCCTCTTCCATCATCGGCGCATGCCCGCACCATTCCGACAGGCGGTGGCCGAGGATCAGCGCGTCGTCGGCGCGGCGTAATGCGTAGAGCACCAGCGGTGTTTCGGAGACCTCGATGTTCGCCATCACATGTGTCCTACTTCCTCAGGCACCTCGTAAAACGTCGGGTGGCGGTAGATCTTTGATTCCGCCGGCTCGAACATCATGCCCTTCTCGGCGGGATCGCTTGCGGTGATCGCCGTCGACGGCACCACCCAGATCGAAAGGCCCTCACCGCGACGCGTGTAGATATCGCGGGCGGCTTGCAAGGCCATCGTGGCGTCGCTCGCATGCAGCGAGCCGACATGCTTGTGCGCGAGCCCGTTGCGGCTGCGAATGAAGACTTCCCACAGCGGCGTGTTCGGCGTGGCCATCGCGATCTCCCTACTCTGCCGCTTGTGCAGTTCGACGCTGCGTGCGCTTTGCGGCATAGCTAGCTGCCGCCTCGCGCACCCAGGCGCCCTCATCGTGCGCCTTGCGGCGTGCCGCGATGCGATCCCGGTTGCATGGGCCGTTGCCGGCGAGCACCTGCTTGAACTCGGTCCAGTCGATCTCGCTGTAGCGCCAGTGCCCGTCGGCGTCCTGAATCATGCCGGGATCGGGAATGGTCAGGCCGAGATATTGCGCCTGCGGCACGGTGGCGTCGACGAACTTCTGCCGCAGCTCGTCATTGGAGAAGCGCTTGATCTTCCACTTCGTCGAGGTGTCGCTGTGCTGGCTGGTGGCATCGGGCGGGCCGAACATCATCAGCACCGGCCACCACCACCTATTCAAGGCATCCTGCGCCATCGCCTTCTGCTCGTCCGAGCCACGGCACAGCGTCAGCATGATCTCGTAGCCCTGGCGCTGGTGGAACGACTCCTCCTTGCAGACGCGGATCATCGCGCGGGCATAGGGACCGTAGGAGCAGCGGCACAGCGGGATCTGGTTCATGATCGCGGCGCCGTCGACCAGCCAGCCGATGGTGCCGATGTCGGCCCAGGTCAGCGTCGGATAATTGAAGATCGAGGAATATTTTGCCTTGCCCGCGAGCATGGCGTCGACCAGCTCTTCGCGCGAAGTGCCGAGCGTCTCGGCCGCGGCATAGAGGTAAAGCCCGTGGCCGCACTCGTCCTGCACCTTGGCGAGCAGCGCGGCCTTGCGGCGCAAGGACGGCGCTCGCGTGATCCAGTTGCCTTCGGGCAGCATGCCGACGATTTCGGAATGAGCGTGCTGGGAGATCTGGCGGGTCAGCGTCTTGCGATAAGCCGCCGGCATCCAGTCGTTCGGCTCGATGCGCTCCTCGGCATCGATGCGCGTCTGGAACTGCGCAGCGTTGGCCGCATCC
Source organism: Bradyrhizobium sp. 45 (assembly GCF_023073155.1). NCBI lineage: Bacteria > Pseudomonadati > Pseudomonadota > Alphaproteobacteria > Hyphomicrobiales > Nitrobacteraceae > Bradyrhizobium > Bradyrhizobium sp. 45. Next base: position 124,724 of record NZ_JADPIX010000143.1, on the reverse strand, counting down.
TCGAGGCCGCGATCATCGGTCTCGGCCGTGTTCAGCGCCTGGGTATACATGCGCATCCTCCCATTTTATTGAGGGGCAATATATAACAAGAATCAGATCACGCAAGATATTTCTGTAACATAACAATCAAGTCTCGAATCTCCTCTCCAGGAGTTTCCGCGCCGGCGGCAATGGCCCCTTTTCATTGGTCCCATGACCATCAAGCCATTGTTCCGATGGGACAAGCAGCGCGCGATAGATGTCGCCGCACAACGCACGGGCGGCCTTGCCTGGCCAGTTCGCCGGAAGCAGGCTTTCGGGCAGCAGCGGATCGCGCAGCACGACTCGGCGATAATGGTGGATCAGGAGGATGCGCGCCGTGAAGGCGTCGGCCTCGGACAAGTCGCTGCCGCGCGCGATCGCGGCGCGCAGCGGCTCGAACGTCTTCATGAACTTGAGATAGGCGTCCGCGGTGCGATCCAGCGGCCAGCTCGCACTGAGCAGCCGGCGACCACTGTCATCCTCGGCCGAGACCTCCAGACGGATGGCGCCCGCGGCCTCGCCGGGCACTGGCACGCCTGACGGGGCGACCCACACGCCCGGCAGCGGGCTGCCGAAGCCGGCATTGCGGAGCGCCTCGCGCGAGGCATCGCGATCCTCCCCATTGCCGATCAGAAGCAGCTCGAAGCGCCCGGTCCAGTCGGACGGCGGCGGATCGTAGATATGCCGCGTCGCGGCCTCGAAGATCTGGCGGCCCTTGTCGGCCAAGCGGTAAAAACTATTGCGGCCGACCTTTTCGCGCGTCAGCCAGCCATCGGCAGCAAGCCGCGACATCGCGGTACGCACCACGCCGCTGTCGATGTCCAGGGTCTCGAAGAATTCCAGCAGCGTGCCGAGCCATACCGAACCGCCACGCGGCACGATGGCATCACCGAATACCGTGATGACGATAGAGCCGGTGCGCGACGGCTCGCGCTTGAGCTGATCGATGATGCGGGACAACGGATGCGCCATGCGCGAGGCATAGCGCGTTTGGTGCGGGCACGACAATGGACGGGTGCGACGCTCTTCTCCCTTGCCCCGTTCTTACGGAGAGAGGCAAAGAATTACCGATGCGGATCGGGATAGACCACGCTGCGCCAGCCGCTGCGGTCGAAGGGCCGCCAGCTGCCTTCCTTCTGCGCAAGGCGATCAGCCACCGCGAAGACGGCGGCGGGATGATGGCCCATGCCGCAATGGCTGCTCTCGATTTCGATGCTCTCGGTCTGTGCGCCCGTCTTCTCCACGCAGCCCTGCCAGGCGCAGACGCCGTCGGTGCGGCTGAAGATCGCCGTGGTCGGCACCGGCGGCGGAACGGCGAGATCGCCACCGAACTGCGGATCGACCTCGTTGGACTTCCGCCCGCTCGCCCATTCATAGACGCGCCAGGCATTGGTCGAATGCGGATCGCCGGCAAAGGGGCTGCCGAGCGTGATCACCTGGCGTACGCGGTTGGGCATCATCTTGGCGAGCTGGCGCGCATAGAGACCGCCGAGGCTCCAGCCGACCAGGCTGATCTTGCGGCCGTGCCTGTCGCTGAGCTCCTGAACCAGATCCACCATCGCGTGCTGCACGCCCTCGCGCAGGCCATAGTTGCGGCCCTGGCGCCAGCCGCTCACCGCATAGCCCTTGCCGGACAGAAAGGTGCGCAGTGCACGCGTGGACCCGTCGGAGGCCACGAGGCCCGGCAGAACCAGCACCGGATGCCCATCGCCGCGCGGCGCGAGGCTGAGCAGCGGCAGCGCGCCGAGGAAGGCGCCGAACTCGTGGATCGCTCGCCCTTCCAGGAACATCAGGGTGCGAGACGGCGGGCTCAGCGTCTGGGCAGTAGCGGTCATCCATGGTCCCCTTGGGAAAATTGCTGAAAAGGCCACCGGTTGTTTGCCGGCAAATGGGTATGGGATTCCAACACGCCGGCTTCTTGATCGTTCCGCAACGCAACATGAATCAGCTAGGCAGCGGGTTCCCGACATTCAAGCGGGAGACACCCCGGGCCACAATAGGCCCGCGCGTTAATGCTGACGTCCGTGACGCAAAAGTCACAACAATCGAAGCAGGAATTCTACGGAGTAAAGCGCAAGACCCGCCAGCCCGCCGATCAGCGAGCCGTTGAAGCGGATGTATTGCAGGTCGCGGCCAATGTTGATTTCGATCAGCGAAATCAGCTGCGCCATATCCCACGATTTGACCTGGTCGGAGATGAAGGTCGAGACGCCGCTCTTCTGGTCCGCGACGAAACTGCGCAGCACCGCGACCAGCCCCTTGTTGATCTCGCCGCGCAGCTCGGCATCGCCCGCAAGCGCTTCGCCCGCCGCGACACACATGCCCGCGAGATGATGCTGCAGCACCTGCGTCTCGCCGCTTGCACTACGTTCGATGAAGGACCGCGTATTGGCCCAGACGGTGCGGGCGAGATCGGCAAGCTCGGGACGCGCGAGCAGATCGCGCTTCAAGCCGTCGATGCGGTCGATATAGGCCTGGTCGGTGCCGAGCCGGTCGACGAAGCTCAGCACCATGCGATCGAACTCGCCGCGAAAAGGATGTTTGGGATCGCTGCGCACTTCATTGAAGAACGCGGTGGCGGAGGCCACGATCTTGTTCACCAGAAACTTGTCGGCGCGATAGAGCCTGAGCAAGGTTGGCAATTCCGCGCGCACCTTCTCGCGGATGATCGCCATCGTCTCGGTCTGGTTCAGCGTCTCGTGCATCACGCGCAGAAGATCGTCGAACAGGATCTGGTGCCGCCCTTCCGCGACGAAGCCGCGCAACGTGCCGGCCGCGAGCGGCGCCAGATCGACGGCCTGGAGCTGCGAGGACATGCGGCGGATGATGAAGGTCATCAGACCGGAGCTCTCGGTCGCGGAGACAGCCTCCGGCAGCAGGCGCAGCGCAAAGCGCGCGAGGTCATCGCTGCGCTTGCGATCGCGCAGCCAGTCGGCGACGAAGGAGCCGAAATCGATCTCCTTCAGCTTGGCCTCGACGGGAGCGGCCTCGAGGAAATGCACCTGGATGAACTCGCCGAGCTTGTCGGCGATACGGGCCTGGTTGCTCTGGATGATCGCGGTGTGTGGGATCGGCAGGCCGAGTGGACGCTTGAACAGCGCGACCACCGCATACCAGTCGGCGAGCCCGCCGATGGTCGCGGCTTCGGCGAAGGCCGCGATGAATCCGAACACGGGATGTACGGGCAGCAGCCATTTCGCAACGACGAACAGGACAAGCGTCGAGCCCAGCACCAGCGTCGCCAGCGCTTTCACGCGGCGCAATTCGGCTGCGCGTTCGGCATCGCCGGGAGTGTCGAAAGAGAAGGCGCCTGATGGAGTCATCACAGCATCACCCTATCCGTCATTGCGAACGAAGCGAAGCAATCCAGAGTCTTTCCAAGGAGGCAGACTGGATTGCTTCGCTTCGCTCGCAATGACAGCTACGGCGGAATAACAAAAGGCCCGCCGAAGCGGGCCTCAAATTCAGTTTTTACTCAGGGGGCCGTATCAGGCGGTCTTGTTGTAGACCTTGGCAAAATTGTCCTGAGCGGACTTCGCACCGTTAGCGGCGAGCTTGCCGAAATAGTCGGTGGTCGCCTTGGCGCGCGAGACGAACGCTTCGCCGCGGGCGCGGAGCAGGCCGGACTGGATCTCGACAGCTTCGCTGAACGACTTGGCGGACGCGAGCTTGTCGATGCCCGCGAAGAATGCCTCGGCGTCCTCGTAGATCGCCTGCTGGATGTTGCGGCTGATCTTGCCGGCTTCGGTGACGGTCTCGGTCACCGCGTTTTCGACGGCGGCGGTCACGCGCTCGGAGCCAGCGAACACCTCGGCAGCACGATCCTTGGCAGTGTTGGCGGACTTCTTGACGAACTCGCGGGCGGCCTCGGGAACTTCCAGGTTCTGGATGTTCTTGAACGCGTCCTTGAAGCCTTCGAAAGCGGTGTTGGTTTCGGTGGTCATTGGGGGTCTCTCCATCCTCATTGGTTGAGCTATGGGCTCACCCCGTCCGGTTTTGGCCCGGGGCACGGCTTATATGCCATAGTTAATTGTGCGATGCAATATCCATATTGCAGTGCGATATCACGAAACCGTGAATAGCCATGTTGAGAGGGATCTGGCGCCTCCCTGACCATCCGGGTTCCCGAACACCGTCCAGCGGTTCTCAATGCTGGGCGGCGCCAAGCAGCCCATAGGCCTCCATCTGGGCCTGGACCTGCGCGATGTTGTGCCCGAGCACCACGATATCGTGGGTCTTGCCGTCGACGTCGCGAACATGGTCGCGCAGCAGTGCCTCGGCCTTGAAGCCAAGGCTCTCGAACAGCGTGATCGCCGCCTGCTGATCGACCGTCATTTGGACCGAGAGCTTCTCGAGGCCGGCCCCGAGCGCGAGGGCGAAGGTCTCCTGCGACAGCGTCCTTCCCACCCCCTTCCCGCGCACGTCGAGCGAAACCACCATTCGGATCTCGCCGACATGAGGCGACCAGGAGTGCGGATCGCGCACCAGCGTGCCGCAGCCGACGACCGTGCCGTCCCTGACCGCGAGCAGGCTCGTGATCGCGCCGCGCGCGATCTCCTTGACCCAGGCGGAGAGCACCTTCGGCTCACTGATGTTGCGCGGCAGGAACAACAGGTCGTGGGTCGGCAGGCCCTTGCCGAAGGCGAGCACCGCGGCTTCGTCCGCCGGGGACATCAGGCGGATCTCGATATCGCCCGCGTCCGTCTTCACATGGCGCGGATAGGAACGCTGCTCACTCATGTCGATCTCTTCCCCAGCCAGGAATCCAGTTTCGGCCACAGCCGCTTCACCGCATTGGCGCCGGCGACCAGCGAGACGTGACCGCCCTTCAGCATCACCTCCTCCTTGTCCTCCGATCCGATCTTGGCGATCAGGTGCTTTGCCGCCTCATACGGCACGATGTGGTCATGCTCGGCGACCGCATGCAGGAACGGCACCTTGATGTCCTCGAGCTTCGCCGCACGGCCGCCGACCGACATGGTGTCGTTGAACAGCTTGTTGTCCCACATCAGGTCCTTGGTGATGGTGCGGAAATATTCGCCGGCCAGCGGCAGCGTGTCGGTCGCCCAGCGGTCGAACATCCGGTAGGATTTGACGAACTCGTCGTTCCAGATGTTTTCCCAGAGCTGGATCTGGCTGACGGTGCGGGAGGCCGGGCGCAGCATCTCGAACGACGACAGGATCATCTCGGGCGGCACGTTGCCGACGCTGTCGACGAGGCGATCGACGTCGAAATAGCGACGGTCGGAGAAGTTCGAGAACAGCTTCATCTCGCGAAAGTCGATCGGCGTGGTGAAGCAGATCAAATTCTTCATCGGCCCATCCTTGTGGATCGAGCCGTAGAGCAGCGACAGCACGCCGCCGAAGCAATAGCCGATGACGGAGACGTCCTGTTCGCCGGAATCCTGCTGCACGCGGCGGATGCAGTCCGGGATGAAGTCGAGGACATAATCCTCCATGCGGAGGCTCTTCTCCTCCGGCCGTGGCGCGCTCCAGTCGAGCATGTAGACGTCGTAGCCGCGCTTCAACAGGAACTCGATGAAACTCTGGCCGGGCACGAGGTCGAGAATGTAACCGCGATTGGTGGTCGCCATCACGATCAAAATCGGAATTCGATAGATCTCGTCGGACATCGGTCGATAGTGGTAGAGGCTCATCGTGCCGCGTGAATGCAGCATGTCCTTCGGCGTCGACCCGAGCGTGGGGCCGGACGTCGAGAAATATTCGACGCCCTTGATGCTTCTCTGGATGGCGCGTTGCACCTCGGACTGGATGCGCTCCGGGATCCCTGCGAAGTCTAATCCGGCGGGTGCATTCATGTCTTCTCTCCGCCTTCAGACGGCGGGCGCTTGGTGCGCGGCGGGCGCAATGCAGTATCGGAGCCCTGAGAAATTCCGGAACTTGCCGCCATCTGGCTCAGCATCGACTTGATCTCACCGATCTGTCCTTCGATGGACTGTAGCCGTTCCGCAAGGCCGGTGACCTGGTCCCGGCTCGGCAGATTCATGGAGACCAGATATTTCTCCATGAGGTCGCCGAGCTGCTTCTGAGCACCTGCAGCAACGCCGCCGGCCCGGTTCACGGCTTGCGAAAACTCGGGCGACGACATGGCCTGATTGGCGAAGGAGTTGAACCCCTTCTCCATCTCGCCAACCATCTTCTGCCACATGGCAATGGGGTCGTTGCTTTTGTCGGTCATCGGCGTCCTCCTGAAAGCGAGAGCTTCGATGCCCTTCCTTTTTCGCCATACCACACCGTTGCGCGGTGCCGGTCAACCGGCAAGCAGCGGGTCCGGTGTCGCGGACGCGGCTTCATTGCGAGGGGAAACCGTGCGATACAGCATTAATCAAAAGCCGAGGGAACGCACCCGTGAACGCCTATCATCCGCCGCAAACCGTCCACGCCAACGGCATCGACATCTGTTACGAGACTTTCGGCAACGACAGTGCCGAGCCGCTGCTTCTGATCATGGGGTTAGGCGCCCAGATGATCCACTGGGACGATGCGTTCTGTGAGCAGCTCGCCGCGCACGGCTTTCGCGTCATCCGGTTCGACAATCGCGACATCGGCAAGTCGAGCCATCTCACAGGCGGCAAGCGTCTGACGCCGCTCGAGCTGTTGAAGCTCCGATTCCTCAGGATTCCCGTGGCCGCAACCTACAAGCTGATCGACATGGCAAAAGACACTATCGGGCTGATGGATGCGCTCGGCATCAAGTCGGCGCACCTGGTCGGGGCGTCCATGGGCGGCATGATTGCGCAGGAAGTGACGTTGTCGTTTCCCGAGCGGGTGCGCTCGCTCACCTCGATCATGTCGACGACCGGCAATCCGCGCCTGCCGCCCCCGACACGCGAGGCCGCCGCGATGCTGATGGCGCCGCCGCCGCGCAGCAAGGAGGAGTTCATCGTCCGCTACGGCCAGACCTGGAACGTGTTGCGGGCCGGGTCCTTCCCGGAGGAAGAGGCGCTCGATCCCGGTCGTGCCGAGCGCGTGTTCGCGCGCGGGCTCAATCCGGCCGGTGTCGGCCGGCAGCTCCGCGCGGTGCTCGCCTCGGGTAGCCGCAAGGAGCGGCTGCATGGCGTCAAGACGCCGACACTCGTCATCCACGGCACCGTCGATCCGCTGGTCCGCCCCGAGGGCGGCAGGGACACGGCAGAGTCAATTCCGGGGGCCAAGCTGCTGATGATCGACGGCATGGGCCACGCGCTGCCGATGCGGTTCTGGCCGGACATCATCGACGCCATCGCCAAGCACGCCCATGGCGCGGAGGTGCAGGCGGCGTAGATTGACCGACGCAGACAGTCTCCTCACGGTGACCATGTGAGCTGCCGGTTACTCTCTTAACGCGTGCCGGTGCGAAAGCTATACAGGCCTCCTTCAATCGCCGAGAACCTCAATCGCCAACAAAGAGGCCGCGGCCTCTCGGAGTTCACATGCATCTCATCGTCCGGTCGGCCGCAATCGTCGCTGCTTCAGTCCTCACGCTGTCCCTCGCCAGCGGCGCCGCGATGGCGGGTGGCGCGCAAGAAGAAGCCAATCGCAAAACTGTGCTTGCGTTCTACGAGAAGGGGCTCAACCAAAAGGACGCCGATGCAGCCCTCGCCCACATCGGCGACCGCTACGTCCAGCACAATCCAAACGCAGCCGATGGCCCGGACGGCTTCCGAAAGTTCATTGGCTTCCTGCGCGAGAAATTCCCGAACTCGCACAGCGAGATCAAGCGCAGCTTCGTGGATGGCGACTACGTCATCCTGCACGTTCACGCGGTTCGCGAGCCCGGCAGCAGGGGCAATGCGATCGTCGACATCTTCAAGCTGGAGAACGGCAAGGTTGTCGAACACTGGGACGTCGTGCAACCGATCCCGGAAAATCCGGCGAACAACAACACGATGTTCTGACGGATCGAACCGGTTGCTGGGCAGGCGGCCTAGCTCTTCCTCGCCAGCCAGATCACGTGACGTGCGCCACCGCCTCTTCCGGTGGCGCGGATATTGACTTCGTTGACTTCGAATCCGGCGCTCCCGAGCCGCTTGGTGAAGGCCGGGTTGGGCCCCGAGGACCAGACCGCGAGCACGCCGCCCGTCCGCAGCGCCGTCTTCGCCGCCTTCAACCCGCTCGCATTGTAGAGCGCATCATTGCCCTTCCGGGTCAGCCCTTCCGGCCCGTTATCGACGTCGAGGAGGATGGCATCGAATGCCGACCGCTGCGCCCGGATGATTTCGCCAACGTCGGTTTCCCGAATGCTCACCCTGACGTCATCGAGACTGTCGCCGAACACCTGCGCCATCGGACCCCGCGCCCAGGCGACCACCGCCGGCACGAGCTCGCAAACCACGATCTTCGCCTTGCTTCCGAGCACGGTCAGCGCAGCACGCAGCGTAAAACCCATGCCCAGGCCCCCGATGAGGACGACAGGTTTTGCGACCGTCTCGATCTGCTTCGCCGCGAGCGTGGCGAGCGCGGCCTCGGAGCCCGACAGGCGGTTGTTCATCAGCTCGTCGGTGCCGAGCTTGATGGAGAACTCCTTGCCTCGCCGCATCAGGCGAAGCTCTTCATCGGAGCCGGGGATTTTGGCGGTATCGATCTTTTCCCAGGGAATCATGCGAGAGCTTTAGCACGTCCGGCTGCCGGGTTATCCACCCGCCCATACGTCCAGCACATACCGGTTCTTTGCACCCATCTCCTCGATCCAGCGGGCAGCCGTGGCGGCATCGCTGCCGCTCTTCTCGCGATGGATCGCGACCAGCGCCGCCTTCACGTCGGGCTCCATCTTGCTGCCGTCGCCACAGACATAGACGATCGCGCCCTGCTCGATCAGCGGCCAGATCTTGTCCTTCTGCGCAGCGAGGACGTGCTGCACGTAGGTCTTTGGCCCCTCCGCGCGCGAGAACGCCGTGAACAGCTCGGTGATGCCGCTCCCCGCCAGCGCCTTCAGCTCGTCCGCGTAGAGAAAATCCTGACCGGGATGACGGCAGCCGAAAAACAGCATGGCCGGGCCGAGCGCGGCGCCGTTGGCCTTGCGCGCGGCGCGCTCCTGGAGGAAGCCGCGGAACGGCGCCAGTCCCGTGCCCGGGCCTATCATGACGATCGGCACGGATGGATCGTCCGGGAGCCGGAAGCCGGCCTTGGTCTCACGCACGATTGCATGGATAACGTCGCCCGCGCGTCGATTGGCGAGATAATTCGAGCAGATACCCTTGTACGTGCCGCGGCCGGAGGCGGCCGGTCCTTCAACCACGCCGACCGTGACGCTGCAACGAACCGGGTCGACCGACGGCGAAGACGAGATCGAGTAATAGCGCGGCGCCAGCAGGGAGAGCATTTCCAGATAGACGTGGAACGGCAATTCACAGGCCGGATATTCGAGCAGCAGATCGAACACCGATTTTCGCCTCGCCAGAATCTCGGTGCGATAACGCTCGAGTGTTTCAGCCTCCTCGCCAACGAAGGCCAGCAGTTTTGGTTTCGTGACCGGACAACGCGTATGCTCGGTAATGATCTGAATCTGCTTCCGTGTCGCCACTTGCTGGAGCTCGACGAACTCGCTGAGCAGGCGGCCCACTGACACGGCATCGCCGACCGGCAATTGCGCGCGGCGGCCTTCGGCGACCTGAAGCCTGATCTGGTCGGCCGGCAGGAAGCCGAAGCGACGGGCAACCGAATCCACCAGCGTCGGATCGTTGCGCGGGACCACACTCAGATGATCGCCGACGCGGTACGTGATGTTGGACGGCAGCTGCACCTCGATGTGGCGCGTCGAGCGCTCCGACGGATTGGAACCGGCCTTGTTCTGAAGCTCGTCATTGACCAGCACCTTCATGGCCACCGCGCCGCCCTGGGCGACGATGGTGTTGACGGCGGTCACCGCGACCGGCTCGATCGCGTAGAGCGGATCATCCTCCGCGGTACGGGTGAAATTCCAGTCGATGCCGAATTCCTTGGTCGCGACCTGGGCGGCCGCCGGGAACCATTTCTGAAACTGGCCGTCGAGATCGCTGCGCGCATCGCCTTCGCCACGCGGATAGACCGCGCGCGCACCATGCGCCGATAATTGTTCATCGATGAAGCGCGGTACCGATTGATAGGTCGCGGCCCAGTCGCTGTTGCCGCAGCCGAACACGGCGTAGCGCACATCGGCAAACGCATCCTTCGGCAGCTCGTCGCCGAGCCATTTGACAAATTGTGTCGCATTGTCCGGCGGCGCGCCGTTATAGGAGGCGCAGATGATCAGGACGCCGCCCTCCCGCGGCAGCTTGCCGACGTAATCGTCGAGCGGCCCCAAATGCACGGCAAAGCCGTTGATCTCGGCAAGGTCGGCCATCCGCGTCGCCAGCTCTTCGGCGGTGCCGAGATTGGAGCCGTAAAGTACGAGCATCGGCGTGTTGTGGCCGGGGCGCGCGGTGGGCTGGCGCGGTGCCTTCGGCGCCGACGACACCGCTACAGGTCCACCATAGGCGCCGCGCTCGCGATCGGCGCGCGGACGGACCTTGATCTTGAAGCCTTCCGGCTTCATCGTGAGCGTTTCCTTCAGATGCATCTGGTAGCGCTGGTGGTCGACCAGCTTGAAGCGCTGGAGGATCATGCCGAGCGCGAGCGCGGCCTCGTGCATGGCGAAGCCGCGGCCGATGCAGGCGCGCTGGCCGTTGCCGAACGGCTTCCAGGCATTGATCGGCCGTTTGGCTTCCGCCTCCCGGCTGAAATTCTCCGGATCGAACGCATCCGGGTTGGGACCCCAGACAGAGGGATCGCGATGCAGCGCGGTCACCAGGATGGTGGTGAACGTGCCCTTCCTGAGCTTGTACTTGCCGCCGCCGATAGCCTCGTCGTTCAGTGGGGAGATGCCATAGGCCGGCGCCGGCGGCCATAGCCGCAGCGCCTCCTTGAGGATCTGCGTGATATAAGTGAGCTGCGTGACCTGTTGATAGGTCGGACGCACGTCGACATTGGGACCGAGGACGCGGTCGACCTCGTCATAGGCTTTTTTGAGAATGTCGGGGTGCTTGAGCAACGCATAGAGCGCGCAGGACAACAGGCCGCTGGTGGTCTCGTGGCCTGCGATCAGGAACGTGTTGATCTGGTAGCGGATGTTGACGTCGTCGAGCTGCTCGCCGGTCGAGCGATCGACGCCCGTCATCATCGCCGCAAGCATATCCTTCTTGTCGTCGGTCGCCTCGCCTCCCTTGCGGCGCTCCGCAATGATCTCGTCGACCATCCTGTTCATGAAGTCGACATCTTCAGCCATGGTCTTGCGCCGCTTCTGCATCCAGAGCTGCTCGAACGGCAGGCCGCGCGTCATCATGATGGTTTCGAGCGAGCGCACCAGCGACTCGACGAAGGGGTGGTAATCGCGCCGGTAGAACGAATTGAAGCGGTAGTCGAAGCCGCACAGGCCGATGGTATCCAGCGTCAGCGCCGTCATGTCGTGGACGACGTCGATCTCGTCGTCGGCGTTGAGCCGTTCCCATTTGCCCACGAGCTGCTCCGCGATGTCGACCATGCTCGGGTGATAGGACTGCATGGCGCGGTTGCCGAAAGGCTGGAGCAGGATGTTGTGCGCCTTGCTCCAGTTCGGCTCCCTGGTGTCGGCCGTGAACAAGCCGTCGCCGCCGACCGCGCGCACCCGCCGCAGGGCACCGCGCACCGTCTTGTCGAAACGCTTCTCGTCGGAGAGCTCGTCGACGAGATCGTGGCCGGAGACGACCACGATCGGCGAGCCCATCATGTCGAGCCAGAAGATCGGCCCCAGCTCCTTGGCAAGCCGGGTCAGATGCTGCACCGGTGCGGCCGAATCCAGCGACAGCATGTTGCCGACCACCGGCTTGGTCGGCGGCTGCGGGATCGGGTCCAGACGGTTCTTCGATGACATTAAAAGTGCTTCCCCTGCCTCGGTATTCAACGCCGTCGTTGCGAGCTAGCCAAACCGCCTTCTACGCCATTCGATCAGCTTGGCGCTGACTTCCTCCGGCTTCTCCTGCTGCGTCCAATGGCCGCTGTCGCGGACCAGATATTTTTCCAGATCGGGGATCAGCTTGTCCATGCCATCGGCGGAAGACGGCGGCAACACCGCGTCGTTCTCGGCCATGATCATCAGCGACGGCACGCGCACCGTATGATCGAGCCCTTCGGCGCGCATCCAGTTGCGGGACATATTGCGGTACCAGTTGATGCCGCCGGTGAAGCCCGTCCTGGTGAAATTGTCCACGAACACCTTTTTCTCTTCCGGCGACAGGATCGGCGTGCGAGGATCGTGCTTCGCATCGTAGCCCGCGATCATCTGCGGAAATGCCAGGTTCAGTCGCGGGGAGGCACCGACACCCGCGACGACTTCCTCCGCCGGAGCATCTGCCGGGCGCGCTACGGGCTTGCGCATGAAGGCATCGAAGGTCTGCTCGACGCGACTGCCAAAGATCTTGTCGGGCTCACGCGCGGGATCCTGGAACTGCACGATATACATCTTTTCGCCGAAGCGCGCGCGCAGGAGCTCGATCGGATCGGCCCAGGCGCGGTTGGTATGAGGCGTATTGATGCCGACCACGCCGGCGACCCGGTCGATGTGCCGGAGTGGCATCTGCCAGACGATAAAACCGCCCCAGTCATGGCCGACGAAGATCGCCTTATCGATCTGAAGATGGTCGAGCAGGCCGATCAGATCGCCGGTCAGGTGCTCGATGTCGTAGTCCTCGACCGGCTCTGGCCGGTCGGTCGCGCCGTAGCCGCGCTGGTCCGGCGCGATCACGCGGATGCCGGCCTCGCTCAGCACCTTGATCTGGTGGCGCCAGGAAAATGCGAGTTCGGGCCAGCCATGGCACAGCACCATCGGCGGCTTGTCTGTAACCGGGCCCGCCTCGTAATAGCCCATGCGGATTCCGTTCGTCTGTACGAACTTGAGCGGTGGCATTTCAATCATCGGAACATTCCTACTCAGCGGCGCCCTTGATGTCCGCCGCGGGCGAAGCATAGGCAGCCTCGAGCGCGGCGAATTCTTCCGGCAGCATGTCGCACATCACCTCCACGTGCGGAATGATGTTGGCGCCGACGATGAAGCCGAAATCGAGCTGGTCGCGATAGCTCTGCACGGTGATGTTGAGCGCCTGTCCGTGCGTCGAGATCGATACCGGGAAGATGTGCAACAGCTCCGCGCCCGCGGCGTAGAGCGTCTGCCGCGGCCCCGGCACGTTGGACACCGTAATGTTCGCAGCCGGCGGCAACACATTCGACAAGTCGGAGCGGCTGTAGAGCAGCGCCATGATCTGCACGACAATCGGCGCGCCCAGCATCGAGATATTGGAGATCTGCGGCATCAGAGCCCGCAGCGGATGCGACATCTCCTTGGACTTGGTCGATTGCGCGATAATGGCTTCCAGGCGTGCCTTGGGATCGTCGATGTTGGTTGCGATCGAGCAGATCATGCCGAACACCTGGTTGTTGGCGTCGGTGTTGCCCTCCTCGCGCAGCGAGATCGGTACGGCAGCGGTCAAGGACTTCGCCGGCAGCGTTCCATGTTGCTGCAGGTAGCGCCGGACCACCCCGGAAGCGAGCGCCAGCACGACGTCGTTGAGTTTGCCGCCGGCCTGCTTGGCCAGCGCCTTGGATCGCGACAGCGAAATCGAGACACCGGCGAAGCTGCGCTCGGACGAGATCGATTTGTTGAGCATGGTCGGCGGCGAGACCATGCTGGCGAGGCTCTCGCGCGATTTTGGATCGGATATCTTGCCGAGCACGTCCGAGACGCTCTTGACCATGGTTGGGATGTTGCCGGCAAAGCGCACCGCACTCTCGATCTGGTACATCGCATTGTCGAACAGGATCGAACCGATATCGCTCTTGCCGGTGCGTGGCAGCTGCAGATTCTTCGCGGCCGCCGATGCATCGAGCGGCTGGGTGAAAAGCTGCTGGTAGGAATCGACCAGGTTCGCTGCGATGTCGCGCGGCTCCTGCCCGGGCTTCGCTCCCGCGGTCGGCGGATCGACCTTCCGCGGGATCGGCGAGATGTCGTAGATCATGTTGGTCAGCGCCGCACCGGCGCCGCCGTCGATGGCGGCATGATGCATCTTGGAATAGAGCCCGACCTCGTTGTCCTTCATGCCCTCGAACACGTAGAACTCCCAGAGCGGGCGGGCACGGTTCAAGAGCTTGGCGTGCATCCAGCCCACGATGCGTTCGAGCGTAGCGCGGTCGCGCGGCTGCGGCAGGCTGGCGCGGAAGATGTGACGGTCAATGTCGAACTGATCGTCCTCGATCCAGGAGGGATGATCGATATCGAGCGGCGCCTTCTCCAGCCGCGCTTTGAGGATCGGCGCGATGTGCAGGCGCGAGACGATCATCGCCTTGAAATCTTCGAAGAAGTCGCCCTTGTAGTCGTCCGGCAGACGAAAGATCGCCATGCTCCCGACATGCATCGGCATTTCCGGCGTTTCCAGATAGAGAAACGACGCGTCCAGCGACGACAGCTTCTTACCGTCAGCCATAGTTCCCTCCCGAATTTGACGGGCGCCCTTAGGCGGCGCTTCTCGTCAGGCCGATACTGCCTGTTCCGGCGGGGCATATGCAATGGCAAACGGCCCTGCCCTGTCAAATGGCCAGAACTCTCCCTCCGGTTGCGCAAGACGGTCCGCCACGGCCCACAGCGCCGCGGGATTCACCCCAAGCCCGATATGGCTCGCCAGGTGCACCTCGATGTTCTCGGCACGGTCGGAGGGACGCAGCAGGCAGGTCCGCCAGTTCACAATCCCATCGGCGCGCGAATAGATCGACGTCGCTGGCACCGGAAGATCGCCGGCGACCGCCACGCGCAGCTCGGCGAAATCCTCGACACGCTCGCCGGACATCATCTCGTAGAGCCGCGTCGCATTGGTCGCCCGTATGTCATTGGCAAAAGGGCTGCCGAGCGTGATGGCATTGCGGACCATGTCGGGCGCCTGGAGCGCGAGATCGCGCGCATAGACGCCGCCGAGACTCCATCCGACCAGGCTGACCTTGCGGCCGCTCGCAGCATGGATTTCGGCGAGACGGGCGCGCAACGAATCCCGCATCCGTCCGAACCCGCCGAAATTTCGGCCCATCCGCCAGGCATGTGCCTCATAGCCAAGCTCGCTGAGATAGCGCCGCATCGGCGCCATCGAGAGATCGCTGGCGAGGAAGCCAGGCAGCGCCAGCACCGGATGGCCGTCGCCTTTTGGCGCCCGCATCAGGACCGGCGACAGCAGCAGGCTGGCGTTGAGTTCGAGCAACCCACGGGCTTCGGCGAGCAGCAAAGCAAGGCCCGGCGGACGAAGCCGGCCTGAGGTCTGCGGCCCGTCCGGACCGGGCGGCATTATTTCTTCTTATCGCCGCTGCGCGTGCCGCCGAGGCCGGCCATGGTGACGAACATGTCCTGAAATCGCTCGGCAAGCTTTGGATCGAAGGTGAACCAGCTCTGGATCAGCGATTCCGGCGAGACCTTGTCGATGTTGCTCAGAACCTGCTGCTGCAGCTTGTCCATGACCGCCGTCTGCATTGGTGCCAGGTCGGGCAATCCGATGAACTGACGGGCTTCGAGGGGGGTACAGTCGATTTCGATGTTAACTTTCATGTCCCCTCCAGATGAGATTCGAGCGGCCTACTGCAGTATCGCCGCGAGGCGGTGTACAACGCAAGCGACCTGAAGCCGGTGGCGGCGCTCCGGCTTCCCCGATCGGCGGATATGGTCAATCAAAATCGGCCGCGGCCGCGCCCGTCCTCCCGTCATGCCGGTCAGCATTGCTGCACAGCGGTGCAACTTGGCGCGTTCCTTGCTGGAATGACGCTTGCACGGGTCGAGAACTCTGGGCAACATGGTTCGATCAGCCCCGCCGAACAATCAAAAATGACGGTGCGGGCGAGTGGAGAGGTCAAGAATGTCAGTCGGACGAAGTCTGTTTGCGGCGACGCTCGCCAGTATGCTTGCGTTGGCGGTCTCGCCGGCGTCGAGCCAGACGCTGCGCTACGCCAACCAGGGCGATCTCAAGTCGCTTGATCCGTATTCGCTGAACGAGTCCACCACGCACGCTCATCTCGGTCACGTCTATCAAGGCCTCACCGCGCGCGACAAGGACCTGAAGATCATCCCGGCGCTGGCTGAGAGCTGGGAGACACCGGAGCCGACCCGCTGGCGCTTCCATTTGCGCAAGGGCGTCAAATTTCATAACGGCGACCCCTTCACCGCCGACGACGTGCTGTTCTCCGCCGATCGCGTCCGCAACAAGAACTCGAACATGCAGACCCGGCTGGCGCCCAACGTCAAGGTCGTCAAGGTCGACGACTACACCGTCGATTTCGTCCTGCCCTCGCCCAATCCCATTCTGCATTCGTCGTGGGATGTCTGGTACATCATGGACAAGAAATGGGCTGAGGAGAACAAAGCGGTCGAGCCGACGCCGGTGTCCGCGACCTCTCCGAGCTATGCCTCGCTTCACGAGAACGGCACCGGTCCCTTCATCATCGAAAGCCATCAGCCCGGTGTGAAGACCGTGTTCAAGGCCAATCCCAACTACTGGGGCAAGATGGAAGGTAATCTGAAGGAGATTATCTTCACCCCGATCTCGTCCGATGCCACCCGCGTCGCCGCGCTGCTCTCGGGTGAAGTGGACGTGATCGAGCCGGTGCCGATCCAGGACATCTCCCGCGTCGATGCGAGCCCGAATGCCCAGGTGCTGAAGGCCCCTGAGTTGCGCACCATCTTCATCGGATTCGATCAGACGCGTGACGAGCTGCTCTACTCCAACATCAAGGGCAAGAACCCGTTCAAGGATGTCAAGGTCCGCGAAGCCTTCTACAAAGCCATCGACATCGAGCTGATCAAGACGCGGGTGATGCGCGGGCTGTCCACGCCCTCGGCGCTGATGATCGCTCCGGAATTGTTCGTGCTGTCCAAGGAGTTCACCCGGCCGAAGTTCGATCCAGATGGTGCCAAGAAGCTCCTGGCCGAGGCCGGGTACCCCGAAGGCTTCGAGGTCACCATGGATTGCCCGAACGATCGGTACGTCAACGACGCGGCGATCTGCCAGGCCGTCGTGGGCATGCTTGCCCGCATCGGCGTCAAGATCAATCTGCTGGCGCAGCCCAAGGCGCAATACTTCGCCAAGGTGTTGAAGCAGGGCGGCTATCAGACCTCGTTCTACATGCTGGGCTGGACGCCGAGCACGATGGACTCCCATAACGTGCTCTACGACATCATGGGCTGTCGCGACGATGCGAAATCATCGCGCGGCGAGGCCAATCTCGGCGGCTATTGCAACAAGGAATTCGACGCCATCACCGACAAGGTGCTGGTCGAAACCGAGACCACAAAGCGCAACCAGCTGATCAAGCAAGCGTATGAGATCAGCATCAAGGACTGGGCTTATATTCCGCTGCACCAGCAGGCGCTGGCCTGGGGCGTATCGAAAAAGGTCAACCTGCCGCAGCGCGCCGACAATCTGGTCATGTTCCACTGGGCGACCAAGAAGGAATAGCGTCAGTTGAACACAAGGTCCCGGCAGCGTCAGGCTACCGGGACCTTTCCTTTTTCGGCTGACAAAGACGTCGGCCAGACGCACACTCAAGGAAAGTGGAAGGCATGCTCGCTTTCACTCTTCGCCGGGCCGTTCAGGCCATCGGCGTCATGTTCGCCGTCGGCATCATCGCGTTCTCGATGTTCCGCTTCGCCGGCGACCCCATCAACCAGATCGTCTCGCTTGATACGCCGGCGGCCGAACGCGCCGCCGTGCGCAAGTCGCTGGGCCTCGATGATCCCGTGCCGGTGCAGTTCGTGCGCTATTTCGCCGATGCGGCGCAATTCAAGTTCGGCGTCTCCTATCAATTCCGCCAGCCGGTCTCGACGCTGTTGATGGAGCGTATGCCGGCAACGCTGGAACTTGCGATCTGCGCGACCGTATTTGCAATGATCTCCGGCATCCTGATGGGCGTCTATTCGGCGCTCAGGCGCGACACCCTGCTCGCCAAATTATTCCAGGCGGTTTCGCTGATTGGCATCTCGCTGCCGACTTTCCTGATCGGCATCCTTCTGATCTACCTGTTCGCAGTGACGTTGGGCTGGTTGCCCTCGTTCGGCCGGGGCGAAGTCGTCAAGCTGGGTTGGTGGACCACGGGCCTGCTCACATTGTCGGGCCTGAAGGCGCTGATCATGCCCTCGATCACGCTCGGCCTGTTCCAGATGACCCTGATCATGCGGCTGGTGCGCGCGGAGATGCTGGAAGTGCTTCGGACAGATTATATCCGCTTTGCCCGCGCCCGCGGGCTGACAACCCGTGCCATTCATTTCGGCCACGCGCTGAAGAACACGCTGATTCCGGTGATCACGGTAGCCGGCCTGCAGTTTGGCTCGGTTATTGCATTTTCGATCATCACCGAAACCGTGTTCCAATGGCCCGGCATGGGACTTCTGTTCGTACAGGCCGTGCAAAACGTCGATATCCCGATTATGGCCGCCTACTTGCTGATGGTCTCACTGATTTTCGTCACCATCAATCTGGTGGTCGACATCCTCTACACCGTCGTCGATCCGCGCCTGCGCGCGACCGTCGGCCGCGCCACATAAGGCAGCCTGTATGTCCGAAGTGGTCGCCTCTCATCCCGACAAGCCGAGCACGCTGCCGACGCATGCCGCCCGCAGCTGGTTCAGTCGCGCACTCAACAGCGACATCTTCTATTCGTTTCGCCGATCCAAGCTGACCATGGTGGCGGCAGTCATTACCGTGCTGTTCTTCCTGCTCGCGATCTTTGCCTCCGCGCTCGCGGTGCAGGACCCGTTCGATCCGGCACAGCTCCAATTGATGAATTCCCGGATCTCACCGCTCTGGACCGCCGAGGGGCAGAGCCCGTTCCTGCTCGGCACCGACGAGCAGGGCCGCGACGTGTTCTCCGCCATTCTCTACGGGCTGCGCATCTCGCTCGCCGTCGGCGTGGCCGGCGTGATCTTCGCCGGCGCGCTCGGCATCGCGCTTGGCCTGGTCGCCGGCTATTTCGGGGGCGCGGTGGACGGCGTGATCATGCGGATCGCCGACGTGCAACTCACTTTTCCCGCCATCCTGATCGCGCTGCTGGTCAACGGCATCGCCAAATCGATCCTCGGCAACCGGCTGGATGCAACCAGCATGCTGGTGGTGCTGGTGATCTCGATTGGCCTGAGTTTCTGGGTCGGGTATGCCCGCACGGTGCGCGGTTCCGTGATGGTCGAGAAGAACAAGGATTACGTGGCGGCCGCGCAATTGATCGGCCTTCCCGCACCAAAGATCATGTTCCGCCATGTGCTGCCAAACACGATGGGTCCGATCCTGGTCATCGCCACGATCAACCTTGCGCTCGCCATCATCACCGAGGCAACGCTGTCCTTCCTTGGCGTCGGCCTGCCCGACACAATGCCCTCGCTCGGCACGTTGATCCGCATCGGCAACAACTACCTGTTCGCGGGCGAATGGTGGATTGTGGCCTTCCCTGGTATCGCGCTCGCTGCCCTGATCCTGTCGATCAACCTGCTCGGCGACTGGCTGCGCGACGCGCTCAACCCGAAGCTCCGATGAACAACATTTCGATGAGCAAGACTCGGATGAGCGAGACTTGGATGAGCATGATTCGGATGAGCAAAACCTGGATGAGAGCGTCTCGCTCATGACCGACCCCATCCTCTCCGTGCGTAATCTTCAGGTCGAGTTCGCCTCCCGCCGCGGCACGCTACGCGCCATCGATGGCGTCTCCTTAGACATCGCCAAGGGCGAGGTACTCGGCGTGGTCGGCGAATCCGGCGCCGGCAAGTCCGTCACGGGCTTGGCTGTGATCGGCCTGATCGATCCGCCGGGCCGCATCGCCGGCGGCGAGATTCGCCTTGCGGGCCTGCGCATCGACAATTTGCCGGCAGAGGAGCTGCGCCGTATCCGGGGAAAACGGATCGGCATGATCTTCCAGGACCCCCTCACCTCGCTCAATCCGCTCTACCGCGTCGGCGACCAGCTTATCGAGACGATCAGAACGCATCTGAACCTGTCCGAGACCGCCGCCCGCCGCCGAGCCATCGACCTGCTCGCCGAAGTTGGAATCCCGGCTCCGGAAAAGCGCATCGACGGCTATCCGCACGAATTCTCCGGTGGCATGCGCCAGCGCGTGGTGATTGCGCTCGCGATCTGCGCCGAACCGGAGCTGATCATCGCCGACGAGCCGACCACCGCGCTCGACGTTTCCGTGCAGGCGCAGATCATCTCGCTGATCAAGCGTCTCGGCCGCGATCACGGCACTGCGGTGATGCTGGTGACCCACGACATGGGCGTGATCGCCGAGACCTCCGACCGGGTCGCGGTGATGTATGCCGGCCGCGTCGCCGAGATCGGTCCGGTGCAGGACGTGGTCAGGAACCCGCTGCACCCCTACGCCAAGGGCCTGATGGGAGCGATCCCGACGCTTGCCGGCGACGACAAGCGTCTGGTGCAGATCCCCGGCTCCATGCCGCGCCTGTCGGCGATCCCGCGCGGCTGTTCGTTCAATCCGCGCTGCGCATTCGCATTCGACCGATGCCGCGTGGAGAGGCCGGAGCCGCTGCCGCGCGGCACGCAAGCCGTCGCCTGCCATCTCTATGACGGCGTGCCGGCGGAGAGCGCGGCATGAGCGCTCCCTTCATCCAGGCCACGAATCTGCGCCGCGTCTTCGACGTCTCGAAACCCTGGCTCAACCGCATGCTCGAAGGCGGGCAGCTCGAATATCTCAAGGCCGTCGATGGCGTCACCTTCGACATCAGGAAGGGCGAGACCTTTGCACTGGTCGGCGAATCCGGCTCGGGCAAGACCACGGTGGCGCGGATGGTCGTCGGCTTGCTGCCGCCAAGCTCCGGCAACGTCTTGATCGACGGCATCTCAATGACCGATCCGCGGCAGGCCCAGGCGCGGCGGAAACTGCGCCGCCGCATCCAGATGATCTTTCAGGATCCCTATGCGAGCCTGAACCCACGCTTCCGAGTCGACGCCATCATCTCCGAGCCAATCCGCGCGTTCGACCTGATCGAGGGCGAGCGCGACATCCAGGCGCGGGTCGGAGAGCTTCTCACCCTCGTCGGCCTGCATCCCGACGACAGGTTGAAATTTCCGCACGAATTCTCGGGCGGCCAGCGTCAGCGCATCGCGATCGCGCGCGCGCTCGCCTCCGACGCGGAGTTTATCGTCTGCGACGAGCCGACCTCCGCGCTTGACGTCTCCGTGCAGGCGCAGATCCTGAACCTGATGCGCGACCTCCAGGACAAGTTCGGCTTGACCTACATGTTCATCAGCCACAACCTCGCCGTCGTCCGCCACATGGCGAGCCGCGTCGGTGTGATGTATCTCGGCCGCATCGTCGAGATCGCGGAAGGGCGCGAGCTGTTTGCCCATCCGCGCATGCCCTATACCAAGATGCTGCTTGGCGCCGTGCCTGATCTTGCCATGAGCGGCCGCCAGCGCATCCCCGTGAAGGGCGAGATCCCGAACCCGATCAACCCGCCGTCCGGGTGCGCCTTTAATCCGCGCTGCCCGCTGGCGTTCGATCTCTGCCGTAGGGAAGCACCTGAATTGATCGACGGCGTCGCCTGCCACGCGGTCAACACCGCGCCGGTACCGGCGTGACGCGCGCGTGCCATGCAGCCTGCGCATTTGGCGGCGGCCTGGCCCTGTGATCAATTGCGCGCGCCGCAAATGAGGTAGTCCATGGCCAGCATCGTCAATCCCGATCCCTTCACGACACGCCCCGAGATCGAAGGCACCTTCGGGGTCGTTGCGACCACGCACTGGATCGCGACCGCTATCGGGATGGCCATTCTGGAAAAGGGCGGCAATGCCTTTGACGCCGGCGTCGCCACCGCTTTCACGCTCCAGGTGGTCGAGCCGCATCTGAACGGCCCCGGCGGCGACGTTCCGATCATCGTGCACGACGTGAAGCGCGGCCGCACCGAGGTGATCTGCGGCCAGGGCCCGGCACCGGCCCGCGCCACCATCGCGCATTACAAGAGCGAAGGCCTCGACATGGTGCCCGGCACCGGCCTGCTCGCGGCCTGCGTCCCCGGCACCTTCGAATCCTGGATGATGCTGCTCCGTGACTACGGCACGATGCGCGTGCGCGATGTGCTGGAGCCCGCGATCTCCTATGCGCGCGACGGCTATCCGCTGGTCGAGCGCGCCTGCGCCACGATCCAGACCGTCGAGCAATTATTCCGCACGCACTGGCCGACATCGGCCGCCGTCTATCTCCCGAACGGCGAAGTGCCAAAGCCCGGCACGCTCTTCACCAACAAGACACTTGCGGCGACCTATGCGCGAATCCTGAGCGAGGCCGAAAGCGGCGGCGGCGGCCGCGATGCCGAGATCGAGCGCGCACGCAAGGCTTGGTCGCAGGGCTTCGTCGCGGAAGCCATCGACAAATTCTGCCGGACGCAGGACGTGATGGACGTCAGCGGCTCGCCGCATCGCGGTGTGCTGTCGGCCGACGACATGGCGCGCTGGCAGCCGACGGTCGAGGCTCCGCTCACCTACGATTATGGCCGCTACACGGTCTGCAAGGCCGGGGTCTGGAGCCAGGGTCCCGTGACGCTGCAGCAACTCGCGCTGCTGAAGGGCTTTGCCCTCGATGGGCTCGATCCGACCGGACCGGAGTTCATCCATCTCCAGATCGAATGCGCAAAACTCGCCTTTGCCGATCGCGAAAAATTCTACGGCGACCCCAAGTTCAGCGAAATCCCGATCGCAACGCTGCTGTCAGATGCCTATAACGACGAACGTCGTAAGTTGGTTACCGAGAAAGCTTCGCTCGATCTCCGGCCCGGCACGGTCGAGGGCCTTGGCGGCGTGGTCAAGCTGCGCCGAGCTGAGGGCCAGCGCGAGGCCGTCGGCGCGCTCGGCGCCGGCGAGCCGACCGTGGGGCGCTTCGGCGAGGTGCACGGCGACACCGTGCATTTCGACATCATTGACAAGGTCGGCAACATGGTCTCCTCGACGCCGTCGGGAGGCTGGCTGCAATCCTCGCCTGTCATTCCCGAGCTGGGTTTCTGCCTCGGCAGCCGCGCACAAATGTTCGATTTGGAGGAGAACCAACCGAGCTCGCTCGCGCCGGGCAAACGGCCCCGCACCACGCTGTCGCCGACCATGGCACTGCGCGACGGCGAGCCTTATCTCGCCTGGGGCTCGCCCGGCGGCGACCAGCAGGACCAGTGGATCACGCAGTTTTTCCTCCGACACGTCCACTGCAATCTCAATCTCCAGGAGTCGATCGACGCGCCGGCCTGGCATTCCGAGCATTTCCCGATCTCGTTCTGGCCCCGCACCGCGCGCCCCGGCGTGCTCGTGATCGAGAACCGCGTGCCGAAGGCGACGATCGAGAACCTGCGTGAGCGCGGACATATCGTCGAGGTCGGTCCGGACTGGTCCGAAGGCCGCCTCACCGCGGCCTCGCGCGTCGGTCCGCGCCGCCGCGCCGCCGCCAATCCGCGCGGCATGCAGGGCTACGCCGCAGGACGCTAAAGGCAGCACATGACCTGGTCGATCATCGCGCGCGATTCTGCTACCGGCCAGTTTGGCATCGCCGTTGCCACGCGCTTCTTCGCCGTCGGCGCGCGTGTCCCCTACATCGCGGCGGGCCTTGGCGCCATCGCGACGCAGGCTTTCGTCAATCCTTATTACGGTATCGACGGCGTCAAGCTGCTGCGTGAGGGCCTCAACGCGCACGACGTGCTGGCCGCCCTGCTCGCGACCGACGACGGCCGCGAGAGCCGCCAGATTCACATCATGGACGCCAGCGGCGCGATTGCCGCGCATACCGGGCGCGACTGCGTGGATTGGTGCGGGCACATTGCGGGCAGCGGCTTCTCGATCGCCGGCAACATGCTCGCGGGCGCCGACGTGCTCGACGAGACCGCAAAAACCTATATCGCCAATGACAGCCTGCCCTTCCCGCGCCGCCTGCTTGCCGCGCTGCGCGCGGGCGAGGCCGCTGGCGGCGACAAGCGCGGCAAGCAGTCCGCCGCGCTCCTGATCCACGGCGAGGAGGAATGGCCGGCGCTGGACCTGCGCGCCGACGATCATCCCGATCCGCTCGGCGAGCTCGAGCGGCTCGAGCGCGTCAGCCACGAACTCTGGGTCCACTTCCGCGTTTCCATGCCAACCCGGCAGAACCCTGCCGGCAACACCGATCGCAGCGTCATCGACGCCAGCATCGCCGCAGCGCGCGCAATACGCTCATGAACCCGAGCCCCCTCATCGAGATCAGCGATCTGCGCATTCGTTTTCACGGCGACGACGGCCGCGTCACCCATGCGGTCGACAGCGTCGATCTCAGCGTCGCCAATGGCGCGACGCTCGGCCTCGTCGGCGAATCCGGCTGCGGCAAGAGCGTGACGTCGCTGGCGATCATGGGCCTGCTGCCGAAGCAGAGCGCGGAGATCTCCGGCGCGATCCGCTTCGACGGTTTCGACCTGCTTAAGACGTCGGACCAGACGCTGCGGGACCTCCGCGGCAACCGGCTCGCGATGATCTTTCAGGAGCCGATGACCTCGCTCAATCCGAGCTTCACCATCGGCGACCAGATCATCGAGACGATTTTGCGCCACCGCGGCGGTTCGCGCAGGAGTGCGCGCGAGCGGGCGATCGATCTGCTGCGTCGCGTCCACATCCCCTCGCCCGAGCGGCGGATCGACGAATATCCGCACAAGCTCTCCGGCGGCATGCGCCAGCGCGTCATGATCGCGATGGCGCTCGCCTGCGACCCGCGGCTGCTGATCGCGGACGAGCCGACCACCGCGCTCGATGTCACGCTGCAGGCGCAGATCCTGGAGCTGATGCGCGAATTGAAGGCGGCGAGCGGCGCTGCCATCATCCTGATCACCCACGATCTCGGCGTCGTCGCCGAAGTCTGCGACGAGGTCGCGGTGATGTATGCCGGCGAGATCGTCGAGCGCGCGCCGGTGGACGAGCTGTTCTCAGCGCCGCAGCATCCCTACACCGTCGGCCTGCTCGGCTCGATCCCGCGGCTTGACCATCGCGCCGACCAGCTCGCCACGATCGAGGGCATGGTCCCGAACATGATGCAGCCGCCCGCGGGATGCCGCTTCGCCGCACGCTGCCCCTTCGTGCTGGACGCCTGCACCAAGGCGCCGCCCCCGCTGCTCGAAGTCAGCCCCGGCCACCTCTCGCGCTGCCTGCGCGCCCCGCTCGAACGTCTGGTGTCGTGATGGCTCTGCTCGAGGTTCAGGGTCTGCTCAAGCATTTCGTCGCCGAGCGTTCGCTGTTCGGCCGGGCGCTGGCGCATGTCAAAGCCGTCGATGGCGTTTCCTTCTCGCTCGATGCCGGCAAGACGCTAGCGCTGGTCGGTGAATCCGGCTGCGGCAAATCCACCGTTAGCCGCCTGGTGCTGCGGCTGATCGAGCCGGATGCAGGCACGATCCGTTTCGAAGGCCGCGATCTGCTCTCGCTCGACGCCGGCGCACTGCGCGCCTTTCGCCGCGAGGCGCAGATCATCTTCCAGGACCCCTACGCCTCGCTCAATCCGCGCATGACCGTCGGCCAGATCCTGACCGAGCCGCTGGCGCTGCACAATCTGGTGCCGCCCGCCCGGCGGCGCGAACGCGTCGAGGAGATCCTGCGGCTGGTCGGGCTGGAGCCGCGGCTGGCGCGTCGTTACCCGCACGAGTTTTCCGGCGGCCAGCGCCAGCGTATCGCCATCGCCCGCGCGCTCGCGGTCGAGCCGAAATTGATCATCTGCGATGAGCCGGTCTCGGCGCTCGACGTCTCGATCCGCTCGCAGATCCTCAATCTGCTGCGCGAGCTGCAGGACCGGCTCGGGCTGGCCTACATTTTCGTCTCGCACGACCTCGCGGTGGTCAAGCACATCGCCGACCACGTGGCGGTGATGAATCTCGGCCAGATCGTCGAGACGGCGGCGGCGGACGCGCTGTTTGCCGCACCGCGTCATCCCTACAGCCGGGCTCTATTGTCCGCGATTCCCGTGCCTAAACCGCGGGCAAAGCGCAGCCGCATTGTGCTGCAGGGCGAAATCCCCAGCGCGCTCAATCCGCCGCCGGGATGCCGCTTCCACACCCGCTGCCCCTACGTGGTCGACCGTTGCCGCAACGAAATGCCTCAGCTCGTGCAGGATGGCATCGGACATGCAACGGCATGCCACCGAACGTCGGGACTGCCGTCGTCCGAGGCGATCGTCCCAACGGACGGCGGCTTCTCCCCGGTTCTCGAAAAATTGGTCGCCGCCTTCAGCGGCGGCCCGGAAGCAGTCCGCGGCAGCGGGGTTAGTTCATTGGGGACGAACCCGGCATAGCCGTAAAACAGAGGTTGAGAGCGATGAGTCCTATGCGTTTGGCACTCCTGGCGTCGGCATTGCTGACGTCGCTCGTAGGCGCGGCCCAAGCCCAGACCACACTTCGCATCGGCATCGCCGAGGATCCTGACATCCTCGATCCCAGCATCGGCCGCACCTATGTCGGCCGCATCGTGTTCTCCGCCTTCTGCGACAAGCTGTTCGACATCGACGAGAAGCTCAACATCGTGCCGCAGCTCGCGCTGTCGCATCAGACCTCGCCCGACGGCAAGGAGATGACGATCAAGCTCCGGCCCAACGTGAAATTCCACGACGGCGAGCCGCTCGACGCGGAAGCCGCAAAGTTCTCGATCGAGCGTCACATGACGCTGCCGACCTCGTTCCGCAAGTCCGAGCTCGCCAGCGTCGACCATGTCGAAATCGTAGACCCTCTGACCATCAAGCTGGTGCTTAAGACACCTTACTCCCCGCTGATCGCCCAGCTGACCGACCGCTCCGGCATGATGGTGTCGCCGAAGGCTGCCAAGGAGGCCGGCGACAAGTTCGGCCTGCATCCGGTCTGCGCCGGTCCCTACAAGTTCGTCGAGCGCGTGCAGCAGGACCGCATGGTCTTCGAAAAATTCGCCGACTATTGGAACAAGGACAACATCCATATCGACCGGGTGGTCTTCCTGCCGATCGTTGACGCCACGGTGCGCCTTGCCAACCTGAAGTCCGGCGGACTCGATCTGATCGAGCGCGTGCTCGCCACCGACATCAAGGACGTGCGTGCGGATTCGCGGCTCGTGCTGTCGACGGCACCGGAGCTCGGCTATTACGGCCTGACCGTCAATATCGGCAACGACAAAGCAAAGGGGCCGCTCAGCCAGTCGGCGAAAGTACGCCAAGCGCTCGATCTGTCGATCGATCGCGAAGCTCTCAACCAAGTTGTCTTTAACGGCGAGTTCACCCCAGGCAATCAATGGGTCAGCCCGACACATCCCTATTACCAGAAGGCGTTCCCGGTCCACGGCCGCGACGTCGCGAAGGCCAAGGCGCTGCTGAAGGAAGCGGGCATCACCTCGCCGGTGACCGTCGACTACATGATCCCCAAGGGCGCGGAGAACGAAGCGGTTGCCCAGGTGATCCAGTCGATGGCGGCGGAAGCGGGCTTCGACATCAAGATCCGCGCGGTCGAATTCGCGACCACCTTCAAGCAGGCCCAGGCCGGCGAGTTCCAGATCTTCCAGATCAACTGGAGCGGCCGCATCGATCCCGACGGCAACTCCTACATCTTCATGCGCAGCAAGGCACCGCAGAACGATGGCGTCTATTCGAACCCGGAAGCCGACAAGCTGATGGAAGACGGCCGGCTGACCGCCAAATTCGATGAGCGCAAGGCGATCTACGAAAAGCTGACCGGGATCGTGCTCAACGATTTGCCGATCATCTACATCTACCACCGCACGCTTCTGATTGCGCACACGACCAAGCTCCAGGGCTATAAGCAGATGCCAGATGGCCTCGTGCGCGTGGTCGGGCTGAAGTTCAAGTGAGCGTGGCCTCGCCTGACACGCGGCCGGCGCCATGCTGAACTTCCTCGCCCGCCGCATCGCGCAGATCGTGCCGACACTGTTCTTCGTGTCGGTGCTGATCTTCTCGCTCCAGCAATTGTTGCCAGGTGATCCAGCGCTGGTGATGGCCGGTGAGGAGCGCGATCCCGCCGTGATCGAGCAGATCCGCCAGCAATACCGGCTCAATCAGCCGATCCCCGTGCAGTACGTTTATTGGCTCAAGGGCGTTCTATCAGGCAATTTCGGTGAATCGCTGCGCAACAAGATGCCGGTGCGCGAGCTGATCGCGCAGAAGCTGCCGGTGACGCTCCAGCTCGGCTCGATGGCAATGTTGATCGCGCTCTTGATCGGCATTCCCGCCGGCATCGTCTCCGCCGTGAAAAGGGGCACCGTCTGGGATTATGGTGCCAATTTGTTCGCGCTGTGGGGCATCTCGACGCCGAATTTCTGGCTCGGCATCATGCTGATCTTCCTGTTCTCGATCGAACTCGGCTGGCTGCCGGCGTCCGGCTACGTGCCGTTGACTGAGAACTGGCGCGCGAGCCTCGCCGCCACCATCATGCCGGCCTTCGTGCTCGGCAACGCAATTTCCGCGGTCCTAATGCGGCACACCCGGAGCGCCATGCTGCAGGTGCTGGAAAGCGACTATGTCCGCACCGCGCGCGCCAAGGGATTGTCCGAACGCTCGGTCATCCTCAAGCACGCCATGCGCAACGCACTCACGCCAATCATTACGCTCGGCGCGCTCGAGCTCGGCACGCTCTTGTCGGGCGCGGTTCTGACTGAGCAGATCTTCTCCATTCCGGGCTTCGGCAAACTGATCGTGGACGCCGTGTTCAACCGCGACTACGCGGTGGTACAGGGCGTCGTGCTGGTGACGGCGACGGTCTACATCACACTGAACCTGGTTGCCGATGTCGCCTACATCCTCGTCAATCCGCGGCTACGGGGCTAGACTCATGACCGATGCCGCCCTGCCCGCTGCTCCCATCGCGCAAGCTGACGAGCTGGACAGCCCGGCGCGTCGCGCCCGGCGGCGCCTGTTCAAACGCAAGGCCGCAGTGTTCGGACTTGTCATGATCAGTTTGTTCGTCGGCTTCGCGGCTCTCGCGCCGCTCGTCGTTCCCTACGATCCCATCGCGACGAGCTGGAGCCTGGTTCGCAAGCCGCCCACGACGGCGCACTGGTTCGGCACCGACGAGCTCGGTCGCGACATCCTGAGCCGCGTCGTCTACGGCGCCCGCGCCTCGCTGCTCGCCGGCCTCACCTCGGTGGCGATCGCTCTGGGCGTCGGCGTTCCGCTCGGCCTGCTTGCCGGCTATCGCGGCGGCTTCGTCGATGCACTGATCAGCCGGATGACTGACGCGATGCTGGCCTGCCCATTCCTGATCCTGGCGATCGCACTCGCCGCATTCCTCGGTCCGAGCCTTGGCAACGCCATGATCGCGATCGGCATCTCGGCAACCCCGATTTTCATCCGCCTGACCCGCGGCCAGGTGCTGGTTGTCAAGGCTGAGGACTATGTCGAGGCGGCGCGCGCGCTCGGCAATCCGCCGTGGCGGATCGCGTTCTCGCACATCCTTCCGAACATCCTGCCGGCGCTCCTAGTGCAGGCGACGCTGTCGATTGCGGCCGCCATT
The DNA here is from genome assembly GCF_023073155.1 of Bradyrhizobium sp. 45. Classification (NCBI taxonomy): domain Bacteria; kingdom Pseudomonadati; phylum Pseudomonadota; class Alphaproteobacteria; order Hyphomicrobiales; family Nitrobacteraceae; genus Bradyrhizobium; species Bradyrhizobium sp. 45. Next base: position 95,218 of record NZ_JADPIX010000143.1, on the reverse strand, counting down.
ATCGCCGAAGCCGCGCTGTCCTTCCTTGGCCTCGGCCAGCAGCCGCCGGCGCCATCCTGGGGCAGCATGCTCAACGCAGCGCAGCGCTTCCTGACCCAGGCGCCGTGGATGGCGATCTGGCCGGGGCTTGCGATCTTCCTCGTGGTGCTGTCGCTGAACCTGCTCGGCGACGGCCTGCGCGACGCGCTCGATCCACGCCAGCGCTAGATCACGACCTCGCGCATCACGCGGCGGCAATCCATCTCGTATTCGAGATCGACCACCGGCGGCCGGGCATAGTGCCAGGTCAGGCCGGACCGCAACGCCCCGCGGCGGACGAGTTCGTCGACCAGCGCGTGGTGGAAGTCGTGCACGGAATAGGCCTGCACGCCGGTCGTGTCCTTCCAGCCGAAGCCGAAGGCCGTCATCCTGTTCTCCATCTGGGACGTCGTCGTGAAGCGCACCTTCTCGCGAAGGCCTTCCGGGCTGAGGTCGCGGTAGCGCACGGTGCGCTCGACATAGGTTCCGCCGCCCTCGCGCGCCTCGGCGCCGCCGGAAATCACGAAGCTCGGCGTCTTCGAGCTTGTCGGCCGCGTGAAGGAGAACGCGTAGAACGACGGCTCGGCCGGTGGATCGATCTCTGGACAGACATTGCTGCGCGCCACCGGATTGGTGGTGCCGTCGAAGATGCCCCATTCGGACAACGTCTTCACATAGTGCAGGTTGAACGCGCGAAAACCTTCTTCGCTGAAGGCCGCGGGCGAGCGCAGTTCGCAAGCGCAGAAGGCCGTCAGCGGCCGCCCCGCCTCCTGGATATGCTTCGCGGCAAGCGCAAAGCCTTCGGCGAGCGGCACCAGCCGGTCGAAGCGGACGCGCTCGATCTCATAGCCGTCGTCCGCGGCCGCACCGGCCGAATACTGGAATACGGACGGAATGAAACGATAGTTGCCGGCGGAGAATTCACCAATCATGTCGGACTCCTATTCCAGTTGCATGCGAATGCCCTTGTCGCCGTTAAGCAGGCGCTTCAGGTGAAAGCCGGCCAGGGAATCGCCGGCATGCATGCCGACCAGCGCCGCGAAAGCCGGCATGGCGGCGGCATCCCCGGCTTCCATCTTGGCAAAAGCTTCGGAATACAGCGCCGTTTCCGGCGCAGCGAATTGGGCCGGCGTCAGCGGCTCGAACGCGCGCAACGCTTCGCTGCGTCCGCGCAGCATTAGCTCCCCGACGGGACGACCTCGAAAATTCTCAGCCGCCTCGGCGATGCCGGCACTGACGCAAATCCGCGTGCCCAGATGCTTGTTCGCGGCTTCCAGTCGCGCCGCGATGTTGATGGAGTCGCCATACGCGGTGTAGTCGAAAAACCGGTTGCCGCCGAAATTTCCGACCAGTGCCGGCCCGGCGTGAATGCCGATGCGGGTGGTGCCGAAATTCACCCCTCTCGGCTTCCAGCGCGCGGAAAAATCCTCCGCCCAGGCGTCGAGCTCGTGCGCGCAGGCAACCGCACGCGTCGCATAATCGGGCTGATCTCCGGGCGCATTGAAGAGCACCTGGATTGCATCGCCGATGATCTTGGCAACCGTCCCCTCATGCGTGAAGACGATTTCGGTCATGCCGCCGACATATTCGTTGAGAAGCGCGCCCAGCGTCTCCGGCGGCGCACTCTCGACCAGCGAGGTGAAGCCCGTTATATCCGTGAAGATGGTCGCGATATCGCGCCACTGCACTTCGATTCCCTCGCTCTCACCGCCGGCCGCCAGACGCTTGGCGAGCTCGGGCGAGAAATGACGCGAGAGCGCGGCGTGAGCGCGCTCGGCTTCCGTCTGGCGGCGCCGCACCTCCCGCAGCATCTCGATATGGCGGATGGTCTTCTCGATCGTCATCTCCAGGTCGGCGAAATCGATCGGTTTGGTCAGAAAGTCGAACGCGCCGCGGTTCATCGCAGTGCGAATGTTGCTCATATCGCCATAGGCCGACAAGATGATGGTGGACTTCTTGTCGTCCGCTTCCTGGAGCTTCGCCAGCAGCGACAACCCATCCATCCTTGGCATGTTGATGTCGGAGACCACCATGTCGACATGCGGATTCTGCTCGAGCGATTGCAACGCCTCGACGCCGTCTCGCGCGAACATGATGGTCACCGACCCATCGCGAATCTGCTTGCGGAATTTTTGCAGGACCAACGCCTCGAGATCCGGCTCGTCGTCGACGAAGAGGATGGTCGCGGTCATGCGGCTTTCTCGAGCCTTGTGTCGATTTCCTGCCGCAGCAGCGCGAAATCGATCGGCTTGGTGAGGAGTGCGACCGCGCCGCGCTCGATCGCCTTCCGGCGCGTCTCGGCGTCGCCATAGGCGGTGATCATGATGACGGGAACGTCCGGATGCGCAAGACGCACCTTCGGCAGCATGTCGAGCCCGCTCATGCCGGGCATGTTGATGTCGGACAAAATCAGGATCAACGAGGGATCGCGCACCTCGGCGGCGAGCTTCAGCGCATCGGGTGCCGACGACGCGAATTCCATCTGGAAGCGGCCGGCGCGCAAATCGCGCCGAAACTGCTGCCGGAACAGCGCCTCGACGTCGGGCTCGTCATCGACGACCAGGATGTAAACGTTCAAGTCTTGCCTCCGGAAGTGCCGTCCGCCGCCATTACGCGCGGCAGGGTGATGATGAATTCGGTGAATACGCCTGGTGCGGTGTTCACGTCGATCGTGCCGCCGTGCTGTTTCACCACGATGTCATGGCTCATGGAAAGGCCGAGCCCGGTGCCCTCGCCGGCCGGCTTGGTGGTGAAGAAGGGATTGAACATCTTCTCCTTCACCTCGGACGGGATCCCGGTGCCGTTGTCGCGAATGCGGATTTCGACCCTGTCGCCGAGCGTTCTGGTTGCTGCGCGCAGGGTGGGCTCGAAGGCGTCTGCGGCGCTCTCCTTGCGCTGGGCAGTGGCGTAGAAGCCATTCGAGATCAGATTGAGGACGACTCGCGTAATTTCCTGCGGATAGATATCGACCATGCCTGCGGCGGGGTCGAAGCCGCGCTCTATCGTGACGTTGAAGCCAGGCTTCTCGGCTCGCGCGCCGTGATAGGCGAGGTTGAGGCTTTCCTCGACGATGGCATTGATGTCCGCCGGACGGCGCTCGCCGGAGCCCTCGCGCGAATGCAGGAGCATGTTCCTGACGATGGAATCGGCGCGCTTGCCGTGCTGCACCACCTTTTCGAGGTTGCTCCTGAGCATGCCAGTCAGCTCGTCGACCTCCGCCTTCGTCTTGCCGTCGAGCGAGGCCGCCTGCAGCGCCTCGTTGAGCTCGTCGATCAACTCGGTCGACACCGCCGAGAAATTGTTGACGAAATTGAGTGGGTTCTTGATCTCGTGCGCGATTCCCGCCGTGAGCTGGCCGAGCGACGCGAGCTTCTCGGTCTGGACCAGGCGGTCCTGCGCGGTGCGAAGATCGTCGAGGGATTGCGACAGCTCCGTCGTGCGCTTGCGCAATTCGTTCAGCAGTCGCGTATTCTCGATGGCGATGACGGCTTGCTTCGTGAAGTTCTCAACCAACGCGATTTGCTTGTCGGTGAACGGCCGGACCTCCTTGCGATAAACCGCGACGGTTCCGATCAGCTCGCTTTCCCTCATCATGGGCACGATTACGATCGTACGGGCGCCGGCGACGTCTGAGATTCCACGAATGGTCGGACCTCCGGCAAGATAGGCCGGAGTTTGTTGCACATCGTGAACGTGGACGACTTGACGTGTTCTGACGACCACGGCAAGCGCGCTCTCCGGATGGGGACGGATCGCCATATCTTTCCGCGAAGCCGCGAACGCAGGCGGCACATTGTAGTCCGCAGCAATTGTGAAATTCTCTCCATCCCACAAATTCATGACGCCGAAACTCGCGCCACAGACTCGTGTGGCATTCTCGAGCATCTTGTGGAACACCGGTGCGAGTTCGCCCGGAGACGAACTGATGACCTGCAACACTTCCGACGTCGCCGTCTGCTGCTCGAGCGACTCGGTCAACTCGGCGGTTCTCACCTCGACCTTCTTCTCCAGGTCCGCATAGGATTCCTGCAGGCGCTCGCCCATGTCATTGAACTGGTCCGCGAGCCCCTCCAGTTCGTCTCCGGTTCGGATCGAGATGCGCTGGGAGAAATCGCCACTGCCGATGCGCTCGGCACCGCTGCGCAGCGCCTGGATCGGCCCGACCATGCGGCGCGCGAGGAATATCCCGGCAAGCACCGCGAAGATCGACGCCGCGAGCAGCACGAATGCAAGCCGTTCCAACGCGGCATAGAGCGTCGCATAGGCCTCCTCGACCGGGAGCTCGACGAACATGGTCCAGTGCAGCGGCGCGATCGGGGCCGACGCGGTCAGCACCGTCTGTCCCTGGAGATTGCGCGCTTCGGAAAGCGGGTCGAACGCGGCGCTGCCTCCGGCAAGCGCGGCGCGCACCTGGGTGAGACCAGACATGTCGGTGTTGCGCAGGACCAGGCTGATATCGGGGTGCGCGATCAGGCGTCCCTCCGGACCCACCACGTAGGCGTGTCCGTGCTCGCCGACCTTGATCTGGGACACGACGTCCCAGATCAGCTTGAGATTGACCTCCGCGATAGTGACGCCGGCATCCTTGCGCGACCCAGCCTGCGCCAGGGTCATATACGGCTCGGACTCCCTGCGGAAATAGACCGGACCGTAATAGACCTTGTGCGCGACCGCCTCGGTAAACTTCGGATCCTCCGACAGGTCGATCCCGCTGTCGGTCGCGTCCATGGCAAGCCGCGAGACCCGCAGCCGCTCCTTGCCGGTCGCATCGACCTGCGCGAGCTCGGTGACCGCAGGGACCTGGCGCAGCAGCCGCAGCGCATCGAAGCGGCGCTGCTCGAGCGACCCCACCGACCAGGGCAGCTGCGTGGTCCAGCCGAGCTGGCTCTCGATCTCCTTGACGAACTGACCGATCTTGGCAGCGGCCGCCTCGGCCTGTTCATGCTGAACCCGGATCAGCGCGGCCTTGTGCTCGCCATAATAAAAGACGACCTCGAACAGGCCGTTGGCCAGCAGCGCGATCGCGACGACGGCCACGAACAACGCGACATATTTGGCGAACAGCCGCGTCCTGATCCCCTGCCCCGGCATCGTACCGGACGCGACGCCATCCCCCGCGGCGCTCGGCAGCGTCCGTGCTTGCGGGGTGTCGGGATGGAGGGGAAGGCTCATCCCGCTGAACCTAGCAAGAAGACCGGACCTTGTCTCTCGCGAGCGCGGGAAAGCCTGATGGCAGCCGGGCCCCCGAGGCAAATAGAAAAGGGCGGCAGCGGATTGGCCGCTGCCGCCCTCGGGTTCGCTTTATCGGTGGCCTCAGGTCGGCCGCAGCGCCTTGGCGTTGAGGTCGAGGTCGTTGACCTGCTTGTTCCGCTCGGAATCGGCCGCCGCGCGATGGTCGGTCGCCAGCACCACGTAGACCGCCGGCAACACGAACAGCGTGAACAACGTGCCGATCGACATGCCGGCCACGACCACCAGACCGATCGAGAAGCGGCTGGCGGCCCCTGCGCCGGTCGCGGTCAGGAGCGGGATCAGGCCCGTCACCATCGCGGCCGTGGTCATGAGGATCGGCCGCAGACGAATACGGGCCGACATTTCGATGGCGGAGCGGCGATCGAGCCGCTCGTTGATCTGGAGCTCGTTGGCGAACTCCACCATCAGGATGCCGTGCTTGGTGATCAGGCCCACCAAGGTCAGCAGGCCGACCTGGGTGTAGATGTTCATGGTCGCCACGCCGAAGAACAGCGGGATCAGTGCGCCAACGATCGCCATTGGCACCGAGATCATGATGACCAGCGGATCGCGCAAGCTCTCGAACTGCGCCGCCAGCACCAGGAAGATGATGATCAGCGCGAAGCCGAAGGTGATCGCGAGCTGGTTGCCTTCCTGCACATACTGTCTGCTGTCAGCCAGATAAGCATGGCTGAAGCCTTGCGGCAGGTTTTTGGCCTCGCTCTCGAGGAAGTCGACCGCCGCACCGACGGTCACGCCGGGCATCGGCACGGCCGAGAAGGTCGCTGAATTGAGCTGATTGTAATGTGTCAGCGAATTCGGCTCGGTCTTGGTCTCGATCGACACAACCGTCGAGAGCGGAAGCTGCTGGCCGGTATTGGTGGTCACGTAGTAGCCGGCGAGCGATTCCGGCGAGAGCCGCTGGCCGCGCGGCACCTGCGGGATAACTTGATAGGAACGGCCCTCGAGGTTGAAGCGGTTGATGTAGTTGCCGCCGAGCAGCACCGCGAGCGTGCTGCCGAGGTTCTGCATGTTGACGCCGAGATCCTGCGCCTTGGTGCGGTTGATCGTCACCTTCACGTTCGGCTGGTTGTAGGCAAGATCACTGTCGGAGACGATGAACATTCCGCTCTTGCGGGCGGCGGCCTTCAGCTTCTCCATCTGTTCGTAGACAGTCTGGAAGCTGGCGGTGGAGTTGATCACCATCTGCACCGGGAGGCCGCCCGGACCGCCCGGCAGCGGCGGCAGGTTGAAAGCGAACGCCTGCACGCCCTCGATCTTGGAAAGCTCGGCCTGCACCAGCGACTTCAGCTGGATCGACGAGCGCTTGCGCTCCTCCCAGGGCTTGAGCAGCATGCCGGCGATACCGCCCTGCGGGCCGTTGATGCCGTTCAGCACGAAGCGCAGATCGGTCTCGGGGAATTTCTGGAATTCCTTGTCGAGCTTCTCGCCGTAAAAATCGACGTAGTCGATATTGGCGTATTTCGGCGCCTTGGTCACCGCGAACACGATACCCTGGTCTTCCTCAGGCGCCAGCTCCTTCGACGTGTGCATGTAAAGGAAGCCGACGAGCCCGAGGATGGTCACCGCAAACAGGCCGGTGATGGCCTTGTAGTCGAGCGAGCGGTCGAGCCTGCGCCCGTACCACCGCGTCAGCGCGCCAAACACCTTGTTGACGAACTTGGCGAAGCGCCCCTCTTCCGTGTTCTTCAGCAGCACCGAGCACATCATCGGCGAGAGCGTCAGCGCGATCACGCCGGACACGATCACCGAGCCCGCAAGTGTGAAGGCGAATTCGCGGAACAGCGAGCCGGTCAGACCGCCGAGGAAACCGATCGGCGCGTACACGGCTGCGAGCGTGATGGTCATCGAGACGACGGGACCCACGATTTCGCGCGCGCCTTCCAGCGACGCCTGGACCGGCGTTTTCCCTTCCTCCAGATGACGATGGATGTTTTCCACCACGACGATGGCGTCGTCGACCACGAGGCCGATCGCCAGCACCATCGCGAGCAGGGTCAACAGGTTGAAGCTGAAGCCCAGCGCCAGCATCAGCGTGCAGACGCCGATCATCGACAACGGGATGGTGACAACGGGAATGATGACCGAACGGAACGACGCCAGGAACAGGAAGATCACCACGATCACGATGATCACGGCTTCACCCAGTGTCTTCTCGACCTCGTCGATCGAGGATTGGATGAACTTGGTCGAATCGTAGGCGACCTTCATCTTCATCGACGGTGGCAGATTGCGCTCCAGCTCGGGGAATAGCGCCCGCACGCCCTTGACCAGCGTCAGCGGGTTGCCCTGCGGCGTCGCCTGCACACCGATGAAGATGGCGTGCTCGCCGTTGAAGGCGACGCTCGCGTCCGTGCTTTGGGCCGCAAGTTCGACGGTGGCGATGTCCTCCATCCGCACGAAGCCGCCGTCCTTGGCCTTGACGATCATCTTCTTGAACTGGTTGACGTCGGTCAGGCCCGTATTCGTCGATACGTTCGAGACGATGAGATAACCCTTGGTCTGCCCCGCCGCTGACTGGAAGTTGTTGGCAGTGATCGCGGTCGCGACATCCGCAGGCGACACGTTGCGGCCGGCCATCTTGAGAGGATCAAGCCACAGCCGCATCGCAAAGGTCTGGCCGCCGAGAATGTCGGCGGAGGCGACGCCGTCGACGGTCGACAGCACCGGTTGCACAACGCGCGTCAGGTAGTCGGAGATCGCCGAGCCCGACAGCTCTTCGGACGAGAATCCGAGATACATCACGGCCGTGGTCTGGCCCGTGGTCTTGGTGACGATGGGATCGTTGGATTCCTTCGGAATCAGGTATTTGACCGAGTTCGTCTTGGCCAGAACCTCGGTCAGCGCCTGGTTCGGATCGAAGTTCAGCTTGATGTAGACCTGGATCGTCGAGGTGCCGAGCACCGAGGACGAGGTGATGTAATCGACACCTTCGGCGGAGGCGACCGCCTGCTCGATCGGCGTGGTGATGAAGCCCTGGATCAGGTCCGCGGACGCGCCCGGATAGACGGTCGTGATGTTGATGACCGTGTTCGACAGCTTCGGATATTGCCGGATCGGCAGCGTCGTCGCCGCGCGCAGGCCGATCAGCAGGATCAGCAGGCTGACGACGACCGACAGGACCGGGCGTTTGATGAAAATATCAGTAAAGCGCATCGCGGCGATCTCGATTTCTTTGACTTGCAAAGCGCGTGACCCGGCCGTGCCGGATCATGCTGCAACGTGTACGATGTCAGTAGCGCGGCGGCTGCGCCGGGATCTGCGGAGCCGGGTCGGTCGAAATCGACACCGCCGCGCCCGATTGCAGCTTGAGCTGGCCGACGGCGACGACCTTGTCGCCCGGCTTCACGCCCTTGACGATTTCGACGCGGCCTTCGACCCGGTTGCCGGTCTGCACGAAAGTGCGCACCGCGCTCAGGCTGGTCTTGCCGTCGGCTTCCTTCTTCTCGGTGATCACGAACACCGAGTCGCCGTACAGCGTGTAGTCGACCGCCGTCTCCGGCACGGTGACTACGGCCGGCTTGTCCGGCAGCACCACCGTGGTGGTCACGAACATGCCGGGCTTCAGGATCTTCTCCGGATTAGCGATGGTCGCCTGCACGCGGATGTTACGGGTGTCGGTCGAGATCTGCGGCTCGATCGTGGTGATTTTGGCGTCGAAGGTGCGGCCGGGATAGGCGTCGACCTTCAGCCGGACCGGTTGACCGACCTTGAGGCTGCCCGAGTCCTTTTCCGTCACCGTGAAGTTGGCCCACAGCTCCGACAGATCCGTCAGCGAAACGATGGCCGTGCCGGCGGTCAGATACTGGCCGACCTCGACCTTGCGGACGCCGAGATCGCCGGAAAACGGCGCGCGGACCAGCTTCTGCGAGATCAACGCTTCGGTCTTGGCGATACCCGCCTGCGCCTGATCGTACGCGGCCTGCGCGGTGTCGACGGTTGCCTGCGGCCCGAACTGGCGCGACGCCAGTTGCTTGGCGCGATCGAGCGACAGCTGTGCGACGGTGGCCTGCGCCTTGTAATTGGCGAGGTCGCCCTGCTCCGGCGCGTCGAACATCTGCACGAGCGGTGTGCCGGCCTCGACATGCGTGCCCGGCTCGAACTTGATCTCGGTGACACGGCCGTTGACGTCGGCGCTGACGTCGACCTGGTGCACGGCGGCGAGACCACCGACGGCGGTCAACAGGTTCGGCACCACCTCGGACTTCGCCTCGGCGGCGCTGACCGCGACCGGCGGCGGCTTGTTGTTGGCGAAGAACTGCTTGATCATCTGGCCGCGGAAATAATTGAACCAGACGAGGCCACCGACGAGCACGGCCAGAAGCGTGCCGACGACGATGAACCAGAGCACCGGCCGGACCGGACGCTTGGGAGCCTTGTTGTCGATCGGTTCGCCCGAAATCTTGTGTTCGGTCACGATGTTCATGTCATGCACTTTCTGCAATCGCCGTCTTGCCCGCACAACTGGCCTGATCGCGGCCCAAATGCGAAACAATTGCGGCGTCGTTAAGTCCGATACCCCTCAGGAGAAACTCACAGAGCTGCCGCTCGAGGTCGTTCGCCTTGCCGTAAGCGAGACACGGCGTGGCCGGCAGCCTGGTCAGCGCAGCCGTCATCACGGTGTGATGCGCAAACCAGAACAGGTTGAGCGGTTCGCCGTTGTATGGCCGCGCGTCCCCCGCGGCAACCGCACGCTCGAGCGAGGCGACGAAGGCCGCCCCGATCAGCGCCTCGATCTTGGCATATAGCAACCGGGCAAATTCGCCATCCTCCAAATGACTCGTGGTCATCAGTCGCAGGCGCTGGGCCTCTTCCTGGTCAGGGCCATCGGCGATGTGCATGAAATGCCCGACCATGCCGCGGATCACTTCGACCAACGTAGCGGTCGACGGCTCACGTTCGAGCAGCTCCATGAGCGCCGGGTCCGCCTCGCATTCATCGCTGAGAATTTCGGCGTAAAGCGCGGCCTTGGACGGGAAATGCTTGAACAGCAGCGCTTCGGAAATGGCAGCGGCGGCCGCCACGCTCTTGGTCGTGGTGCCGGTATAGCCGTGTCGGGCAAAGCAACGCTTTGCGGCGCCGAGGATCAATTGACGCCTCAGGTCGCTCGTCATACGCAATGAGCTCATGCTAGTGAGTAAGCACTCACCCACGCAAAAGTCAAGCCGAATGGTGCGATGCAACCTACAAGAATCGTCTCTTAGAGGTATCCCAAGTTCTAAATCGGGCGCAAGCCGAGGTCGCCGCGGATCCGGTTGAGAATGTAAGTCCCATCCCGGCTGGGCAAAATCCGCTCCAGATTGGCGCTGTCGATCTTCACATTGGCAAAGCGCGGCCCGGCCGTGACGTCGTGGACGGCTTTGGCGAAGGCCTCGACCTCGGCCATGGTCGTCACAGACCGGCTATCCCCGATGCCGCAGGCCCGGGCGACGCCGACCAGGTCGGCGGCCGCGGCCGTGTGGCTGGTCTGACCGCCGGTCTCACCATAGGCCTCGTTGTCGAGCACCGCGATCGAGAGATTGGACGGCTTTTGCAGACCGATAGTGGCAAGGCTGCCCATGCCCATCAGCATCTCGCCGTCGCCGGTGATGACCAGCACCGGCAATTTTGGCTGCGCCAGAGCGAGGCCCAGGCCGATCATCGCCGCCCCGCCCATGCCGCCCCAGAGGTAGAAACTGCGCGCATGGTCGCCGGCTGCGCACATGTCGTTGGTGGAGGCGCCGAGGCCGCCGATCGCAACCACGTCCTTGCGGTCCGCGAGAAGCGTGGACACCACCTGACGGCGGTCGAGGAGATTGGCCTTGCTCATTTGGTGAAAACCTTGGCGCCGATCAGGCGCTGCGACAGCAGGACGGCGGTGGGCGTGAGCGCGTTATAGGCCTGCGCGGCCGCCGCCTCGAGCACGGCCGGCACCTCTGCTGCGGTCGAAGCCCGCAGCACCTTGACGCCCGAGAGTTCGAACACGCCCTGCGTGGTCGATCCCATCGGCACCTGCCATGGATTGAACTCGCCCCACTCGCCACGCATCGTCACCAGCGTGAGGAAGGGAAAGCGCAGGATCGGGATCAGCGAGAGCATGTTAATGCAATTGCCGACCCCGCTCGACTGCATCAACAGCACGCCGCGCTGGCCCCCCGTCCAGGCGCCGGCGAGAAGCGCCACGCCCTCCTCCTCCGTCGTGAGCGGAATGCCGCGCATCGTGGACGATGCCAGCACGCGCTGGATCAGCTTTGAATGGCCGGCGTCGGGCACGTAGGGCACCTGCCGAACGTCGAAGCGTTGCAAGGTCGCGAAAATATCGTCGGGCCACTGTGTGCTGGACTCGACGGCCGTGTCGGCAGCGTCAGCGCGGGCGTGCATTTTCCTGTCCGGTCGGCTTGCAAATCGCGGCTCGACTGTAGACGGTGAACCGAGCCGCTCAAAAGAGCGAATACAGCATATCGGACTCAACCGGCGAGTATGGCGGCATGAACGCAAGTGCGAATGAACTGGCGGCCAGTTTCGATCTGGAACAGCTGACGGCGGAATTCTACGACAATCCCTACCCGACCTATCGTGCACTGCGGGAGAACGAGCCGGTCAAGCGCCTGCGCAACGGCACCGTGTTCCTGACCCGCTATGACGACCTCGTTACGACCTACAAGAACACAAAATCGTTCAGCTCGGACAAGAAGCGCGAGTTCGCGCCGAAATACGGCGACACCCCGCTCTACGAGCACCACACCACGAGCCTCGTCTTCAACGATCCGCCGGCGCATACCCGCGTGCGGCGTCTGATCATGGGCGCGCTGTCGCCGCGCGCGATCGCGGGGATGGAGCCTGACATCATCAAGCTGGTCGACGGCCTGCTTGACGCCATTGCCGCCAAAGGTGATTGCGAGCTGATCGAGGACTTCGCCGCCTCGATCCCGATCGAGGTGATCGGCAATCTGCTTGACGTGCCCCATGACGAGCGCGCGCCGCTGCGCGACTGGTCGCTGGCGATCCTGGGCGCCCTCGAACCGGTGGTGTCACCTGAAGTGGCTGCCCGCGGCAACAAGGCGGTGACGGACTTCCTCGCCTACCTCCGAACGCTGGTCGCGCGCCGGCGCGAAAGGCCCGGCAACCCCGAGCGCGACGTGCTGACGCGCCTGATACAGGGTGAAGACAACGGCGAGCGGCTGACCGAGAAGGAGCTGCTGCACAACTGCATCTTCCTGCTCAATGCCGGCCACGAGACCACCACCAACCTGATCGGCAACGGCCTCGTGGCGCTCGACCGGAATCCGGATCAGAAGCGGCGGCTGATCGACAATCCTGAGCTGATCAAGACTGCGGTCGAAGAGATGCTGCGCTACGAGAGCTCGAACCAGCTCGGCAACCGCATGACCACGGAGCGGGTCGAACTCGGCGGCGTCATGCTCGAAGCCGGCACATCCATCACCCTCTGTATCGGCGCTGCCAACCGTGACCCCGCACAGTTTCCGGACCCGGAGAGATTCGACATCGCGCGCACGCCGAACCGGCATCTCGCCTTCGCCACCGGCGCGCATCAATGCGCCGGCATGGCGCTGGCACGATTGGAAGGCGCCATCGCGGTCTCACGCTTCTTGGCGCGCTTCCCGAACTATGCCGTGAGCGGACGGCCGGTCAGGGGTGGACGGGTGCGGTTCCGCGGCTTTTTGAGCGTGCCCTGCGCGATCGGCTGAGGCCTCAAACGAAAAAACGCGAAAACAACCCCATGCACAGTAGAAGGTTACCGGCGCGGGATGGGCCAGCGATTCCGCGCAACCATTTGACATCTCAGGCCATCAGCGCCGCCGCGCGCAACAATTGCCGGAAGGCCTAAACCACCGTCTTGTGCCGCGCGATGCAGGTTTGCAGCACCTCGTCCAACGGTTTACCCCACCAGTCGTTGGAGAAGATTTCGATCTCCGAATAGCCGGCAAAGCCCTGCGCTTCGACCGCTTCGCGCACCGATTTGATGTCGATCACGCCGTCGCCCATCATGCCGCGGTCGTTGAGAATGTCCCTGGTCGGCACCAGCCAGTCGCAGACATGGAAGGCGAGCAGGCGATCTTGGCCGGCGCGGGCGATCTGCCCCATCAGCTCCGGATCCCACCAAATGTGATAGACGTCGAGCGCGACGCCGAGCATGCCGCTGCGATCAGGGTCGAGCCGGTCGCAGATGTCGAGCGCCTGCTTCGTCGTGTTGACGCAGGCGCGGTCGGCCGCATAAGCCGGATGCAGCGGCTCGATCGCCAGCGGCAGCTTGGCCTGTTTGGCATAGTCGAGCATTTCGGCGAGCGCCTCCTCGACCTGCGTCCGCGCGCCGGCGATGTCCTTCGACGCCTCGCTGCCCGGCCGCGAATATTGCGGCAGGCCGCCGACGACGAGCACGACGCAGGGGGCGCCCAGTGCCTTGGCTTCATCGACGCAGCGCCGGTTGTCGTCTTGCACCTCGCCGCGGCGCGCTGCGTCGGAGGTGAACATGCCGCCACGGCAATAGCCCGATAGGTCGAGACCGGCATCGCGCACCGCACGCGCGGCACGATCGAGACCGACGGTTGCGACCTGGTCGCGCCAGGGGTCGATGGCGCGGATACCGTGCTTGGCACAGGCGTCGATGATCTCGACGAGATCACCCTGTTTCCGGATTGTCGCCGTGTTGAGCGACAGCCAACGATGGTCGGACGAGAAATCACGCATCAGGATTCGATTCCGTGCGTTGAGAGCACCGCCTGCATCCGCCGCGTCGCCAGCTCCGGATCGGCGAGCAGTCCGGCCTTGTCGGCCAGCCGGAACAGTTCGGCCAGATGCAGCGTCGAGCGCGTGCTCTCCTGCCCGCCGACCATGGTGAAGTGGTCCTGGTGGCCGTTGAGATAGGCCATGAAAACCACGCCGGTCTTGTAGAACCGCGTCGGCGCCTTGAAGATGTGCCGCGACAGCGGCACCGTCGGCCCCAGCACGTCGTGGAAGCCGGCTTCGTCACCCGCTGCCAGGCGCGACAAGGCGTAGGACGCCGCCGGCGCGATCGCGTCAAAAATGCCGAGCAGCGCGTGCGAAAAGCCTTCGACGTCGCCGGCGATCAGCTCCGCATAATTGAAATCGTCGCCCGTATACATCTTGATGCGCTTGTCGAGACGACGGCGCATGTCGATCTCACGCTGCTTGTCGAGCAGCGATACCTTGACACCGTCGACCTTGGCGGCGTTGCCGTTGATGATGGCGACCGCAATATCCATCGCCTTGTCGAGATCGTTGGTGCCCCAATATCCCGTCAGCGCCGGATCGAACATGTCGCCGAGCCAGTGGATGATCACGGGCTCGCGAACCTGCGACAGCACGCGATCATAGACCTTTGCGTAATCGTCGGCATTACGGCCAAGCTTCGCCAGCGCGCGCGACGCCATCAAGATGATGCGGCCGCCGACCTTCTCGACCGCCGATGTCTGCTCCTCATAGGCGCGGATCACGTCGTCCATATTTCTGGCGTCCTCCACCGCGAGATGGTCGGTGCCCGCTCCGGAAAACACCAGCGCGTTGCGACGCTTGGCGGCAGACACCGAGCGCGTGATCAGCTCCAGCGAGGTCGGCCAGTCCAGCCCCATGCCGCGTTGCGCGGTGTCCATGGCTTCCGCAACGCCAAGCCCGAGGTCCCAGACGTGCTCGCGGAAGGCGATAGTCTTGTCCCAGTCGACAGCGGCGGAGAGCCACGGGTCGTTGTCGGCAAAGGGATCGGTCACGGTATGGACGGCCGAGAACGCGATGCGGCTCAGCGGCCCCTCGAGCTTTGCCGGAAACGTTCGCGAGGCCGCGAGCCTGTAGGTCTCGATCGAGCGATCGGCCTTCGGCAGCTTGAGCGACAGGGACGACATCGGCTGGACGGGCTTATTCATGTGTCCCTCCTCAGACCTTGATCGGCGCGACATCGATCCAGCGCCGCTCCTTCCAGCTCTTCAGCGCGCATTCGGCGAGCTGCACGCCCTTGACGCCCTCGAGCAGCGTGAACTTGTAGGGCGCATCCTCATAGACGTGGCGGATGAACATCTCCCACTGCTCCTTGAAGCCGTTGTCGTAGGTGACGTTGTCAGGCAGCTTCTGCCAGTCGCCGTAAAAATCGTGCAGCCGCTTCTCGTCGGGATTCCACACCGGTCGGGGCGTCGCCTGCCGTGTCTGGATCATGCAGTCGGAAAGGCCGGCGACGGCCGAGCCGAGCGTGCCGTCGACCTGGAAGGTGACGAGATCGTCGCGATAGACGCGCGTCACCCAGGACATGTTGATGTGGGCGATGGCGCCGCCCTTGAGCTGGAACGTGGCATAGGCGGAGTCGTCGGCGGTCGCCTTGTACTTCTTGCCCTGCTCGTCGAAACGCTCGGGGATGTCGGTGTTGCCGATGCAGCTCACGCTCTCGACCTCGCCAAAGAGATTGTCGAGCACGTAGCGCCAGTGGCAAACCATGTCGAGGATGATGCCGCCGCCATCCTCGTCGCGGTAATTCCATGACGGCCGCTGCGCCTCCTGCCAGCCGCCTTCGAACACCCAATAGCCGAACTCGCCGCGCACCGAGAGGATGCGGCCGAAGAAGCCGGAGTCGCGCAGGAAAGCAATCTTCTTCAGGCCGGGCAGGAACAGCTTGTCCTGCACCGTGCCGTGCTTGATGCCCTTGGAATTGGCGAGCTTGACGACCTCGAGCGCCGCCTCGAAATTCGTCGCAATCGGCTTCTCGCAATAGACATGCTTGCCGGCATTGATGGCCTGGGTCAAAAGGCCCGGCCGTGCCTGCGTGGTCGCGGCATCGAAAAACATGGTGTCGTTCTTGTCGGCGAGGGCCGCATCGAGGTCGGTGGTCCAGCGCGGGATGTTGTAGCGCTTGGCGAGCCCCTCGACCTTCTCGGCGCTGCGGCCGACCAGGATCGGATCGGGCATCACGCGGTCGCCGTTCTTCAAGCGCACGCCGCCCTGCTCCCGGATCGCGACGATCGAGCGGATCAGATGTTGGTTGAGGCCCATGCGGCCGGTAACGCCGTTCATGATGAGGCCGAGGCGTTGGGTGGTCATGCCGATTGCTCCTGCAGTGATTTGGGCTGTTCGAGCGGGCGTAGCGCCGACCAGTCCGGATGGACCGACGTCGCAAATCCCGTTGCATTGAGCGATCCCGTGAGGAGATCGCCGTTGTGAATAGAGAGGCGGATGCCCTGCCCGGCATCCGCGTAGAGATCGGGATGCGCGACGGCGCAAACCTGGGCCTCCGCGGCGGGCGTATCACCGAAGCCATCGACGTAATGGTGGCCGTTACGTTCGGCATGGGTGATGCCGATGAAGGCACCGAGCGCAAGGTCCTGCTGCACGGCGACGCCCGCCTGGCAGGTCAGGTCCTCGCCGGTCACGAAGAATCTTTCGCCGGCCACGCTCCATTTCGCCGCGCGCGTCGCGTTGACGATGGACTTGTAAAGCCCTTTGCACGATTTCGACGAGATGCCGTGATAGCCAAGCGCCCGTGCCGCAGGAAACGTATCGTAGGAATCGTCGGCTTCGTCGATGATGAAACCGCGCGCAGCGAGAGAGCCGAGCGGCGACAGCCTCGTAACATCGCGCGGCATTGGCTGCTCGATATAGAGCAGCCTGGATGAAATCGATCGCAGCGCAGTGTCATGGTCGAGCCGGCCGATGAGTTCATGCAAGGCTGCGAGATCGGCATATTGCTCGTTGGCATCGAGCGTCAGGTTGTAGTCACGGTCCAGCGCATCGAGCTCCTTGCCGATGCGCGCCAGCCGCGCTGCATCGGCGACGGGGTCCCCCGATAGCTTCAGCTTGAAGTATCTTGCCCCGGAGTTCTCGCGGGCATCGGCCACCCCGCCCTCGCCTTCAACGGTGTCGTCGAGGCCGACGGTATGCCTGATGGCAACACGCGGCAGCGGCTTCCGGCCGGATAGAAACGTCGTGAGATCCGTCTCCTTCAGGTCGGGCGAAAGCCGCGCGTCGATGCCGGCGATGTTGCCGGCCATGCCGTCGAAAAAATTGGTCTCGGCAGCGCGGAGCAGCGCATCGAGGATCGCTTTGTCGATTTCGGCGGGGCCGTAAGCCGCCGCAAGCGCCGGAATGTTCTTTTTCGCACATGTCGCGACCTGGGCACCGATGCACGAGGCATGCAGATCGAATGCCGTCAAAAACCCGGTTCGCGCGAGATAAAGCCCCCGCGCGATCTCCAGCGCGCGGCGCAAATCATCGACAGTCTGCGCCGGCGACAGTTCCGGCCGCTTGTCGAACCATTTCGGCACCAGCAGCTCGGCGCTGGCACCGACCGCGCTTCCCCGGCCCTCCACCTCGATCTCGACCCGCACGAACAGCTGCGGCGTCGCGTTGATCGTGATCGCGCCAAAGCGGAACGGCCGCGCGAACTGCACGGGACGTTCGAAGAACGCGATATCTCGCAGCTTCAGACGCGGCGCCATGGCTTTAGTCCAGCGAACCTTGCGAGAAGAAATGCTTGCGTATGCGCTGTACGAGTTCGGTGAACACAGGGTCGGCCATCACGTCGAGCGAGCGCGGGCGCGGCAGCGGGACGTCGTAGATCGCGGCGACCGCGCCGGGCCGCTCGGTCATGACCAGCACGCGATCGGCGAGGAACACGGCCTCGGGGATCGAATGCGTGATCAGCAGCACCGTCTTTCTGGTCTCGCGCTGGATCCGCATCAGCTCGACATTCATGCGCTCGCGCGTCAACGCGTCGAGGGCGCCGAACGGCTCGTCCATCAGCATGATCCTGGGATCATGCACCAGCGCGCGGCAGATCGAGGCGCGCTGCTGCATGCCCCCGGAGAGCTGCCACGGCAGCTTCTTCTCGAAGCCTTCGAGCCCGACCAGCTTCAACAGCGCCTTGGCGCGGTCGAGATATGTCTGCCGCGGCAGCCGCTTCATGTCGATCGGCAGCATCACGTTGGACAGGATGTTGCGCCATGGCAGCAGCAGCGCGTTCTGGAACACGATGCCGACATTGCCGTGCGGCGTCGTCACCGTCTCACCCTCGACCAGGATCTCGCCCGTCGTCGGCGGCAGCAGTCCCGAGATCAGCTTGAGCAGCGTGGACTTGCCGCAGCCGGATGGGCCGACCACGACGAAGAACTCGCCGTCGTTGATGTGAAAGTCGAGCGGCCGCAACGACGGCACATCGCCGTCGCGCGTCCTATAGGTCTTCGACACGCCGGACAGTTTGATGCCCGACGCATCGCCCGCAGCCCGGTCGCTCACCAGTCTCAGATGCGCGGCCGGTTGCAGGGTTTCACTCAGGGCTGTCGCGGGTTTCACGAACCGCTCTTCGGCAGATAGTCGTTGGTATAGAACGCCTTCGGGTTCTCCTTGGCCTTGGCATCGAGCCCGCCATATTCGACCATCAGATTGACGCTGTCGGTCATGTTCTGGTCGGTGACCTGGAACGGCCGCTTGCTCTTGGTCTCAGCAGTCCGGTAGAGCGGAATGGTTAGCTCAAAACCCTGCGTCAGCGTGTCGATCTTGCCGCCCTTGGGGTTGGCATCGAGGATCGACTGTGCCGCGGCCTTCGGCTCCTTCTCGGCGGCTTCGACCGCTTTCGTCGTCGCCGACATGAAGCGGCGGACGAGGTCGGCATTGGCTTTCACATAGTCAGTGTTGGCGATGATCCCCGAGGAGACCATGTTGATGCCGTAGTCGGCGAACTTGATCGGATAGACGTCCTTGCCAGTGGCGTCCTTGATCTTCATCGACTGGTCCATGACGTAGCCGAGCAAGAGGTCAGCCTGGCCGTTGATGACCGCGTTGAGCTTGGTCTGGCCATCGCCCGCCACCGTCTGGAAGTCGCTTTCCTTCAGGCCGGTCTTCTTCAGGAACAGCGGCCAGATCTGCGTCATGGAATCGGCCGGCGTGATCGCCACCGTCTTGCCCTTGATGTCCTCGGGCTTCCTGATGTTCTTGTCGACGAAACCCATCGCGGACATCGGGCTGGTCTGGAGCAGCACGCCGGTCGCGACCACCGGGGCGCCCTTGATCGCGGCGCGCATCATGGTGGGCACGTCGACATAGCCGAAATCGGCGGTCTTGGCGGCCACCGCCTGCGTGGTCGCAGCCGAGCCGCGGCCTTCCTGGATCTCGAGGTCGATGCCTTCGGCGGCGTAGATGCCCTTGGCCTTGCCGTAATAAAACGGCGCGTGCTCGCCATAGACGTACCAGTTGAGCATCAGCACGACCTTGTCGGCCGCTTGCGCCGGCATGGCTGCGAACACCATCAGCGCCGCCGAGACAGCTCCTATCCACCGCTTCATCGTCACTCTCCCTTATCGTTGTTGCGCCGGCCTTTGGCGGCCGTTCGTTGCTTTGGTTGCTGTTAAGAGGCGAAAATCACGTCCTCGCGCTGGCTGACATGCCAGGGAATGACCAGCTTCTCGATCCGGTCCACGATCCAGAACAGGATGACGCCGAGCAGCGCGAGGATCACGAGCGCTGCGAACATCGTGGGCAGGTCGAAGGTGCCGATCGAGCGCTGCATCACATAGCCGATGCCGGAATTGGAGCCGACGAACTCGCCGACGACGGCGCCGACCACGGCGAGCGTCACTGACACTTTGAGGCCGGAGAAGATCGCGGGCAGCGCATGCGGCAGGTTCACCGCGCAAAACACCTGGAAGCGGCTGCCCTGCATGGCGCGGGCGAGATCGACCATATCTGGATCGACCGATTTGAAGCCCTGCACGGCGGAGACCACCACCGGAAAGAAGCCGAGCAGGAAAGCCGAAATCACTTTCGGAATGATGCCGAAGCCAAACCAGACTACGAACAGCGGCGCGATCGCGATCTTCGGCACGGATTGCGAGAACACCAGCAGCGGATAGACGTAGCTCTCCACCGTCTTGGAGCCCGCGATCAGCATCGCGATGGGGATGCCAAACAACGCCGAGAGCGCGAAACCGCAGACGGTGGCATAAGTCGTCGGCCAGGACTGGCGCAACAGTTCCGGCCAATCGGTGCGCAGCACCGCAATGACATCGCCCGGCGACGGGATCTGGTAGGCGGGAATCTTGAACAGCCGGATGGCGAGATCCCAGGCCACGACGATGAACACCAGGAACAAAAACGGCCGAATCCAGGCCGCATTCAGCATCTTGGACACCGCACTCTGCGGCTTCAGCTCAGCCACGTCTCACTCCCGGCAGTCTTGTTCGTTGGGCGAGAAATTAACCCGTTGGGTAAATACTGTCCAGCGGTTTTCCTGCGACGTTTTGGGCGGGTTCCGGGTGGCTTGAGGGACGCGTCGGCAGCGCCACGTCTTCGGTGTCATTCCCCGCGAGGCGGGGAATCCAGTACGCCGCGACCCGTCGGCTCAACCAAAACCGTCTCGGAGTACTGGATCGTCCGGTCAAGCCGGACGATGACGGCTGAGTTCGGAGAAGCGCCGATAATCCATCGAGCTGTAGCGAGTTACACCGCTAAACCGTCTGCGCCACCGCGGCGCGCGACTTCGGCGCCTTCGTCATAGCTAGCAGTGCGGCCGACTGCCCCGTCAGCGCTGCCAGCACGAGGCCGACCATGTGGTCCAGCCGCTCGTCCTTGGCGTCCTTGGCCAGCAAATCGCGACCGAAGATCACGCTAAGCGTCGCCGAGTTCGACAGATAGAAGAAGCAGAGTCCCGCGATCGAGATATAGAGCTGGACAGGATCGACCGCGACCTTGAAGTCGCCGCCGGACACACCGCGCCGCACCACGGTGCCGATCATCTCGACGAAGGGCGAGTGCATCGACTTCACCTTGGTCGATTTCTTGAGATGCTTTGCGCGCGCGAGATTCTCGGTCTGGAGCAGCGACAGGAATTCGGGATTGCGCAGGAAATAATTCCAGGTGAACTCAATCAGGCGGCGGATGGCCTCGGGCGGATCGAGATGTTCGAGATCGAGCCCGCGCTCCTCGCTGCGGATCTTGTCATAGGCGCCTTCGAGCACCGCGAGATAGAGCTCGTCCTTGTTGCCGACGTGATAATACAGCATCCGTTTGTTGGCGCCGGCGTTGGCCGCGATGCGGTCGACGCGCGCACCGGCAAGCCCGTGCGCCGAGAATTCCTGCTTGGCGGCTTCGAGAATGCGCAGCCGCATCCCCTCGGGATCGCGCTGCCATTTCAGAGTTCGCTTTGCCGCTGCTTTCGCCAAACCGGTTGCTCGCTGGGTGCTATCAGGATGCCGTGTAACACGCGCTCGGCCCGCCGCATAGTTTCGTCATTGCGAGCGTAGCGACCCAATCCAGACTGCCACCACGGAGGCAGTCTGGGTTGCTTCGTCGCAAGAGCTCCTCGCAATGACGAGGGGAGGACTGAACCTCAATCCACCGGCTTCGACGAGCGCTCCAGCAGGACCGTCTGGGTGCCGCAGGTGCCGGTCCGCACCGTCATCACCCGCGTGCCCGGCTTGCGGCCGTTGCGCACGTCGCTCACGTCGAGGCCGGCGGCAATCAGGCGGGCGCGCGTGGCGTCGATATCGGCCACCCGCCAGCTCAGGCCCCAGAGGCGGTCATGCAGGGAATCGCCGCCCGCAACGGGGCGGCGCACCACCTCGACGACGAGATCGCCGCAGCGGAAGAACATCAGCTGGCCCCAATCCTGGTGCGAGCGGTCAAGCGCCAGATCGAGCCCGAGCCGCGCGCCATAGAGCGCGGCGGCGCGATCGGAGTCTTCGGTCATGATCACGACGTGGTCGAGCGCATCGATCGGCGCGATATCGGTCGCCGGCGAAAGCGGACGCTCATCAGCCAGTTCGAGGAAGAACATGCGCACGCCGCGCGTGAGCTCCGTGGCGGCGCGCGTCCGCTTCCAGTGCAGAACCGCACCGCTCTCCGCATCGCTGCTTTCGACCTCGGCGACCGGATCCGGCTTGAGCGCCACCCGCTCCAGCCGCCGGTGCATTTTTCTCATGTCCGCGACACGAAAGCACAGGCTGGCGAGCACGCCTTCCTGGTCGTCGAGCAGCGCGCGCATGCGGTCGGCGGCCACGCTGAAGCCGTTCGGCGCCATCAATTCGATCGTCATGTTCGCAAGAGTGAACAACACCCGGTCGGCGCCCTCGCCCGAGTTCTGCCAGGCCGGCGCGCGCCCGAGCAGCGTCTGATAGGCCGCCTTGGCCGCACCGATATCCCTGACCAGTGCGACGACGTGATCGAGGCCGGTGATCATGCTTCCCCCTGTTGAGCGGCCCGGAACCGTGGACCGAGAGAGGGCGTTTGTCCGGGCTTGGCATTGCCCGGTGATGGTCGTATTCCGGCCGCATGCCGACCTCAAGCACTCCCAGCGGCGGTTTTGCGAATAATTTCAGCGGTCCCGCGACGGAACCGGTGTTACAGTAAGCACGCCGGCCGGGACCACAAAGCGCATCACGGACAAGCAATGCAGGCTCTCTTCATCGGACAGACCTATATCGACGTCGTCTTCATCACCGACCACATGCCGACGGGCGACGAGAAGCACGTGGCCTCCGACTACGCGGTTTCCTTCGGCGGCAATGCGGTGACCGCGGCGTTCTGCTGCGCCAAGCTCGGCATCGTGCCCGATCTGATCGCCACCGCGGCCAATGACTGGCTCGGCCGCATGTTCATGGACATGTGCACGAAATATGCGATTTCGCTCCATGGGCGGAAGGTCAATCAGTCCTCGCTGTCCTTCATCATGCCCAAGGACGGCAAGCGCGCCATCGTCCGCTGCCGCGACGACGACCACATCCATCCCTTCCCGATGCTCAATCTCGGCGGCTGCCGCGCGCTGCATGTCGACGGCCATCAGCCCGATGCCGCGATCCACTACGCAAAAGTCTGCCGCGAGGCCGGCATCTTGACCTCGCTCGACGGTGGCGGCCTGCGCACCAACACGCATGAGCTATTGGAATTCATCGACGTCGCGATCGTCGCCGAGCGCCTGTGCGAGCAGATGGATCTGACGCCGGAAAAGATGCTGGACTATCTCAAGAGCCGCGGCTGCAAGATCGGCGGCATCACCATGGGCGAGAAGGGCCTGCTCTGGTACGACGAGACCGGAACGGTGCAGGTGATGCCGGCGATGCCGATTCCGCGCGAGCGCGTGATCGACACCAACGGCGCCGGCGACGTCTTCCATGGCGCCTATGTCTATTCCTATCTCGCCCATCCCGGCAAAAGCTGGCGCGAGCATTTCGATTTTGCCCGGGCAGCCTCGACCTTCAAGATCCAGCGTCTTGGCAACGAAGCTGGCCTGCCGAC
The DNA here is from genome assembly GCF_023073155.1 of Bradyrhizobium sp. 45. NCBI lineage: Bacteria > Pseudomonadati > Pseudomonadota > Alphaproteobacteria > Hyphomicrobiales > Nitrobacteraceae > Bradyrhizobium > Bradyrhizobium sp. 45. The sequence continues at coordinate 71,725 of NZ_JADPIX010000143.1, read as the reverse complement.
TCTTGTCGACATCGCCAAGGTCAGGCACGAGTTCGAGGTCAGGGTCTAGCGCTCGCAGGGGTCTCTCATGGGGCGCGTCTTCGTCGCCGGCAGCATCAACATGGATGTGGTGGCGACAGCCGATCGCCATCCCAGGGTCGGCGAGACCGTCGCCGGCAAGCAGGTGCTGTATTTTCCGGGCGGCAAGGGCGCCAACCAGGCGGTGGCGGCGTCGCGGCTTGGCGCGCGGACCACGCTGATCGGCCGGCTGGGCAAGGATTCGTTCGGCGGTGAGCTGAGGACGTTCCTCGGCGCGCAAGGCATCGATCTCGGCGCGATCCGAGAGACGGCCGAGGCGCACACAGGCACGGCCATCATCACGGTGGCGGAGGCCGACAACACCATCGTCGTCATTCCCGGCAGCAATGCGCTTGTCGGCGTCGATGACGTCGCGGCCGTCCCGCTGGCCAAGGGCGACGTCGCGGTCAGCCAATTCGAGATCCCGCTGCCGACGATCGCCGCGTTCTTCCGGCGGGCTCGCGACATTGGCGCCACGACGCTGCTCAATCCGGCTCCGGCACAAACCATGTCGAGCGAATTGCTCGCGCTGATCGACATCCTCGTGCTGAACGAGACCGAGCTCGGCCTCCTCGCCGGCGTGGAGTTGTCCGACAGTGACGAGGCCGCGCGGATCCTCGACGTCGCACGAAAACTTCAGGCGCGCGAGGACCAGACCATCTGCGTGACCCTCGGCAAGCGCGGCGTGCTGGCGCTCGCGGGACGCGAGGAGATTTCGGTGCAAGGCCGCGTGGTGAAGGCGGTCGACACCACGGGCGCAGGCGATTGTTTTGTGGGAGCACTCGCGGCGCAACTCGCCGACGGCGTCGACTTGCGCGCAGCACTCGCCTTCGCCAATGCGGCCGCCTCGATCTCCGTGCAGCGCATGGGCGCGGGGCCGTCGATGCCGACGGCCGCGGAAGTCGCCGCCGTCCTCAATGCGAACTGATCACGCCAGCGCGCCCTTCAGGTCGAAACTTTCGTCGGCGGCCTGCTCCGGCGTGATCGAGCGATCCAGGCCGAACAGGCGGCGGCCGAACATGTGGTCGCCGGCACGGTTGATCGATTCGATGCCGAGCAGATTGTCGCCCTTGTAGCAGAACGCCGAGAATGCCTTCCTGGTGGGATCGCCGCGCAGGACGACGCGGTCGTAGCCGGTGGTGAGGCCCGCGATCTGGAGCTTGTCCTCGCCCTGGTCGCTCCAGAACCAGGGATGGCTGTCATAGGCCTTGCGGTCGCCAGTCAGCCGCGCCGCGAGGCAGCGCGCGTGATCGGTGGCATTCTGCACCGATTCCAGCCGCTGCGATCCGCCGAAGCGCGGGCTGTTGAACAGCGCGCAATCGCCGATCGCCGAGATTTCAGGATCGGCCGTCGAGAGATATTCGTCGACGATGATCCCGGCCGCGACCGGCAGCCCCGCCTCCGCCGCAAGCTCGATGTTCGGCAGCACGCCGACGCCGACCACGACAAGATCCGCCGGCAAATGCCTTCCGTCGCTCAAGGAGACGCCGGTGACCTTGCCGTCCTCCGCCCCGATCGCGGTTGCTTGCACGCCGAGGTGGATGCGGATGCCGGCCTCGCGATGCCGCGCCTGAAAATACTCCGACACCTCAGCCGTCACCGCGCGCGCCATCACGCGCGGGGCGAGTTCGAGCACGTCGACCTCTAGCCCCTTGATGCGCGCGGTGGCCGCGAATTCGAGGCCGATGAAGCCGGCGCCGATCACCACGACCCGCGTCTTTGACGGCATGATCTGCCGCAGCGCCTCGCTGTCGTCGAGGATGCGCAGATATTTCACGTCGGGAAGGTTCGCATTGGGCAGATCGAGCAGCCGGTTGCGGGCGCCGGTCGCCAGCACGAGGTGGCCGTAGGGCAGCGGCCTGCCCGAGGCGAGCAGCACCTTGCGCCCCGCGCGGTCGATCGACACGGCGCGGCCCGCGACCAGCTCGATGCTCTGGTCCTGGTAGAATTTCCCCGGCCGGAACATCAGGCTCTCCGGCCCGGCGGTCCCCTTGATGTAAGCCTTGGACAAAGGCGGCCGCTGATAGGGCAGATGCGCCTCGTCGTTGATCAGGCAGATAGCAGCGGAAAATCCCGCCTGACGCAGCGATGCCGCCACCTGGTAGCCGCCATGGCCGGCACCGATAATGACCACCGGACCGTCCGTCATTGGACAGCCCATTTCCGCAAGACACGAGCGTCACCCATGTCGTCTCCTCTCGCGCTGATTTTGGCTTGCTTGCCCAGGAGGAGCCGGCGCTCGTGTCCGTCCCTGACGAAGGCAGGTCCATTTGAACCTATCGTTCCGGCTTGCGCAAGGGCGCCTGCCGGGGATTGTCACCCCTCGCCTTCTGCGATTTAGTCGCACGAACGACCTCATGCCGGGGATTTCAAGATGCCAGCTCCCGTCTCCCAGCCCGACGATCCCGCCTTGCTGCGGATCGACGGGCCGATCGCGACCATCACGCTCAACCGGCCCGCCGCGTTCAACTCGATCAATCTGGCGATTGCACAACAGCTCGAACAGCTCGCGGCTTACATTGAGGGCGCCGACGACATCAGGGTCGTGGTCCTCGAAGGCGAAGGCCGCGCCTTCTCGGCTGGCGGCGATCTGCAGACGATCGGCGCCGCCGCCGAAGCGGGCACGGTGACGCCGGTCGTCGGCGAGCTGTTGAAGCACTATCACGCCTTCATCGAGATCCTCCGGCGCATGCCGAAGGTCTCGCTGTCCAGCGTGCACGGCTCGGCGGCCGGCGCCGGCATGGGCCTCGCCTTCGTCACCGATCTCTGCATCGCCGCGGAGGATGCCAAATTCACGCCGGCCTATGCCAAGATCGGCGTCTCGCCGGATGGCGGATCTACGGTCGGCATCGTCAACACGGTCGGCTCCCGCCGCGCGCTGCAGATTTTCCTGGCCGAGGATAATTTTACCGCGCAGCAGGCCCATGAATGGGGTCTGGTTGCGAAGCTCGTTCCCGCCGCCGAGTTGAAGGCGGCAACGCGAACCCTCGCCGAGCGGCTGGCGCAGAACCCGCTCGCCGCGATTGCCGGCACCAAGTCGCTGGTCTACCAGGCCGCCACGACCCCGGTGAAGCAGCAGCTCGACGCCGAGGAGCACAAGATCATCATGGCGATGAACACTGCGGAGTTTCGAACCGCCGTGAAGAAATTCACCAGCAAGAGCAAGTAGCGTTCACTCGAGCAGGCTTACTTGGGACAGATATAGCCCGTGCCCGCCGGCGACTTGAAGCATCCGACCGATTCCGGCAGCACTTTCTGCGGCAGCCACAGCACCACACTCGGGAAATAGATCGCAAACGCGATCGTCCCGAGGAACACCAGATAGATCGGCAAAGCGGCGCGTAGCGCCTTTGCGAAACTGACGCCGACGAATTTCGAGGCCATCAGCAGCACCAAGCCGTAAGGCGGCGTGATCAGGCCGAAGGCGAGCGTGGCGATCAGCACCACGCCCATATGCACGGCGTTGATGTCGCCGGCTTCCGTCAGTGTGTTGACCAGCGGCATGAAAATGATGATGGTCGGCACCGGCTCGATGAAATCGCCGACGACCGTGAACAGCAGCACCATCAGCAGCATGATCAGATGCGGGTCGTTGCCGGCGAGCGAGGTGATGACTTCGGCGATGTAGCTTGCACCGCGCAAATAGGCGAGCATCCAGCCGAACGCATTGGCGGCGCCGATCGTGATCAGCGGCAGCGAGAAGATCAGGCCGGCGAGACAGAAATCGTACGGAATCTTCCTGATATGCCCGCGGTTGAGCGCTGGGATCACGACGACGACAATCCAGACCACGGCGACGACACCGGCTTCCGTCGGCGTGAACCAGCCGGTCAGGATGCCCCCCAACAGGATCACCGGAATCATCAGCGGCAGCGCCGCATCGCCGGCCGCGAACACCACCTGCCGCAGCGGCGCGCGCGGCTTGCGCAGGCCGGACGGGCCGAAGAAATAGCAATAGATCATCAACCCGAAGCCGATCATCAGGCCCGGCACGACGCCTGCCATGAACAGGCCGGCGATCGAGACATTGCCGACGGCGCCATAGACCACCGCGGTGATGCTCGGCGGCACCAGCGCCGCGATGGTCGATGCGGATGCGATGATCGCGGCGATGAAGGCGGGCTCGTAACCCTCGCGCTTCATCGGGCCGCCCAGAGCGCGGCTCATCACAGCGACGTCGGCCGTGGTCGAGCCCGACATTTCCGAGAAGAACATGCTGAAGACGACCACGACCTGCGACAGGCCGCCTCTGATGTGGCCAACGAGGGACACCGAGAGGTTGGCTATTCGAACCACCACATTGGCCGAGCTCATGAGCTCGCCGACCAGCAGGAAGAACGGGATCGCCAGCAGCGCCTCGGAATCGACGCCGTCGAAGATTTTCTGGATGATTGCGGCGAGCGAGACGTCCGACAGCAGCGCGCCGATGAAGACACCGGCCATCAGCGAGAACGGCACGGGCACGCCGAGATAGCCGAACGACAGGAAGCAGACCGTCATCAACGCCAGAACAAGGGGTGCGCTCACGGCTGCGCCCTCATCTGCGCGTCGGTGATAACAGGCGCCCCGTCATCCTCTTCGGGCGGCTCGGGGTGGTCAAAGCCGTTGCGCAGACCGTTGACGAGCTGCTCGATGGTGAACAGGCCGACCAGCACGCCCGACAGCGGGATGATCGCGTAGAGCGAGGCGATCGGCGTGCCCGACGGCAGGCGAAAACTGCCGAAGCCGCGAAGATAGTTCTGATATCCGTACAAGATCAGGCCGAAGGCGACGCCGAGCACCACGATCCGGATGATGACTTCGACGATCAGACGCGGCGTGCCGTGCATCGCCTCGGAGATCGCGGTGAGATAGAGGTGGTCGTTGCGCCGGGTCGCGGCCGCGGTGCCGACGAAAATCGCATAGATGAACAGCGTCGAGGTCACTTCCTGGAGCCAGAGCCAGGGATGGCCGATGGTACGGGTGACGATGTCGGCGGTCACCGACAGCGAGAAGCCGAAGCAGAGCACGCCGCAGAGGATCATCAAGGCGAGCTCGAGCCAGTCCAGCCCGCGCCATTTGAGGTGCCGTTGGCGTTGCACCAGCAGTTTGTCGGCGATTGTCATCACTATCCCCGTCGTCCCGGCGAAAGCCGCGACCCATATCCCCAGCTGCGTGTGGTCAAAGCAAGCTGGCGGCTATCCTGCCCCAAGCTCCGCCGCGGCGTATGGGTCCCGGCTTTCGCCGGGACGACGCGGAGGCAACGGTACGCGGCCTAGTTGATCGAGCGGATCAAATCCTTGATCTTCTCGGCGTGCGGGCCGAGCTCCTTGGCGAGCTTGTCGAGATAGGGATCGGCGATCGCCGTGAAGGTCTTCTTGTCGACGTTGTCGACGATCTTCACGCCCATCTTCTTCAGCTTCTCTGCCGCGGTGCGTTCGAGGTCGAAGGCCTTCTGCGGCTCCTTGGAGCTGACCTCGTTCCCCGCCGCCTGCACCCATTGCTTCTGCTCCGCCGACAGGCTCTGCCAGAGCTTGTCGGAGATGAACACCAACGCGTTGTTGGCCTCGTGCTCGGTGATGTTCAGGACCGGGGCGACCTCGTAGTGCTTGTTGACGAGGTAGACATTGATGCTGTTCTCGGCGACGTCGACGACGCCGGTCTGCAGGCTCGTGTAGACGCTGCCGAACGGCATGTGCACGGTCTGGGCGCCGTAGGCCGGGAACATGGTGTCCTCGGTCGCAGTCGCCTGCACCCGGATCTTCAGGCCCTTGATGTCGCCGACATTGTGGATCTCCTTCTTGGAGTACATGTGGCGCACGCCCTGCGACCCCGTCGCGATCACATGCAGGCCCTGCGTGGTCTCGTCGATCATGGTCTTGAGCGCCTCGAACACTTTTGGATCGGCCAGACCCTTGACCACGTGGTTCTCGTCGCGGAACAGGAAGTGCAACGACATCACGCCCGCTTGCGGCGAGATCGTCGCGGTGTTCGCCGAGGAGATGATCGAGAACTCGACGTCGCCCGCCTTCACGAGCTGGAGCACCTGCGGCTCCTGCCCGAGCTGCGCGCCCGGATATTGATCGATGATCATGGTGCCTTTGCTCAATTCCTTGAGCTTTTCGGCAAAGAGGTCGCCCGCGATAGAGTAGCCGGTATTGCGCGGCTGGTCGTAGGCGAAGCGATAATGCTTCACCTCCTGCGCAGATGCGCCCGTGACGAACAGGATTGCGGCCGTTGCCGCCAGCCGATGTAAGAATCTTGGCATGGATCGTGCGATCATCGTTTCCCCCTGTTTTAACGCCCGCCGCTTTAGCGGTCTGGGCTACGCTTCCGGGTGGTTGGTCACCCTCTCTTAGTTTTCTGCTCAGTCTTCTTCCCAGTCCTCTGCATGAAATCGAAATCGCAGCCCTCGTCGGCCTGCATGATGGTCTCGTTGAACAGCCACGCATAGCCGCGCCGCGCCTCATCCGGCGCAGCCGCGGGCTTCAATGCCGTACGCCGCCGTTCCAGCTCGGTAGCATCCACCAGAAGCTCGATGCTGCGCTTGGCGACGTCGAGTCGGATCATGTCGCCGTTCTTCACCAGCGCCAGCGGGCCGCCGACGGCGGATTCCGGAGTGATGTGCAGCACGATGGTGCCGAATGCGGTGCCGCTCATGCGCGCATCCGAAATGCGCACCATGTCCTTGGTCCCAGCGCGCGCGAGCTTCTTCGGGATCGGCAGATAGCCCGCCTCCGGCATGCCGGGCGCGCCCTTAGGACCGGCGTTGCGCAGCACCAGCACGTCATCGGCCGTGACGTCGAGATCGGGATCGTCCACCCGCAGCGTCATATCCTCGACCGATTCGAACACCACCGCACGGCCCGTGTGTTGCAGCAGCTTTGGGCTCGCGGCGGATTGCTTGATAACCGCGCCGCGCGGCGCGAGATTACCGTGCAGCACGGCGAGGCCACCTTCCTTCTTGATCGGATTGTCCCGCGGACGGATCGCGTCCTGGCCGGGCACGTCTTCCGCGTTCGCCGCGATATCGCGCAGCGTCTGGCCGGTGATCGTCTTGGCATCGAGATCGACGAGATCGCCGAGTTGCGCCAGCAGTTTCGGCACGCCGCCGGCGTGATGGAAATGCTCCATGTAATGCTCGCCGGACGGCTTGAGATCGACCAGCACCGGCACCTCGCGGCCGATCTGGTCGAACACCCCGAGGTCGAGCCGGTGTGGCGAACGATGTGCCATCGCGGTCAAATGGATCAGGCCGTTGGTCGAGCCGCCGATCGCCTGGAGCACGACCTGGGCATTCTTAAAAGATGCCGGCGTCAGCACCTCGCTCGGCTTCGGACCTTTGGTCTTGGCCATCTCGGCGGCCACCCTGCCGCTCGCCTCGGCAAGGCGAAAGCGCTCCGCATGCGGGGCGGGAATCGTCGCGCTCATCGGCAGCGACAGGCCCATGGCCTCGATCATGCAGGCCATGGTGGAGGCGGTGCCCATCACCATGCAGGTGCCGACCGACGGCGCAAGGCGGCCGTTCACCGCCTCGATCTCGACATCATCCATTTCGCCGGCGCGATACTTGCCCCAGAGGCGACGGCAATCGGTGCAGGCGCCCAGCACCTCGCCCTTGTGATGACCAACCACCATGGGGCCAACGGGGATGACCACCGTCGGCAGGTCGGCGCTGATCGCCGCCATCACCTGCGCAGGAAGAGTCTTGTCGCAGCCGCCGATGACGATCACCGAATCCATCGGCTGCGCGCGGATCATCTCCTCGGTGTCCATCGCCATCAGATTGCGCAGATACATCGAGGTCGGATGCGCAAAACTCTCCGCGATCGAGATCGTCGGGAACACGAACGGCATCGCGCCCGACAGCATCACGCCGCGCTTGGCGGCCTCGATGATCTGCGGGACGTTGCCGTGGCAGGGATTGTAGTCGCTATAGGTGTTGGTGATGCCGACGATCGGACGCTCCAGCGCGTCGTCGGAATAGCCCATGGCCTTGATGAACGCCTTGCGCAGGAACAGCGAGAAGCCGGCATCGCCATAGCTCGTCAGCCCTTTGCGCAACCCACTCGTCATCATACCACTCCCATTACCGGGTCATTGTCCTACAGACTGCCCCTTGATTGTCAATAAGACAGACGTCAAACCTGCCATTTACCCGAGTTGCGCGCTGGTGGGAGACCAGATTATTGACAATCAGGGCCTTCCCTGCTCCACAGGACGAACCGGCCAAGCGCCGGGAGGCCGAGGGCATGTCCGACATTCACATCGCAGACGCCACGATGGTCCGGCGCGACGATCCGGACGACATCGTCGCGCGGCTCGAAGAGGACATCATCTTCGGCCGACTTGCGCCAGGCGCGCGCCTCACAGAGGACGCGCTGATGTCGGCTTACGGCACTTCGCGCCATTTCGTGCGGCAGGCCTTGGTGGATGCGGAGCGCCGGGGCATCGTCCGCCGCGAGAAGAATGTCGGCGCCACCGTGCGGTTCTATTCGGCCGAAGAGGTCCGGCAGATCTACGAGGTCCGGGAGATGCTGACCCGGCAGGCGGCGCTGATGATCCCCCTGCCCGCACAACAAGGCCTGATCGACGAGCTCTCTGCATTGCAGCGGCAATATTGCGCGAGAGCGGATTTGCAGGACCTGCGCGGTATCCACGAGGCCAACGACGCCTTCCACCTCGCGCTGTTCTCGGCCTGCGGCAATCCCTATCTGGTGCGCTCGCTGCAGGACTACATGAACCTGACGCTGCCGATGCGCGCCAAGAACCTCGCCGACCGAGACGGCCTCGCGCAATCAAGGCGCCAGCACGAGCTGATGATCGAGCTATTGAAAGGCCGTGACAGCTGGGCGCTGGCCCAGCTGTGCGTCGATCATATGCAGTTCAGCAAGTCGGACTATCTGGCGCGGATTGGGGGTGAGCAAGCCGAACAGCAGGGCCCGCGTTCATAGATGGGAGACGTTCGCTTCGCGCGGTGGTGCAGTTCACGCGATACGGGCGCGCTGGATTGCCCGCAATTGCAGGCCGCACGAGCCCATTTCGGGCAATAACGCCCGCAGTCCACAACTTCTGGGGAACCTATGGTCGGCTTGGTACTTGGTCTTGCACCAATCCCCCACCATAGGAGCTGCCATGATTTGCCGTTTAGTCGGAGCCGCCGCTGTTGCCGTCGCCGTCCTGCTTCCCGTAACGACCCAGGCCCAGGGCGTTCCCGGAGGCGTCGAACGCGGTGCGCGGGATGGTGAGCGAGCGGCAGGGCCTGTCGGTGCAGTTGTGGGTGGCGTCGTCGGCGGCGTCGTTGGCGGCGTGGCGGGAGTCCTTGGTGTCGATCAACGTCCTCGCTTTCACTCCTACGTCGTCGAACAGCGGCGGCCCTCATATCAGTACCGCGAAGATGTGAGAGTCGGGGCGGTTCTTCCGGAAGAGGGCGTGACCTATTACGAGGTGCCGCCCGAGTACGGCGCCCGTGAGTATCGTTACACGGTGGTGAACGGTCGCACGGTTCTGGTCGAACCGCGAACCCACCGGATCGTTGAGATCGTCGAATAACAACCAAGGGCCGTCTTTCGAGACGGCCCTTTCGTTTGCGCAGATCTGAATCCCTCAAGTCCCGGTTCAGTACCGCCTCAGCAGACCGCGATCCACGCTGGCATCGCCATAGTCGGCGCAGGCTCTCTTCGGGTTTCTGATCAGATCGGTCCGGACGCGCCTGAACGTTTTGCCGGCAGCGTCGGACACTTCGGGGCGGAATTTACCGGGATCGGAGCTCTCGCCATCGCGGGCCTTGATGGCTGCAGCATAGGCGTCGATCATCGCCATCGCGGCATCCGTGCTGCCGAGAAGTCGGGCGCCGAGCTGTACACTGCCGGCACCATTGACCTCGTAGCCGACACATCGTTGTTCGAGCACCGCGGATGCGGTGACGAGCTGGTCGAGAAACGTCGCCTCGGCGTCGCCGAGCATCGCGGCTCGCGCCGGTCCCGACATGAACAGCGTGAGCAGTACGGCGGCTGGCAATTCGATTTTCATTGTCCTGACTCGCGCTGCCGCCGTTGAGCCGTGATCGAGGCACCGATTGCCGAATTGCGGTCTCGCAAAATCGAGAGCCAGACGGCCAGAGCAACGTTGATCTGGATCAATGGCCGGAACGGCCAAAGCGAGGCTCAGGCCTTTGCGTCGCTCGCCCAGTGTGAATCGAGGCACCGCGCTGGGACGGACACTAAAACTGCTTGTCAAGCCATCGAAATTTCGCAGAGCCGGAAATAAATATGGGCCGGGCTCCGGCGCCACGTCGCGCGTCCTCCTCCACTCCCTCCCAAATGAAATGCCATGACCGAACAAACCCTGACGGAGCCGATCGCCGAGCGGCAAGCGCCATCCCGAGGCTTTTCGCGCTACCAGGCGATCCTCGTTGCGCTGCTGGCGCTGGTCCAGTTCACGATCATCATCGATTTCATGATCATGTCGCCGCTCGGCGCCATCATGATGCCGGCGCTCGATATTTCGGCCGCTCAGTTCGGCGTGGCGGTCTCGGCCTATGCGTTCAGCGCGGGGATTTCCGGTATCCTGGCGGCCGGCTTTGCCGACCGGTTTGATCGCAAGCGGCTGCTGTTGTTCTTCTACGCCGGCTTCACCCTTGGCACGATGCTGTGCGCGATCGCGCCCAACTATCATCTGTTGCTGCTGGGGCGGATCGTGACCGGCCTGTTCGGCGGCGTGATCGGCTCGGTCGTGCTCGCCATCGTCACCGATTTGTTCACGCTGCAATTGCGCGGCCGCGTCATGGGTTTCGTGCAAACCGCCTTCGCGGCAAGCCAGGTGCTGGGCATCCCGGCCGGTCTTTTCCTCGCCAACCAGTGGAACTGGCACGTCGCGTTCGGCGCGCTGGTCGGACTGTCGGTGATCGGGATGACCGCAGTGATGCTCCTGATGAAGCCGGTGAACGGCCATCTCGGGCTGAAGCAGGATCGAAATCCGTTCCGGCATCTGATCGCCACGGTCTCGCAGCCGCGTTATTGGATGGCGTTTTCGGTAACGACCCTGCTGGCGACCGGCGGCTACATGCTGATGCCGTTCGGCAGCGCCTACACCGTGCACAATCTCGGCATCGACATCGTGCATCTGCCGACGATCTATCTCGTCTCCGGCCTGTTCAGCATTGTCATCGGCCCGCTGGTGGGACGCGCGAGCGATGCCTTCGGCAAATACCCCACCTTCGTCTTCGGCAGCGCCATGTCCATCGTGATGGTGCTGATCTACACCCATCTCGGCGAGGTGAGCCTGACGGTCGCGATCCTGGTCAACGTCCTGATGTTCGTCGGCATCTTCTCCCGCATGATTCCTTCGCAGGCGTTGATTTCGGCAATCCCCGAGCCGGCGCAACGCGGCTCCTTCAGCGCGGTCGGCGCGTCGCTGCAACAGCTCTCCGGCGGGCTCGGCTCCGTGCTCGCCGCCGCACTCATCGCGCAGGACGCCGACGGTACGCTCCGGCATTTCGACCGGCTGGGATACGTCGTCGTGACGACGGCGGTGATTTCCCTGATCCTGATGTACTTTGTACAGAGGCCCATCGCGGCCCAGGCCGGCAAACGCGTTGTTTAGCGCGTCGATTCCGACGCCCTGGATTTGCGAATGCGCTCCTACCGCTTGGTCCAATCGATGATGCGACTTGTGTCGCCGTCGAACTCGTTGCTGCAGAACGCGCCGCCCTGATAGTGATCGCCGACCGGATCGGGCTTCAGCTTGGCCTGCTCGGCCATCGCATGTGCCACATGATCCTCGGAGCGCCCCGTCGGACGGTAACCGAACTCGTAGGCGCGGTGGTTGTCCCACCACGCGCGTTCGTTCAGGGACACGCCGTAGAAGATCTCGAAATGAATATCGGGATGCTCGAGCCCGATCTGGCAGAGCTGCACCAGATCTTCCGGCTTCAGCCAGATCGAGATCCGGCGAAGGTCCAGCGGCACGTCGCCGAAATTGCCAATGCGAAGGCAAGTCACCTTCATTCCATGCTTGTCGGCATAGAGCGCGCCGACCGCTTCGCCGAACACCTTGCTGACGCCGTAGCGGCCGTCGGGGCGCGGGGTCACGTCGGTGCCGATCTTGTGGTGGCGCGGATAGAATCCGACGGCATGGTTCGAGGAGGCGAACACCACGCGCTTGACGCCCTTGCGATACGCGGCCTCGAACAGATTGTAGCCGCCGATGATGTTGGCCTGGAGGATGTCGTTCCAGGGACCTTCGACCGAATAGCCGCCGAAATGGATGATGCCGTCGACGCCCTCGCAGATCGCCTCGCACTGCGCCAGGTCAGAGAGGTCCGCCGCCTTGAATTGCTCGTTGGGGCCGAGATCGGCCGGCGGGCGGATGTCGCTGAGCAGCAGGTCGGGATAGATCGGCGGCAGCAATGTCCGCAGCCGCGTACCGATTCCACCCGAAGCTCCCGTCATCAAGATGCGCATGTCATTCCTCGTCTTTGGCGACCGATTTGCCGTCACGTGTCTCTAATGATAGCTGGATTGTCCAGAGGGAACGAAACGAGAGAACCGACATGAATGAGGCATCGTCCCACACTCAAGGCTGGCGGCCCGCGACCTATTACCCCGATCCCGCGATAAAAGCACTGGACGCCCGCTTCGAAAAATACTGGCTGAAACTGTCGGCGGTGGAGCGGCTGACGACCGGCCTGCGCTGGGCCGAGGGTCCGGTGTGGTTCGGCGACGGGCGCTATCTCCTGTGCAGCGACATTCCGAACCAGCGCATCGTCAAATGGGAAGAGGAGACCGGCGCCGTCAGCGTGTTCCGCAAGCCCTCCAATTTCGCCAACGGCAACACCAGGGATCGGCAGGGCCGGCTCGTCACATGCGAGCATGGCGGGCGACGCGTCACCCGCACCGAATATGACGGCAGCATCACCGTGCTGATGGACTCGTTCGGCGGCAAGAAGCTCAACTCGCCGAACGACGTCGTGGTGAAATCCGACAGTGCGGTTTGGTTCACCGATCCCACCTTCGGCCTGCTCGGCAATTACGAGGGCTACAAGGCCGAGCCCGAGATCGAGCCGAACGTCTACAGGTTCGATCCCGCGACCGGCAAGGCGACCATCGTTGCCGAAGGCGTGCTCGGGCCCAACGGCCTGTGCTTCTCGCCGGACGAGAAAATCCTCTACGTCGTGGAATCACGCGGCGTGCCGAACCGCAAGATCCTCGCCTATGACGTCTCGGCGGACGGCACCACGATCTCGAACAAGCGCGTCCACATCGACGCCGGCCCGGGCACGCCCGACGGCATGCGCTGCGACATCGACGGCAATCTCTGGTGCGGCTGGGGCATGGGCGATCCCGAGCTCGACGGCGTGGTGGTGTTCGCGCCCGACGGCGTCATGATCGGCCGCATCGCGCTGCCCGAACGCTGCGCCAATCTCTGCTTCGGCGGCGTCAAGCGCAACCGCCTGTTCATGGCCGCGAGCCAGTCGATCTACGCGTTGTATGTGAACACGCAGGGCGCGGTCGGGGGATAGTTTTTCCTCCGTCACGCCTCTCGTCATTGCGAGCGGAGCGAAGCAATCCAGAATCTTTCCGCGGAGGCAGCCTGGAATGCTTCGTCGCTTCGCTCCTCGCAATGACGAAAGATAGAACAAAAACGCCGGAGCGGTTACCCGCTCCGGCGTCATGTTTACCCAGGCGCTAACGCCTACGCCGCGTTGAAGCCGGCGACGGCCTTCACTTCGAGGAAGTCCTCGAGGCCGTACTTGCCCCACTCGCGGCCGTTGCCGGACTGCTTGTAGCCGCCGAACGGCGCGGAGCGATCGTTGGGCACGCCCTGCAGATTGACGTTGCCGGCGCGGATCTGACGGCCGACGCGCTTGGCGTCCTCGACGGACGCGCCCGTGACGTAGCCCGCAAGCCCATAGGGCGTGTCGTTGGCGATGTGCACCGCCTCGGCTTCGTCCTTGGCGCCGATGATGGTCAACACCGGTCCGAAGATCTCTTCACGCGCAATCGTCATGTCGGGGGTGACGTCGGCGAAGATGGTCGGACGGACATAGAAGCCTTTGTTGACGCCCTCGGGCAGGCCCGGGCCGCCCGAGACGAGCGTTGCGCCCTCGTCGATGCCCTTCTTGATCAGGCCCTGGATCTTGTCCCACTGGCCGCGGTTGACCACGGGACCGATGGTGGTGCCTTCGGCGCGCGGATCGCCCGCCTTGGTCTTGTCGGCGACGGCCTTCGCGATCGCGGCGACTTCCTTCATCTTCGAGGCCGGCACGATCATGCGCGAGGGCGCGTTGCAGGACTGGCCGGAGTTGTTGAACATGTGCATCACGCCGCCGGTCACCGCCTTCGTGAGGTCGGCGCCTTCGAGGATGACGTTCGGCGACTTGCCGCCGAGCTCCTGGCTGACGCGCTTCACGGTCGGTGCCGCACGCTTGGCCACGTCGATGCCGGCGCGGGTCGAGCCGGTGAAGGAGATCATGTCGATATCGGGGTGCTCGCTCATGGCGGCGCCGACCTCGGGACCGAGACCGTTGACGAGGTTGAACACGCCCTTCGGCACGCCGGCTTCATGGAGGATTTCCGCGAAGATCAGCGCCGAGGTCGGGGTGAACTCCGATGGCTTCAGGATCATGGTGCAGCCAGCGGCGAGTGCGGGCGCGACCTTGCAGGCGATCTGGTTGAGCGGCCAGTTCCAGGGCGTGATCATGCCGACCACGCCGACCGGCTCGCGCAGCACCATGGCGGTGCCGACCGGTTCCTCGAAATGATAGTTCTTGAGCACGTCGAGCGTGGTCATGAGGTGGCCAAGACCGGCGCCGGCCTGCAGCTTCTCCGCCATCGGCAGCGGCGCACCCATTTCGTCGGAGACGGCGGCGCCGATCTCCTTGAGACGGCCCTTGTAGATCTCGATGACCTTGGTGAGCAGCGCGACGCGCTCGTCACGGCTGGTCTGGGAGAACGTCACGAACGCGCGCTTGGCGGCGGCGACGGCTTTGTCAACGTCGGCCTTGGAGCCCAGCGCAACCTCGTACATCGCCTCTTCCGTCGCCGGATTGACCACGGCGGTGGACTTCTTGACGGCGGGATCGACCCAGGCGCCGTCGATGTAGAACTGCATGCGATTGACCATAGTGAACCTCTTCTTGGGGGCTTGGGGGGCGTTTCGGCAGGCATCCTTGCACGAAAGCGCCGGCAATTGAACCCGCCATATGCGGGGCCAGCATTGCGGCGGACCGAGGTTATATGAGCCGATGGCGGAGGGGTGGCAAGGTCTCGATTGCCGTCGTCCTGGCCCCGTGCGCAATTGCGCACGGGGGCCAGGACCACGACGGAGAACTACACCGCCATCTTCCGATGCAACACCGGCGCGCCGGTGGTGAGGCTTTCGGCCGCATCGATGATGGCGTTGGCGTCAATGCCGTGGTGGCGGTAGAGGTCTGCGATGGTGCCGGTCTGGCCGAACTGCTCGACGCCGAGCGCCTCGACGCGATGGCCGCGGATGCTGCCGAGCCAGCCGAGCGCCGCCGGATGGCCGTCGATCACCGTCACTATGCCGCAGTCGCGCGGCAGCGGTGCGAGCAGTTTTTCGATGTGGCTGAGATGCTGCACGCCGCGCCGATCACGGCGCAACTTCCGTGCGGCCGTCCATCCCGCATGCAGACGATCCGCGGACGTGATCGCGAGCAGGCCGATGTCGCGCCGGCTCTCGCCAATGAAGCCGGTCGCTTCGATCGCTTCTGGCGCCACGGCGCCGGTATAGGCGATGACGGCTTCGGCATTGGGCCCCGGCTTGCGCAACCAATACGCGCCGTCGGTGATGCCCTGTGCAAGCTCGGGCGTCATGATCCGCTGCGCCTGCTCGATCGAGCGCGTCGAGAGCCGCAGATAGACCGAGCCGCCCTCACCCGGATCGCGCTGCATGTGATTGAAGCCCCACCCCATGATCACGGCGAGCTCGTCGACAAAGGCCGGCTCGAACGAGGCAAGGCCATCCTGCGCCATGCCGATCAAAGGGGTTGCGATCGACTGATGCGCGCCGCCTTCGGGCGCGAGCGTGATACCTGAGGGGGTCGCCGCCACCATGAAGCGCGCATCCTGGTAACAGGCATAGTTCAGCGCATCGAGACCGCGCTCGATGAAGGGATCGTAGAGCGTGCCGACCGGCAGCAGCCGCTCGCCGTTGATCTGGTGCGACAGGCCGAGCGCCGAGAGCATGATGAACAGGTTCATCTCGGCGATGCCGAGTTCGAGATGCTGGCCCTTGGGCGAGAAGTCCCAGTTGAAGGTGGATGGAATTTTCTCGCTGCGGAATAAGTCCGCCTTCTCGCCGCGCGCAAACAGGCCGCGCCGGTTCACCCACGGACCGAGATTGGTCGAGACGGTGACGTCAGGCGATGTCGTCACGATGCGCTTGGCGAGCTCGCTGTCGCCGCGCGCGATCTCGTTCAGCACCAGCCCAAAACCCTGCTGGGTCGACATCTGCGGCGCCGGCTTGAAGGCAAGCTGCGACGGCACCTCGATAACAGGCGCGGTGAGCCGGCGGCCGTCCTGGTTGAACGGCACGCCCGCGAGGAAGGCGTCGAGCTCGGCGGCACTTTGCGCGAGACCCTCGTATCTGTCCCATTCGTGTCCGGGCCGGATGTTCTGGCTGTCGCGATATTTCTCCATCTGCGCGACCGTCATTAGGCCGGCATGATTGTCCTTGTGGCCCTGGAACGGCAGGCCGACGCCCTTGATGGTGTAGGCGATGAAGCAGACCGGGCGGTCGTGGTCGATGGATTCGAAGGCGTCCAGCATGCTCGCCATGTCATGGCCGCCGAGGTTCGACATCAGCGCCAGCAGCTCGTCGTCGCTGCGCCTGTCGATCAGCTTGGTGATGGGGCCCTGATCGCCGATCTCGTCGTGCAAATGCTTGCGGAACGCCGCGCCGCCCTGAAAACACAATGCGGCGTAGAGTGCGTTCGGACAATTGTCGATCCAGCGCTTCAGCGCCTCGCCGCCAGCTTCCGCAAAGGCCTCGCGCATCAGGCGGCCATATTTCACGATCACCACGTCCCAGCCGAAATTGCGGAACACGGTCTCGAACTTCTCCCAGAGGCCTTCGCGGACGACGGCGTCGAGCGACTGCCTGTTGTAGTCGACCACCCACCAGGTGTTGCGCAGGCCGTGCTTCCAGCCCTCCGCCAGCGCCTCGAAGATGTTGCCCTCGTCCATCTCGGCATCGCCGACCAGAGCGATCATCCGCCCTTCGCGGCGATCCTTCATCCAGCCATGTGCCTTGACGTAGTCCTGCACCAGCGAGGCGAACAGCGTCTGCGCCACGCCAAGGCCGACCGAGCCGGTGGAGAAATCGACGTCGTCGACGTCCTTGGTGCGCGAGGGATAGGACTGCGCGCCCTTGAAGCCACGAAAATTCTCCAGCTTCTCGCGGCTCTGCCGGCCGAACAGATACTGGATGGCGTGGAACACCGGGCTCGCATGCGGCTTCACCGCGACGCGATCTTCGGGCTTCAGCACGTGGAAATACAGCGCCGACATGATGGTGGCGAGCGAGGCCGACGAGGCCTGATGTCCCCCGACTTTCAGGCCGTCCGCATTCGGGCGGATGTGGTTGGCGTGATGGATGGTCCATGACGACAGCCACAGCGTCTTGCGGGCCAGCGCGGTCAAGGTGTCGAGGCGGGCGGTATCAACGGGCATGGCAATGCTCCCGGAAAACAGGTGCCCGATGATACCCCTGCAGGAAGCGCCAAACTTCTCAATTTTTCGCGCAATACCAGCCAATATTGGGATAGCTTACCAATCAGCCGACAAAAACGACAGGTTCATCCCAATGCCCGACCTCGACGCCATTGACCGAAAAATCCTCGCTCTGCTCCAGAACGACAGCCGCCTGACCATGCAGGAACTGGCCGACAAGGTCGGGCTGTCGGTGTCGCCATGCCATCGCCGGGTCAAGCTGCTCGAGGAACGCGGCGTCATCTCGCGCTACATCGCGACCGTGGACCAGAAGGCGCTGGGGCTGCATGTCAGCGTCTTCATCTCGATCAAGCTGGCCCGGCAGAAGGAGGAGGACCTCAACCGCTTCGCGCGCGCGATCTCGAAATGGGACGAGGTGCTGGAATGCTATCTGATGACCGGCAATCGCGACTATCTCTTGCGCGTGGTCGCCGCCGACCTCGCCTCCTACGAGACTTTCCTGAAGACCAAGCTGACCCGGCTCGACGGCATCGCCTCGATCGAGTCCAGCTTTGCGCTCAGCCAGGTGAAATATTCGATCGCGCTGCCGGTGTAAGGCATCACCGCCACGGCTGCACGATGATCTTGGTGTGAGCCTCAGGGTTGGCGAGATCTGCGAAAGCCTTTGCGACACCGTCGATGCCGACTTCCGCCGTCACCATTGCCGCCGCATCCACCTGCCCCTCCGCGATCAGGCGCAGTGACGCCGCGAATTCGTCCGGCGTGTAGCCGAGCACATACTGGACGTTGAGCTCTTTCATGATGCCGAGCATGGGCTCGCTCCTGTCGGTCTCCATGCACACACCGACCACGACGATCCTCGCATCGCGCGGCGCGCCTTCGAAGACCTGCTGCAACAGACCGGGCACGCCGACGCATTCGAAGATGATCGCGGGCTTCAGCGCGGGCAGCATCGCCTGGAACGGCGGCCGGGCCGCCTTTTCGGCATCGGACATCTGCGCATGCTCGGCCCAGGTGGCATAGGGCTGCGACACTCGTGGATCCACGACGACATCGGCGCCGAGTTTTGCCGCAAGCGCGCGCCGCGCCGGCGAATAGTCGGCCGCGACGATCGGATGCAGGCCCTTGAGCTTTAGCGCCGCAATCACCGCGAGCCCAACCGGACCGCAGCCGATCACGAGCGGCACTTCGCCGCCTCGGATGTTGGCCTTGGCGACGGCGTGAACGCCGACCGCGAGCGGTTCGGTGAGCGCGGCATGCTCCGGCGCGAGACCGTTGGGCACCTCGAGCAGCAGCGCTTCGCTCAGCAGCATCGCCTCGGCATAGCCGCCAATATTGTCGTTGGAGTAACCGATACCTTCGATGCCCTGCGGCGTTACGAGGGCTGGCAGCGAGCAGACGCGCGTGCCCGACTTGAGCTTGCGCACGGTCCCCGGGCCGAAGTCGACGATCTCGCAGCAGAACTCGTGGCCGAACACGACGTCGCGGGCGAGATCCATCGGCTTGCGGCCGGTCTTTCGCGCCATCTCCACCATGCGGTGGGCGTGCTGGCGCGCGTGCAGATCGGAGCCGCAGATGCCGCAGGCGAGCGTCTTGACAAGCACCTGGCCGGGGCCGGGCTTTGGCTCGGCCATCCGGTCGACGACAATCTCACCGTTCCTGAAAATCGCAGCGCGCATCCGGCTCCTCCCGTCTTGTTGGAGCCGTCGATAGCACGAAGCGGACGCGCGATCTTGCGTCAGGGGTTCGGGGAACGCTCTTCCAGGATCAGGAGCTGGGCGCGGCGGATGCGCTCGCGATGGGCGATGTAGAGGCCGCTGGCGACGATGAAGGCCGCACCGGTGACGGTCCAGACATCAGGCACTTCGCCGAACAGGAAGAAGCCGAGGATGCTCACCCACAGCAACTGCGTGTAGGAGAACGGCGCCAGTACCGAGGCATCGCCGTAGCGATAGGCCAGCACGATGATCCACTGGCCGACGGTGGAGGCGACGCCGATCACGATGCCAAGCCCGATCGCCGTCCAGGTCGGCGTGACCCAGACGAACGGTACCATCAGGGAGAGGATCGCAACGCCCGTCAGCGCCGAATAGGCCATCGTGGTGAGGACGGCTTCACGCCCGCTCATCATGCGCGTCAGGATCAGCGCCGCGGCCCAGCAGAACGCCGAGACGATCGGGAAGAAGGCGGCGGCGTGAAACGCGCTGGAGCCCGGGCGCAGGATGATCAGCACGCCGGTCAGGCCGATCGCGGTCGCGATCCAACGGCGCATGCCGACCTTCTCGCTCAGGAAGACGATCGAGAGCGCGGTGACGAACAGCGGCGAGACGAAGCCGGTCGCGGACGCTTCTGCGATCGGCAGGAAGCTCAGGCCGGTGATGAAGAACAGCGAAGAGCCGAGCAATGCCGCGCCGCGCATCAACTGCAGGCCGAGGCGCTCGGTGCGCATCGCATGGAGCGGCGAGCCCGGCAGCATCACCGGCGTGAACATCAGCGCAAACGTCACGAAGCGGATCCAGGTGATCTCGATCGACGGCAGGCTCGACGACAGATATTTCGCGGTAACATCGGAGCAGCCGAGAAAGATCGTCGACAGCAGCACCAGCGCGATGCCTTTGAACGGGTGATCGACGCGCGCCGGCGCCCGTCGCGCCTGCGGCTTCTTTTCCGGCATGGGCATGGGAATACTGTCGAGCCTTGCGGCTGCGGCGGGCGGCGGGGTCACGGCTGGAACCTAGGAATGCGAATCGGGAATGATCGTAAAAAACGATAATTGCGCCGCTTTCACAACTTCCGAAAACAGGATGCCGATATGCGCTCACGTCCGCGCACGTCAAGACTCCATTAATAACGGGCGTTTGTGCACTACAGCATGGGCAGGCCGCGCGGCTTCGGACCGCGCGGAAACGCCGCATCGAGCGCCGCGATCTCGTCTTTCGTCAGCACCAGATCGCCGGCCGCAGCATTGTCGCCGGCATGTTCCGCGGACGACGCCTTCGGGATCGCGAACACCGTAGTTGCACGGGTGAGGAAGCTCAGTGCGACCTGGCGCGGCGTCGCGCGACGCGCCTCCGCGATGCGCGCCAGCACCGCGCCGCCCTTGCTGTTGCTCGCAGGGAAATCATCGTGGCCGAATGGCGAATAGGCGACCACGGCGACACCATGCCGTTCGCACCACGGGATCACCGCGTGCTCAATCGCGCGTTCCTTCAGATGATAGAGCACCTGATTGCAGGCGATGCGGTGTTCGCCGGCGGCGTCGAGGATCTCGTCGAGATCATCGGCATCGAAATTGGAGACGCCCCAGGATTTGATCTTGCCGGCCTTCACCAGTTCCTCGAATGCGGCGACGGTGTCCTCCAGCGGATACGAGCCGCGCCAATGCAGCAGATAGCAGTCGAGCCGATCGGTTTTCAGCCGCTTCAGCGAGCGCTCACAGGCGGTGATGGTTCCGCGGCGCGAGGCGTTGCTCGGCAGCACCTTTGACACCAAGAAAACCTCGTCGCGTCGGCCCGCGATCGCATCCGCAATGACGAGTTCGGCATCGCCATACATCTCGGCGGTATCGATGTGGGTCATGCCTAGATCGAGCCCGCGCTGAAGCGCCGCGATCGCGCGCTTGCGATCGCCATGGTCGAGATACCAGGTGCCCTGCCCGATGACGGAGACGCTGGCACCCGTTTTGCCGAAGGGTTTCGTGTTCATATTTGCTCCGATACCACTCGTTCGCTGAGGCAACCGCCGTCGCGCTCAAGAGTTCAATCCGCCGATGTCAGCGACCAATACGCTACCGGTTGCGGACTCCGTGATGTAGAGCCGATCCTTCTTCGCGCCACCAATCGCGACATTGGTGCAGTTCGGCCCTGCACACGATTTCACCCGCGCAATCAATTCGCCGTTGGGCGCGAACACGAAGACATGGCCGAGTGAGGCGTGACCGACGAACAGGCGGCCCTTGGCATCCATTGTCATGCCATCAGGGCCACTGGTGCCGAACAGCGAGCAGAAGCGGCCAACCTTCGACACGCTGCCGTCCTTCATGAACGGCAGCCGCCACACCGCGTTGTCGCGCGTCATTGCGACGAACAGCACGGTCTCGGTTGGATCGAGCACCAGGCCATTCGGGCTGATACCAGTGTCGATCAGGCAATCGAGCCGGCCGCTTTGCGTCAGGCGATAGACGCGGCCGCTGGGGTCATGCAGGCCGGTCTGTCCCTGGTCGGTGAAATAGATGTCGCCGTTGGACGCGAGATGCAGATCGTTGCAGCCCCGGAAAGACTCCGAGTTGCGCGAGGTCAGCACCGGCGCAATGCGCCCTGCCCTGGCGTCGAACTCCATGATGCCGTGCCTGTAGTCGGCGACCAGGATGCGGCCGTCGGCCGCGATCTTCAGCCCGTTCGGCCAGCCCTCATATTCAATCGCCAGCGACCACTCGCCGTCAGGCGCAATGCGGAAGATGCGGCCGAAGGGAATGTCGACGATGTAGAGATTGGCATCCTTGTCGAACGACGGCCCTTCGATGAAGGAATCCGTCGGCACACCGGGCCGGTTGGCATCGGCCCAATCGGTGCGCTCGCCCTTGCGGCGGAATTTGTCGGGCATGGCGGAAAAGAGCCTGGTCTCGATCAGGCGCGGCGGCGTTTCCAGGTACATCATTGTTGTTTTTGCGTGTTAAGGGCGAGAGCGCGGCACCATAGGACACAATGAGGCGTGCGTCGATTGGGCCGAAGCATAGCGCCCCGCCCTCGCTGTCATTCCCCGCGAAAGCAGGGAATCCAGTACGCAGTGGCCTTAGCGCTTGATCACAGGCGTCTCGGCGTACTGGATCGCCCGGTCAAGCCGGGCGATGACGGCGGAGTATGCGCGACGACCGAGAAAGTCGCCCCTACCCCGCCGCGACCGCGTGCTTGGCATGCTTCGCCGGCGCAATTTCGGTCGTCGCGATCAGGCGCTTCAGCTCGGGGATGCAGGAGCCGCAATTGGTGCCGGCCTTGAGCTTTGCGCCGATCTCGGCGGCTGTGCGCGCGCCTGCGGCGATGGTGTCGCAGATGGTGCCGCGGCCGACGCCGAAGCAGGCACAGACGACAGGACCGGTCGAAGCCGCGCCCTCGCTCGACTTGCCGGACAGCAGCATGCGCCGCTGCTCATCGGTGACGTGGTCGGCCACGAACAGGCTCTTCACCACCTCCCAGTCCCCGGCATCATGCGCGGGGCCGACGAACAGGCAGGTTTCGATGCGGTCGCCGGCAAACGAGGCCGCGCGATAAACGCCGCCGCCGAGGTCGCGATAGTCGGCGACGTCCTCGCCGGCAACGCCACCGAGCCAGGTCGGCCAGCGCGACAGGTCCGCATTGTCGGCGAAGAGGTAGCCGAAGCCGCCGGTA
The DNA here is from genome assembly GCF_023073155.1 of Bradyrhizobium sp. 45. NCBI lineage: Bacteria > Pseudomonadati > Pseudomonadota > Alphaproteobacteria > Hyphomicrobiales > Nitrobacteraceae > Bradyrhizobium > Bradyrhizobium sp. 45. The sequence continues at coordinate 48,609 of NZ_JADPIX010000143.1, read as the reverse complement.
ACAGTGACGCGGGTCCACATCAGGTTCGGTGGCAGCTCCAGCTGCTTGCGCGACAACGCAAAGCCGCGGAAGACGTATTCATAAGGCGAAATCGCCGCCGGTGTCGCCTTCGACTCCGGCTGCCCCGAGAACGGATCGGTGAACGGTGCGACCAGCGCCCCGACGCGACCGTGCGAGGCGTTCATCGCACTCCAGTGGATCGGCGCGAACAGCGTGCCGCGCTGCTGGTGGTCGCTGACGACGACCTTGAGGGTGCACTGGCCGTAGTCGGTGGTGATGCGGGCATAGCCGTCATGAACGACGTTGTATCTGCCGGCGTCATCGGGATGAATCTCGACGAACGGCTCGGGCAGATGCGCGCCGAGCCGCTGGCTGAGGCCCGTGCGCGTCATGGTGTGCCACTGGTCGCGGATGCGCCCGGTGTTGAGCCGCAGCGGCCGCGACGGCCCGGTCTCGCCGCGCAGCGCCGGCACCTCCGGCGCGACGAAGCGGCCCTTGCCGTCATTGGTGAAGAACCCGCCGGCCGCGAAGAAGCGCTCGCCGGGCGCCTGGCCTTCGGGCGCGGGCCACTGCACGGGCTTCAACGCGTCGAAGCCCTCGTCGGACAGCGAGGTCAGCGCGCCGATATCGAAGTCGCGGCTGCCATCGTTCTCGAACGCCGAGAGCGCGGCGTGCTCGCGAAAGATGTCGGCTGCGGATTTGTAATTAAAACTGTCGCCGAAGCCGAGGCGTTTTGCGGTTTCGCTCAGGATCCACCAGTCCGGCCGCGCCTCGCCGGGCGCCGGCAGGAACGAACGCTGGCGCGAGATCCGGCGCTCGGAATTGGTCACGGTGCCCGACTTCTCGCCCCAGGCGAGCGCGGGCAGCAGCACGTGCGGGCCAGCATCGACCGTGTCGTTGGAGAGCACGTTCTCGGAGACCACGAACAGCTCGAGCTTCTTCAGCGCCTCGCGCACGAAGTCCGCGTCGGGCAGCGACACTGCGGGGTTGGTGCCCATCACCCACAGCGCCTTAACCTCGCCGCGGTTGATGGCTTCGAACAGCTGCACCGCCTTCAACCCTTCATGGGTCGCGATACGCGGCGCCTTCCAGAACCGCCGCACGCGATCGATGTCCGGCGGCGTGAAGTTCATGTGTGCGGCGAGCTGGTTGGCGAGGCCGCCGACCTCGCGGCCGCCCATCGCGTTGGGCTGGCCGGTGAGCGAGAACGGCGAGGCACCGGGCTTGCCGATGCGCCCCGTGGCGAGATGGCAGTTCAGGATCGCGTTGACCTTGTCGGTGCCCTGCGCCGACTGATTGACACCCTGCGAGTACAGCGTGACGACGCGGGGCGTGTCACGGAACATCTTGAAGAAGGTGGCAACGTCCTGCTCGGAGAGGCCGGTCGCCAGTGCGGTCGCGGTGATGCTGCCGGCGATGCTGCGTGCGCGCGCCAGCGCGTCGTCAAAGCCCGACGTGTTTTGCCCGATGTAGTCCTGATCCAGGGCACCATTGTCGGCGAGGTGAACGAACAGGCCGGAGAACAACGCCGTGTCGGTGCCGGGCTTGAGGCCGAGGAACAGATCGACGTCGGTCGCGGTGTCGGTGCGGCGCGGATCGATCACGATCATGCGCGCGCCGCGCTCCTGCCGGTTCTTCAGCATGCGCTGGAACAGCACGGGATGGCACCAGGCGGCATTCGAGCCGACGAACACCAGAAGATCGGCCTGGTCGAGATCCTCGTAGCAGCCGGGCACGGTGTCGGCGCCGAAGGCGCGGCGGTGACCGGCGACCGATGACGACATGCAGAGCCGCGAATTGGTGTCGACGTTCGCAGTGCCGACAAAGCCCTTCATCAGCTTGTTGGCGACGTAATAGTCCTCGGTCAGCAGCTGGCCCGAGAGATAGAATGCGACCGCGTCGGCGCCGTCGCGCGCGACGATGTGCTGCATGCGGTGGGCGACGTGATCGAGCGCATCGCTCCAGGCGACGCGTTCGAGCACGCCCTTGCAGCGGATCATCGGATAGAGCAGCCGGCTTTCGAGCCCGACCGTCTCGCCGAGCGCCGAGCCCTTGGAGCACAGCCGGCCGAAATTGGCAGGATGATCGGGATCGCCCGCGATCGCCGCGCCGCCCTTGCCGTCTGGCGTCGCCAGCACGCCGCAGCAATACGGACAGGTCGTTTTGGTAGCGCGGAGCGTGGGGTCGATCGCCGTCATATCGAGCCGCCTCAATCAAGCCGCTTTGGAGGGACGCGCGAGCGCGCGGCCGAACATCATGTCGGTGCGGATCGCCGCCACCTTGTCACGATTGCGGATCAGTTCGAGATACCAGAGCGCATCGACGGTATCGCCGATCAGCACCGCGCCGGTGAGCCGGCCGTCGGAGATGACGAGCTTCTTGTAGGTGCCGCGCCTGCGGTCTGACAGCACGAGGCTCTCGCTGCCCTCCCCGCCCATGAAGTCGCCCGCGGAGAATACGCTGACGCCCGACACCTTCAGATTGGTCGAGACCACGCTGCCCTGATAGGCCGCGGGACGGCCCGCGAGATGCCGCGCCAGCACGCGCGCCTGCTCGTAGGCAGGCTCGACGAGGCCGTAGCAGGTGCCGCGATGCTCGGCGCATTCGCCAAGCGCATAGATATCGGGTGACACCGTCTGCATCTCGTCGTTGACGACGATGCCGCGGTTGACTGCGATGCCGGCGTCCTTTGCGAGCGCAATGTTGGGCCTGATGCCGGCGGCGAAAATCACCGCATCGGCCTCGATGCGGCTGCCGTCGGCAAGCTCGACCGCTTGGACATGACCTTCGCCGTGGATGCGCGCTGTGGATGCATTGAGCAGGATGCGAATGCCCTTGCGCTCGACCAGTGTCTTGAGCAGGTCCGCGGCGGAGGCATCGAGCTGGCGCTCCATCAGCCGGTCCATCAGGTGCAGCAGCGTCACCGGCGCTCCGGCCTTGGCGAGGCCGTAGGCCGCTTCGAGTCCGAGCAGACCACCGCCGACCACGACGACGCGCTTCCTGGCGGCCGCGAGCGTCAGCAGCAGGTCGACGTCGCGGGTATCGCGAAAGGTGTGCACGCCGGCGAGATCGGCGCCGGGCACGTTGAGCCGTAGCGGCGTCGAGCCGACGGCGAGCACGAGCTTGGAATATTCCATGCTCTCTTCGCCTTCGATCTTGAGCTCGCGTCGGCCGGTGTCGATCTCGGTGACCCGATAGCCGTAGCGCACCGTGACACCGCGATGGCGCCACCAGTCGGCGGGTCGGAGCTCGATCTCGTGCGAGCCGGTCTCGCCGGCCAGCACGGAGGAGAGCAGAACACGGTTGTAAGCGAGCCGCGGCTCTTCGCCGATGACGGCGACCGCGTAGCGGCCGAGTGCGGTCTTGGCGAGCTCGTCGACCAGACGCGCGGCCGCCATACCGTTTCCGACAATGACCAGCGGTTCACTCACAACGCATCTCCTATTCAGCGGCCTGCGACTGTGCGCCGTAGGCCTCGGACATCATGTAGCCGGACAACACGCCGTAGGCGTCGGTCCAGGCGGTAGCGAGTTCGGGCGTCCAGGCCTCGCCAAGGCCCTTCTCCAGGGTCCACAGCAAGGTCGCGCCGACCACGGGGTAGTGCTCGGCCTTGGCGCCGTAGCCGACGTGACGCTTCGCAAGCGCGGAGGCCGCCGGAAGAATCGAGTCCAGATTCGACAGACCGCCGACGACGGCGGCGAGCATGCCCATCAGCTTCTTGCGCTGCTCGGTCATGTCCTCGGGGAACATCGCGCGCACGGATGGCGCCACCTCGAACAGGCGATCGTAGAACAGCACCGCGGCCTGCGCGGAAATCGGCGCGACCTTGGCAAAGCTCTGCTGCACGAGGGTGATCTGTTCCGGCGTCATGATGTTCTCCTGCCTGTTGGGTTTGCCTTGGTGCGCGCCATTGCGAACCAGGTTCATTGTCAAACTGTCGGGCAATGCTTCTCCCCGCGTATGGGGAGAAGCGAGATTCGTACCAAGTATTAGACACGCGCGCCGGCGAGGCTTGACGCGCCTTCGCCCTGCGGGCTGCGACGCAGATAGAACCACCAGGTCAGCGCGAGGCAGGAGGCGTAGAAGCCGAGATAGATCGCGAGCGCGAGCTGCGGCCCGCCGGTCAGCGCGATCGACTTGCCGAACCCGGTCGGGATCAGATAGCCGCCAACGGCGCCGACCGCGCCGATGAAGCCGACCGCAGCACCGCTCTCGATGCTCGCCGTCTTCAAGGCGACCGCGCGCTCCGCATCGCCCTTGCCGCGCACCCTGAACAAGTTCTGCTCGCGGAAGATCGAGGGGATCATGCGGTAGGTCGAGCCGTTGCCGATGCCCGTCGTCACGAACAGGACCAGGAACATCGACAGAAAGCCGATGAAATCCTTGTGCCCGACGAAGTAGAGCACGCCGATCGTCGCGCCTGCCATGACAATGAAATTCCAGAACGTGATGACCGAGCCGCCGATCCTGTCGGCAAGCCAGCCGCCGAGCGGCCGCGACAGCGAGCCGACCAGCGGCCCCAGGAACGCGATCGCAATCGTCACTTGCGGGAACTGGGTCTTGATCAACAGCGGAAATGCAGCCGAGTAGCCGATGAAGGAGCCGAACGTGCCGATATAGAGATACGCCATGATCCAGGTGTGCTTGCGCCTGACCACGGCGAGCTGGTTCTTGATCGACGACTTGGCCGTGGTCAGGTTGTTCATGAAGAACACTGCGCCGAACACCGCGATCGCGATCGGCAGCACCCACATCAGGCCGGCGTTCTGGAGGAAGACGCCGTCGACGGGCGATGCCTGGAACAGGTTGATGACGGCGAGCGTCATCAGGATCGGGGTCAGGAGCTGCACGCTGGAGACGCCGATATTGCCGCCGGCCGCATTCAGTCCGAGCGCCCACCCCTTCATCCGGTCGGGGAAGAAGAACGAGATGTTCGTCATGCTGGAGGCAAAATTGCCGCCACCGAGACCGGCGGTCGAGGCAATCAGCAGCATCAGCCAGAACGGCGTGTCGGGCTGGCCGACGAAATAGGCCAGCGAAAGCGTCGGAATGAGCAGGATCGCCGCGCTGAAGATGGTCCAGTTGCGCCCGCCGAAGGTCGTCACCGCGAAGGTGTAGGGAAAGCGCATCAACGCGCCGATCAGCCCGGGCACCGCGACGAGCTGGAACAGCTGGTCGGTGGTGTAGTGGAAGCCCGCCTGCGGCAGCTTGGTGGTGACGATGCTCCAGATCAGCCAGACCGAGAAGCCGATATGTTCGGCCACGATCGACCAGATCAGGTTGCGTCGCGCGATAGTCTTGCCGGTCGCATTCCAGAACGCCTCATCTTCGGGGCGCCAGTCTGAAATCCAGGTTGGATTCTTCGTCATTGAGTATCCCTTCTTGCCTCACCGCTGCGTCGTTGCAGGCTCAGCCTCCGGCCACGGAGGCGCGCGCCGAGGCCAAGCCCCGGTGGCGAGTTCACGATGCTGATTGATGATGTTGAGGGACGTCGTCGTTGGCGTCGCGGTCGGTGTTTCAATTTCCGTGCCAACTGCGCGCATTCCGGAAACGCAGGAAATTCAGGAGCTTGTTCGTCGTGCCCCAAATTCTTGCAGCACTATTTCGCACGCAAATTTTGCGATTCGCTCAATCCCTGTGCGCCGCACAAGGATTGAGCTTGATGATTCAAAATTAGGCGTTGCGTGAGCACCTGTTGGTGACGCGCCTACGCGGCTTCGACGAAGCGATGACGCTCATAGAGGAATTCGAGCACGCGCTGCCGGCACTTCAGGTAAGTGACGTTGGTCGCGAGTTCGAGCCGCTTGCGCGGCCGCGCCAGCGGCACCTCCAGCACCTCGCCGATGCGCGCGCTCGGCCCATTCGTCATCATGACGATGCGATCGGACAGCAGCACCGCCTCGTCGACGTCGTGGGTGATCATCAGAATGGTGTTGCCGAGCTTCTGATGCAGCGCCATCACCGAATCCTGCAAATGCGCGCGGGTCAGTGCGTCGAGCGCGCCGAAAGGCTCGTCGAGCAGCAATACTTTCGGCTCCATGGCAAGCGCGCGGGCAATGCCGACGCGTTGCTTCATGCCGCCGGAGATTTCCGAGGGCCGCTTGTCCTTGGCATGGGCCATCTGCACGAGGTTGAGATTGTGCATGACCCAGGCGTCGCGTTCGGCGCGCTTCTTGGTCTTGGCGAAGACCTTGTCGACGCCGAGCCGGACGTTCTCGTACACGGTCAGCCATGGCAACAGGCTGTGGTTCTGGAACACCACCGCGCGATCCGGTCCCGGCGAGTTCACCTCGCGGTTCTCGAGCAGCACGCCGCCCATGGTGGCGTTGGTCAGGCCTGCGATGATGTTGAGCAGGGTCGACTTGCCGCAACCGGAATGGCCGATGATCGAGACGTATTCGCCCTTGTCGATGGTGAGATTGATATCCTTCAGCACCTCCGTGGAGGCTGCGCCGCGGGTGAAAATCTTGTCGACGTGGTCGAGCTTCAGATAAGCGGTCATGTGCTTCCCCTTTAATTCAGCGCGGTGCCGCGGGTGACGATCTTGCCGGCGCCTGCGATCAGGCGGTCGAGCACGAAGCCGATGATGCCGACATAGAACAGCGCCAGGATGATTTCGCTGATATGCGAGGAGTTCCAGGCGTCCCAGATGAAGAAGCCGATGCCGACGCCGCCGATCAGCATTTCCGCGGCGACGATCGCGAGCCATGACAGGCCGATGCCGATGCGAAGTCCCGTGAAGATGTAGGGCGCGGCGGCAGGGATCATGATCTTGGCAAAGAACTCGAGCGGGTTGAGCTGCACCACTGCGGCGACGTTGCGATAGTCCTGCGGAATGTTGCGGATGCCGACCGCGGTGTTGATGATGATCGGCCAGACCGAGGTAATGAAGATGACGAAGATCGCCGACGGCTGGCCGTCACGGAAGGCCGCGAGCGAAAGCGGCAGCCAGGCCAGCGGTGGGATCGTGCGCAAGACCTGGAACAGCGGATCGAGCCCGCGCATGGCCCAGACCGACTGGCCGACTAGGACGCCGAGCGCGATGCCGGCGATGGCGGAGAGCGAATAGCCGAGCGCGACGCGCTGGAGACTGGCGGAGAGATGCCAGAACAGACCCTTGTCGATGCCGCCATGGTCGAAGAACGGATCGAGGATCAGCTCCTTGGTGTCCTTGAAGACTTTTGACGGCGGCGGCAGCGCCGAGCCGGCGCGACGGCAGACCAGCTCCCATATCAGCATGAGCAACGCGACCACGACGAGCGGCGGGATGACGCGCACGGCGGTCTCCCGCGCCATCCGCGCGTAAGTCTCCGATCGCGGCGGCCGCTTCGGTGTCATCGCGACGACCGGCGCGGCAGCGCTCGCAGGCTTCGCGGTCTCAACCTCGATCTTCGTGGCGGGCATGTTCATCGCAATATCTCTCCGGCTGCAAAAGACGATGCGGCCGCCCGGAGGCGGCCGCTGGCGCCATCAGACTTCGACGCGCTTGATCGCGAGCGACTTCAGATAGGCAGCGGGATTTTCCGGATCGAACACCTTGCCGTCGAAGAAGGTCTCCTTGCCGCGCGACGTAGAGGCCGGGATCTCCGCACTTGCGACGCCGAGCGTCTTGGCCGCATCGCGCCACATGTCCTCGCGGTTGACCTTGGCGATCAGCGCCTTGGTGTCGAAATTCGCCTCGTACTTGCCCCAGCGGATGTCCTCCGTGAGGAACCAGAGGTCGTGGCTCTGGAACGGATAGGAGGCGAAGTCGCGCCAATACTTCATGATGTGCGGGGAGTTCTCGACCACCTTGCCCGGGATGCCGTAGTCGAACTTGCCAGCGGTGCGGTCGAGCACGTCTTCGACGGGGCAGTTCATCCACTGCCGCTTGCCCATGATGGCGGCAAGCTCGGCCTTGTTCTCGGCCTTGTCCGACCATTGCTGCGCTTCCATCACCGCCATCAGCAGCGCCTTCGAGGCCTTTGGATATTTATCGACGAAGGCGGCGCGCATGCCGAAGGATTTTTCCGGATGCTTGTTCCAGAGTTCGCCGGTGTTGATGGCGGTGTAGCCGATGTTCTGATGGATCAATTGCAGATTCCAGGGCTCGCCGACGCAGAAGCAATCCATGGTGCCGACCTTCATGTTGGCCACCATCTGCGGCGGCGGCACCACGATGGTCTCGATGTCCTTGTCGGGATCGATCCCGCCGGCGGCGAGCCAGTAACGGATCCAGAGGTCATGCGTGCCGCCGGGGAAGGTCATCGCGGCCTTCACGGCCTTGCCCGAGGCCTTCTTCTTCTCCAGCGCCGCCTTGAAGGGCGTGGCGTCGACGCCGAGCTTCAGGTCGGCATATTCGTTGGCGACGGAGATGCACTGGCTGTCGAGATTGAGCCGCGCCAGGATGTACATCGGCGTTGGCTGATTGTTCTGCGTCACCTTGCCGGCCGAGATCAGATACGGCATCGGGGTCAGGATATGCGCCCCGTCGATGCCGTTGCCTTCGGAGCCGAGCACGAGATTGTCCCGCGTGGTGCCCCAGGAGGCTTGCTTCTGCACGTCGGTGTCGGGCATGCCGTATTTGGCGAACAGGCCCTTGTCCTTGGCGACGAACAACGGGCCGGCATCGCTCAGCGCAATGAAGCCGAGCTTGGCGCCCTTGACCTCGGGGCCGGCGTCCTGCGCGAACGCGCCGGCGGGGAAATTCAGTTTTACGGCGGCCAGGAGTGCGGCGGTCGAGCCGGCGGCCTTCAACAATTGACGGCGGCTGAGGCCAGTGTCCGACGGCCGGCGGGTGCGCTTGGTCATAGGCGGTATCGTCCTTTGCGTCGTTGCAGAATGATTGCGTCAGTGCACACGAGCAGCCCATCCGGTCCGGTGACGCCTGAAGCAGCGCATGCGAACGCGCGACGGGGAGACCCCCGTCTGGTGGCGTCGGCAATTCGGATGAGAAGTCTCGCGGGACGGCTTCAATGGCGTCGGCCTGGAACTATTCAAGCTTCATGCCAAGCGCCACAACGCAGAAAATCTCGAAAGATCAACACGCTACAGGCAGCGCGCCAGTCTGTCGCAGGCCCGTTCCGCTCGCGAAATTTGCGGCTTGCTCAATATTTGTGCGGCGCACAACAGTTGTGCAGCAGCTCAAGCAAAAGGCCGCATCAAGCGCAAAAGCCGGGGCAGCCAAAGCTCTATCAGATTGATGTTGCTTGCTTTTTTATGAGCCCAGCACACGGCACGCAACTTGCTTCTCCATTTACGTCAATGAAGACTGCGGCTTTGCCGCATTGATGCAGGCGCTGGCGGCTGCATCCCGGAAGCTCAACTGCTTCGCGGCCCTCCTCGGCTCGGTCGTCGTGACGCAATCCCAAAGGCTTCCAACTCTCCATCGCCTCGTGCGCGGCAGGTCAGCCCGCACGGGCAGTGACGTTCAATCGCTCTCGCAGGAGGGCGAGATCTCTTTCTTAGGAAGCAAAAGGAACCATCGATGTCGTATCTCGCGCCTTCGGAATTCGTCACCAAGATGGTGGATGCGGGCGAGTCCAAAGTCTTCATGTCCACCCGGGATACCATCATCCGCGCCTACATGGCCGGCGCCATCCTGGCGCTCGCGGCATGGTTCGCCGTCACGATCAACGTGAACACGGGGCAGCCGCTGATCGGCGCGCTGCTGTTCCCGGTCGGCTTCGTCATGCTGTATCTGCTGGGCTTCGACCTCCTGACCGGCGTGTTCGTGCTCTCCCCGCTCGCCCTGATCGACAAGCGCCCCGGCGTCACCATCGGTGGCGTCTTGCGCAACTGGGGCCTCGTCTTCGTCGGCAACTTCGCCGGCGCCTTCACCGTGGCCTTCATGATGGCTTTCGTCACGACCTTCGGCTTCACGCAGGACCCCGATAAGATCGGCACCGCGATCGGCAATATCGGCGAAGGCCGAACGCTGGGCTACGCTGCGCATGGCGCGGCCGGCATGGCGACGCTGTTCCTGCGCGGCATGCTTTGCAACTGGATGGTCTCGACCGGCGTGGTCGGCGCCATGATCTCGACCTCGGTCCCCGGCAAGGTCATCGCGATGTGGATGCCGATCCTGGTGTTCTTCTACATGGTGTTCGAGCATTCCGTCGTGAACATGTTCCTGTTCCCGTCGGGCCTGATGCTGCACGCAAAATTCTCGATCATGGATTACCTGATCTGGAACGAGATCCCGACCGTGCTCGGCAACCTCGTCGGCGGCCTCGCCTTCACCGGCATGACCCTCTACGCCACGCACGTCATGACCAAGCCGAAGCGCCAGGCCGGCAAGGCCACGTCGCCCCGCGTCGCGGCCTGATACGTCTCGACAGGAGAGCCTCGCCCGATCAGGGTGAGGCTCCCCTTTGCCGGTGATGACGATGACCCGCGGACTTCAGATCTCGGTCGGCCAGCATTCCGACAAGGGTCGCAAGCCCATCAACCAGGATTTTCACGGCGTCCTCGTTCCGGACGAGCCGATGCTCAGCCTGAAGGGCATTGCAGCCGTCCTCGCCGACGGCATCTCCAGCAGCACGGTGAGCCAGATCGCCAGCGAGTCGGCGGTCAAGAGCTTCCTCATGGACTATTACTGCACCTCGGAATCCTGGACGGTGAAGACCTCCGCCCGCCGCGTGCTGGACGCGACCAATTCCTGGCTGCACGCGCAGACGCGCAAGAGCCAATATGCCTATGACCGCGACAAGGGTTATGTCTGCACGCTGAGCGCCATGGTCATCAAGGCGACCACCGCGCACATCTTCCACGTCGGCGACTGTCGCGTCTACCGCGTGGCCGGCAAGGCGCTCGAACAGCTGACCGACGATCACCGGATCATCGTGTCCTCGGAGCAGACCTATCTCGGCCGTGCGCTCGGGATCAATCCGCAGCTCGAGATCGACTACCAGAGTTTCGAGATCGAGACTGGCGACACGTTCCTGCTGGCGACCGACGGCGCCTATGAATTCGTCGACGCGCGTTTTGTCACGAGTGCGCTCAGCGACCATGCAGCCGAGCTCGACGGAGCGGCGAAGGCGATCGTCGAGGAAGCCTACCGGCGCGGCAGCGACGACAACATCACAGTCCAGATCCTCCGCATCGATGCGGTGCCGCAGCGCGAGCCGGCCGGCATCTTCAACCAGACCTCCCAGCTGCCGCTTCCCCCGCTGCCGGAGCCGCGGGCCATCTTCGACGGCTACAGAATCGTCCGCGAAATCCACGCCAGCAGCCGCAGCCATATCTACCTTGCCGTCGACGCAGTGACCGAGGAGCCGGTCGCGCTGAAGCTTCCGTCGATCGATTTGCGCGACAATGCCGCCTACCTGAAGCGCTTCCTGATGGAGGAGTGGATCGCGCGCCGGATCGACAGCCCGCACGTGCTGAAGCCGCTGTCGCAGTCGAAACGGCGCGGTTACCTCTACGTCGCGACCGAATTCGTCGAAGGTCAGACCTTGCGGCAATGGATGACGGACAATCCGCGCCCCGATCTCGAAACCGTGCGCGGACTGGTCGAGCAAATCGCCGCGGGCCTGCGCGCCTTCCACCGCATGGAAATGCTGCATCAGGACCTCAGGCCCGACAACATCCTGATCGACAAGACCGGCACCGCGAAGATCATCGACTTCGGATCGGTCAAGGTGGCAGGCGTCGCGGAAGCCGCCCCGCAGGACGAGACCGACGAAATTCTGGGAACGGTCCAGTACACGGCGCCGGAATATTTTCTTGGGCAAGGCGGCTCGCCGCGCTCCGACATGTTTTCGCTCGCCGTGATCTGTTACCAGATGCTGACGGGAAAGCTTCCCTATGGCACCCAAATCGCCAGGATCCGGCGCAAGGCGGACGTGCGGAGGCTCAAATACCGCCCGGCCGATGACGACAGCAACGTGCCCGCCTGGGTCGACGGCGCGCTCAGACGTGCGCTGCATCCGGATCCCTACAAGCGGCACGAGGATCTGTCCGAATTCGTCTTCGAGCTTCGCACACCCAATCCGGCCTATCTCGACACGCGGATCACGCCGCTCTTGGAGCGCAGCCCGCTGATGTTCTGGAAATTGACCACGGCGGCGCTCGCCTGCGTCGTCGTGGTCCTGCTTGCGATGTTGCACGCGCGCTGATCCGGGTGTCGCCACGCAAAGCATCACCACGTGATCAGCGGAGACCGATGCAGCCAGGTATCGGCGCGCACTTGATCCAGCACGAATGTCGCAACGTCTTCGCGCGCGATGCTACCGCCATGGAAGCCCGAAAGATCCGTCAGGGCCCGGACCGAGCCGCGGCCGGGCTTGTTGTTCAGGATCGAGGGGCGAACCAGGACCCAGTCCAGCCCGCTGTCTTTGACGATTGCTTCCTGCCGGTCCTTGTCGGTGTACACCTTCTTCAGGAGAAGCGGAAAGATCACATTGTCGGCGACAAAGCCGCCGTGCCCGGCACTGTCGCCGGCGCCCATTCCGGTGATGCAAACCAGCCGCGAGACCTGCTCGGCCTTCATCGCGCTCACGAGTGCGCGCGTCGCGGTCGAGAGAAGCGTCACCTCGCGGAACGGGCTTACCGGTGTACCCAGCGCACTGACCACGGCCTCACGGCCTTTGAGGGCTGCGCGCAGGGCTGTTTCATCGCGGGCGTCTCCGACGATAAGCTTCGCCCCCGTGATGTCACGTGCCTTCTCGGCGGAACGCACCAGCACGGTGACGTCGTAGCCTCGCGCCACCGCCTGGTTGACGATCAGGCGACCGGTGGCACCGGTCGCTCCAAGCACCAATATCTTCGTCGCACCTTGCGGATCCGCCGGAACAGTGGCGATTGAAGAGGTCATGATAGGAGTCCTCGTTGTCGTGATGGGGACGTGCCCATGCCGTCAGGCAGAGGCCGCGATTTCGGAGACGAAGTCGCGATAGGAGCGCAGGGGGCGGCCCAACAACGCGGTCAGACGCTCGACGTCGCCGGCTTCGGGGACCATTCCCTCGGTGAGGAAACGCTCGCTCATCAGCCGCATGTCGTAGGCCATCCAGCTCGGCATGAACTGCCGGAGATTCTTCTCGAAGCCGGCGGTATCGTCACCGGGATAGGCGACCGTGCGGCCCAGCACCTCCGACCAGACCGCGGCGGCTTTCGCGCCGGTCAGCGTATCAGGACCGACGAGATTGATGCGCGTGAGCGGAAGCGGTGATGCGGCGCGCTCACGACGGATGAGCTCGAGGGCCGCGATCTCGCCGATGTCGCGCGCATCGATCATGGCGAGCCCCTTGCTCCCGATCGGCATCGGATAGATGCCGTATCCGGTCACCACGTCCTTGATCGTGACGTCGTTGTTCATGAAGTACGCCGGGCGCAGGATGGTGGCGTTGAAGCCCATCTGCTCGATCATCCGCTCGACGCCGAACTTGCCGGCAAAGTGCGGGACGTTCACGTAACGATCGCTGTGGATCACCGAGAGGTACACGACTCGCTCGACGCCAGCCTCGCGGGCGACGTTGAGCGCGATCAGCGCTTGCGTGAATTCATCCGGCACCACTGCGTTGAGCAGGAACAGGGTCGAGACGCCCTTGAATGCGCTGCGGAGCGAGTCGACGTCGAGCAGGTCGCCCTGCACGACGGTGACGCCTGCCGGGAGGTTTGCCTTGGCTGGATCGCGGGCGAGAGCACGGACATCGGCGCCGCGCTTGACGAGCTGTTCGACGACGTGGCGGCCGACGGTGCCGGTTGCACCGGTAACGAGGATGGTCATGGAGATCACTCCGGGTTGGTCAGAAGACACCCGGAAATTAGCGATCCACAAACGAACCGATAGCCGCTATATCTGGACAGACCGTCTCACTGGTGGAACAATGGACCTGCTCGCACTCGCCGATTTCAATCTTGTCGCCCGGCACGGCGGGTTCGGACGGGCCGCGCGGGCCGCCGGACGCCCGAAAGCCACCCTGTCCCGGCGGGTCGCCGAGCTGGAAGCCGCGCTTGACCTCCGCCTGTTCGAGCGTGGCGCGCGGGCCCTGAAACTCACGCAGGAAGGACGTGCCCTTTACGAGCGGACGGGAGCCTTGCTCACAGAGCTCGACGAGACGGCGACAGCGATCGCGTCGGGTGGGGACAGGCCGCGGGGGCGCTTGCGGATCAGCGCGCCCTTGCTGTTCTCGCAGACTGCAATGGGAAACCTCGCGGCTGGGTTCGCGCTCAGATATCCGGAGATCCGTCTTGAGGTCACGACGGAAGATCGCTCCGTCGACATGGTGGAGGAAGGGTATGACCTCGTCATTCGGGTCAATCCCGATCCGGATGACAGCCTTGTCGGACGAATCTTTCTGCGCGATCGGCTGGTGGTCGTGGCAAGCCCGGACCTGAAACGACCGAGGGACGGCATCGCTGTGCCGGCTGTCATGCGCGGAGCGGGCGACCAGCTGACAAGCTGGGAAGTCACGATGCCCAGTGGAAGGTCGCGCATCGCGATTGATCCGGTCCTGCGCCTGTCATCGCTCGTCATGGTTCGCGACGCGGTCCGGGCGGGCGTCGGCGCCGCACGCCTTCCGGTATCACTGGTCAGTCACGACCTGGCTGCCGGCACGCTGGTGCATTGGGGCGACATCGACGGACCAGAGATCGCGTTATGGACGCTCTATCCATCGCGCCGGCTGTTGAGCGCGCGCGTCTCCGCCTTCCTCGACTTCATGAAAGAAGCCTTTCCGATGGGGACGCCTGACGAGCTGGCGGCGTTTATCGGGAGATGAGCGGGCGGCGCGCGCTGCTCGCGCCTGACGGTCAGGCGTGCTCCTCCGCCTTCGTCCCCAGCGGCTTCGGCGCCATGCCGCCGCCGGGCTTGAGGTGGAATTCGTAGGTCATCAGGTGCCATCGCCCGTTCGCCTTGGTGCCGTCGGGCAGCTCGAGATCGTTGCGCGGCTCGACCTTGGCGACGAGGTCGTCCTTCACGCCGAACACCACGTCGGAATCCAGATATTTGTCGCCGTCCATGAAGACGTGGGTGATCAGCGGCTCGTAGCCCTTGGCATTGACCAGGAAGTGCACATGCGCCGGGCGCATCGGGTGACGGTTGGTCTGCACGATCATCTCGCCGACCGGGCCGTCGGTCGGGATCGGGTAGCTGCACGGCAAGATGGTGCGGAAGAAGAAGCGGCCATCGCTGTCGGTGATGAAGCGCGCCCGCGCCGAGGCGCCGACCTCGTCATAGTTCGGCTTCTGCGAGTCGTAGAAGCCGTCATCGTCGGCGTGCCAGACGTCGACGGGGACATTCGCGAGCGGCTTGCCCTTGAGATCGGTGACACGGCTCTGCACGAACATCCGTTCGCCGGTTTGATTGTTCGGAGAGATGTCGGTGCCGTGCGCGGTCACCTTGTGCTCGCCGACATAAAACGGCCCGAGCACGGTGGTCTGGGTGGCGCCCTCGCGCTCGCGGTGGTTGACCGCGTCGACCAGCATGGAGACGCCGAGCACGTCGGACAGCAGGATGAATTCCTGCCGGGTGTCCGTGCATTTCTGGCCGGTGCGGGTCAGGAAATCGATGGCGTATTCCCACTCCTCGAAGGTGAGGCCGGTCTTGCTCACGTAATCGTGCAGCGACTTCACCAATTCCTGGAGTAGGAATTTCGCGCGCGGATCGGGTGTCTGGTCAAAACTCCGGACGACGGCTTCGGTGAGTTCGGTCTCGTTGAACTGGGTCATGGTGCGTTTGCCTGCGTTTTCTCATTGGCCCGTTAGGGATCTCTTGGGCTGCTTGGAGGCGTCCACGCTGGAGCCTACACCAAACAGGCGGCCGGGGTTAAGCGCGACCGGGTTGGAATGAGACCGCCATATCGGCTATCAACGTCGGACAAACTGCCCGGAGGAACTGATGCTTGCTCCCACCCCCGCCTCGCCCGAATCCGTCGGCATGTCCAAGGCCGCGCTCGACCGCGTCGACGCGCATCTGAAGAGCCGGTACATCGATGCCGGCCGCTTCCCGGGCACGCATCTCCTGGTCTATCGCCGTGGCAAGATCGCCCACAGCTCGGTGCAGGGATTTTCCGACGTCGAGCGCAAGCTGCCCGTCAAGGACGACACCATCTACCGCATCTATTCCATGACCAAGCCGCTCACCAGCGTCGCCTTCATGATGCTGGTCGAGCAAGGCCTCGTCGCGATCGATGAGCCCGTCGCCAAGTACATTCCGGAATGGAAGGATCTCGGCGTGTTCGTCGCCGGCACCGCGCCATCCTTCCTGACCCGTCCGCCGTCGCGGCCGATGCTGATCGTCGATCTCCTGCGCCACACCTCCGGCCTCACCTATGGCTTCCAGCAGCGCTCGAACGTCGATGCCGCTTACCGCGCTGAAAAGATCGGCGAGGTCGAGAAATCGGGCACGCTCCAGACCATGATCGAGAGCCTCGCAAAAATTCCGCTGGAGTTCTCGCCGGGCGAGGCCTGGAACTACTCGGTTTCGACCGACGTGCTCGGCTACCTCGTCGGCAAGATCTCCGGCATCCCCTTCGAGCAGTTCCTGAAACAACGCATCCTCGATCCACTCGGCATGACCGACACTGATTTCCACGTGCCGGCTTCCAAGGCCCACCGGTTCGCTGCCTGTTACTCGGCCGACCCGGGTGGCGGCATGACCTTCCATGCCGGCCAGCGCCGCGAGGGCCTGACGTTGCAGGATGATCCAACCAAGAGCTCGTTCCTGTCGCCGCCGTCCCTGATCTCAGGTGGCGGCGGGCTGTGCTCGACGACGGCCGACTATCTCACCTTCTGCCGTGCGCTGCTCAATGGCGGCGAACTCGGCGGCGTCAGGTTGATCGGGCCGAAGACGCTGGCGCTGATGACGACCAACCACATTCCGGGTGGACGCTCGCTGCCGGAAGTGTCGCGCTCGCTGTTCGCGGAAGCCGCCTACAACGGCATCGGCTTCGGCCTCGGCTTCGCCGTGACGATGCGCCCGGCCGAGACGCTGGTCGCCGGCAGCCCCGGTGAATACAATTGGGGCGGCGCGGCCACGACTTCGTTCTGGATCGACCCGGCCGAAGAATTGATCACCATCTTCATGACGCAGGTGCTGCCGTCGAGCGCCTACCCGCTCCGGCGCGAGCTGCGCAGCATGGTCTACGCTGCGATCACCGAGAGCAATCTCTGAGAAAAATGCACCGATTCCGCGGCATCAGAGCCGCGGGATCAAGCCCCGCTCATTTCAACATCTCCGGCACGATCAGGCGCGGCAGGAACAGGGAAACGCTGGGCCAAATAATGAGCGCCGCCAGCACGAGCAGCATGGGGATCAGCATGATCACCGTGTCCTTAAGCGCATAGCGCAGCCGTACCCCGGCGATCGAGCAGGCGATCATCAAGCAGAGGCCATAAGGCGGCGTCACCAATCCGAAGGCGAGCGAGACGATCGAGATGATCGCAAACTGCACCGGATGAAGGTCGACCGATTTCGCCAGCGGTTCGAGAACGGTGCCGACGATGATGATCGCCGGAATGGCGTCGAGGAAGCAGCCCACCACCAGAAAGCAGAACGCGATGAAGAAGCCGGCCCCGATCGCGCCCATGCCCCAGGTCGAGACGTTAGCCAGCAGTTCCTGCGGAATCCTGTAATAGGCCAGCAGCCAGCCGAACGCGCTCGCGGTACCGACGCAGAACAGCGCCACGCCGGCAAGGCGCCCGGTATCGAGCAGCGCCTTGTAGAGTTCGCGCGCGCCGGTTTCACGGTAGAAGAACGTCGACAGCGCCACGGAATAGAGCACTGCGACGCAGGCGGATTCGGTCGCGGTGAACCACCCCAGCAGGATGCCGCCGACAATGATGAACGGCGTCATCAGCGCCGGTATCGAGCGCCAGATGGCGCAGCACATCTCCCTCCAGGTGTCCTTCGGATAGGTCGGATAGCCGCGGCGCACGGCATAGATATGCACGGTCGCCATCTGCGCGCCCGCGATCAGCAATCCCGGCACGATGCCTGCGAGGTACATCGCGGCGATCGAGGTCGAGATCAGTCCGCCCCACACGATCATCAGGATCGAGGGTGGGATGATGACGGCGAGCACGGCCGAGACCGCGGTGATGGCGATCGAGAACGAGAGGTCGTAGCCCTCCTTGGTCTGGGCATCGATGAATATCTTGGACTGGCTCGCCGCGTCCGCGGTGGAGGATCCGGAGATGCCGGCAAAGAACACCGACAGCACCACGTTGATCTGCGCCAGCGACCCCGGCCAGTGCCCGACCATCGAGCGGGACAGCGCGACCAGCCGGTCGGTGATGCCGCCGATGCTCATCAGATTGGCGGTGAGCAGGAAGAACGGCACCGCCAGCAGGATGAACGAATTGTAGGCGTTGAAGGTTTCCTGCGCGAGCGTCATCAGCGACAGATGCGGCTCGATCAGCAGGATCGGCACGCAGGCAAGGCCAAGCGCGAAGGCGACCGGGACGCGGATGATGAGCAGGCCAACGAAAGTACCGAACAGGACCATTGCGGCCTGCCCGGCAGAAAGAACATTGCCGCTCATTGATTTGCCCCAAACAAAATCCGCATCTCGTCGACGATCTGTTCACCGGCGAACACGATCCAGGTCACGCCGGAAATCGGCCAGGCGACGTGGATCAGCCAAAGCGGCAGATCGGCCAGCTCCGAAGTTCTGTTCCAGGCAAAGCGGGTGAACTCGATTCCGGCGGTTACGAACACCAGTGCCAGCGCCAGCACGCCGAGCCGCGCGAGAATCCGGACCATGGCTTCGCTTCGGCGTGACAGGTCAGGCCAGACGTCGACTTCAAAATGCTGCGACTCTCTGATGCCAACCATGGCGCCAATCATGATCGTCCAGATGAACATGAACCGCGCCATCTCCTCGGTCCAGATGTAGGACGGAATCAAAGGCGTGTAGCGCGAGAGGATCTGCAACGTGACCGGAATGACCAGCATGCCGACGGAGGCGGCGAGCAGGATTTCCAGCAGTTTTGCATAGGCCGCCGTTGCTCGGCGCCATGGCGACGGGTTCGGTGGCATCGATATTTCAGTCATCACGACTCCGGGGGATCACAATCACGCAATGGGGCAAGCCGTCTGGCTTGCCCCGACGTCCTGTCGCGTGGGCGGCGACAGTTTTCAGACGACGTTGATCTTCTCGAAAATGCCTTCCGCGCCAATTTCCTTGGCGTAGGTGGCCATCACGGGATCGGCGAGCTTCTTCATGGCGTCCCGTTCTTCGAAGGGAACGCGCTTGAGCTTCCCGGCCTTCTCCAGCGTGTCGAGCTTGACGACTTCTTCACTCGACTCCAGTTGTCGGCCGTAGTCGCCGGCCTCCTTGCCGGCCTTCATGATCGCGTCCTGCAACTCCTTCGGCAAGGTCTTTAGCGTCTTCACCGAGAAGCAGATCGGCCGGCTCGACACGGCGTGTTGGGTCAGGTTGAGATGCGGAGCCACTTCGTAGAACTTCATCGCCTCGACGCCGGCCGCCTCGTTCTCGCCGGCCGCAATCACGCCGTTCTGGATCGCGTTGTAGATTTCGTTGTAGGCGATCACCGTCGGGCTCATGCCTACGGCCGCAAAGGTCTTCGACCAGATCGGCGCGCCCTGTACGCGCACCTTGAGTCCCCTAAGGTCGGCGAGAGTCTTGAGCGGCTTGTTGGCGAAGATATTGCGGATGCCACCGCCGGAATAGCCGATCAGAACGACCTCGGCCTTGGACGCGACTTCGTCGGCGATCGGCGCCAGGATATTGGCTTCGACGACCTTGTTCATGTGGTCGATGCCCTTGAACACGAAGGGCGCGTCGATGAACGGGGCCGCCTTGGCGAAGGTCGACATGTGAGCCGGCGAGACGATGCCGTAATCGACGGCTTTGCCCTGCGACATGTACTCGAAATATTGCTTTTCGAGGCCAAGCGAGGAATTCCTGTGCAGTGTGAAGTTGACGGGCTTGCCGTAGTACTTCTTGACCAGCTCTTCGAACCGGAGCAGGGCCCGGTTGAAGGCGTGGTCGTCGTTGAACTGGACCGCGCCGTTCAATGTGATCGGCGACTGTGCCCTGACGATTGACGGCATGCCCATCGCAGCCGCCGCAGTGGTCGCGCCGAGCCCAGCGAGAAATGATCTTCGCTTCATCGTCTCCCCTCCTTTTGATGCTCCGGCCCTGTCGCCGGGCCGTGAGCGCAGCCGGTATGCGGCTTGCGAGTGGGAAGCGTATGGAAAACCTCGGCGGGACGGAAGTCATTTCACGCGCGGGGGAGGCCCTCTTCGTCGCAGGGCCACCCCTTTCGCGAACTGCTGCACTGCAACTTGCGCTCCTGCCGGTGCGTGGCAGGCCGAGGGGAGCAGCCTCTCTTAGCAGACAGACGGCGTGCGGGCCCGTGCGCTGCACGCACAGACCCGCCTTCCACTGCCGCTTAGTGCATGTGGCCGATCAGATAGATGCCGCCGCCGATCACCAGCACGGCCGGCACGGCCCAGAGAATCAGAACTGGCATTTGTCATCCTCCTCAGTTGGACGTGCAGACCTTGACGGTCTTCATGCCGGCTTCAGCTTCGGTGCGCGATTTGTAGATCGCGCCCGATGGGCTGACCACGGTCATGGACGTGTCCGTCGGCTTCTTGTCGACGATTGTGCACTTCTTCGTCTTGACGTCCTGCACGACATAGAACTCGTCGGCCGCGAACGCCGGCAGGGATATTGCGGAAAGCATCAATGCTGCAGTTACTATCTTCAACTTCATTTGTAGTCCTCCTCCAGAGCCCGAGCCGTCAGCCCGGTCATCTACAAACGGGAAAAAGCGGCAATTAGTTCCCTGAGCCGGGAACGCTGTCCGCAATGAGGGGTTGTTGCGGCGCATGTTCAAACGAGGAGAACGAGATGAAGAAGTTGTTCCTGCTTTCCGCCGCGGCGGTCCTGATGTCGACCGGTGCTTTCGCGCAATCGACCGTCGTGACGACGACCGGGACGGGCCACGCGGCGGCCGTCCAGATCGAGCCGCAGTACCGAACCAAGATCAAATCCTACGTCACCGAGCATCGCATTCGCCCGGTGACCACGAAGGAAAAGATCGTTGTCGGTGCGGCGGTGCCGAGCGACGTCGAGCTTGAGGCCGTTCCCGCAGACTGGGGTCCGTCGCTGACGAAGTATCGCTACGTCTACTCCGGCGATCGCGTGA
This sequence comes from Bradyrhizobium sp. 45, assembly GCF_023073155.1. Classification (NCBI taxonomy): domain Bacteria; kingdom Pseudomonadati; phylum Pseudomonadota; class Alphaproteobacteria; order Hyphomicrobiales; family Nitrobacteraceae; genus Bradyrhizobium; species Bradyrhizobium sp. 45. The sequence goes on along the minus strand of NZ_JADPIX010000143.1, from coordinate 27,507 downwards.
TGCTCGTCGATCCCGGTACGCGCACGGTCGTTCAGGAAATTGATTGATCCAGGTGTAAGGGGGCCGCCTTGAGGCGGCCTCCCTCTCTGGGAGTAGACATTATGAAATCGCATCGAGAGGCCCGGATCGCCGGGCTCAGCCTGGCGGCCGTGTACGCCATGTGTCTCCTACTGACCGCAATCAGCATGAGCTGAGGCGCAGCCGCGGACCGCGCTGCAAAATCTTCTTCCTGGGCGGCGCGTCCGAACGCAAAAATTATTGGCGTAGCGCAAATCCCGCCCCTATGGTCTCCCAAAATCATAAATCCGGCGCTCCCCTGCGCTGGAACCGGGACGCCCGCGTTTGTCAAAGCTCACTTTGCCGGTCCGGCTCGCTCTTCTGGTGACGGGAACGATGTTGCCGCTGATCGTCTTCGCGGTCGGCATTGCCGTCTACAATTACAAACAGGACCGCAACGACGCGACCCGCCGCGTGCTGGAGAATGTGCGCAGCATGCGCCTCGTGCTGGACTCCGAGGTGCAGCGGATGACCGGCGGCCTGCAGGTGCTTGCACTGACGAATTCGCTGCGCAACGACGACTTCCAGAGCTTCCGCCGCATCGCGCTCGGCTTCGTCGACCAGTACGGCAAAGGCGGCCTCGTGCTGATCTCCGATCGCCAGGGCCGGCTGTTGTTTTCCTCCGCGACCGAGGACACCGCAAGCCTGCCGCCACGCGGTCATCTTGAGATCATCGAGAAGGTGTTTGCGACCAGGTCGCCGCAATATTCCGACCTGTTCACCGGCGCAATCAACGGCCGGCAGGTGCTTACGGTCGAGGTTCCGGTGCTCCGCGACGGCGAAGTGATCTACGACCTCTGCTTCAGCCCGCCGGTCAGCACCTTTCAGGACCTGGTGGAAAAGCAACGGCCCGACCGGGATTGGACGGTCTCCCTGCTCGACACCAAGGCTATCGTGTTCGCGCGCACGCCGAACCCTACGGAGATCTTTGGCAAACGGGCTACCGGCGCACTGTACGAGAGTATGTTGCGCACGCCGGAAGCCGCACTCTCGACGGTTTCGCTCGACGGCGTCGCGTTGTCCACCGTCTATACGAGGTCGCGGCTGACCGGCTGGACCATCGTGGCCGGCGTCGCCGAGAGCTCGCTAATCGCTCCGCTCTGGCGCAACATCGCGATCACCAGTTTTATCGGCGGCGTCCTGCTGCTGACCGGCCTGACCTTCGCGGTCCGGATGGCGACCACGATCGCGCGCGGCGAGATGCTGCACGATCTCCTGATCGACGAGCTCAACCATCGCGTCAAGAACACGCTCGCGTTGATGCAGGCGATCGCCGTGCAGACCTTCCGCAGCGCCAGCCGGGACGAGCGGGTAAAATTCGAGGGCCGGCTCGGCGCGCTGGCCGAGGCGCATAATTTGCTCAGCCAGGAGAAATGGGCGGGCTCCGAGCTGCGGGACGTGATCGCCCGCGCGCTCCAGCCGTTCCTGCTGAATAATCCGGAGCGCATCCGCATGGCCGGACCCGCGGTGCCGCTGTCGCCGCGGCTCGCCGTGGTGCTGTCGATGATCGTGCACGAGATCGCCACCAACGCGGCGAAGTACGGCGCGCTATCCAATGAGACCGGCCGGGTCACGCTGGAGTGGCAGGTCATCGCCGATGCGCCGAAGCCGCGGCTGCGCCTGATCTGGACCGAGATCGGCGGACCGCCGGTGACGGCGCCGGTGCAACGCGGCTTCGGCTCGCGCCTGATCGAGCGCAGCGCGCGCGACCAGCTCGGCGGCGAGGCAACGGTCGACTTCCTGCCCCGCGGCGTGGTCTGCACGGTGATTTGCGCGCTGGACGAGGCGCGATGAACGGAGGCCGGCAATGAAGATCACAAGGATTCGCACGCACATTCTCGAAGCAAAGCTGTCGCAGCCCTTCGCCTATTCGCGCGCCTGGTACGACACGCGCACCGCAATGCTGGTCGAGATCGAGACTGACAATGGTCTTGTCGGATGGGGTGAATGCTACGGCCCGGCGCGCATCACGGCGGCAGTGGTGCAGAGTATCGCTCCGTGGCTGATCGGCGAGGATCCGTTGCGCACCGACGTGCTGTGGCAGATGGTCTATGCGCGCCTGCGGGATCACGGCCAGAAGGGCGTCGTGATCCAGGGGATGAGCGGCATCGACATCGCGCTATGGGACATCAAGGGCAAGCATTTTGGCGTACCCGTGCATCAGCTTCTCGGCGGCGGCGCGCGCAAGCAGGTTGCGGCCTATGCGACCGGTCTCTACCGGCGCAAGTCAGGCGATCCGCTGAACTATCTGGCGGAGGAAGCGGCGGGTTATGCCGCCGAAGGATTCCGCGCCGTGAAGCTGAAGGTCGGTTTCGGCATCGCGGAGGATGCCGCGGTCACCCGCGCGGTGCGCGAGGCGATCGGCCCCGATGTCGCGCTGATGGTCGATGCGAACCACGCCTATGACGCGGTCGCGGCGATCCGGCTCGGCCGCCTGATCGAGCGCCATGACATCGGATGGTTCGAGGAGCCGGTGCCGCCGGAGGACATCGCGGGCTATCGCGCGGTGAAATCCGCGCTTACGATTCCGGTCGCCGGCGGCGAGTGCGAATTCACGCGCTTCGGCTTCCGCGAGTTGTTCGTCTCGCACGCACTTGACATCGCCCAGCCCGACACCTGCGCGGCAGGTGGTCTCTCCGAATGCAAGAAGATCGCCGACATGAGCGAGGCGTTCGGCATCCGCTACAATCCGCATGTCTGGGGCACCGGTATCGCGATCGCCGCGTCGCTCCAGCTCCTCGCGGTGCTGCCCTCGCAAACGCCGACTTCGCTGTCACCGCTCGAGCCGATGCTGGAATTCGACCGCACTGAACATCCGATCCGGCAGGCGATTTTGCAGGAGCCGATCGAGCATGCGAGCGGCGTCGTGCGGGTGCCCGAGGGGCCTGGCCTCGGTATCGAGATCGACCGCGCCGCGCTAGCGCGCTTTGATGCGGAGGCCTAACCGATCGTCTGCAACGTCGGAAACGTCTCCAGCAGCCAGATGCTCACGTTCGAGACCGCGCCGGTGAGGAATCCAATACCGGTGATCACCATCAGGACGCCCATAGCGCGCTCGACATTGACGAGATGGCCCTTCATGCGCGCAAACAGGGTGGAAAACTGCTCGATCATCAGGGCAGCGATCAGGAAGGGAATGCCGAGCCCGGCCGAATAGACCGCGAGCAGGACGGCGCCCTTTGTCACCGTGGCTTCGGCCGCGGCGACCGAGAGGATCGCGGCAAGGATCGGGCCGATGCAGGGCGTCCAGCCAAAGGCAAAGGCCAGCCCCATCACATAAGCGCCCCAAAGGCCGACGGGCTTGGGCGCGGTCAAGCGTCCCTCGCGCATCAACAGGCCGATGCGCGTCAGGCCGAGGAAGTGCAGGCCCATGACGATGATGACGATGCCGGCGAGGATCGAGAGTTCGGCCGACCAGGCCCGGATCAGCGCCCCGATCAGCGAGGCGCTGGCGCCGAGCGCCACGAACACCGTGGAGAAGCCGAGCACGAACAGGAGTGCCGACATCATGATGGCGCGTTTGGAGGCCGATGCGGGCTCTTCGCTTTCGACATGCTCGATCGTCGCGCCCGTCAGATAGATCAGGTAGGGCGGGACCAGCGGCAGGACGCACGGGGAGAGGAAGCTGACGAGGCCGGCAATCAGCGCCGCCGGGATCGAAACATTTTGCATGATGCAGTCGGAACCATCTCTGGCGCCGATGCGGCGCGCGGGGAATGCGCGCGGCCCGGAGCCGAACCGGCTCTGGTGTAGCCGATGCCAGCGAATGCGCAACAGAGGCGCACAAAACCAGGGCTCCTCCCGATGCCGTCTGTGATCACAGATGCGGCACCGGGACACGCACAAATCTCGCCAAAAAGCGAAACTCGGCGGCGCGGCTACTTCACCACGCGGAGCAGCGGACGCCGGGGCTGGTCCTGCGTCTGCTTGGAAGGGGGCTGCGGTTCGTTCGTGGCCGTCCGCAGCATTTCGTCGCACAGTGCCTTGAGATCGGCACTGTCAATTCCTTTGAGCTTCATCCGCACGTCCAGGATGACAATGGACAGCAGCTCGGCCGACTCACGGCTATTGCTCTCGTTGAGCACCCTGCGGCACTCTTCGAGCGTTTCCAGCACCGACTGCAACTGTTCGTCTGAATGCGACACGGCGTTCTTTCCGCTAATTCGGCCTGTGAGACGTGGTTGTGACGACCCCTTTGGCCCCCATGGAGCGTCGAGGATAACACGAGGCCGCTACGCCCCCGAACATGATTTCAGTGTGTTTCTGCCTTGAAACCGCGGTTCCGGCGCGTATCGCGTCGCGCCGCCGGCCGTCGAAACGCTCAGTCGTAAAGCGCTCGATCGTAAAACGCTCGCTCGTAAAACGCCTGGCGTGCTGCAATTGATCCACCGCGGAAGGCACCTGCTCTCGCGCAAGGACGTTCATTGCGGAGAATGCCGACAATCCCGCAGGCAAGTCACGGCTCACAACGGAACTCACGCCACACCCCTCATACGGGCGATGGTTTGCCCGATTCCTAGCCCTTGTTCCTAGGCTTGGCAGCACCCGAATACCACCTGCGGCGTAGTAAGGATGACGTTCAAAACTCGTCGTTCCCCAACCCGCCGTGGTTGTGGTTTGCCCGAGATTCTGCCAGTTTAGCGACCCGAAGGGACTTGTATGCACTCCTTGGCGGAAAGGGGCGTTCCTCTGGAGGAACGCCCAAAGACAAACGTCAGCGGCCTCTCGGACTGGGATGCGGCGCGCATTTTCCTGGAAGTTGTCCGATGCGGAAGTTTCCGCTCGGCGGCCGAGCGCCTGTCGCTGTCGATCAACGCCGTTCGCCGCCGGATCGATGATTTCGAACGCCAGACCGGCACCACGTTGTTCACCCGCGACGTCCACGGCACCCGTCTGACCGACGAAGGCGCGCTGGTGGTCTCCGCCGTCGAGCAAATGGAGGCGGCTGCCTTCGACGTGCTGCGCACCAGCGATTCGACGGCGAACGCCCTGTCCGGCGAGGTCCGCGTCGCCGTCACCGAGGGACTTGGCACATTCTGGCTCGCCCCGCGACTGGTCGAATTCCAGCAGACCTATCCGAAGATCCTGGTCGATCTGCATTGCGCGATGCGTTCGGCCGACGTCTCCCGCCATGAGGCCGACGTCGCCATTCACCTGTCGCGGCCTTCGGCGCTCGACGTCAAGCTGGTGCGGCTCGGCCGCATGCATCTGATGTTCTGGGCCTCCGAGAAATACATTTCGAAACATGGCGCGCCGCGCTCGGCGATGGAGTTGATCAAGCACCGCCTGGTGCTGCAGTTCGCCGACCAGCTTGCTGCCAAGCAAACTTTCGAGAGCTTCTTCCCCGGCGTTCCGGAACGTGACCTTCTGGTCATGAAGACCAACGTCTCGAGCGCCAACTACTGGGCGGTCGCGAATGGCGCCGGAATCGGCGTGTTTCCGAGCTACGCCATTGCGCTTGGCGGGAAGTTGATTCCACTGGAGGTCGAGCTGAACAGACCGCTGGATATCTGGTTGTCCTACCATCCCGGTAGCGGCCGGATTCCGCGCGTACGACACATGATTGACTGGCTGATCGAAGCCTTCAATCCGGCGCGTTTCCCGTGGTTTAAGGAAGAGTTCGTGCACCCGCATGAATTCAAGGACGAGTATATGGGCGAACCCCTGACCCAGCTCTTCGGGGGGTTTTCAACCGAAGACCGATGAGAAAAAAGATGAAGACAGCGGCGAAGAGAATGAAGCAGCGCAGTGCCGGCAAGCCGGACATTGAGCTGGGCAAGCGAATCCGTCTACGGCGCGTCGAGATGAAGGTCTCGCAGGCCGAGCTCGGCGAGAAGCTCGGCGTCAGTTTCCAGCAGGTCCAGAAGTACGAGAAGGGCGTCAATCGCGTCGGCGCGGCCCGGCTTCAGCAGATCGCCACCGCCCTCGATGTGCCCGTGACCTTCTTCTATGACGGCGACAACAAGGCGCGCGAAGTCGAGAGCCTGCTCTTCCTGGACTCGGCCTTCAGCCTCCGCCTGCTGCGCGCCTACAGCAAGATCAAGGACCAGACGGTGCAGCGTCAGCTCGTCTCGCTGATGGAATCGATCGCGGCGAACGAAGCCTGAGCCGATCGGCATTCGTGCCTTTCTGCCCGATGTTCAATCCGCCGCGCCACGGGGCGCGGCTGGATTGGACGAGATCCGGACGAGATATCTCCGGCCGCGCGCTCGCGCGGACTTCTCGGGGCGGCATGACCGCCCCTTTTTGTTGACCATTTTTCCCGCCGTCGCCCGCGGTTTGCGCGAACCCATTCCGGCCCTCTCGCGACCCAATCCAGAGACCGCGTGCCTTGCGCATGGGGCTCGCGATGCGCCGTGCTTAAGGGAGCCGCAACCGGGAGGCGCTAGCCTCCCGCCGATTTCTCGAATCAGCCCGACGAACCGGGAATTGCCGATGCGAGCGCCTGTCCGGGCCTCGCTCTCATAGGGAAGATGGGACACATGTCGAAGCGCCATGCGATAATCATTGCCGTCGGCATGCTTGCGAGCGCCTCTGCGCTTGCTCAGACCGAGACCATTGGACAGGCCGGGCCCAAGCCGGCGACTGCGGCTGGCACGGTGCCGGCCATCGCCAATCCGGCCCACGCAGCCGCACCGAAAACCGCCGCGCCGGCGGCCGCATCTACGGCGGAGAGCCGTTCGGCCGCAGCGCTCGCGCTGACGCATGAGCCGACCTATGACGAAGGCTCCGCCCAGCGCATCAAGGATGCGGCGCTGAGCTATTCCGATCTGGCCGTGCGCGGCGGCTGGCCGACGATCCCGGCGGACGCCAAATTCGCGCCCGGCGCCCAGGGCGCCAATGACGATCTCCTGCGCAAGCGGCTGATCGTCTCCGGCGATCTTTCCGCCGACAAGGCGAGCGGCGCCTTCGACCAGGATCTCGCCGACGCCGTGAAACGCTTCCAGGCCCGCCACGGCCTCGCGCCGACCGGAACGATGACGCCGCGCACGATCGCGGCGATGAACGTGCCGGTGCAGAAGCGCATCCGGCAGCTGGAGGCTTCGCTGCAGCGGCTCGAGAACATGAATTTCGGCTTCGGCCAGCGCTATGTCGTGGTCAACATCCCCGCCGCCTTTGCCGAAGCGGTCGAGAACGACGTCGTGGTAAGGCGCTATCGCGTGATCGTCGGCAAGACCGAAAAGCCCTCGCCGACGCTGACGGCCCAGATCAGCAGCGTCGTCCTCAATCCGACCTGGACGGTGCCCTCCTCGATCGCCAAGACCGAGATCTCCGCGCATATGCGCAAGGATCCCAGCTATCTGTCGCGCATGCACATGGAGGTGCTCGACGCCCACGACAATCCGATCGACCCGAATTCGGTTGACTGGTCGGGCACCCATACGCCGAATTTCACCGTGCGCCAGCACAACGGCACGTTCAACGCGCTCGGCGCGGTCAAGATCGACATGCCGAATTCCTATTCGGTCTACATGCACGACACCAACCAGCGCAATCTGTTCAGCGATGATTACCGCTTCGATTCCCACGGCTGCTCGCGCGTCGACAATGTGCGCGATCTCGCCGCCTGGCTGCTGAAGGACCAGCCGAAATGGAGCCGCGCCGCGATCGACGCGGAGATCGCCAGCGGCCAGCATCTCGACGTCGCCATGGCGAAGAAGGTGCCGGTGGCCTGGATCTACCTCACGGCGTGGATGACCAAGGACCAGACCGTCCAGTTCCGCAACGACGTCTATCACCAGGACGAGCAGTTGCTGGAGGCGACCGCCGAAGAGGCGGCCTTCTTCAGCAATGCCGGCAGCCACCCGCTGACCGCGCACATGACCAGATAGATCGCGCCATGCAATCGCGGCACAGGCGGCTGCAAAGCCAGGTCCGTTGTCGCGGTTGACCCTGGCCTCGCCCCGGCCGAACATTGCGCCTCGCCAACGAAAGCGCCCGCGATGTCCGACATGTCCAGCACGACCGAAATTCCCTACGCCGACGGCAAGATCCTCAAGCACACAGCCAGTGGCGTCGGCGTGATCACGTTCAACAATCCCGACAAGCGCAACGCGATGTCGCTGGAGATGTGGGAGGGATTTGGCGAGGCGCTGACCGCCTTACGCGATGACGCTGCCGTGCGCGTCGTGATCCTGCGCGGCGGCGGTGGCAAGGCATTCGTGTCGGGCGCCGACATCAGCCAGTTCGAGAAGACGCGCCATAACGCCGCCGCTTCCGAGGAATACGCAAAACGCAGCGCCGCCCAGCGCGCGCTGCTCGCCGATTATCCCAAGCCAACGATTGCCTGCATCCAGGGTTTTTGTCTCGGCGGCGGCATGCAGGTGGCGATGCTCGCCGACATCCGCATCGCCTCCCATGGCAGCCAGTTCGGCATTCCCGCGGCGAAGCTCGGCATCGCTTATGGCTATGACGGCTTGCGGCACTTGGTGTCGCTGGTTGGCCCGTCCTGGGCACGGCTCCTGATGTATACGGGCATGCGCATCGATGCGTCGGAAGCGCTGCGCATCGGGTTGGTCGAGCGCGTGCTTCCGGAGGATCAGCTCTGGGGCGAGACCATGGCCATCGCCGAGACGATCTCGCAAAATGCGCCGCTCGCGATCAAGGCCGCCAAGCTCACCATCGCGCAAGTGTTGAAGGACGAAAGCGCGCGCGACATGGACGCGATCAGGGCGGTCGGCACGGCCTGTATGGACAGCGTGGATTTTCGCGAGGGCCGGCAGGCCTTCATGGAGAAGCGCAAGCCGCAGTTCCAGGGACAGTGATTCCGTCGCCAGCGAGCAAAATGAAACAATCCAGAGTGCCTCTGCCTGCTTGGCTCTTCGCGATGACGGCGGGCAAACTGAACATGCATTCAGGAAGATTAAATTCCCACGGCCCCGCAACACCATAGCAACCGGCTGATTTGCTGGAAGTTCTCTCGCCATCAAACGAGGGAGATTGCGATGAAACTGAAATTTGCTGTTGTTGGTCTGGCTGCCCTGGGCGGCGCCGCTCTCGCATCAGGACAGGCACTCGCAGCGATGCCGAACGGCATTCCGCAGGCCGACCGTATCGCGAGCGGCCCGGCAGCCGACGTCGATCAGGTGCGCTGGGTCTGCAACCCCTGGGGTCGCTGCTTCTGGCGTCCGAATTATTACGGCGCCTACGGTTTTTACGGCGGCCCGCGACGCTTCTACGGCGGCCGTCCGTGGGGCTGGGGCGGCCACCGCCACTGGCGTCGCTGGTGAATTGCGAGGGGCCGCGAGGCCTCTCTTCCTTGACTACAGCGCCGCAAGCACCGCCTTCGTGATGTCGGCGGTTCCGTTGCGGCCACCAAATTCCATCGGCTTGAGACCGTCGGCATAGACCTTGTCCACCGCACGCTCGATGGTCTCGCCGGCCTCGGCCGCTCCTTCGACGCCGTGCTTGTCGGCGAGCCAGTCCAGCATCATTGCAGCCGACAGGATCATCCCGGTGGGATTGGCTTTGCCCTGCCCCATGATGTCGGGCGCGGTGCCGTGGCACGGCTGGAACACGGCGTATTTGTCGCCGATGTCGGCCGACGGCGCCATGCCGAGGCCGCCGATCAGGCTCGCGGTGATGTCGGAGACGATGTCGCCGAACATGTTCTCCATCACCATCACGTCGAAATCCCAGGGACGCTTCACCAGCATCGCCGAGCAGGCGTCGACATAGAGCCGGTCGGTCTTCACCTCCGGATGACGCTTGGCGATCTCGTCGAAGATGCCGCGGAAGAACGCAAAGGCCTTGAACACGTTCGCCTTGTCGACGCAGGCCAGCGCGCCGGGCTTGCCGCGCGCCTTGCGCCGCTCGGCGAGACGAAACGAGAACTCGAACAGGCGCTCGGACGTCTTGCGCGTGATCAGCATGGTCTCGCGCGCCTCCTCATGGGTGACGACGCCCTTGCCCATCGAGGCGAACAGGCCTTCGGTGGACTCCCTGATCACGACGAGATCGATGCCGCGCTGGTCGGCGCCGACGATCGGACTCGGCACGCCCGGAATGAGCCGCGCCGGGCGCACACCGGCATAGAGATCGAAGATGAAGCGCAGCTCGATCTGCGGCGCGATCTCGGTGTTGTCAGGGTAGCGCACCGACGGCAGGCCGCAGGCGCCGAGCAGGATCGCGTCCGCCTCCTCGCACAGCTTGATGGTGGTGTCCGGCATCGACTTGCCGGCGGCGAGATAATGATTGGCGCCCGCCGGCCCCTCGGTGAAGCGAAAGCTCAGGCCGGATTTCGTCTCGATCTTGCGCAGGACTTCGATGGCCGGCGCCATGACTTCGGGACCGATGCCGTCACCGGCAAGCACGGCAATGTGGAAGGCGTTATTTGCGGACATGGGAAGCCTCAGGAGGAGCGAGCTAAATCGTCATTGCGAGCGAAGCGAAGCAATCCAGAACTGCATCTGCGGAAACACTCTGGGTTGCTTCGTCGCTTCGCTCCTCGCAATGACGGAGGATGGAGCGTTGGTTACGGCGTCAGCACCGTGCGGCCAACCACCGCGCCCTGCTGCAGCTGCACCAGCGCGTCGTTGGCCTTGGCGAGCGGCTGCCGCGTCACGGGGATCGGCGCTATGTTCTTCGCTCGCACGAGGTCGAGCAGCTCCTGCGTCTCGCGCAAATTGCCGACATAGCTGCCCTGGATCGTCACCGCCTTGATCGGAATCAGCGGCAGCGCCCAGGTCGCACCGCCGCCGAACAGGCCGACGAGGACGAGCTTGCCGCCCTTGGTCAGGCAGTCGAAGCCGAGTTGCGTGGTGGCGGCGTTTCCGACGAGATCGAGCACGGCGCGGATGGGACCACCGGCTTTCTTGGCAAGCTGCTCCAGCGCGTCGGCCGCCTTGGGATCGACGGTCGCGAGCGCGCCGGCTTGCTCCGCCGCTTCGCGTTTCTTCGCGTCGATGTCGACCATGATCGCGCCCTTGCCGCCCATCGCCTTCAGCAGCGACAGTGCCATCAGGCCAAGTCCGCCGGCGCCGAACATCACGATCGGCGTGTGGAAGTGCTGCTCGAGCTTCTTCAGCGCGCTGTAGGTCGTGACGCCCGAGCAGGCGTAGGGTGCAGCTGACGCGGGATCGAGGCCTTTGAGGTTGAGCAAATAGCGCGGATGCGGCACCAGCATGTGGTCGGAATAGCCGCCGTCGCAATAGACGCCGAGCGAGCGCGGCGTCAGGCACATGTTCTCGTCACCGGCGAGACAGGTCGCGCATTTGCCGCAACCGATCCAGGGATAGACCAGCCCGACATCGCCGATCTTCACGTCGCCCTGGTCCGACGACTTCACGTCCGGGCCGAAGGCGAGCACCTCGCCGACCGTCTCGTGCCCCATGGTCAGCGGCAGGTTGATGCCGCGGTCCTTCAGCGAGAGCGGCTTGCGGCCGTGGCCGAGATCGTAGCCACCTTCCCAAATGTGAAGGTCGCTATGGCAGACGCCGGCGGCCTTCACCTTGATCAGCACCTGCGTGCCGGACGGTTGCGGCGTGGCCTCGTCGAACTCCTGCAGCGGCGCCTTGAAATCGGCGACCTTGAAACTTTTCATTGGCGTCCTCCCGGATATTTTTCTTGTCGTCGCCACCATGGCATGGGCGGCGGGACGAGACAAACTCGGACCTGTCTAATTTAGGCTGACGGATGATGGCAAGCCGGCCACGCGCAACGCCGCATTGCTTGCCACAGCGTGGTATCCGTCAGACTTCCCGTGAGACTTGCCGTCAGCCTTGCCCTCAGCCTTGCACGGCTGTTTTGCCTGACGGAATTGGCGCATTGTCGGTGAGCCCGATCTCCGCGCGCAGTCCGTCCGTGTGCTCGCCAAGAACGGCCATCGTCTTGCCCGGTGTTGTATCAGCACCGGTCATCCGGAACGGCAGATTGAGGACCTGGAACGAGCCGCCTTCATCCTCGACAGACGAGAGCGCCTCTCGGTGCGCGAGCTGCGGATCGGCCAGTGCTTCGGACACAGTGCGGTAGGCCGAGGCCGGCACGCCGGCCGCACCTAACGCGACAAGACAGACATCGGTCGAGAGCTGCCGCGACCAGGCCTCGACACCGTCCATCAAGTCGGCCCAATGATCGCGACGCGCGGCGTAGGTGGAGAAGCGCGGATCGGAGATCCATTCGGGGCGGCCGATCACTCCCATCAGTCCCTGAAACGTCTTCTCGCTGGCAACCGTGATCATGACATAACCGCTCGCCGTCTCGGTCGGCCCGAACATCGGGCGCGGCGGCGGCTTCACGGTGAACTGCGAGTTCTGCAACTCGATCAATGTCAGCGTCAGCATCGATTCCAGCATGGAAACGTCGATATGCTGGCCGAGCCCAGTCAGGGTGCGCTGGTAGAGCGCCGACGCGATCGCGCCGAACCCGTAGGTGCCGGTGACGACGTCGGCATGGTAGATGCCGCAATAATCCGGGCGGCTGCGGCCGGGCTGATAGGCGAGATGCGCCATGTCGTAGCCCGAGGCTGCATGGATCACCGGCGCATAGGCCGGCAGCTCGGCCGACGGGCCGCTCTGGCCGTAGCCGGAGATCGAGCAGTAGATCAACTTCGGGCTGACCGTGCGTATTCTGTCATAGTCGAGCCGCAGCCGATGCATCACGCCCGGGCGGAAGTTCTCGACCAGGATGTCGGCAGTCGCGGCCAGCCGGCGGACCGCCTCCTTGCCGTCCTCGGACTTGAGGTCGAGCACGACGCTCTTCTTGCCGACGTTGAGCTGGCCGAACACGGTGCTGCAGCCCTTGCGCAGCGGCGGCCGGGTCCGCATCGTCTCGCCGCCGTCGGTCTCGATCTTGATGACCTCGGCGCCCATGTCGGCGAGCATCCGCGCACAATGGGGACCGGCGATGGTGGTCGAAAAATCCAGGACCCTAAGGCCGGCGAAGGCCTTTGGCGTGGTCCCCTCATGCTTATCTGATAGCTGCATGCCTGCTTGCGTCCTTGAGTCACTTAGGAACTTATCGAAGTTCTCTGTTGTTGGTGCGCCGACCCTAGAGGGCGGCCGCTGAGTAGGAAAGTCTTTACCGAACAGACACGTCTCGCGGGCGGGCTTGGGAATTCCAGGGCAACTGGACCCGTTCTTGCATAGCAGCAATCGGGCTCCGGCAGAGGGCAGCAGTTCTTGAGGGTCTTGTTCGTTACGACAGAAATGGACGACTTTGTCCGCGTCGGCGGACTTGGAGCCGTTTCCGCTGCACTCCCCCGAGCCCTTCGTCCTTTCGCCGACATGCGGGTCATGTTGCCCGGCTATCGCGACATCATCGAACAACTCACGCATATTCAGGTCGTTGGCCGCTGTCCGGCGTTCGCGGAGATGCCGGCCTGCTCGCTCGGCCGCGCCGCGACCAAGGACGGCCTGCCGGTCTATGTGCTGTTGTGCTCGCAACTCTACGACCGGCCCGGCAACCCCTATGGCGACGAGTCCGGGCGCGACTGGCCCGATAACGACATCCGTTTCGCGCGCTTTGCCTCGGCCGCCGCTGAGCTGGCGATGGGCACGCTGGACAAGGATTGGGCAGCAGACCTGATCCACGCCAATGACTGGCAGGCTTCGCTCGTGCCGGCCTACCTCGCCTGGCGCGGCTCCAAGCTGCCGTCGATCCTGACCATTCACAACCTCGCCTATCAGGGCCTCTTCCCGAAGGACTCGCTGCGGCGGATCGGCGCGCCGGAGAGCTCCTTCCACATCGACGGCGTCGAGTTCTACGACCAGCTCTCCTTCCTCAAGGCCGGGCTGGTCTACGCCTCGCATCTCACCACAGTCAGCGGCACCTATGCGCGGGAGATCACCACGGATGAATTCGGCTGCGGTCTCGAAGGCCTGCTTCGAGTCCGCTCCGACGCGGCCGAGCTCACCGGCATCCTCAACGGCATCGACGAGAGCTGGGACCCGCGTTCCTGCGCCCAGCTTGCCCAGCAGTTCGGCGCCGGCGACTGGGTCGGCAAGAAGGCCAATGCGGATTACGTGCGCAAGCAGTTCGGGCTTGCGGTGTCGCGCGGCCCGATGTTCGGCATCGTCGCCCGCCTCGTGCACCAGAAGGGCATCGACCTCGTGCTGGCGGCGGCCGACGAGATCGTCGATGCCGGCGGGCAGATCGTGGTCACCGGCTCCGGCGAGCCGGCGCTCGAGCAGGCGCTAATCGACGCGCATCGCCGGCGGCCTGACGCGATCGGGGTCGTGATCGGCTTCAACGAGGCCCAGGCGCGCCGTATCTTCGCCGGTAGCGACTTCACATTGATGCCGTCACGCTTCGAGCCCTGCGGGCTCAGCCAGATGTACGCCCAGCGCTTCGGCTCGCTGCCGATCGGCCACCAGACCGGCGGCCTCGCCGAGACCATTACCGACGGCGAAACCGGCTTCCTGTTCTCAAAACCTTCGCATGAATCCTTCCTCGGCGGCGTCCGCCGTGCGTTCTCCGCCTTCATGGCGCAGGACCAGCTCGACACCATGCGTCGCAGTGCGATGGGACGGTCGTTCTCCTGGAGCATCCCGGCCGGCAGCTACAACGCGCTGTACCGGAAGCTGGCGGCGGTGTGAGGCCTGCGTGTCCTCGTCATTGCGAGCGTAGCGAAGCAATCCAGACTGTTTCCGTGGCAGCAGCCTGGATTGCTTCGTCGCAAGAGCTCCTCGCAATGACGGTGGTTTGTGGCAACGGCGGAGGACTTCACCCCCTCCCGCGCACATCCATCTGCGACCGTCCGATCCAGGCACGGTTGAGGCACCGCGTCATCCAGTCGGGCTGCGGCTCTCCGCGCAGCCGCGCTTGCGCTTCCTGGTAGGGACCGACATAGCGCAGCCGGTCTGGCAACCTTGGATAGACCCGCCGTATCCATCGCAGCGCCTTCTCGGCGGATCTGGTGTCACGCTCGTCAAGCTCGAACCCGAATCCCACACGCAAGCTTTCCGGCAGCAGGCTCGCGGTGAGCGCGCGATACCAGCGCGGCGGACGCAACCAAGGGCGCGCTCCACCAAAGATCTGCGCGGCGATCTCGCGCGCGGCCGGGCTGACGGTCAGCGTATCCGACTGCGTCATTGCCGCGGTGTAGGCCGCAAAGCCGGACCAGTCCGCCGGCAGATCGTGCGCCGTCAACCCGAACAACGCACCGAACAACCGACTCTCGGCCCAGTAGCGTTCGCGTTCGTCCGCCGCGAGCGGCGGCAAGACCAGATCATGCGCCATCAGCGCGGCCTCGACCAGCGTGGCATGAACCCAGCGCAGCGACGGGATGTCGTTGGCACAGTAGCGCGAGCCTGCCGCGAATGGACCGACGGTCTCGGGCATCTCGCCGACGATCATGCTGTGGCGCCGGTGCAATTGCCGCGACGACAACAGCGCGCGGTCAAGCGAACCGAACACCATGGCAAAGACGATGTCGAAGGTGCGGTGAAATCGTCCGATCGGATCAGCGAGGGTTTTCGAATGCTCGGCGATGGCGGCGGCGACCCAGGGATGCGCGAGTTGAAGGAGCAGCGCCCGGCCGGCGCCGAGAAAGATCACGGCCTCGCGGTCGATTTGCCAGGTCACCGTGTCAGGGCCGAACACGCCGGCGACCGGTCCCGCCGCGTTGGCGCGGACGGTATCAAGGGCAGATTCAAGTTCGCTCCCGGACACCACCTGCAGGGACTTTCGATTGCGGACCAGGACCGACAATCCGCAAGGCATGTGGCAATTCGATGAAGGGGACGATCGCTTGCGGCCCTACTCCGCCGCCATCGGCATCTCGTCCATATGTTCGTGCAGCACCACGCTCGCGAGCGGATCGAACTCGCCAACCCACGGCCTTCGCTCAAGCACTGACTTTGTGTGCGAATAGCCGGCATCCCAGCGCCGCATGATGCCGGACGGACTGAAGTCGATATCCTTGGTGTGGCTCTCGCGGTCGAGCTGCGGCGCAAGCAGGCGCACGACATGCATCCTGGTCGGGCAGCCGTAGTCGATCAATTCCCTCACCGCCGGATTGCTGCGCTCGCTTTCAGGCAGTCGCGCGGCGAGCTGGCTAATGACGTGGCGCAGGCGATGGGTTTGCTGCTGGCGCGTGATCTGGCTCGCGATCCGGCTGGAATATTGCACATCCTTGTGCCGGTTCAGCACCTCCGCCATCGTGGTCGGCTCGGCGCCGGCGGGATTCCACAAATGCACGGCGAGGATCAGCGAATTTTTGCGCGGATTGTCGTCGAAGACGGCCTCGGTCGGCGTGTTCGACAGAATGCCGCCGTCCCAATAGAGCTCGCCGTCGATGCGTACCGCCGGAAACGCCGGCGGCAGCGCGCCCGAAGCCATGACATGCTTCACCGTCAGCTCGCCGTCGCGGCTGTCGAAATAGTGCATCTGGCTGCTGCGGACGTGAGCGGCGCCGACCGTCAACCGTGGCGCGCAGCGGTTGATCCGGCCGAAATCGACAAGCTCGAGCAGCGTCCGCTCCAGCGGCGCCGTCGAATAGAAGCCGGCGTGATCGGCTCCGAGCGGATAGGAATCGCCCGCATGCGCCAATGGATTGGGACGGAAGAAGCCGGGAATGCCGTGGGTCAAGGTCGACCAATAGGCGAGCTTTTCATTGAAGCCGGCAAACGGGGTGCGCAGATTCCAGACCGGATTCTGCTCCATCCGTTTCCAGAACTGCTTCAGGCGCAGCAGCCGCTGGTCAGGCGCGTTGCCCGCAATGAGCCACGCATTGATGGCGCCGATCGAGGTGCCGATGATCCAGTCCGGCTCGATGCCGGCCTCGTGCAGCGCCTGGTACACCCCGGCCTGATAGGATCCGAGTGCACCGCCGCCCTGAAGCACCAGCACCACCTGGCCGGGCAGATCCTTCGACACGCTGGTATCGCGCTTCACATCGTTCATATTCTGCTCCCTGAGAGCCCGTACCCTTGCCATGTTCGCTCCTAACGATCCTATGTTACGCGCTCGCCTCAATGCGCGGTCCAGCCTCCGTCCACGGGCAACGCAATCCCGGTGATCGTGGCCGCTGCGTTGGTGGACAGAAATACGCTGAGCGCACCGAGCTCCTCGACGGTCGAGAAGCGCTTGTTCGGCTGTTGCGCCAGCAGCACGTCACGGATCACCTGGTCACGCGAGATTCCATGCGCCTTGGCCTGCCCATCGATCTGCGCCTCGACCAGTGGCGTATAGACATAGCCGGGACAGATCGCGTTGCAGGTAATGCCCTCTTCTGCCGTCTCCAGCGCGGTCACCTTGTGAGCCCGACGATGCCGTGCTTGGCGGCGACGTAGGCCGCCTTGAACGGCGAGGCGACCAGGCCGTGCGCGGAGGCGATGTTGATGATCCGCCCGAACCCGTTCTGTCGCATTGCGGGCAGCGCGAGCCGCGTGGTGTGGAAGGCCGACGACAGATTGATCGCGAGGATCTGGTCCCATTTCTCGACCGGAAACTGCTCCAGCGGCGCAACGTGCTGGATGCCGGCATTGTTGATCAGGATATCCAGGCGGCCGGCCTGCGCAACCGTCGCCGCGATCATTTCGGCGATCGAATTCGGTCTGGTCATGTCGGCCGGCGAAAACCTTGCCTTGACGCCGAACTCCGCCGCGATCTGCTCGCGCGTCCGGTCGAGCTCGGCCGCCACACCAAGGCCGTTCAGCACGATGTCGGCGCCGGCCGCGGCAAGTGCCCGCGCGATACCGAGGCCGATGCCACTGGTTGAGCCCGTGACCAGCGCAACCTTGCCCGCGAGCGCCCGGGAGGCGGACGTCTGCGGCTTGACGGACATATTCACGGGCAAACTCCTTTGGCATGACGACTTGTGCTGAGCCGACTGTGAAGCATCGCCGGGTTTGACGGAAATGCCCGTTGGCTTCCGAAACCATGCCTGTGCTCTATTGCGGTCGGGATGTCATTCTCCGCGCCGATCGGCTAGCTTTCGGCTGATCTTGCCGGGAGCCGATCCATGGAAATGCACCAGGTCCGCTATTTCCTCGCGGTGGCGCAACTCTTGAACTTCACGCGTGCCGCCGAGGAATGCAACGTGACGCAGCCTTCGCTGACGCGCGCGATCAAGCAGCTCGAGGCCGAGCTCGGCGGCGATCTGTTTCGCCGCGAACGGCCCGCGGCGCAATTGACCGAGCTCGGCCAGCGCATGCATCCGCTGCTGAAGCAGTGTTTCGAAGCGGCCACCGGCGCCCGATCGCTGGCCTCCTCGTTCCGGAGCGGCGAGATCGGCGCGCTCCGCGTCGCGCTGACGCATGCGATCGACCTGTCGCTCCTCATTCCGCATCTCAACCAGATCAAGCGGCAGTTCAACCGGCTCGAATTCCGCTTCCTGCGCGGCTCGAGTCGTGAAGTGGCCGAGTTCCTGAAGAAGGGCGAGGCCGAGCTAGGGATTGCCGCGGACATCGACGAGGCCTGGGAGCGGCTCGATGTCTGGCCGCTGTTCACCGAGAGCTTCGAGCTCGTGGTCAGCGACGGACACCGCCTCGCCGGCCGCAGCAGCATCGAACTGGACGATCTGCGCGCGGAGCAGCTGCTGAGCCGGACGTTTTGCGAGCATTCCGCCCGTATCTCGGCGAGCCTGCGCGAGCACGGCATCGCGATCGAGCAGGGTCACGAAATCTCGAACGAGCGCGATTTGATCGAGCTGGTCGAGGCCGACATCGGCGTCGCCATGCTGCCGCACACCTCGCCCGTTCCGGAGACGTTGACGCGCGCTGCGGTCGCCGGGCTGGACGCCCGTCGCACCGTCAGCCTCTACGGGGTGGCCGGCCGGCAGCGCACGGCGGTGGCCAATGCCGTTATGCGCATGTTGCGCGGTGCGGATTGGCGGGAGATTGCGGGGTAGCAGCCACGCTCGCTCCTCACTCTTTCAGGCCTCCCTGCTCGCGCCTTCCAACGCTTCAAGCAGATCATCGATCTCGATTCGCTTGCGGAAATCCGGATCGACGAAGCGGGCTTTCACGAGACCGTCGCGACCAACGACGAACACGGCCGGGATCGGCAGCATCCAGCCATCATTGCCGTGGAATTTCGCCATGTCCTGATAGGACAACAGGTGCTGGATCTCGGCACCGAGCCAGATCGCGAGATTGAGCGACAACGCATAGCCGTTGTCGAGGTCGGTCAGGATCGGAAATGGGGCACCAGCTTCCGCCTTGAGCTGCTGGGTGTATTCCTGCGTCTCCGGCATGATCGCGACTATGCGCGCACCCATGGACTCGACGCGGTCCAGCGCCTGGACCACCGCGCGGACATTGAGCCGGCAATAGGGACACCAATGGCCGCGGAAAAACATCACGGCGACCGGGCCGCTCTCCAGCAGTGAGGACAGCGCGACGAGACGCCCGCTCTCGTCCGGCAACATGAACGGCGGCATCGACTCGCCCGGACGCGGCGCGGTCTCGCCGCCGCCGTTTCCATTCAATCTGGTCACCAGATTGTCGACTGCTTCGCCATAGGCCGGGAACACGTCGCGGCTGGCGTCGGCATAGGCGCGGAGCTGCTCGTTCAGCGTGCCATCCATGTCACGGCAGCGCTGGAAGGCGTGTTTAAGCCGCTCGGCATCGGCCGGCGAGAGAGAGGTCATCTTGCGCTCCAGCGTTCAGGGGACGAATATTAGGTGCCCGATCCGGCCGCCCGCAAGGGGCGGCCGTCATGCGCACGCGATCAGTTCACGTAGAAATTGCCGGTCGGGTCCAGGCGCCCCGAGGTGGAATACAGCGATCCGTTGTCCATGAAGAAGACGGTGTTGTCGGGGACTTTCTTGGCGTTCTTCATCATGGCCTCGTGGTTCTTCTCCGCCGGGGCCATGGCCATCGCCGACATCTTGCCGGGTCCGCCATACATGTAGGCCATGCCGGCCTTGAAGTCCCATGTGGCTTCCGAGAAGGCCGATGTGGCGATGACCACGAACGCAGCCGTGGCAATCAAGGTCTTGGACAATTTCGTCATGAGATGTTCCTCCGGAGTGACGTGAACGCCCGCCAACCGGGCGCCCCACCATCGAACGCCAGTCGCTCGGGAAGCGGAAATGCCAATCCCCAATCGGTTCGATAGCGAGCGCCTATCGGGCCCGATAGCGCCGGTCTATCGCAGCGAGAGCGAAAGAGCATTTCAGAACGAGCGCCCTCTCGACGAAAGTCCCAACAGAGCCAGCGACCATTGCGGTTGCGGCCAACACAGGAGACGTCCCGATGTTCAAGCATCACACATTGTCGCGTGCGGTCTGGCCCGGCCTGGCCATCCTCGGCGTATTGACACTCTCGGCGCAGCCAGTCTCCGCCGGCGAATGCCCGGCCGACAAGATCAAGCCGAACGCGCAGCAGATGGTCGACTACAAGCCGGTCGGCGTCACCGACGTCACGCTCGGCGCCATCGACCTCGGCAAACAGCCGGCGCATATCGAAGGCCGCGAGCTGCGCTTCCGCAAGCTGACCATCGAGCCCGGCGGCATCGTGCCCTGGCACAGCCATGACGACCGCCCTGCCCTGATCTTCGTGCAGCAAGGCGAGATCGTCGAACACGTTTCCAACTGCGTCGATCCGATCGTGCACAAGGCCGCCGACATCCGCCCGGAGGTGTCCGGCACCTCGCACTGGTGGAAGAACCTCGGCAAGGAAACGGTCATTCTCTATGTCGGCGACGTCCGCAAGGACCCGCACGACCACAACATGTAACGGGTGCGCGACCCCAGCGCACGCGTGACGGAATGTGGCGCCCGCGATCCCCATGCTGCCCCGCATGCGGGCGCCACATTCATCACAAGGGAGGCCTGCCATGACCGATCTTTCCGCGCCGATCAAACCAACCGCGATGACGATGGACGCGCATTCACCAGGTCTTGCGCTTCGCTCTCTCGTGATCGGCCTCACTGCCTTCCTGACGGTCGTCGATCTCTTCGCGACACAGGCGATCCTGCCCTCGCTGACGCGCCGCTACGGCGTCACGCCGGCCGCGATGAGCCTGGCCGTCAACGCCAGCACGTTCGGCATGGCTGTCGCAGGCCTCGTCGTCGGCCTTCTCAGCCCGCACATCGACAGGCGGACCGGCATCCTGCTCAGCCTGACCCTGCTCGCGATTCCGACGAGCCTGCTGGCGACTGCGCCCAATCTTGCCGTCTTCACCGGCCTGCGGGTCGCGCAGGGCCTCTGCATGGCATCCGCCTTCGCGTTGACATTGGCTCATCTCGGCGAGCAATGCAGCGCAATGGATTCCGGCGGCGCCTTTGCCGCCTACATCACAGGAAACGTCGCCAGCAATCTCGTCGGCCGGCTGGTCTCGGGGCGATCGCCGATAGCCTTGGCCTGGCATGGAATTTCTACTTCTTCGCGGCCCTCAATCTGGCCGGTGCCGCCCTGGTCTATTTCACCATTGCGCGCGTACAGCCGACGCGTGCAACGACGTCGACGGCATCGGCGTTTGCCGCGACGATCGCGCAGTGGCAGGATGCACGGCTGCGTGCCGCCTACGGCATCGGCTTCTGCATCCTGTTCGCATTCATCGGCACCTTCACATTCGTCAATTTCGTTCTGGTTCGACCACCGCTGTCGCTGGGCATGATGGACCTCGGCTTCGTTTACTTCGTCTTCCTGCCGTCGGTGGTCACCACGTTGCTGGCTGGCAAAGTGGCGTCGCGCCTCGGAACGCGTCCGACGATCTGGGGCTCGCTCGCCATCGCCGGGGTCGGCTTGCCGCTGATGTTGGTCCCGCACCTGGGCGCGGTCCTCGCCGGGATGGTTCTGGTCGGAAGCGGCACCTTTTCCGCGCAAGCGGCTGCGACAGGATTCGTCGGACAGGCTGCGGCTGTAAACCGCGGCATCGCCAGCGGCACCTATCTCGCCTGCTATTTCTGCGGTGGGCTCGTCGGCACCGCCGTCCTCGGCCGGCTGTTCGACGCGTATGGCTGGCATGCCTGCGTGGCCGGGGTGGGCCTGGCGCTCGCTGTCGCGGCCCTGCTGACGCTCGCCTTGAAGCGCTAGCGCTTGGCCGGCGCCTCCTGCGGCGGCTCGTCGTCGGCGATGGCGCGCCAGGCGGCGCCGTCGAGATCGTCGTACTGGCCGCTTCGAAGCGACCAAAGGAAAGCGGCCAGACCGGCGAGACCGAGCATCAGCGCCAGCGGCACCAGGATGACCAGAATTTCCATCACACGATCTCCCGCGGGGCGCCGCGCGCACGCAGCGAATTCAGCATCACCAGGATCGACGATCCGCTCATGGCGGCAGCCGCGATCAAGGGCGTGACGACGCCGCTGATCGCGACCGGCACCGCGAGGAAATTGTAGCCGATCGCCAGCCAGAGATTCTGCCGCATCAGGTGCAGCGCCTTGCGCGAAGCATCGATGGCGGCGACGACCGGAGCCAGCGGCCGGCCGAGAAAGACGAGATCGGCGGTCGCCTGGCTCAAATGCGCGGCCGAGATCGGCGACATCGAGACGTGCGCTGCCGCCAGCGACGGCGCATCATTCATGCCGTCGCCGACCATCAGGACCTTCATGCCCCGCTGCTTCAAGACCTCGATCCGCGCGATCTTGTCGGCCGGGGTCACGCCGGCTCGCCATTCGGAGATACCCAGCGCATGGGCCGCCGCGATCACCGCCGGTTCACGGTCGCCGGAGAGAATCTCGATGCCGATATTGCGCGCCTTCAGCGCCGCGATCACAGCCTGCGCATCGGGACGGAGGCCCTGGCGCACGGAGAGGATGAATTTTTCGCTGCCATTGCTGAACGCCACGACGGAGGCTTCGGGATCGAGATTTGTCACGTCGGAGACCAGCGTCTCGGCGCCGCAGAAGGACGGACGGCCGAGGCGAATCTCGATGCCATCGAGCACAGCGCGCACGCCCTGGCCGGCCTCCTCGACCGCGCTAACGATCGGCGATCTGGCGTCGGAGGCCTGCGCGACCGCGGCGGCGACCGGATGATGGCTCGACAGCGCGAGCCGCCCGGCAAGCTCGAAGATATCGGCGGGAATATCGGCCGCATTCATCACTTCGAGATCGGGCAGCGTCAGCGTGCCGGTCTTGTCGAAGATGACGTGATCGGCTTCCGCGAGACGCTCGATGGCATCGCCGGAATTCAGCAGCACACCCGCCTTGAACATCGCGCCAGAGGCCACGGTCTGTACCGTCGGAATGGCGAGCCCGAGCGCGCAGGGACAGGTGATGATCAGCACCGCGACGCCGGTCACGATGGCATCATGCCAGCCGGCGTCCGCGATGACCCAGCCGAGGATGGTGACGAGCGCGGTGGCATGCACCACCGGCGCGTAGAGTCGCGAAGCGCGGTCTGCGAGCCGCATGTAGCGCGAGCGCGCCTGCAGCGCATTGTCGAGCAGCCGCGTGATCTCGGCGAGCAGCGTCGCCTCGGAGGCCGCCGAGACCCGCACCCGCAAGGTCCCTGAGATGTTCATCGATCCCGCATAGACCGGCGTGCCCTGCTCGGCCGTGACATAGAGCGTCTCGCCGGTGATCAGGCTCTGGTCGATCTCGGAACGGCCCTCGATCACAGTGCCGTCGACCGCGCAGCGCTCGCCGGGCCGCAGCAGCACGATGTCGCCGGGATAGATCGCGGCCACCGGCACTTGGGATATCTCGTCGGGCCCGACGAACTTGGCCGCGGTCTCCGCCTTAAGCGCGGCGAGATTGCCCGCGACCGCGCGGGTCCGCCGCCGCATGTTCTGGTCGAGGAAGCGACCGACCAGGAGGAAAGTGAGCAGCATGATCGCCGCGTCGAAATAGGCGTGCTCGGCGTGGTTGATGGTCTCGACCACGGACATGCCGAGCGCCAGCGTCACGCCGATCGAGATCGGCACGTCCATGTTGGTGGTCCTGGCCGACAGCGCGCGCCAGGCCGAGCGGAAGAACGGCTGGCCGGCATAGGCCGCCGCCGGCAGCGCGATCAGCGCCGACAGCCAGTGGAAGAAATCGCGCTGCTCCGGCAGCATGTCCGAGACGTTGCCGGACCACACCGGGATCGATAGCATCATCACGTTCATGGTGGCGAACGCGGCGACGCCGAGGCAGCGCAGCAGGAAGCGCGATTCGGCGACCTCGGTCGCCTCCGCGCTCTCGGTCTCGTAAGGATAGGCCTTATAGCCGAGCTCTTCGAGGCGGTCGATGAAGCTGATAGGATCGAGCGTGCCCGCCTTCCATTCCAGTGCAACGCGCCGGTCGGTGAGGTTCACGCGCGCCAGCATGACGTCGGGAATCGCGGATAGCCCGCGCTCGATCTTGGCCATGCAGCCGGCGCAGTGCACGCCCTCGACCGCGAGATCGATGTGCTGGACGCCCTCGCCCGCAGTCCGGACGTAATGCGAAAAGTCCCGCGAGACGTGCATGGCAAAATCCTTCAGTTCAGGATCACGCGGTTGCGGGACTTGAACACGCGCGTTCCCCGCGCCTCGCCCTCGATCACCAGGTCCCATTGGCCCGGCGCGACCGATGCGACATTGCCGCGATAGAGGCCGATGCCGGCCTCCGAGAGCTCGATGGCGAGATCGGCGCGCTTGTCAGTCGGCCGCTCCAGGCGGCCGCCGAATTTCAGTCCGGCGATCGGCTGGCCGCTCGCGTCGCGCGCCTCGACCTGAAGCACGGCGCCGCCATCGGCGCGGCGCTCGACATGGGCGTTGACCTTCCATTTGCGCGCGGCCTGGTCCTGCGCCGCCGAAATTTCGCGGTCATAGGTGAGGCCCGCGGCATAGGGGCTGTCGACGTCCGTCCCTGGCAGCGTCGCGATCGCGAGCTTCATCATGGTCGCGTTGACGCCGATCACGACGCCGAAGAAGGCGACCAGCATCAGAAACACTTTTGTTCCGGTCAGCGGCTTGGTTGCCATGGCGAACTCCTGATCCTAGGGCGCGACGAAATTGTCGGTGGCGCTGGCGACTTCGCCGAGGCCGATATCGGTGACGTGAAAGTGAACCGGGATGGACTTTTCCGGATTGCCCTCCACCGGAGCGGTCACGAGCAGCCGCAGCTCGCTGGTGGAGTCGCGCGGAACCACGATCATCGGCCGGTCCGACGTCACAGAATCGATTCCGATGACATGGATTGTCGCATTGACCGGGCCGCTCGCGTCGATCGCGATGACCCGGTCGTAACCGCTCTTGTTGAGCAGCCGCACCGTGTAGGCATTGCGGATCGAGCCGTCGCTGAGCCTGACCGCGATCGGGTTGCGGTCGTGCAGCACGTTGACGTCGAGCAGGCTGCGAGTCGCCAGCGTATAGATCATGATGCCGCCGACCGCCGCGATGATCGCGCTGTAGGCGACGGTGCGGGCCCGGACGATGCGGTAGATCGGCGCCTTGCCTTCCTGGCGGCGCTGGATGTTGACGTCGTTGTCATAGCCGATCAGCCGCTTCGGCCGGCCGATTTTCGTCATCACATTGTCGCAGGCATCAATGCAGAGCCCGCACTGGATGCATTCCATCTGCGGTCCGTTGCGGATGTCGATGCCGGTCGGGCAGACCGCCACGCACTGGTAGCAATCGACGCAATCACCAACCTGCTGCCCGAGCGCGCGCAGCTCGGCCGCCTTCTTCACCGACGTACGCTTCTCGCCTCGGTCGTAGCGGTAGGTGACGTTGAGCGCCCATTCATCGGTCAGCGCCGCCTGGATGCGCGGCCACGGGCACATATAGGTGCAGACCTGCTCGCGCATGTAGCCGGCGAGCAGATAGGTCGTCGCGGTGAGAATGCCGATCCAGACATAGGCGAGCATCGGCGCCTGGAACGTGACGAGTTCCTTGACCAGCGTCGGTGCGTCGTTGAAATAGAGCACCCAGGCGCCGCCGGTCCACCACCCGATCAAGAGCCAGATCGAATGCTTGAGCACGATCTCGGAGATCCGCTCCAGCTTCATCGGGTCGGACGATTTGTCCTTCTTCATCCGCTCGCGCCGGTCACCCTCGATCAGACGCTCGACCGCATAGAACAGGTCGGTCCACACCGTCTGCGGACAGAGATAGCCGCACCAGATACGGCCGCCGACCGAGTTCATCAGGAATAGCGCCACCGCGGCGACGATCAGCAGGCCGGTGAAGTAGTAGACCTCCTGCGGCCACAGCTCGATGAAGAAGAAATAGAAGCGACTGTTGGGAAGATCGATCAGCACCGCTTGGCTGGGAGCGCCGAGTCCGCGGTTCCAGCGCACGAACGGCAGGAAGTAGTAGACGCCGAGGCAGAAGGCCATCAGGCCCCATTTGATCCGGCGGAAGGTGCCGGAGGTGCTCTGGGGATAGACTTTCTTCTGGGCCACATAGAGCGGCCCGTTGTCATCGTCTAATGGGAGCTCTTTTGGGTTCGCGGTCCTGTTCATCGCCTGCAGCTTTTCGAGAGGTGCGATAAAACCTAGACCCGACGCCGCCGCGTCAGTTGATCCAGCGCAAGCGGGGGCTTTTTTTGTTCGCCCCCGCTTGTCCCGGATTGGCTATTTTCCGCCGCCCAGCGAGTGGACGTAAACTGCCATCGCCTTGATGGTGGCGGGATCGAGCCGCCCTTCCCAGGCCGGCATCACGCCCGCGCGGCCCTGGCTGATGGTCTCGATCAGCGTCGCCTCGTCCGAACCATAGAGCCAGATCTTATCGGTCAGGTTAGGGGCACCCATCTCCGGGTTGCCCTTGCCGCCGTCGCCATGGCAGGCGACGCAATTCTCCGCGAAGATCTTCTCGCCCTTGGCCGCGTCATAGCCCTTGCGGGTCGGAAGGCCCGACAGTGCCCGGACATAGTTGGCGGCCGTGACGATCTCATCCGGCTTCAGCACGCCGTCCTTGCCGAATGCGAGCATCTGGCCTTCATGCGTCTTGGCGTGGCCGGAACGTGCGCCGAACTGGATGGTCTGCATGATCTGGTCGAGCGAACCGCCCCACAGCCAGTCGTCGTCGTTCAGATTCGGATAGCCCTTGGCACCCGCGCCGCCTGAGCCGTGACATGGCGCGCAATTGTCGCCGAACACGGTCTTGCCCTTGGCGCGCGCGAGCGCCAGCAGCGCCGGGTCCTTCTCGATGTCGGCGAGCGAGGCCGCGCCCAGCGCAACCATCTTGGCTCCGCGGATCTTCTCGAGATTGGCGAGCTCGACCGCGACATCGGCGCGTGTCGAGTAGCCGAACAGGCCCGTGGTATTGCTGGAGATCAGGGGCCAGGCCGGATACACGATCCAGTAGCCGATCGACCAGACGATGGTGAGGTAGAAGCTGATCACCCACCAGCGCGGCAGCGGCGTGTTGAGCTCCTTGATGCCGTCCCATTCATGTCCGGTCGTGGACTTGCCGGTGACGGAATCGATGTCGCTATGATGATCGGTCATGGTCTCTCACTCCTCCCGCAACGGCAGGTGTGCTGCTTCGTCGAACGCAGCCTTGTTACGGGGCCATAATGCGTAGGCGATGATCGCGAGAAAGATCGCGACGAACACCGGCGTCCAGATCGTGGTCACGAGACCGGACGCGAGATTGTCGAGTGTCAGGATGGCTTTCATCGTGGGTGCCTTCTCAGCGAAGATTGGCTTTCTC